>CAYZRE010000031.1:0-1966 GCA_964479835.1 uncultured Candidatus Saccharibacteria bacterium | reverse complement strand
TGCAACGCGTTCTACGGTCTGTGAGGCGAACACTCCAATCGACCCAGGCCCGAGCAGGGATTGGATGGCGGAGGGCGATGTGGCTACCCTTGTGTTTTGGTGAGGTTGTGATATTATAATTCGGCATTTTATGGCCAAGCACGCGACATCAAAAAAGCTTGAATTGACGGCATCCGCCCGGGAAGTCACCGGTGCGCGGGTGCGCCATCTCCGAACCGAGGGTATCCTCCCGGCCGTTTTGTACGGAAAAGGACAGGAATCAGTCAATCTTCAACTACCGTTGAAGGATTTTGAGCGTGCCTATCGCGAAGCAGGAGAGTCGACGCTGATTTATTTGAATGTGGGAAAGGACTCATTCCCGACGATTATTAAAGATGTGAGCCGCGATGCGGTGTCCGGTGGGCCGATTCATGCGGATTTCTATAAAGTTTCACTGACCGAAAAGATTAAAGCCATGGTGCCGGTGGTCTTCGTCGGCGAAAGTCCTGCCGTCAAAGGCCTTCAGGCCATTTTCGTCCGTAATGCGAACGAACTCGAAGTCGAAGCTCTGCCACAGAACTTGCCACACGAGATTTCCGTTGACATCAGCTCGCTGAAAAATTTCGGCGACCAGATTACGCTTGCCGATATCACCATTACAGATGCAGTGTTGGTCGGCGGAGCCGATATGATTGTGGCGACCGTCCAGGAGCCGAAATCCGAGGAGGAACTGTTGGCCGAGCTTGCCGAGCCCACGACCGATGTGAGCGCTGTTGAGGAGATTAAGAAAGAAGTTCCTGTGGGAGAAGTCGCCGAGGGCGAAGAGGCCCCGGAAGCCGCTCCTGCTGCTGCTCCGGAAAAAAAGAAATAAAGGTAACTCAGAATCGCTATACCGCCTCCGGCTGCGATTCTGCCCGATTGTCTTTTGCCTTATGCAAAATCCAATCGAAAAAAGGGGCCCGCAGGAATGCGGGCCTTTGTGTGTCAGTTGGCTTTACCCCCCAATGCGCGACGGGTCAGTTCAACGAGGCGTTCGGTGAAGTCACCCATACCGTATTCGCGTTGCAGTTCGGTGAAGTGTTCGGGCGACTGGAGAACCCGCTCGGCCTCTATTAGCAGGCGTCGGGAATGCGCTGCAAAGATGCGGTCGTTCATGACATAACCCGTGCGGCGCAGTTCGGTGATGGCCTCTTCTGCGGCGCCGGCGCCATGGTAGCCGTCGTATGACTTTTCGTTGAACTCATCGCCCGACAGCTTACACTTCAGCGGTCTGCCGTATACGTAGTCGAAGATTAGGCCCCGGGAAAGTGTGACGGTAACATCCATCTCACGGAACTGTTGCTTGCCATCGTCACCACGCTCATGGATGACATGCAGCGCATGATGCGTTTGCATAAATGCGGGAGCGTGTTCTGTCCGCAGAAACCCCATGCCGTGAGGGGCGGCACAGTTGTAGAGCACGGCCAATACCTTGGCCTTATCCAGGCCACTGATATCCAGCATGACTGACCTCCTCAAGGAACGACAAAAAGCGTACCACGAGAGCCGTAGTGATTCCAGTAGGTAGAATAAACTGGCTTCGACCCGTCCGAAGGCCGAGCGAATATCCTGAGCGAGCCGACGGGACGAGGTTGCCACAGGACGGCCTGGGGAGGCAGGAGCGAACAGAATGAACGGCTCATTCGATGAGCCGTTCATTCGTAGAGAGCGACGCTGGAAGGGCGGTGAGCGCTAGCGAGCACCCCTCAAGAGTCGACCCCAAGCGGCGCGCTGTGCAGGGGTGAGAGACTGTGCGCGGGCAATAACAGCGGAGATGTCGGTGGCGGAGAAGGTGACAATCTGGTCGGGCTCCAGCGTGGACTTGCCGACCGTGCGGGCCAGTGCATCAACTGCGAACAGATGTTGTACGCCGTCGAGTCGGATAGCGGGGGACTGCAAAGCGGTATACACATCCAGTGCGCGAGCGGCGAGATTGGTCATGCCGTCT
>CAYZRE010000030.1:0-2053 GCA_964479835.1 uncultured Candidatus Saccharibacteria bacterium | reverse complement strand
GGTTGACGCCACTCCAAGGCGAACTGACGCTGGGGAGATACCGGCGGGGAGGGAGGAGAGGCAGTTACATTTTATGTCGGGTATCGTTCTGATATAATAGAGGGATGACGCTTGCTGATGATATGCGCAAACTGTCGTGCGGGGATGTCGACGACAGCGACCAGACTCGCGCAACCTACAGCCATGATGCCAGCATTTTCCAGATTACTCCCGAGGTGGTCGTCTTTCCGCGCAACTCGGGAGATATCCAGCGGCTGGTTGTATACGCATCTGCACACGCGGGTACCACTATCACCGCTCGTGCCGCCGGTACCGATATGAGCGGGGGAGCCATCGGGCAGTCTATCGTGATGGACGCAACGAGGCATCTGAATCAGATTGTGGACCTCGAGCGCGACGCCTCTGTTGCAGGTCAGGATGGCTACGCGGTGGCACAGCCCGGTATGTACTACCGTGACTTCGAGCGTGCGACGCTGGCGCGCGGACTGCAGTATCCCGTCTATCCCGCATCACGCGATTTATGCGCCATCGGCGGCATCGTCTCCAATAATGCGGGAGGCGAAAAGTCGTTGGTCTACGGGCAGACGGTCAATTTTGTGCGCTCGGTGCGCGCGGTGCTTTCGGACGGTCATGAGTACGAATTGGGACCGCTCTCAAAGTCACAGCTGGATATGAAGATGGCCCAATCCGATTTCGAGGGAACGATGTACCGAAAACTCTACGAGCTCATCGAATCAAACTACGACACCATTCAGGCCGCGCGTCCGAAAGTCTCTAAGAATTCCGCGGGCTACCAGTTGTGGCATGTATGGGACCGGACAACTTTTAATCCCGCGAAAATTATCTGCGGCGCACAGGGGACGCTGGGCATTGTGACCGAGGCAACACTCGGGCTGGTAAAGCCGAAACTGCATAAGAGTATGCTGGTGATGTTCTTGGATGATTTTCAAAAAATTGCGACGGTCGTCAATGAGATGCTGAAGTACAAACCCGAGTCACTTGAATCATTTGACGACAAAACACTCTGGTTCACACTGCGTTTCTTGCCTGACTTCGTGCGCATTCTCGGCGCGTCGAACATTATTTCGCTTGGGCTCAAGTTTCTGCCGGAAGCGTGGATGGTTCTACGCGGTGGAATGCCGAAACTTATCGTCCTTGCGGAGTTCACGGGCGATGATGCGGCCGATGTTAACAACCGCGCAACACAGGCACTCTCTGCCGTACGCACACAGGGCATCAAAGCGCGCCTGACCAAAAACGAGGAGGAGTCGCACAAGTACTGGGCCATCCGGCGCTCCAGTTTCAATGTCATCCGATCGCACACGAAAGGAAAGCGAACGACGCCGTTTATCGACGATTTCATTATCCAGCCTAAGGACACGCCGACCTTTCTCCCGAAGCTTTACGATATCCTCCGTCCATACAAGCTGACGCTCACGGTCGCGGGCCATGTGGGAAATGGCAATTTTCATATCATTCCGCTTATGGACCTCAAAGACGAGCGAACGCGGGCAATCATTCCGGAATTATCAAAAAAAGTGTATGACCTGGTCCTACAGTACGGCGGGTCTATTACCGCTGAGCATAATGATGGGCTTATCCGCGGGCCGTATGTGAAACAGATGTACGGAGAGAAAGTATATGAACTATTCCGTTCGGTGAAACATATCTTCGACCCTGGCAATATCTTCAACCCCGGCAAGAAAATTGATGTGGACTGGAACTGGGCCTTGGCACATCTGCGTAAAGACTAGTGAGAACTTCTACGCGCGGGCCACGCCACGGATTCGTGGCCATCGCGCCCAATGGGTTTGGCCGATACCATCGTTGCTCACTTCGGTCCTCCCTCTCCGTATTGGCATACGCATCGGTACGGTCCTCACTCGCGCCTTGGTCTCGGCCAAACGCAGAAGTTCTCATGAGATGGTCTGGTTTATTATTGAAAAAAGAAACGCTCTCCCGACCGAGCCGGCGCCACCATGCTCTAGAGAGGCAAGATATGTCGGCGAGCGAGCCCGATCGCCTGGGCATGCGCAGGGTCGCTTGCTGTACC
>CAYZRE010000029.1:0-3163 GCA_964479835.1 uncultured Candidatus Saccharibacteria bacterium | reverse complement strand
ACCACCACCATTCGCGCAAAGCGCGACCGACCCCGATTTTCATCTAGCAGTGCTGCGGGGCTTGGATTCGAACCAAGATAAACGGCTTCAAAGGCCGCTGTCCTACCATTAGACGACCCCGCAAGGTGGTTTCATTATACCAGAATTTTCGAGTTTGTCAGCTTTGTGTCAGCTCGAGCACTGCGAGCTCCAGCGGAAGTGACGGGATAGGTGAGGTCCGTATCTGCGTACGGGCATGGGTGAACGCCTGAATCATACGCACCAGGTATGCTCCGTCCATCGTGGCGGCAAATGCATATAATTGCTCAGCCCCCGTGTCGGCCATCGCCAGTCCCGCCTGTTCCAGGATGCCGCGGTCGATTTTCGCAATCATCACCTGTCGCAAATATTCCAGAAATCCTTTGGCAAGCAGATCCATGTCGGCGCCCTGCATCTGCACCTGATGCAGAAATCGCATCGAACCAATCCGGTCGTTTGCCGTCAGATGCGTAAGCAGTTGACCGTGCCACGCCAATGGAACGAGCCCGAGTACCGACTGCACGGCACTTTCATCGATGGCAGCACCCTGCGCGTGACTTGCGAGCTTGGTGAGCATCACTTCAGCATCGCGCAGAGCACCATCAGACGCCGCGGCAAGCGCGGCGAGTGCACCCGGAGTTGTTTTAAGTTTTTCAGCTTTCGAGATTGCAACAAGCTTTGTGACAATCTGTTGTTGAGTGAGCTTTTTGAAATCAAACCGTTGCACGCGCGACAGGACGGTGGGGATTATCTTTGCGGCTTCGGTAGTCGCCAAGATGAACACCACATGTGACGGTGGCTCCTCTAACATCTTCAGAAATGCATTCGATGCTTCTTTTGTAATCATGTGTGCCTCGTCGATGAGGTACACCTTGTAGTGCGACGCTGTCGGAGCAGAACCGATAGTCTCCTTGAGCGTGCGCATGTCGTCGATGGTGCGATTCGAAGCCGCATCGATTTCAATGAGATCCATCGAACGGCCCTCGTCGATAGTCACGCATGAACTGCACTTTCCGCACGGCCGCGCGTCCTTTGCGGTGCAGTTGATAGCTTTGGCAAAAATGCGGGCCAATGTCGTCTTGCCGGTACCCCGCGGTCCCGCAAATAAATAGGCGTGGCCGATGCGGTCGGAATCCAGTGCGCCACGGAGCGTCCGGACCACATGTTCTTGGCCGACAACGGCGTCCCATGTTGTGGGTCGGTAGGTGCGATTAAGCATGGCGGCACTATACTACTTCTTTTTGAAGACGAAAACCCGGAAACCGGTGAAGCTGATGATGATTGATGCCGCAGCCCCGACGATGGCCCCGACGCCCGCCCATGACTGAATATCGACTCCGGCGGGACGGAGTGCCACGACAACGGAGGCAATCGTCACATTGACCAAAAGACCCGCGACTGCCACTGCCAAAAACGATGCGACTTCCCGTCCGCCTCCCCCACTCGATGCGGCATCGAAGGCCCAATTCTTGTTCCAGTAGTAACTGTGCACGGTTGCGACACTAAATGAAATTGCTTTGAATAGGGCATAAGCAAGTCCCGCGGCAAGACCCGTTGAAGCTATCAGGATATACAGCACTCCGAAGTCCACAGCGGCATTAGAAAACCCGATTGCGACAAACCGACCGAACTGGACGAACGGTCGGAACATGACCCCCAATAAGTACCCCAGCTGTACGCCCGCAACCCACGCAACCGGCGCCACGAACACTAAGACAATGGGACTGATTCCCAACGGTAGCATACTGCCCAGATACGCTAACACCCGCCATCCGATAATGCCCGTCGTCAATCCTGTTATCAGCGCCGAACGGACATCCCGAGTATTCACAATTCGCATACGGTAAAAAATAATAGTTTATACATCCGCTACGCTCCTGCCGTCTCCGAGAAGCGCTGCTGGATTTCCTGTTCGATTTCCGCCTTCGGTCGGCTGTTGCGCAAACGGCTGATTTGTATCAATGCTTCGCGCATCTTCGCGTCGCCCTTGTCGAATACCATGTCAGTCAGTGCCCGCATATTTGTCGGACGGCCCACCTGCCCGTTGACCAGCATGCTTACATACGCGTTGAGGTTATCGATGTTAGAAAGATCGCCGGGCGTGAAGACGGGTTCAAATTTCGTTTTCATCAGGGGATTTTCAGCATCTTCAGGGCTGATACGGAATACCGCCATCGTCCCCACATTGCCGAATACGGAATCACGGATTTTCTCGTCTAATTGTTTGATAAACTGGTGCGCCATAATCAGACACAACCGATATTTACGGGCTTCAGCAAGAATGACCGAAATACTCTGCGTCGTGAAATTGTGGAACTCATCCATGTAGAGGAAATGGTCCGGTAGGTTTTCGCGTGTCGTGTCCCGGGCCATGGCTGCACGGCGTAGCTTACCGACAATCACCATGCCAAGCAGGTTTGCATTGATGTCACCGATTTTCCCTTTTGCGAGGTTCACGACGAGTATCTTACGGTTCTCGATAATGTCTTTGAAATTGATGATGCTCCGTGGCTGGTTGATAATGGGCCGCAGAAAATCGTTACTGGTGAAGGTGTCGATTTTCGAGGTCACATATCCCGTAAAGTTTCCCAGCGATTGATCGCCGGTCATCTTGGGGACCTCCAGCTCCCAGAATTGTTTGACGATTTGGTTCGGTTCGTGCTCCAGCAAGTCTTTGCGGAATGCTTCGTCGACAAACACGCGTGACATATCCGACAGGGTCGGAATGTGCCGTTCGTAATTGTCTAACAACAGGAAGGTGGCGTTCTTGAAAAACCGCTCAAACATGGGCCCGCCCGTTTCCTTCAGATTGTAGAGCTTATCCATAATCTCAAACATCTCGTCGATGATGAGTGTTTTGTCCTGCGGACTCGAGGGGTCATATTCCAACATGTTCAATCCCATGGGGAAGTCCACATCCGCGGGATTGAAATAGATGACATCGTCTACACGGTTTTTGGGCACATTGGCCAGGACCCACTCGGCCAGTGACCCATGCGGGTCAAGCACGGTCACACCCTCACCTGCCTGCATATCCTGCACAATCATACTGTTCATGGTCACCGTTTTCCCGGTGCCGGTCTGCCCGACGATATACATGTGACGGCGGCGGTCTTCCGGTGTCAGGCGCAGCATCGTCGCCTGT
>CAYZRE010000028.1:0-3489 GCA_964479835.1 uncultured Candidatus Saccharibacteria bacterium | reverse complement strand
TCGGCGGAGGCAACGACGAGCGCGAACAGACACTCAACCAGATACTCGTAGAGATGGACGGTTTCGACACGAACGACGCTGTCATTGTGATGGCGGCAACAAATCGTCCGGATGTCCTCGACCCCGCGCTTTTGCGCCCGGGCCGTTTTGACCGGCGCGTCATCCTCGATGAACCGTCACTCAATGACCGCATCGAAGTGCTCACCATCCATAGCGCAGGAAAGCCGCTCTCCGATAAGGTAAATATGCGCGTGGTCGCCGAGCGCACACCGGGATTTAACGGTGCGGACCTCGCGAACCTCGTCAACGAAGCCGCAATTCTCGCGGCGCGCAAAGAACAGAATGAAATCTCGCAAGATAACCTGTTGGAGTCCATCGAGAAAGTCATGCTCGGCCCCGAACGTCGTTCGCATATCTTGAGTGTGAAAGAGAAAGAAGTTACTGCGTACCACGAAGCCGGACATGCCATTGTTGCTTCCGCGCTCGTGCACAGCGATCCCGTCCACAAGGTCAGCATTATATCGCGCGGTCGGGCCGGCGGATACACCTTAAAATTACCCAGTCAGGATAAATACCTCAAAACCAAGAGTGAGTTTGAAGCTGACCTCGCCGTGCTGTTGAGTGGGTTCTCTGCAGAGCAAATCGTGTTCAACGAGCTCACCACGGGAGCGGCAAACGACCTGAAGGTCGCCACCGATCTGGCCCGTAAGATGGTCACGCAGTTTGGCATGTCCGAAAAACTTGGCCCGCTGTCGTACGGCGAGACCCACGAATCAATCTTCCTTGGTCGCGAGCTGATGCACGACCGAAACTACAGCGAACACATCGCCCAGGCAATTGATGCCGAGGTGCGCGCTCTTGTGGAACATGCGGTGAACACCGCCAAAGAAGTTATCACGGCAAGTATGGACGCATTCAAGAAGGTCGCCACACATCTGATAGAAAAGGAAACCATTGAACAGGCAGAGTTTTACGCGCTCATAGGTAAGCCGGTCCCGGTGCAGGCGGTTTAGTCCGTTCTTTGGGGGAGTAGCTCAGCTGGTTAGAGCGCCAAGCTTATACCTTGGTGGTCCTAGGTTCGAATCCTAGCTCCCCCACACCATGGAAAACGACAAAAGACTATACATCGGCCAAAAAGCGTTCATCGAAAAAGACGGTAAAATTCTTGTGTTGCACGACCCCCTCCTCGGTGTAGATTTTCCGGGAGGAAAGATTCAGGAAGGCGAGATTGACTTCACAGAAGCCCTACGCCGGGAAATTCGAGAAGAAACGAGTCTGGAGGTTCAAGTCGGAAGGCCGTTTTATACCTGGCACTACACCTTCCCCCAGAACGGACACCGAAATGCCGGGAAAGAGACATACATCGTCGGGTTCAAGTGCACCTACCTATCCGGGGAAGTTGTATTGAGCAGTGAACACGATGCATTTCATTGGGTTGACGGTAGTTCGTATGAAAAGTTGAAAGAAGAGGGCGGATATTATGAAGCGTTGCAACAGTATTTCTTGAAGAGTTAGTACAAATTGTATTAATAACAATCACATGAAAACACTTTTTGGAGGTCTGTTTTTGGAAACTGCAGGATTGGTCTGGGATGCGTATAGGCACCTCAGCGGATTTGCAAAAGGCGAAGGTCTGATTGCACCTTCGCATATGGTGATCTTCATCGGATTCGCAATTTCATTCCTCGGCGCGGTGCTGGTCTACAACAAGTTCCGCAAGCTGATGTAACAGCAAACGATCGGGCGGTTAGCTCAATTGGTAGAGCATCGCATTTACACTGCGAGGGTTATAGGTTCGAGTCCTATACCGCCCACAACTTGAAATCAAGCCGCCATGTGGCGGGTTGGTTTCAAGCAGTAATCGAAAGGTATAGACTCGAAGCCCGGAGCGCTGTGTCGGCAGTAGCCGATACCGCGAGGGCCGGAGCCTGAAGGAAACGGCTCACGGGTGAGCCGTTTACCGAAAGGTGAGTCCTATACCGCCCACTATGCAGTTAGAAGTTATCTATGAAGACGCTGATTTGGTGGCCATCAACAAGCCGCCAGGTCTTACGGTGCACAAGACATCGGTCAATGACCCGCAGACCACGCTGGCCGACCTTGCCCTAGAACGCTGGCCACAGATGCAGGGCGTAGGCGAAGACCCCCTGCGCCCGGGCATTGTACATCGTCTAGACCGCGACACTTCAGGCATCATCCTTTTGGCAAAAACCCAGTCGGCGTTTGAATACCTTAAGAACCTTTTCCAAGAACACCGGGTCAAAAAGACCTATCTAGCCCTGGTAAACGGCTCACCCCGTGAGCCGTTTGGTACGATTGATGCCCCGGTCGCGCGCGTGGGTGGCAAGACAACCACCCGCATTCACGGTACCCGCGACCTCGTAGAACGCTCCGCCGTCACCGACTATAAAACCTCCCGCCGATTCAAGGACTATACCCTTCTGGAGTGCATACCCCGCACGGGGCGCACCCACCAAATCCGTGCCCATCTGAAACTGCTGGGCTGTCCGATTGTGGGCGACCCGCTCTACGCAGCAGGCAAATCATCTCCCTTGGGACTGGACCGTCCGTTTCTCCACGCCTGGAAATTGGAGCTGACCCTTCCGTCAGGTACCGCGATGTCACTGGAAGCTGATCTCCCTGATACTTTACAAAAAGTGCTCGATACGCTACAATAGCCTCTGCATAAATTCGGTACTCCCGAGACGCATTCATTCCCCATGTCCCAGCAAATCATCAACGAATTCGCAGCAAAGCATAACCCTGCCAGCCGTTTTGGCGACCTGAAGGTCGGCATGACCGTCCGCGTCCACCAGAAGCTCAAAGAGGGCGAGAAGGGTAAGAGTCAGATTTTTGAGGGTTTGGTCATCGCCCGCAAGCATGGCAATGAGGCGGGTGCCACCATGACGGTCCGCCGTACTGCGGGCGGCTATGGTGTCGAAAAAGTCTATCCCCTGCGCCTCCCCAGTATCGAGAAGATTGAAGTGGTAAAGGTCGGCCGCACACGCCGCTCCAAGATGTACTATCTCCGCGAGAAGACGGCGAAAGAAATCCGCCGCAAGACGCGTTCCGAGCTGGCCCACCTTAAGGCCCTCGAGAAGCCCGGCGCAGAAGTACCGGCTACCGAAGAAAAAACAGGGTAATGCCGCATCAGTCCCGCAATCGCGGGACTGATTGTTTCTGTGCCGCCCCTTGAAAAGAGGGGCAAAATGCTGTAGTATATACAAATTGTGTAACAGTAATGCGGACGTGGCGAAATTGGCAGACGCACTACCTTGAGGTGGTAGCACCCGCAAGGGTATGGAGGTTCGAGTCCTCTCGTCCGCACACAATAAGGGCGGTTAGCTCAATTGGTAGAGCATCTCATTGACGTTGAGAGGGTTATAAGTTCGAGTCTTATACCGCCCACCAGTAGGGAGTACAATAGTGTATATGCCGGGCTAGCTCATCGGTAGAGCGCTGCCCTGAAGAGGCAGGCGTGCCCAGTTC
>CAYZRE010000027.1:0-4789 GCA_964479835.1 uncultured Candidatus Saccharibacteria bacterium | reverse complement strand
TGGCAGACACGCCGCCCTTAGGAGGCGGTGCCGCAAGGCGTGGGGGTTCAAATCCCTCCGGGCGCACATCAGTTCCCTTTTTCTCGGCCTAGTTTATAGGTTCCGACGGCATATCCTGCGGCCCAATTTCTCGCGGAAATATCGGGGTTTTCATTAAAAATATCGTGCCCCTTTTCAAGGCCAAGATGGAACGCGCCTGTTTCTTCGGGTGATATTCCTACGGCACTGCCATGGGATGACTCTTTCAATTTGGCACCAAGGCGAACTCCTTCTTCGAATGCTCGAGCAAGTTGTTCCGGTGAGGGAAGTTTGGTTTCAGGTGACGACTCGTTCATATCTATTTCAGCTCGATCTTGAGCTTCTTTGTCTTCGCCTTCTCCATCGTCGGCAGACGAATAGTGAGGATGCCGTTTTTCATACTGGCCTTTGCGCCATCGGCATCAACTTCTTCGGGAAGGATGATAGAGCGGGAGAACGGGCCCCAGTAGAGCTCTTGGTAGTAATAGTTGCCGGAACGCACCTTAACCTCGGGCTGGCGAGAACCTTTGATGGTGACCATATCGTTGAGGATGCTGATATCGATATCCGGGGATGTTGCGCCTGCGATAGTTGACTGAATGACGATGTCGCCTTCGTCGCGATAGACATCAACAGTGAGAGAACCCTCGGTTTGTTCTTGAGGTTCTTTGTGGGTTGCTGCAAGTTGGATGTCGAGTTCTTCGTCGTTGGGTGTGTAAGGCATAGGAGGTTTAAACTACCGTCGGGGTTACCTGGCCGTCTCGTTCCTTTATCTTATCAAATAAGGTCGATACCAGAAAGGCCATAGCCATCAACAGGATGGTGGAGAAGAACAGACTGATCGATTGGTGCATCTGGGAAATGAACATATTGAATGCCCAGTGGAACACCGTCGCTAAGGATAAACCAATGACAAAGAGTGCCCTGCGGTGGTCAAAGTAGTACCACGCGAGGGCGATGAAGTAGCCCAGAAGCGCTGACGAGAGCGCGTGCAGGAGCGTGGCACCCGCGAAGCGCAAACTCCACAGGCCAATGGTAGCGGATAGCCCATCGCCCAGAACACGGTTGATGACCAGGATATTTTCCATGGCCGCAAAGCCCAAGGCGGCGGTGAGCATGTAGATCATTGCGTCAACCGGTTCGTCGAATTCAGGAGAACGCAAAACGACAAAGTATACCGCAAGGTATTTTATGATTTCCTCAACAAATGCCGCCCAGAGATAAAACCCCGGACCATCCGACAGTGTGGCAGTGTCGATACCCAACAGACGGGCGGCGAACTGTACGAATAACAACTGTAATACGATGGCAAGCGGCGAGAGCATGATGCCGAAGAGCAATACCTTGGCGATGAGAACCTTCGGTTCCGGGTGACAATCCTTGCGTAACCAATAGCCCAGCCAAATGAGGCTGGGCAGTGTACCCAGGGAAACGAGCAGTATATACATGCCCAGAGCGCCCATGTGACTTTCAGTATATCATGGCCACCGCTGAACCATGAGTAGGGAGGTGTCGTTTTCCCCAAACAGTTTGCCCCAGAGCTCTTCGGTCACGAACGGTGCGAAAGGGTGGGCAAGTTTCAAAGTGTTCACCAGACACCAAACCAGTATGTGCCCGGTGTTTGCTTTAAGGGATTCGTCGGAGAGCTGTTTCTTCGATGTCTCCAGATATACATCCGCAAACTCATGCCATGCAAACTGATATGCCTGGTGTGCCGCTTCATGGATGACTGTGCGTTCAAGGTTGTCCGTGATGCTGGCGATTGTCGCATCCAGTTTGGCGAGAATATCGCGGTCTGCGTCCGTCTTTGCTTCGGGCTTTGTGGCAGCGCAATGCGTGATGTCTTTGCTATCAACGCTCATCAGAATGAAGCGGGTGATGTTCCACAGTTTGTTGGCGAAGTATTTGTAGGCGCGGATTTTGTCTTCGGAGATGCGACTGTCTGTTCCGGGGGTATTTCCGACGACCAGTGCCATGCGACCGGCATCAGCACCGAACTTCTGTGCGACATCGAGGGGGTCGATACCGTTGCCAAGAGATTTTGACATCTTGCGTCCCTGGGCGTCGCGAACAGTACCGTGCAGATAGACGGTGCGAAAAGGAATGTTGTCCAGAGCGTAGCCGGTCATCAGAACCATGCGGGCAACCCAGAAGAACAAAATTTCGTACCCCGTCTCCAGGACATCAGTGGGATGATAGATGCGCAAATCTTCGGTGTCTTCAGGCCAGCCGAGGGTTGAGAATGTCCACAACCCCGAGCTGAACCAGGTATCCAGGGTATCGGGGTCTTGTTCCCAGCCGTCGCCCTGCGGAGCGACAGTATCGCAAAAAACCTCATCACCGCGGTACCAGACGGGGATACGATGGCCGTACCAGATTTGGCGGCTGATGCACCAGTCGCGGAGATTATCAATCCAGTGGAAGTAGGTTTTGCCGAAATGCTCGGGAACGATGTTGATGCGGCCGTCCGCTATCGGTTCCCGCATGATATCCTTGAGCGTTTTGCCGCGGCCGGGTATTTCTTTGTTCACATTGATAAACCACTGCAGTTTCGGTAATGGTTCAATGATACCGCCGGTGCGCTCCGCGGTTGCCACATTCTGTACGGTGTCCTCTTCTTTTTCCAACAGCCCTTCTTCTTTGAGCCACGCCACGACGATATCGCGTGCCTCCAATACTTTCTTGTCCTTAAGCTGTTCAGCTTCAACGCTCATGCGCGCGTATTCATTGATGACCTGTTTAACGGGTAAGTCATGGCGTTGGGCCATTTCCCAGTCAATCATGCTGTGGGCCGGAGTAACGCCGACAGCTCCCGTGCCAAAGACGGGGTCAACTTCTTTATCCGCAACGACTTTGATGTGCAATGGGATACCGCAGAAGGTTACATCGTATTCTTTGCCGATGTACTTGGAGTAGCGCTCGTCATCGGGATGGACGGCCACACCGGTATCGCCGACTTTGGTCTCGGGACGGGTTGTGGCGATAGGTATGGGGAAGTCTGTGGCATATCTGAAGGTATACAGCTTCGCTGCGCGCTCTTCGTACAAGATTTCATCGTCAGAGATGGTCGTCTGGCCCTTAGGGTCCCAATTGATGATGCGGTTGCCGCGGTAGATAAGTCCATCGTCGTACATCTTCTTAAACATCGTGCGCACGGCGAGGTTTCTAGGCTCGTCGAGCGTGAATGCTTCGCGTGACCAGTCGCATGATGCACCCATCACTTTGATTTGTGAGGTGATGGTGGCGTGGCTCTCGCTGGCGAACTGTTCAACGCGCCGTAGCAATTCTTCACGGCCCAGGTCATGGCGCGACACACTTTCTTTCTTATATATGCTTTTTTCAACGACTGACTGGGTCGCGATGGCGGCGTGGTCGGTACCCGGCAACCAAAGCGTACGGCGACCGCGCATGCGCGCAAACCGTACCATGATATCCTCGAGCGTTAGCATCATCGCATGACCCATGTGCAGAACACCGGTGACATTCGGTGGCGGCATCATGATGGTAAACGGCTTGGCGTCTTTTGGCGTCACGCCTTTGGCGATGCAGGTATCCGGATTAAAAAAACCACTATCCAGCCAGCGTTGATAGATGCGCGGCTCGGTAGAGGCGGCGTCGTAATTTTTCGGAAGTTCTGCCATCTAGATATTGTGCCCCAAGCGGAGGTTTGCGTCCATCGAGACGGTCTCCCATGTGAGGGTCGTCTTTCCTTTTGTGCGCCACATGAAGTATGCGGCGGCGGCAATCATAGCGGCGTTGTCACCGGTGTACACGAGCTCGGGAATAATACAGCGGACTCCGATTTCAGTGCACATGGCCACCAGTCGCTCGCGGAGTAGGGCATTGGCGCTGACGCCGCCGGAGAGCATGACCGTGCCAATGTTATGGGCAACTGCCGCGCGGCGTGTCTTTTGCACCAACACATCGATGGCCGCTTCCTGAAACGATGCGGCGATATTGGCCTTTTCAATTTCTGTCAGTTCACGTTTACCGTTGGTGATATCCCGTATTAAATAGAGGACCGCAGTCTTGAGGCCGCTGTAGGAAAAATTATAATCACCTGAGTGCAGCATCGGACGCGGGAGGGCGTATGCATCGGGATTTCCCTGCAGAGCGAGTTTGGAAATTTTCGGACCACCGGGATAGGGCAAATCCAGAAGGCGTGCGACTTTGTCGAATGCTTCGCCAACGGCGTCGTCTTGCGTCTCGCCGATGATTGCGTAGTCGCCATGGTCGCGCATGAGCACCAAGTCCGTGTGGCCGCCCGATACAATGAGGTTCAGTGCCGGATAATTTGGAACTTGGAACTTGAAGTTTGTGTCTGAAGCAATCGGCGGTAGCCAATTGCTATGTATGTGGCCGTCCATGTGGTCTGTGCCGACAAGCGGCTTATCGTACCGCCATGCAAGCGTGCGCGCGAAGGTGATGCCTACCAGAAGTGCGGGGCCCAGTCCGGGTCCGCGGGTCACCGCCAATAGGTCGATATCGCGTTCAGGGTCGCTCATACCGGCCTCTTTGAGTGCCGTTTCATACACATGGCCGATATTGGCTACGTGTTCGCGCGCGGCAAGGGCCGGCACAACGCCGCCAAATTGCTCATGCACGGCAATCTGACTTGAGACGACATTGCTTAAGACAGCGATGTTCTCGCCGTTGGCTTCGATGACGGCAACCGCCGTCTCGTCGCACGAGGTTTCAATTGCTACGATCTTCATGGTAGCGCTACGGGGAGTCGAACCCCGGTTAACGGATTGAAAACCCGTTGTCCTAA
>CAYZRE010000026.1:0-4897 GCA_964479835.1 uncultured Candidatus Saccharibacteria bacterium | reverse complement strand
CTGTTCGCGCTCGTCGTTGCCTCCGCCGATACCCGCGCCACGCTGGCGTCCGACGGCGTCGATTTCGTCGACGAACACGATAGCAGGTGCGGCGCGCTTGGCTGTCTCAAAGGTATCGCGTACGCGGTTTGCGCCGATGCCGACGAACATTTCTACGAACTCGGAACCGGACACATAGAAGAAGGGGACCTTGGCTTCATTGGCAACCGCTTTCGCCAAGAGGGTTTTTCCCGTACCGGGCGCTCCGACTAGGAGTATGCCTCGGGGGATGCGAGCACCGAGCCGATGAAACTTCTCGGGGTCTTTGAGAAACTCAACGACCTCGGATACTTCTTCCTTTGCTTCAATGAGACCGGCGACATCGCGGAAGGTAATCTTGCGGTCTGACGGGTTCATGCCGGCAAGCTTGGCTCGCGATTTGCCGAACGAGAATGCGGCCGTTGTGCCCTGTCGAGCTTGTCGGTACATAAACCAGAAAAGGCCAAGCACGAGGATGAACGGGAGCAGAATGGGGATGAGACCGGCAAGAACCACGGAAGCACCTGAGGGGTCTTTGACTTCGACTTTTACGGCTTTGAGCTTTTCTTTATCGGCTCCGGCGTTTGTCAGTGTTTCGAACACGGAAACTGCGGTTTCTTTCTGCGACAGGAACTTCGTCCCGTCTTTTGCAGTGGCCGAAACCTCATCGTCACTCACGGTGATGTTGCTCACCTGGCGGTCGTTAACCTTGCCGGCCAGTTCACTGATAGAGATGCGGGCGGGTATCGGTCCGCTGTCGACGAACATTGACGCCAAAAATGCCACACTGATAAGGATGGCGAATACGAGGGCGATTGAACGGATCATTGGTCTCATGGCTGACATGGAATCTAACACGGAAACGGCCATTCGGCAATATGCGGAGAAATATGCGGAGATTTGACTGAAATGAGCATTTGAAATACCGTCATCGGGGAGGTGTTCATGCGGCATCTGCGTGCGCGTAGGATGTATGCTTGGGTGCAAGGCCGTCGTCGCGCGTATCACCAGGGGAGAGCGAAGTACTCAAAAGGCAGGGGCAACGAAGCGAAAGTCGGGAGAGCTCTCAAGATGCTGAAGGAGGAGGGTTACATCGACAGCTACTTCGTTTCGACTCCGAACGACACACTAGATCGACAAGGCATTGATGCCGGCCTGACGATGGCTCAAGGGGCCGAGGTCGTCTTTCAGATCAAGAGCAGTGAACGGGGAGTCCAGAAGCACATGCGGAGACACCCCGAGATTCCTTGTCTGAATGTGCACGACTGCTTGGACGCACTGGACATTTTCCGGCTCATTCGAATACAGTTTGGGCTTTCCCGGGAGCACCGCGCCTGAACGACGCGACGCTCGGCTCTGAAGAGCCGAGCGTCTTTGATTTTTGTCGCAGTGACTATTACTTCTGCTCGAGCGTGAGGATGAGCTTGTGATCTTTTGCGTCAATGTTCACGATAGCGCAGTCGTATTGCGAGCCGACAGTGACCACATCGGTTGCCGGTCGGCCTCCGAATTCGGCAGTCGGCAACAGGCCGACAATATCGTCGTTGAGCTGGACGAACGCACCATTGCTTCGAATTTTGATAACGGTCCCCTTTATTTTCTGCCCGACCTTGAACTGTTCGTCTACGGTCAGCCACGGATCCAGGCGCAGAACTTTCAATGACAGTGCCACGCGGCCACCATCCAGTGAGATGATTTTTGCGTTTACGGTGTCACCGCTATGCAGTATCTGGCGGGGGTCTTCGATGAACTTCCAGTCAATTTCACTGGAGTGGATGAGACCGTCAAGATTCTCCGAGAGACGGACGAATGCACCGAAGTCGGTGACCTCGGTGATGGTACCTTCCACAACATCTCCGACGGCAAGCTTTACGAGCTCACCCTTGGCAGCCTCTTCTTGAATGGCGCGCTCGGAGACGATAAGCTTTCCTTCTTGTTCGTTGTAGTCGAGGATTTTAACTTTAAACGGCTGACCCTTGAATTTCTGCAGGGCCTGTACGATTTTGGTCGTATCACCGCCTTCAACCTTCGGGTAGTGTTCGCTGGACAATTGAGACAACGGCAAAAATCCCTGCACGCCTTCAACCTGCACAATAAGACCGCCCTTGTTGATGTTGCTGATGATGGTCGTCATGACCGCGCCACTGTCACGGAGCTCCTTGATTCGCTGCCATGAGGTGGTCAGCTGTGCGGCCTTGAGCGAAAGCTCACGATAACCGTCTTCGTTTTCAAGCTCCAACAGCACCGCGGCGACTTCCTCGCCCGGCTTCAGGGCGCGTATGCGGTCAGGATTATCATAGAACTGACCGGGATATACGATACCGATACCTGCGGTACCCAAATCCAACATCACATTTGATTTGGAGGCGCTGACGACGCGGCCGGTCAGTATTTGTCCTGCGCGGGGCAACTGAAACTCCTCCTTTGCAAGAAGGTCCTTCATCGACTTCGTGGGGAGTACTTGTACTTGTGTCATGACAATGAAAAACGTCTCTCCATCGCGCTTTGGCGACTCTTGAGACTGGAGCACAATATACAGGATAAAACAGCCAAGCGCAAGGGTTGAAAATGCCATTCTTTTTTGCTATAATACGGGGGATGAACATCTCCTGGTACGGATATCGGTGCGTCAGAATCGAGGCAAAAGAAGGCACCGTCTTGATGGACCCGTTTGATCCGAAAGAAATCGGACTGCGCGGCCCGACCATCAAAGATGACCTTGTTTTGGTGAGCGCTTTTGCGCCCGGGCGTGCCGTTCTGGAACGCATTAACGACGAAGCATTTGTGGTGAGCGGGCCCGGGGAGTATGAGCGCAAGGGCATCGCGGTGCGGGGAATCCAGTCGTGGGCCGACAGTCAACAGGGCCGCGAATTAGGATTGTGCACTATCTACTGCGTCGTTTCCGAGGAACTTTCTATATGTCATCTGGGAGCAACCGGCCAGGGTAAGCTTACTGACGAACAATTAGAGGAAATTGGCGACCCTGATATTCTCATCATTCCCGTCGGCGGGCAGAGTGCCCTGGATGCAAAAGTCGCTGCGGAGATTGCGACCCAAATCGAGCCGAAGATTATCATTCCGGTGCAGTTTGCCGTCACCGGCGCTTCCTACAAAGCCGACAAGTTGGAGAAATTTGTCAAAGAAATCGGACTGCCTATCGAAAAAATGGACAAATTGCGCATTACAAAGAAATTATTGCCGGTCGACCAGACACGATTGGTCGTGCTCGAATCCTGATACGCTATGTCGCTCATCCACGAGATACACGAACAGAAACCCGCCGTCCGCTACGCGCTCTTCGGTTTGGCAGTCATCACCGCGCTTACGGTCGTGGGATTTTTTGGCATCACAGCCCTTCAGCGCGATATGTTCATGGCGCTACACAGTGACCCCCAAGAGCGCGCAGATTTTGTTGCACAGCAGGACGCCAGTCGGCCAAAGCCCTTGGCCGCGCTCTCCCGCATTGCCGGTTCGCTCACGGCGAGCATCGGTTCACTGTTCGGTTTTGACCGCGATGCCGGTTTTGACAGAGGCGGGAAACAAGGGGATACTCAAGGCGGCGTTCATCTGCTTCCCTTGTCGAAGTAGGGGATTTTTTCATTTTTATGGCAAAGACCACTTCAAAAATAGCCGCTCCGACAGTCCCGAACGCGTCCCCGACGCGTGAGATTACGACGGAAATTCAGAAATCATACCTCGAATACGCGATGTCGGTTATTGTGTCACGCGCGCTTCCCGATGTGCGTGACGGGTTAAAGCCGGTGCACCGCCGTATCTTGTGGGGCATGTGGGAATCGGGCAACACTGCGGGAGCAAAACTCAAAAAGTCAGCGAGCACGGTTGGTGATGTGATGGGCCGTTACCACCCGCACGGCGACTCTGCGATTTATGATTCACTGGTTCGTATGGCGCAGGATTTCTCACTGCGGTATCCGCTTATTCAGGGGCAGGGGAACTTCGGTTCCGTCGACGGTGACTCTGCCGCCGCTATGCGGTACACGGAGGCCCGACTTGCGCGCATCAGCGACGAGATGCTGGGCGACATTGAAAAAGACACGGTAGATTTCCGTCCCAACTACGACGGTTCACGCCGCGAACCCTCGGTACTTCCAGCCAAGGTGCCGAACCTGCTCATCAACGGCTCAATGGGTATCGCCGTGGGTATGGCCACCAATATTCCGCCGCACAATCTGGGCGAGGTGCTCGACGGTCTCGCGCACCTTATCGAACATCCGGACGCAGACATCAAAGACCTTGCGGAATTCATCAAGGGTCCTGATTTTCCGACCGGTGGTGCTATCTATAATGAAAAAGACATCCTCACTGCGTATGCGACGGGCCGCGGTCCGGTGATTTCGCGCGGTACCGCGGAGATTTCAGAGGGCAAGCGAGGTCAACAGATTATCATCACTGAGATTCCGTACCAGGTGAACAAATCAGAACTCATCATCAAAGTTGCCGATTTGGTCAAAGAAAAGAAGCTCGAGGGCATCCGCGATATCCGCGATGAATCTGATCGCCATGGCATGCGAATTGTCATCGAACTGAAACAGGACTCCTTCCCCAAGAAAGTACTCAACTCGCTGTATAAGTGGACGGAACTGCAAAAAACATTCCACTTCAACATGCTTGCGCTCTCTGACGGCATCCAGCCACAGACGATGAGCCTCAAGACTATTCTGGAGAAATTTATCGAGCATCGACAGGTGGTGGTGCGTCGCCGCAGTATGTTCGAGCTGGCCAAGGCCAAAGACCGCGCCCACATTCTTGAAGGCCTGAAGAAAGCGCTGGACCATATCGACGAGGTTATTAAGGTCATCAAGCAGTCGCCGACCCGCGAGGAGGCATTCGGCAACCTGATGAAGAAATTCAGTTTCTC
>CAYZRE010000025.1:0-4964 GCA_964479835.1 uncultured Candidatus Saccharibacteria bacterium | reverse complement strand
TAGGCCAGTATGGCGCGATACTCCCCGGCGAAGATTGAGAAGAAGTGGCAGAAGTATTGGGCTACGAAAAAACTGTCCTTCACCAAGGACCGGGTCGCCGGCAAACTCAACCGGATGATTTTGGTGGAATTCCCGTATCCGTCGGGAAATCTCCACATAGGCCACTGGTATGCATTCGCATTACCCGACATGTACGCGCGTTACTGGCGCATGCGCGGGTTCAATGTGATGTACCCCATCGGGTTTGATGCGTTCGGGCTTCCCGCCGAGAACGCGGCCATTGCGCACGACATTCATCCCGAGAAATGGACGAAGGGCAACATTGCGTTCATGACCAAGCAGTTGGTCAGTATGGGTACCATGTTCGATTTCTCGCGTGTGGTGAGCACTATTGACCCTGCCTACTACCGTTGGACCCAATGGATGTTTTTGCGCATGTTCGAAAAGAAACTAGCGTACCGCGCGAAGACTTCGGTGAACTGGTGTCCCAAAGATAAAACGGTGTTGGCCAACGAGCAGGTCATCGACGGTCACTGCGAGCGGTGCGCCACGCTGGTACAACAACGGTCGCTCGAACAGTGGATGATGCGTACGACCGCGTACGCCAATGAGCTCGTGGACGACATTGAAGGGCTGGATTGGCCTCACGCCACGCGCGTGGCGCAGCAGCACTGGATTGGGCGCTCCAATGGTGCGAACATCACCTGGAGTCTGCGGATGCCCGGCCAGACTGATGACACTTATACGGTAGAAACATTCACGACGCGGGCCGACACGCTTTTCGGTGCGACGTTCCTTGTTATCTCGCCGGAACTTGCCAAAGCGTGGACCGAGGCCGGATGGCAGGCATCAGCGGAAGTTAAAAATTATGTATCTCGCGCGCTGGGTCGTCGTGAACTTGAGCGTATGGAAAGCGGACACGACAAAACCGGCGTTGCCACGGGCGTCCACGCGCTACATCCGCTCACGGGCGAGATGTTGCCGGTGTGGGTTGCAGATTATGTGCTGGGTTCATACGGAACGGGTGCAATCATGGCGGTGCCGGCGCATGATGGCCGTGATTTCGCATTCGCAAAAAAGTTCGGACTTGCTGTCAAACAAGTCATCCGACCTTCTGACGGCAGTTTTTATGATATGGCATCGGCATATGAAGACGCCGGGACCCTGGTCAATTCCGGGCCGTACAATGGCAAGTCGAGCGCAGAGGCGGCAGCTGCTATTGCACGCAAACTCCACGACCTTGGCACGGGCGGAGCGAAGACGACCTTCAAACTGCGCGACTGGGTGCTGTCGCGCCAGCGCTACTGGGGTGTGCCGATTCCTATCGTTTATTGTGCCTCATGCGGGCATGTTGCCGTACCCGACGATCAATTGCCGGTTAAGTTGCCGCCTCTGAAAGATTTCAAACCGGCCGACGACGGGCGTAGCCCGCTGGCCAAAGCAACCAAGTGGCTCAATGTAAAATGTCCGAAGTGTAGCGGACCCGCGCAACGCGAGACCGACACGATGGACACCTTTGTGGATTCCAGCTGGTACTATTTGCGCTACACCGATCCGAATAACAAAAAGAAATTCGCGGACCCAAAAAAGATTGCCGCATGGCTCCCCGTGTCCATGTACCTCGGCGGGGCCGAACACAATACGATGCATTTGCTCTATTCGCGCTTCTTCGCCAAGGCACTGCACGATTTGGGGTACCTGTCGTTTAGCGAACCATTTACCGCCCGCCGCAACCGCGGCATCATTCTTAGCTCCGACGGACAGAAAATGTCGAAATCTCGTGGCAATGTTGTAGATCCTGATAAAGAAGTGGTGCAGTACGGTGCCGATACGGTTCGCATGTATCTTGCGTTCATGGCTCCGTACGAACAGGGCGGCCCGTGGGATTCAAAAGGCATCAATGGCGTGTACCGGTTTTTGTCACGGGTGCATCGCTTATTTACACAGAAGCCATCCGCCGCGGCCGACGACAATACAGAACGCGCACTACACTTGGCGACCAAGAACATTGGAGCTGACTTGGAAGCATTGGCTTTGAACACCTGTGTGAGCGAGCTGATGAAATTAATCAACACTATTGAAGGCGCGGGAACCACACTGACTGCCAAACAGCGTGAACACTTCCTGCTTCTGTTGGCACCGCTTGCGCCGCACTTGGCCGAGGAGTTATGGATGACTGTTCTCAAAAAGAAAAAGTCCGTTCATCTGCAGAGTTGGCCCGATTACAATGCTGCATTGCTGGTACAGGATACCGTACAGATGCCGGTGCAAATCAACGGCAAGGTGCGCGATGTTATCATCGTACCCACGGATATCCGCGAGGACGACGCAGTATTTGCCGCGCGCAAATCAGAAAAGATTGCACGCTATCTGGAAGGCGCTACCGTTCGTAAAATCATCTTTATTCCCGGAAAACTACTCAACCTTGTTCTTCAGTAGCCTCATGGTATAGTGGTCCTCGTACCGCCTAACTGCTTCACCACCTATGACAGAAGATCATGACAGGCAATTCGTAGAGTTCGTCATCAAAAGTATCGTCAATAATCCTGAAGCCGTCATTGTGACGCGCTCTGTGGACGAGTTGGGAGTGCTGTTGTCGGTAAAAGTTGACCCCAAAGACATGGGACTGCTTATCGGCCGCTCGGGCACGACTGCAAAAGCAATCCGCATTCTTGCCCGCATCGTCGGCATGCGCAACAACGCACGTGTGAATCTGCGTATCGAAGAGCCCGAAGGGGGACGGATGGCATCGGGGCTGCTAGGCTCAAAGGAAGGTTCATCACGAGATGTCGAAGACATCCTCGGCGACTTACAGTAAGCAATACCAAAGATATGAGCAAAACAAAGCCCGCTTCGGCGGGCCTTGTTTTTTCGGAAAATGGTGCTATAATATATAGAGGGAGGTGCGTATGTTCGTTGAAGAAGGCGAGCGGGCTAGGTTGCGCGCAGATCACGAGACCAACCTGGCCAAGCATCTGGTGAAACAGATGGAGGAGGAGTTTGGACAAAGGAGCTATCATGGCTATGTGGCGGTGGTAGGGACGACTTCTGCGGATACCATCGCTCGCGCGATGCGCCTGTTCAAGGAATCCAGGGGATTGAGGATTGTAAGACCAGTGCTCGAGGTTGAGCCGGAATTCGGTGGCCTCGTCATTCGTTTCCGGCCAACGAGTCAGGAGTAGTGCCGTGGCCCGCCAACGATTCGGCGGGCCCATTCTTTAAGATGAAATTCGATATCATAACTATTTTCCCGAATATCTTTTCCGGCTTCGTGTCGGAGTCTTTGCTGTCTAAAGCACAGGCAAAGAAACTTATTTCTATAAAAACACATTATCTCCGCGATTGGACCAGCGACCGACACCAGACCGTCGATGGAAAACCATACGGCGGCGGTCCGGGGTTGGTGATGAAAGTTGAGCCGATTACCAAAGCGGTGGAGTCGTTGCGGAGGTTGAACCTCCGCAGAAAAGGAGGTTCAACCTCCAAGACGCGGGTTATTTTGTTTTCGCCGCGTGGGAAGCAGATGGACCAAGCGATGGTGCGACGCTGGGTAAAGTTCGACCAGTTGATTTTCATTTGCGGCCGCTACGAGGGAGTTGATGAGCGCGTGGCCGACTACATCGCCGACGAGGTGGTTTCTGTCGGTCCGTATGTGCTCAACGGCGGCGAGGTGGCGGCGATGCTTGCCATTGAAGCTGTTGCGCGCCTTATCCCCGGATTCATGCACGATGCCGACTCGGCTTCGAAAGACGACCACGCTCAATACACGAAACCGGAAGTTTTTTCGTTGGGCAAAAAGAACCTGCGCGTGCCAAAGGTGCTGCTTTCGGGAAACCACGCAGAAATTGACAAGTGGCGGAAAACGCGTAAATAGAAACAGGGGAGGACACATGCCGACACCGAAGATTGAGGACAGAAAAGAGTTCACGAAGGTTCTTTTGAATGGGGAAGGCGCGTACTGCCACGATTATCCCAGTTCCACGAAGGGCGACAAAGTACCGCCGGGTTGCTTCGTGATGTCGGTCACGGTGGGCGAGTATGCGCTGTTGCGCGACGGATTCGCGCACATGCTGGCAGACGGTTCACTTCATCTTCGCAAGAGTTCACCCAGTCAGGTGTAGGTTGAGGAGTGTGATATGTGGGATTTTGACGGGGATGTTCTGTCGTTGCAGGAAGTGTCAAATCTGGAGGCTTCGGGCTTGATCAGTCACGAAGAGGCGATGGTTCAGTGCGATCGGATTACCGACGAAATCGTCTCCCGGGAGCCATGGTATCGGGTAGTACTCAAGAACCTTTTTCCGTCACTGTTTCCGGAGGCCTAAGTAGGCCTCTTTTTTATGGGCGCAGGGGTTGACGCTCTTTTTGCTTCATGTATAATGCCCATTACCCCTGAGATAGGGTGTCTACGGACGCTCTGGAGGGATACATCAATCCATACCATGTAGTACGACCCCGTTTGCCTCCTGGCACGGAGCTAAACGGGGTTGTGTTATTGAAAGGGCCATATCTAGCCCTCATATCACGAGCCAAGATCATTTCCAATCTTACACAGTCAATTAGTCTTCAGTCGGAGGACCGAAAGGTTCTCTTTTTAAGAGAGTTTGATTCTGGCTCAGGATGAATGCTGGCGGCGTGGATAAGGCATGCAAGTCGAACGAAGCAACCTTTGAATGTTAGTGCGATTACATCAAGCTGGCAGACGTTGGATGCTTAGTGGCGAACGAGTTAGTAACATCTTGGTACGTACTCCGATGTTGGGCACAACGGGTCGAAAGATCCGCTAATTCCCGATAGTCCCGCAAGGGTAAAGACGCAAGTCGCATCGGAAGCGGCCTAGATCCTATCAGCTTGTTGGCGGGGTAATGGCCCACCAAGGCTATGACGGGTAGGAGGTGTGAGAGCACGACCTTCAACGACGAAACTGAGATACGGTTCGTACACCTACGGGTGGCAGCAGTCGAGAA
>CAYZRE010000024.1:0-6538 GCA_964479835.1 uncultured Candidatus Saccharibacteria bacterium | reverse complement strand
CGAGCGAACAGCGATGGCGACGTTACGCACCGGGACCGGGCGTATGCCCAGGCGGGCGGGGAGCTATCGGGAACGGCAGGGGTAGAAACGCAAACGGCTCCGCAGAGGCGGAGCCGTTGTACAAAAAGCTTGTATTATTGCTGAGGTTGCGACGGGGACATCATGGAGTGCTTGGTGTGCTCCGTGTCGCAGTCTTTGCATTGGGCCATCATCCCATGATCTGCCTTACAGTCTTTGCAGTTGGCACCCCGGCGCTTCATCCACATCGCGGTCAGCGACCACTTGCCAGAACCGGTGAATGCCAGTGAGACCGCGGCCATCGCGTAGATAAGATTCTGCCCCCATCCGAAGATGTAGCGTGGCAGGAAATCCTGACCTGCTGTGTTCGGCATGATTACCATGTAAACGGCAACCGCCATTTCTACGAGGACGAGTGATGCACCGAACCACACGAACGCGCCCAGTACAAACGCGAGTCCGGCTATCAACTCGGAGAAGGTAACCACATATACCCAGTACGACGGGAGGCCCCACTGCCCAAACACCGCAATCATATCTGTCATGTTGATAAACTTCGAAACGCCGTGGGCAATGAAGAACCCGCCCAATGCCAAACGCAATAAGAGCTGGCCGAGCGACTTATTGTGACACCACCGGTAGCATCTGCCCATGAATCCATGCATCATACGGGTAAAATATAATATTAGTACAGCGAATGGCTTCTACCGCGACTTTGGCTTCCGTATGTTGTGACCACGGAACTTGGCAACCTCCGAACTTAACCTCGCGGGCATGCGCTTGGGCGTCGGATAGGCACGCGCCGGCCGCACCTCACGGGACATCTGTTTTACCGTTGCCATTGCATTGAGTATACCCCCACGCTCACGAGTCTGCAACCTACCACGGAAGCACTTCCCTCCAGAACGGAACGGGTTTCTGGATATTCAACGGCTTCGTAGTGTTGCAAGAGTAGCCGTTGTCGTCAGTTGCCCGAAGATTGACATCGAAAGCACCGTTGGAGCCGTAGGTATGCAATGGGTTTTGCTCGGTAGAAGTCGCACCATCTCCAAAGTTCCAAAGGTAGGCGCACGGAATGGGAACACCCGTCGCGATAAGGCACTGGGTAGAGCCATCATCAAATTGCACCGGCGTGCCCATAATCGGCTTTGGAGGAGTCACGCCAAAGGTCTCCGTGTTGTCGGGATACGCATGCGCCGGCGTGCTCCAGGAAGTGCCGCCGATACAGCCGGGACCGGTACACAGTGTTTGATTCGTCCAAGCCGATTCTAGATCCCTGTCATCCCATGTTTTGACACGAACGCGATAGGTGGTATTCCAGGTCAGACCGCTTGATACTGTGTATGAGGTTGTATTCCCCTGAATCCCCCCGACTTTCCCGCTATCAAAGTTGGGACTGCCAAACAAAGGATCATCATCTACCTGCACCTGAAATGCTGATTGATAACCCGGGATCGGGGTAGAAGTCGGAGTCGGAGTAGGAGTAGGAGTAGGAGTAGGAGTAGGAGTAGGAGTAGGAGTCGGGGTAGGAGTCGGGGTAGGTGGAGTGAGACTAAAATTCGTTTCAAAATTGGTCCAGCCTGCGCAAGTACTTGCCCCACAAACATAGCCGGAAATGTCATTATTCGTAGTCGGGGTAGTAAAAGAGGGGTCAAAGCGAACGGTGAATGTCGTATAGCTGGAAGTCGGCGAGTCAAAGTACACATTACAAGCATCAAGGCGAAGATATGTACCACCAAAGCCCGAAGAAAGCCAGGCCCAACCGCCTCCCGTACAGGCACGGTTGTCTTTTCCTCCCGCCCCTAGATTAGAGTCGTAAGACATGCCCAGATAACCCCGGTAGGCACCGGCATTCGCGCCTTGATAGTTTATGATGGCGTATATCTCGTCAATATTGGCGGTTCCAGCATTATTCGAGGCGCGGACGACGATATTGTATTGGGTAGTATTATTGGCTAATACAGATGGGGAGCTTATGGTGAGGCCAAACACGGCGGGCGCAGCTGATGCTGTGTTTGCTCCGCCCAGCAAAAAAATGACGGCAACAACGAAAACTACGGCCGCATCGGACAAAAATGATTTTAATTTCTTGATTTTGATTTTAAAGTTTTTAGACATATTGATAGCTTCTCCATAACTAATTCGGATCCGTAAATGTCCAGCTAACGGTTCCGCCGGGACCGGCAGCGCAATAGTTAGGTTCATCGAGTTTCACGCTTGAAGTAGTGGGGGCTATGTTTGCAAGCTCAAAATTCGTCTGGAAGTTAGTCCACCCGACGGCTCCGCTACTCCCAATGGTATAGCCGGAAATGTCGTTATCGATGGTCGGAGTGGTAAAGCTGGTGTCAAATTTGACGGTGAATGTCGTGGCACGGACATTCCCCACCGTTGATACCGTACATGCAACGAGTTGATAGATATATGTAGGTCCATAATTAGGCTGTTGAATACCAGCCCAACCGCCACCGGTACAGCCAATCGGGTTTTTTGCTCCCGGCCAAGGGTTGCTTGCTCCCGGATAATACATCGTCAGATACCCGCGATAGGCACCGGCGTTCTCCCCTTGGTAGTTGATGAGAGCGTATTGGCTCGAGATTGCCGTACCCCCCGCCGTATCTGTAGAAGTGACGACGATATTGTATTGGGTAGTATTGTCGGCTTTGACAATGGGAGAGCTGATGGTGACGCTGTTGAGGGTTGTCACCGGTGGTGGAGGTGGCGGAGTGGGTGACCCAGTATTGTACGAAAATTCCCACAGCAAAGGACTATCGGAAGAACGGCCGCTATAGTTCTGGGTGTTATTATGCCATGGCTGGATGGTCTCATATGTCCACCCGGCGGGGATGTTAATTGGTGCAGTCGTAACACTCCCCTGACTGTTAATATCTGCTATTGTTTTCCAGTCCCACTTGGGTGGGTTACCGTAAGGTCCGGCGAGATATGAGAAACCACCACCACAGAGTGGCGATCCTTGGCTCTTGTAGCATGGTCCGGCGTTGGCCGATGTCATCCAGTCGGCTTGAGGGCCCGCGGGGTCAACATTCGAAGTTACAATGACACCGAAATAAGGGGTCGTCGGGCCCTCCCAGTCATCATTAGCGGCATTGCATCCGAGATCCAGCGGGGCACCACCATTAGGAAAAGCAAAATCCCTTGTTCCATCACCATCATCGTCCAAACAGTTCCCGCACTGATAAGCATTAGGAACACAAGCCGGCTGTCCACCTGGTGGTACAACTATACCGTTGTGTGTCTTATTGCCAACACGGCCATCGCTATCCCTTATGGAAACCGTAATGGAATACGTGCCTGCCACATCATAAGAACAGAGATCCCATGTATTCTCGGGAGTGTTGTACCACCCTGTCCAGTAGGAATTATAGCCATTATTACAGTATAGACGGAATTCTACGGGATTGGTACCATTTTCCAGACGAAAATCTACACGGACCATGAGGGGGCTTATGGTTTCAGTCATGGTGCCGATGCTTGGACTCGGCGGGCATGGATCCGGAGAACATCCACCAGGATCAAGAGCTTGAGTCGTAGAAACACGCAGGCCAAACAACGCCACTACAATAGCGCCTACAACTAACCATTCTTTTCTCCAAAATAAGAATTTCAAGCGACTCATCATAGTGGGAGTGGTCGTGGGGGTGGTCGAACAGCCACGCGTTGCATGAGATTAATACGGACAAGACTCTGATTGTCGCGGGTTTCGATTATCACCGTCGCACTCTCAACATACCGACGAATGCTAAAGGAGCTAGCGGTAGTATCGTCGGTGCTATTGTCGATTTGCCACCCCATACTTGCGAACAATTCTTGGTACTGTTCAAATAATTGCGACCGAGGAGTCGTCGTCGTGAATGTAATTTGAGAGGCAAGCCAACCGTCGCGCTGGGAGCTCCTCCCGTCCAGGACATCCCGAGTTTGCCCTAAAATAAAGAGGTCGATGGTAGCATCTAGAGGGATGCGTTCTCGATGAGCGACAACATCCCGCGCCTCATTATAGGCACCCGGTTCATCCGTATCGTTGGTTTCGTTACCCAAGGGCATACGGGAATCTGAATAATAATAAAGGCCGTATCCTCCCAGCAACATAACCGCAATGGGAACCACAATAAGCACTCTCTTATGCATGAACTCATTATACTAGACTCGATGAAATCTGTTTTGAGAACTTATCAACACATAAAGAAAAACTCCCAACCTGGGCCACAGGTTGGGAGTGGAGCTAGAACGAACAATGAACGGTACGTGTTTCGGTCCTGCTCTGGGCAGTGGCGGCGGAAAATCCTCGGTCGTTGTCAGGCCACTGATTGAGCGGCCGCCGGAGCATCATCATACGGATTCCCAACTTCTCTGCGGAAGTGAAGTCTCCCAGCTCGGGAGGAACACTCTGAGACATCACCCCATACTGCGTAATGTGATGAAGCCCAAACGCGTGCCCCAACTCATGCAGAACGACATACGAAGCCGCAGCCTGCGCATCTCGGTAACGGATGTCCCCTCCGACAATCGAGCCACCACGATTCACGATGTTGGTAAGTCCTCCCCCGACCGAAGTGTCCACGAGGATATCGAAAACGATTGCTCCCTGCGGTGGATTGTCGCTCACGACGAACGGGATTTGACCTTCGGTGGCAGCGGTCAGAACATTTGCCGCCTGCTCGTATACCCTTCTTACTTCAGAGCTACCGGCGAGTTCAGGGGAAAGCTTTACATACACGGTGCCCTCGGGTCGCATCAGCGGAAGCTCAATAGACTGGTTCCAGAGATACACGAGCTCCCGACTGAAGTGTTCGTCGAACCCGGGCCGAACGGGCCAGGGATAGATGGTCTCACTGCCGAGCCGGCGCACCTTGGTTTGGTGAGGCAGAGAGTTTGGCGCCACGACATCGACGAGAGCACCGACGGCCACCCGGGAAAAGGTGACACTGGAGCCCACAGCCGACGGAGGTTCAGCACCCCCTACCTGAACGGTCGCGGAGAGAGGAGCACCCGTCTCGACCGCTACGATGGAGAGCGTGACCTGGCCCGTTGTGGGACTGGGCACCGGACTGGGACCCGTGGGCCCGCCACCGCACGCCGAGAGAAGGCTCAATGCACAGAGCAACACTACGATTCGGTCGCGCATGGCGCGTCCTTTCTGCCGCTTACGCGGCTCAAAGTAAATGACCTATATCAAGTATAGCACGAAAAAACAGAAAAGTCAATCTCGGCGGACGCCGGAAAATGGCTCCTACCGCGAAGTCAGCCGCAGTTGGATGCGATGCGCAATGACACCGAACACCGCGAGCGTCGTCACAATACTGACGAGCCACCCGACTATCGGAATCAGCGAGAAGATTCTCAGAACAACAACGCCACCCAGCGCGGAGGCCCAGGTCAAATGCATCACCTGGCGCTTTTTCATTACCATGACGAGCCACGAGCCCAGCAACATGCCCGCGAGCGCTTTAGTGAGTATGAACATCGCGATATACACCATCAGGAGCAACGCGCCCGGCAACGAGCCGACGAAGCTCACCAACAACAACACCGCCCCGATGGGTACCAGAAGGGCATAGACAACACCACGACCCAGAGAGGGCAAAAAGGTGTCCCGGGCTTGCGCAAGTATCTCAAGCGATGGACGCCGCCAGCGCCACATCAACAGCGCGGTCAGACCAAGTGCCGCAAGTAGTTCCATGCCGGTCATGAGTGCAACGAGTGCCCACATGACGCGTTGCGGTGTGCGCTGATCAAGTCGTGCATGATTGACAGCAGTATAGGTGACTTTACCTCCCACGAACGCGCCTGTATCCATCTGCGCGGCCTTGGACGAGCGGTAATCGAGATTGCCACGAATCTTTGAGGAACTCCCTAAGGTCACTTGCTGGTCTGCGCGAGCGCGAACATCACCATACACATTGCCGTTGATGGTGAGCATTCCGCCGACCATGCGCACAGAACCCATCACCCAACCATCTACAACAACTTGCCCTGCGGCAACGATGAGGTCGCCCTGAATGACAGCGTCGGACAAGACATGCACGGTACCGCCGGCAACCACGAGGTCCCCGCCGACGCGGTCGTTGACTGACAGCGTGCCACCTGCCACGCGTACATCGCCTCGGACCGGTCCCAACACTTGCAGTGTGCCGCCGATTGCGAACACATCCCCGTCTACTGCGCCGGACAGTGAGACCGTCCCGCCAACCGCCAATACATCGCCCGTCACCGACCCGCCAACAGTGGCAGTGCCAGCCGCGACATACAAATTACCCACCACCGTCTTTTGCGCGGGCAGTGAATACTGCTGACCCGACGCCAGCGTTGCAGCCATTGTCGTCAGTGGCATTGCAACCACCGCCAGCACAGCGAGAGTACTTATAAATCTCTTCATTACAAATTTGATGAGACTAATACCTTTTCATTATACCATAGCGCTATCCACCTTGTCCCGATCCGCACTGTGCGCTCCCTCCCCGCCGGTATCTCCCCAGCGTCAGTTCGCCTTGGAGTGGCGTCAACC
>CAYZRE010000023.1:0-6625 GCA_964479835.1 uncultured Candidatus Saccharibacteria bacterium | reverse complement strand
GGATTTGAACCCCCACGCCTTGCGGCACCGCCTCCTAAGGGCGGCGTGTCTGCCAATTCCACCACGGGCGCGACTGCGCCATCATAGCACAGAACCCCGCAGGAGCGGGGTTCTGTGCGTTCCCTAGCTAGGGACGGACTAACCGACATTCAGACCGCGACCGATGAACGCCGAAATCGTGTTAACAACGAGACCGACGGCTAAAATGGCGAGTAAGCCGACCGCTGCATTGCGCAGAATCAACTTTCCCTCCGCAGGGCCCTTTGTGGCAAATACCACGCCTCCCCAAATAAAGAATGCGACGGCAACGATCGTGGCGATGACAATGAGGTAGTTTACGATTGTCGTGATGCTTGCCACGATACCGGAGCCGGTAAGCACCGGTCCTCCACTCGGCGGGGGCGTCGGCAGAATCAGGCCGACACCAAGAGCCGGCGAAACGGCTGCCAGCGACAACATGATAACTGCTGAGTATGTTAGGAATTTCTTCATGTTCCCACCCCCTTTCTAATTAAAGACATCTGTCGGATCATATGCCACATTTGCAATCGTATTCACGATAAGTCCGACACCGAAGACAACCAGCCCACCGTAGATAGCATAGGTAAGCGTCTCTCTCCCTTTCTTATATTTTGTCTCATCCCCACGAGAAGTCGCCATCTGGAATCCGCTGTACACAATCATCGCGACAACCGCCAAAGTTGCAAGAATGATACCGGCATTCATGATGTCCTGCACCATGAAAACAACGGCCCGAAGGGTGATGATTCTGCCTTCAATAGGGACGGGAATAGTCTCCGCCAGTGCCACCGCGGGGAAGGCATAAGCCGCGACAAGCGCGAGGGCTGACAGAGATGTGCGTATGTTCATACGAGTAATCATATCAGAAACAGGTCTATTGGCCAATGGAATTGGCTGCCCCCTGGACCGTGGCAATAATAGTATACACCCCGAAGATAATCGCCGCACCGATACACGCCTTGATAAGCATCCCCTTTGCCGCGTTGAACTTCGTCGGCTCTCCCTTGGACATCGTCATCAGAAAGCCGTAATAAACGATTGCCCCCACAGCGATAAATCCGCCCAGCAATAACGCATTACCGACCACATAGTTCAGACTTGCCACTACGCCGTCGTATGTTATTTCACCGGTATCTCCCATAGGTATGATTTATTGACCCGCATTGAGAATGCTCCGGATAAGACTCACGAACCCGCCACCGATGAAGATAATTACTAGTCCGTAGGTTGTGTATTTGAATATCGTTTTTGCGCGGGTAATGTAGTCCTGTCGCCCCGCCGCGATGAGCATGTTCACCCCCGCCCAAACATACATGAGCACCGCGATGGGAATGACGATTTCAAGAATACGGCTACTCAATGTATTAAAGAGGTCCTGTATCGTGCTCACGCCCAATGGATTTTCGATTTCGAATGCTTGTACGAAAGTCATACTTGATAGTATACCGCGCAGATAGGCCGCGTCTACGGGATGGGTGGCACGCGCCCACCTATCACATTGCCGTCGCCTTTGCAGTCTGCTGTACTGATGTGCGTATGATCTCGTTCAAAATTGAGTAACTTGAAGGCGCACCCGTACCTATCGATCACCCGTTCCAATTCTTGGTACAGACCTGTTTCTCCGGTCACCGTACGGCATACCCCGGGTGTCGCACAGAGGCTACTCGCTGCGCTTGATGGATAGACAATGGTCCGATTTGCAACCAGATAGGTGACTTGTCTGCCGTTCCAGTTATAATCAACGGCCATCGCCCCTTGGTTTCCCGTTTGTCCGCCATAATGACATGAGTTTGCTGAATGATCACACTTCGAGCCACAAACTTTGTTCCCATGCGTCAGATTGCACAGTGGATGGGTAACCCCGTAGGTGAAAAGCTGTTGTGGGTCAAACAGATTCCGAATGATTGGGTCAATATTTATGCACGCGATGAGCGCGTTGAGACTGGCTGAATTGAGCGCCGTATTCGTATTCGGAGGAGCCCTATATTCCGAAACGGCATGATACGGAACATTGTTTGCTGCGGCAAGATTCGCCGGGTCACAGACTGCCTCACTCGCGAGCGCCAGCTCCGGGGCAGGCCTCTCGGGGCTTCCTTGCTCCGGCACCGGTGCGGGCAGTGCCTCCGCCTCGGGCTGCTGCAAAAATGCCGGGCAACTGAACTCATACCACGCATCGTAGTCGTTGCCCGCTGCCAGCGACTTGATAAGCGTGTTGGTGACCAACCACGAAAGAAGAATGATACTCACGCCGATGAGTGTGTTGGTGAGCATCTTTGTCCCCTGACCGTAGAGTTCCGGTTTGGCTCCTCCCAACAGCATCATACCGCCCGCCCAAACAATCATGAACGCAGCAATGGGCCCCGTGATGCCGTAAAGGACAAAATCAATGACATTCTTGAATGTCTTGAACAGGTCACAGGTAGTGCAGGCCGGCCCGTCGCCAATACCGCACGGCACAATGGGAAACCAATCCACCGCAGAAGCAACTGCGGGAGCGAGTAAGACTCCGACGATAATGAGTGGCAGAAGTAAGCGACGCATAGAAAATGACTACCGGCTCGTCATGAGCACCGACACCCTGGCCTCGGCGGCGCGTATCGCCTGTTGGAACGATTGACCTCCCAGATTCACCGCATCAATCATGTCGGAAAAAATAGCCTCAATGGCGGCATTGTCGACCTGAAACCACGAGCGCGCCGTGAGCGCCTGCTCGGCGAACACGCCCAAATCGGGGTCTGTTTTCTGTTGGTCAATCAGATTGCGCCGTGCAGTGGGACGCGCGGTGGCATTCAGGTACGGCACGGTACCGTCTCCGGCGGCCATATAATAGGCGAACTGCCATGCCGCATCGGAGTTTTTTGTATTGAGCGATACCACCAGCGGCCAGTAGTTTGCATAGGTGCGCGAATCCACGGTACTGGCCTGCGGTACCGGAGCGATAGCCCAGTTCAGACGGGCTGCCGCGGCACGCAACATGGGAATCTGATGCGAATAGTTAATCATCATCGCGGTCTCCCCCGCGACAAACGCATCTGTGGAGTAATGCATAGAATCGTCCCAGGTATAAACCTCCTTGCCGTTGTCACCCAAGCCACGCCCCTTGTTGGCAAAATCAGTATAAAACTCAAGAGTTCGCTCTCCTACATTCTGTCCGTCAACTGACCGAGAAAATGTCGCCTGGACATTATCAGCGTCGGTCATCTGCACGCCGGATTGTAGCATCAGCATCATGAGAATATCCGTTGCGCGATTAATGTTGCGCGCCGTTCCCATGGCAGCACCGGAGCGCGTGATGTTGCGGCCGGCGTCATAGGTGGTGATTTTTATCACATCGTCCATGAACTCGGTCCAGGTTCTCGGTGCCTGTGCGATACCGACTGACGCAAACATGTCTTTGTTGTAATACAATGCCAGCGTGTCCACATACAACGGTAACCCGTATATCTTGCCGCCATTAATAAGGTCCATGGCGGCCACGTCGACGAAAGCTTCGTTGAACTGCCGAACGGTCATCAGAGGTACCTTTGAGCCCCCACTACTGGCAGGCATCGGCTGAATCTTGTTGATGTGCTCGGGGAGCCACGAATTATGTATCATCCACACATCGGGACCTTGTCCCGCAGCAAGTGCATCGAGAACCGCTTTTTCATAATCCTGCGGCTTGTACATCTTGTAGTTGACCTTGATGCTCTTGTTCACCTTCTCAAACGCCTTAATTGAATCATTAAATGCGAGGGTATCATCGAATACGCCCCACACCTCAATCGTCGCACTCGCCGTGGTCCCCGTTGAAAAAGAGTTGCGCAGGATGAACACGAACGCAATCAGCACCATCAGCCCGATGGCGCCTCCCATAATATAGGTGAGCTTGCGTGAATCGGTGAGAATCGCAGAAATGTTCATCGACTTTATTTTATGAAAACGAATCCGAAGTGCGAAACATCCGCGCTGATGGGCCGCTCCATACGCAGCCCGCTTGTCTGCGCCATCTGTTGAATGGTTGCTTCATCGCTCCGCAGAGCGTCCGGCGGACCGATGCCACCGGCACTCTTCTTCCACTCTATGATGACTACCCTGCCGCCGAGCTTTGCCACACGCGCAGCTTCGGCGATAATCGCCTCCTTCTTCTGGGACTGGAATAATACATTCTTCAGAAGCACCCAGTCCTGACTGCCGTCAGCAAGTTTTGTACCGCCGAGGACTTCAAGATCTGCCCGGATCATTTGCACATTCTTCATTCCGGCAGCTTCGATTTTCGCATGGACTGCTTCCAGCGGCTCTTGCATGACATCAACTGCGTTGACCACGCCACTTTTCCCGACCGCCTTGGCCAGTTCCATGGTGAAATAGCCGGAACCGCATCCTAAATCGGCCACCTGTTGGCCTTCCGAAATACCCAATGACGCCACAACGCGCTGTGCGTCCAAAAAAGCACCTGCGGAGATAATTTCCACCATGTGTCCATTTTACCACACTACCGTGTCGCCTTATACACAAAACTAAAACACCGCTATGGAGCGGTGTTATGAAGATCAGACAGCTGCCTGCCTGACCCAGATTGTGACGGCTCATCGAATGAGCCCCCTGGAGCTTCCCCAGAGTATTAAGTGCCAGTTTATTTCGGAGAGGTAGCCTGCTCTCCCGCCCCCTTATTTGGAGCAATCCTTGCTGTTTGTTAGTTCATAGATGCGATCGAGCATGCACTGATGGCACAAATCGTAGGCTTCACTTTCGATCTTTTCCAGAAGCCTGACAACTTTGTAGCCGGTTGTGCCTCGCTTGATCGGGAGGGTTTTGTTTCCCTCCATCACGATGAAGTCTATGAGCGTTACTGCTGAGATTTGCTCCTGACAGACATTGCAAATCTCCTGCTCCGGTGCGTCGTCTATGGTGTCAAAGTAGACCGTCAGTTCGCGTTTCCGAAAACGGATATTCACTTTCTTGGTCATTCAGTCTCCTTTTAAACGAACAATTCAATTATAGCACGCTTTTGTATAAATAGCAAGCCCCAGAAAACAGCTGAAAATTGGGCATTAAACGGCTCATTCGGTGAGCCGTTTATCTCCCTCCCCATTCCTCCCCGGACTGTTGATTTTGAGATGGCCGCAAGGCGCAGAGCGAGCACCACAGCGAGCCGTACGAAGTGTACGGTGAGCGAGGAGCGCAGCGGCAACGAAGCGGGTGCTCAAAATCAGCAGTCCTAGCGAAGCAAAAGCCGGCACCAAGGATTGCGGTGCCAGCTTTTGCATAGCGCTACATTTTAGAAGAGGACAACTGACGCCACCTCGTCGGAGCCGTCTAATCGCATAATCCGCACCCCCATCGTCGCCCGTCCCAACCGCGGAACCTCTTTGATAGCAATGCGGATAACCTGTCCTTTTTTTGAAACAGCAACGAATTCTACATTCTCTTCGTTGGTGACATGCGCCGAGACCAGCCGGCCGGTTTTCGCCGTAATGTTGGCGGTCAGAATGCCGACACCACCGCGATGTTGGACTTTGTATTCTTTTAAGTCCGTGCGTTTGCCATACCCGTTGGCCATGACGGCCATCAGAGTGAGTCCCTTCTCCGTATTCTCGTGAATGATGTCCGCACCTACCAGCTTATCGCCTTCCTCGAGTCGCATCCCCAACACGCCCGCGGCAGCGCGGCCCATCGGACGCACATCTTTCTCAGAAAATCGAATAGCAGACCCGGTCGCGGTCGTCATAATAATCTGGTCATTGCCGGCGGTAGACAACACCCAGCCGAGCTTATCGTCGCCCTTGAGATTGATCGCCAGAATGCCACTGCGGCGCACATTGGCAAACGCATCCATCGGCACTTTCTTGATAATACCGTTCGTTGTCGCCATAAACAGAAACTGCCTCTTCTGCTCTTTCTCTTTGGGCAGCGGCACCACGGCAGTAATGGAATCCTGTGCGGTGACCTGAAGGAAATTAGTAATAGCCCGGCCCTTGCTCTGACGACTTGCCTCGGGCACCTCGTAGCCGCGAATCTGAAATACTTTGCCGGAACCCGTGAAGAACAGTACATTGTCGTGCGTGTTCGCCAAAAAGAAGTGGTTGATCACATCCTCCTCTTTCGTGGCCATACCACCCACACCCTTGCCGCCCCGTTTCTGCGCGTGGAGCTCGTCGGGCGGAAGGCGTTTGATGTAGCCGCCCAGCGTAATCATGAATAGCGCGTCTTCTTCCGGCACCAGCTCCTCGTCGCCAATTTCGCGTAATGCGGCTTTCACGACGCGCGTGCGGCGCTCATCGGCATACTTTTCCCGCATCTCAACGAATTCCTTCTTCACAACGGCGAGCAACTTCTTCGGTGATTTGAGCAGGTCTTCCAAGAACGCAATGAGGTCCCGTTTTTCTTTCAGCTCGTCCTCCACTTTTTTCCGTTCCAATCCGGCCAACGACTGCAGGCGCATCTCAAGGATGGCATTGGCCTGGCGGTCGGAAAGCTTGAACTTCTTCATCAGGTTCCCAAACGCTTCTTCTCGCGTCGGCGATTGCTTGATGACCTTGATGACCTCATCGATGTGGTCCAGCGCCTTCTTCAAACCTTCGAGGATGTGGGCGCGCTCAAGGGCGCGGGTGAGTTCATATTG
>CAYZRE010000022.1:0-6869 GCA_964479835.1 uncultured Candidatus Saccharibacteria bacterium | reverse complement strand
AGTTTCGTGACCGTCACCTTCTTCATGACAACTGGCGTGAGCGGTTTGTCATTCGGGGGACCGCTGGTCTTCGTCATCGCAATCTTATCGACAACATCCTGACCACGCACCACATGACCGAAAATGGTATAGCTGTGTGCCAACGGATAGTCTTTATGGATAATGAAGAACTGACTGCCATTTGTATTCGGCCCGGAGTTCGCCATTGCGACCGTGCCGCGTACATAGCCCCGCTTGGCTGATTCGGTATTCGGGCTCAACTCATCTTCAAATGCATACCCCGGCCCGCCGGAGCCAGTACCCGTCGGGTCGCCGCCCTGAATCATGAACCCCTCAATGACGCGATGGAAGATGACATCTTTGTAGAATCCTTTACTCGCCAGCGAGATGAAGTTATCAGCGGTTTTGGGCGCATCGGCATCATAGGTCTGGAATACAATGTCTCCGAAGTTCGTGGTGATTGTGATTTCGTGCATGTTATTTTTTCGTTCGTTTGATACCGGTGAGACTGACGCACTTGCGGATGCGGTCACTGACGGTGATACGGTGACGGAAGGTTCAGGGGTGGGAGTCGGTTGTTTTCTGGCCCATACCGCCGCGGTGATGATGGCCGCGAGCAGGATGGTACCGACGATGGCACTTTTTACGATACTCATGAGTGTGATTGATTACCATTGGTACCATTGAACCGCGACGCAATATAGGAATTTGCCTCCGACATGCGCAATGAGGTGGTCCCGTTGCCGGTGCGGATGAAGAACTCTTCTTGATCCTGGTCGCGCAGATAGGCGGGGCGGTCAGCTGCCGTAACCGCCACGAGCATACACTCTTTGCCGTCGTGTGTGAATGACTGCAGTCGGACATACTGACGCAACGAAGGGCCCAGCATCGCTGATAACACATTAGAAAAATGATTCTGCAAACCATCGGCATCGCGGTGCGCCAGGGTAGCGTAGTCATGCTCGAGCCCGATAGCCTCTCCGCGGTCCCCTATTCCCAAAAGCAGATGACCGCCTTTAGAATTCATAAAGGCGGCGACAGTCTTCATAGTCGCCTTTTCAAGCGATTTATTAACGGCATTTGTTTTTAAGTCCCACCGGAATGTACTCTTACGCTCCAGGTGCTCGTGTTCATCGACGCGTATCAGCTCCGACGGCTCCGCTTCGGCATCGGATCGGAGAAGCCCCTTACGCTCCATCATCGCATCAACAAACTGCTGTGGATCGGACAGACCGACCAGATGGAGTAGCAACGCGCCGCGGCCATCTCGGACATCGAGTGTGCCGTAGTGGGTCAGGCGACCAAGAATGTTCTGCCGAAATGTCGTTGTTGCGATGCGGCTTAACGACACGACCGTATGGGCGCGCATCAGGAGCCCCTCATCGAACACAAGTTGGTCGTTGGTCAGGCGCACTGTTTGCCGATACCACGCAAGGAATATAAGTAGCGTAAGAATAGCTTCCGTCAGAAATATGAAAAGCATCTGGGCCAGAGGAAACGGAACAACATGCACGACAGGAAGCGTTTCCCAAATTGCCCCGTAGTCCTCCAGTGTGGCAGCAAGGATATACACGCCGATAGAAGCAAACTGAAGCGCGACGAAATTGCGGACAATGATGATGGGACTTTTCTTGACGACCATCGGCGGGCGCATATGAGCTATCATAGCGTACTTTCAGATGGTTTCAATGAGCCCAAAACTCACAGCGCCCCGTGAGGGGCGCTGGGGTTACTTCGAGGATTTTGCGAGCAACTTAGCGGCGCGACTCTTCAGGCGCGAGGCTTTGTTCTTTTTGATGACGCCGGATTTTGCTGCTTTGTCCAATTTCTTCTGGACCATCGCAAGCATCTTGGTCGCTTCCTTCCCGGCGATTTTAGACCCCGCAGTAAACTCATTGCGGAAATCCTTAACGACTTCCTTGTATGCCCTCTTGCTGGCAAGGTTGCGCGCGCGACGCTTCACTGACTGACGGAGTGCTTTGATTGCGGATTTTGTATTTGGCATATTTCTTGGTTAGTGATTATACAGTACTCCACCAGTCGGGTCTGTGCAAGACCCTACTAACTCGCCTGATGTTTTAGCTTCTGTATCTGGTCGCGGATGAGGAGGGCCTGTTCATAATCGAGCTTACGGATAGCCCGCTCCATGAGCTTGTTGAGCTGGTCGATATAGCCGGCCCGACGACCCACGCCGACAATGGCGGAACCGTCATAATCGGTGACGGAACGCTTGTTCGGCTGGGACTTCGACACCGGCAGACTGAAACTATCGCCGACCGGCTTTATGATGGTCTTAGGAATAATGCCTCGTTCAGTATTGTACTGCTCCTGCTTTGCACGGCGACGGTTCGTTTCGTCTACCGCGGCCTTGATGGAGCGTGTCACCTTGTCGGCATAGAGAATGACATGTCCGTTCACATTACGCGCCGCGCGGCCCATCGTCTGAATCAGGGTGGTCGTTGTGCGTAGAAAACCTTCTTTGTCGGCGTCCATAATCGCAATCAGTGACACTTCCGGCATGTCTAATCCTTCGCGCAGAAGGTTCACTCCGACCAACACCTCATGAATACCCAGACGGAAGTCCTTCAGGATTTTCAGGCGATCGAGCGTCTTAATTTCACTGTGCAGATAGTTGACTTTTATGCCGTTGGCGGCCAAATGCTCGGCCATATCTTCGGCCATACGCTTGGTCAGTGTCGTGATAATGACGCGCTCACCTACTTTCAGGCGTGCGTGAATCTGCTCCAAGAGATGCTCAATCTGGTCCTCGGTCGGGTGTATTTCTACAGTCGGGTCCAAAAGTCCGGTCGGGCGGACTACCTGCTCGGTGATATTTTTCGGACCGGCCAGTTTCATCTCGAAATCACTCGGCGTTGCCGATACATACACCGTTTTCTGTAAAAGTTTTTTGAATTCGTCATACCGCAAAGGCCGATTATCGATGGCCGACGGCAAACGGAACCCGAAGTTCACTAGTGTCGTCTTGCGTGCGTGATCGCCGTTAAACATACCCCGAATCTGTGGTAGTGAGATGTGCGACTCGTCGATGATGGTAAAAAACTCTCCTTTGCTCTTAAAGTAGTCCACCAGCGTGAACGGCGGCTGACCCGGTTTGCGGAAATCCAGATGCGCGGAATAGTTCTCAATGCCGAAACAGTATCCGGTCTGACGCAGCATCTCCAAATCGTAGAGCGTCCGTTCCTGGAGACGCGCGGCTTCTTCGAATTTCTTGGCGCGTTTCAGTACCTTAATGTGCTTTTCCATCTCGCTTCGGATGTTCTCAGACGCCAGCGCGACCTTATTATCATTTGTGGTCCAGAACTTCGCCGGGAAAATGGTCGTCTCCACAACTTTTTCAAAGCGCGGATTGCCGGTTTCCAGTTCCTCGGGATCTTCGATTGTCGCCAACGACATTCCGATGATGTGGTCGCCTTTGAACTTGATGCGGCGCACCTCGGTAGCGGACGGACTGACAATCTCCACTTCGTCGTGCGCCTTGCGAAAGCAGGCGCGCTTGAGCTCAATCTCATGTCCGTACTGCAGGCGCATCAGGTGACGCACTAAATCGCTGGCGGTGAGTTTTTTACCTTCAAAAAGTTCCAACCCCATCTGACGGTAGTCTTCGGGGTTCCCCAGGTTGTAGATACAGGACACCGATGCCACGATGATGACATCGTCACGACTCATCAACGCCTGCGTTGCGGCATGACGCAGACGGTCAATCTCTTCATTAACCTTGGAATCCTTCTCGATGAAGGTATTGGTGGACGGCAGATATGCCTCCGGTTGGTAGTAATCGAAATACGACACGAAGTAATGGACTGCGTTATTGGGAAAGAATTCTCTAAACTCACGGTACAGTTGCGCCGCCAGCGTTTTATTGTGCGAGATGACGAGCGTCGGCTTGTCGTGATTCGCGATCACATGCGCCATCGTAAAGGTCTTACCCGACCCGGTCACGCCCAAAAGGACCTGGTTTTTTGAACCTTTTTTTAGTCCCGCGGTCAGCTTTTCGATTGCTTCGGGCTGGTCGCCGGCAGGCTGGTACTTTGATTTTAGTTTGAAATTCGCCATACTGAGTGTACTAAACCAATGATCGGCTTCATCGAAGGAACTGTTGAATATATCGGCGGTAAACAGGCTATTATTTCGGCCGGTGGCATAGGGTATACCATCACATTGGCGCCGAAAATACTGGTAAGTTTATCAAAGAATCAGGGTCTCGTCAAGGTCTTCGTGTACTCCAAACTGAACATGCGCGAAGGAACATTCGACCTGTACGGCTTCACGAAAACCGAGGATTTGGAGCTCTTCAAGATACTCACCTCTGTGTCAGGTTTGGGCCCCAAAACAGCCATGCAGGTATTGAGCACCGTGGAACCCCGCCACCTGAAAGAGGCGGTGGCCAATAACGACCCACAAACGCTACGTACGATATCAGGCCTGGGTATGAAAACCGCCCAGCGGCTTGTGGTGGAATTGCAGGGAAAGCTCGATTACATCGACATGACCGGCTCTGACCTGGGCGCGCTGGACATGGAGGCACAGGCGCAGGAGGCACTGGTCTCATTGGGCTATACCCAATCACAGGCAAAGGAAGCGCTCAAGCAGGTTAAGGGCGCTACCGACCTCTCCGACCGCGTACGCAAGGCTCTACAGCTCCTCGCAAAAAAGTAATAGCGAACGCCTGTGTGGGCGCACGCGGAAAGAACGGCTCATCGAATGAGCCGTTCTTTCCGCCCTGGTTAATCGCAGGGCGTATCAAGCGCTGATGGGTCGATGCGTTCTAGATATACGGCGGTCAAATCATCCATGCCAAGCAGTTGTTTAGAATAGAGGCTCATATCAATGATGCGTCCCCCCACATACGGTCCGCGGTCGTTGATGCGCACGACGATGCTGACGCCCGTGCGCTGACTGACCACGCGCACCAGTGATTGTAGTGGCAATGTTTTATGCGCGGCGGTCTGTTCGTACATATTGTATATCTCGCCCGATGCCGCGAGCCTGCCGTGAAATCCCGGCCCGTACCACGACGCAATTCCGTATTGATACGGGTCAGACTGCACGACAATATCTTCTTTCTCGCGTACGAGATCCAATTTCTTGCACAGCTGAATCCCCCTTGCCTGCTTGACGGTGAGCGGGACATCGAACCAGCGGAGCGCATCGGCAACGGTCGAGATTGAGCCGCGAGAGACAAAATTTGCGAGCCCCAGTATGCGCGAGTGATATATCGTACCGTGATCGACGATAACGATGACGCGGTCGAGGTCGCGCGCCAACGAGAAGATATTCTGCCGAGGTGCCGTCAGATCAAATCCCAGTAATTGGTCGCCCCACACGGTCCAGTACCGCGTGGCATCATTGAAGACCAGGTGGGCATGTTCGTCATAGGTCAGAGGGCCCACGAGTGCAACGGCCGCAGTCACCAGTGCGGTCACCGCGAGTGACCTTAAAAATATCTTCCGCGCGCGGAAGGTCAACAACTTCATGGCCGTGCCGAGTATCGTGCTATCCATGTGCCTGCGACGACCGCGATAACGACCAACAGTACACCCAGCGCAGCTGCCGTAGTCCATTCCATATAATGATACACCCGCCAGGATATCAGGCCGTCCATCCCCCAAAGTGTGACCGCTGATGCGGTGAGTAGTGACGCCGTCCATATACGATGCCGACGCATCGCCATCATTGCCCCCAACAATAACAACGCCCCGACGACAGCCGCGATAACCAGCTGATTGGGTGGTGTAAACGAGTAACGCGTCACTAAGTCGGTTGTATACGAACCGACAAAACCAAACAGCGCAATGAGCCCCAACAACATCACGGTGTGACCAAACCAATGATACTGTTTCGGTGCGGAAATCTCGCGCTCGGGACCAAGCGTGCCGGAAGGCAGCTGCTCCTGTGTCGCACGGCCACCAACAGACGCGAGAGTCGCCTCAATGCTATGAACCCGGGTAGCGAGATGCGCAACCATTCCCCGCACCTGCGCCAAATCTTCATGAATCGAAGCGCCCGGTGTTGTCGGGTGCAGACCGGCAGCGACATCGTGGAGTGCGTTATTGATGTCCGACTCGTGCCACCCTGCTTCCATAAGCGAAACGCGCAAATCCTGGGCAGTGACGCCTTGTTGGGTCTGCTCCTGAATGTAGTCAACGAGTTCGGAATCCAGCATGAACAATAGTAGGTCTGCTGCTCCATTGTACCATCGTCAGCGTAGAGACCAATGCGGATTGTGCACACACCACACATGCGAACAACGGGTTACAAACCCTTCCCGCTCTAGTGTTACCATCAGCTTTTTTATTTCGCGTGACGGCTTTTCCGTTGCCGTGGCAATGGTCGATACAACCATCCGTGGATGAGACACCAGAGCTCGTACAACTTGCCCTCGCAACTGCCTCACAGAGCCCTCAAATGCAGATTGGTGGGTATAGTGCTTACTGCGGACATTCGGATTCGGTGTCTGCGTCGCAAGCCATGACCCATAATCCATCAGCGCACCGTACCAGTCACGAGGGGAAGTGATAATTGATAAATGGCGGATGATAAGTTTGAGAATCGCCGAGTCAGGCACCGAACGGCGTCTCGGGAAAAAATGATGGATATAGACCCGACGGATATTTGTCTCAATGACCGGGTGTGGCCGATTGAACGCGAATGCCAACACCGCACCTGCCGTGTAGGGTCCGATACCGGGCAACGCTCTCAATGCTTCATACTCATCCGGCAATGCACCCTTATACGTATCTGTCACCACCTTGGCGCACCGATTGAGCATCAACGCCCGACGATTGTATCCCAAACCTTGCCATACTTTCAGCACGGAAGCCGGCGTCGCACGCGCGAGAGCGCGAAAC
>CAYZRE010000021.1:0-6968 GCA_964479835.1 uncultured Candidatus Saccharibacteria bacterium | reverse complement strand
GTGGATACTCCTCGCCGCAGTAGTATTTTCCATTACATTTGTGATGCTCTTGCGCATTCGTCGGTTCAAGCTCGCCTGGCACGGTGTCATATTGAAAATTCCGTATGTCGGCCGTCTCTCGACTGAAATTAATATCATCGGATTGTCCCGGACGCTCAATCTTCTCCTGCATGGCGGCGTCAAAATCGTCGAAGCGTTGGATATTACTGCCGACACGCTAACCAACCTTGTGTACCAGGACGAAGTGCGGCGCATCGCTGATGCTGTCCGGCGCGGTGAACCGATGAGTCGCTCGATGATTGATAACCCCCGATTATTCCCATCTACCTACGCCCAGATGTCCAGTGTGGGAGAGAGCACGGGGAAACTGGATGAAACTATGGTCTTCCTCGCTGACTTCTATGAAAGTGAGCTCGACAACTCGACGAAGAGTATGAGCAATGTCTTGGAGCCTGCCCTGCTCTTGACTATGGGTGGCATCGTCTTGTTCGTCGCGATTTCCATCATCACCCCGATCTATGCTATGTCCCAGAGCCTGGGTCGCTAGGCTAGAACTTATCTCATGATGCGTTACAAAAATGCACAGGCAGGATTCACTATCTTCGAGGTGCTCATCGGATTGGCGATTTTGAGCATCGTCAGTACGAGCATCTATTTTTCATACGCGAATGTGATGGAGATTGTTCAGACGGCACAATACAATAGTGGTGCCCTGAGCATTATGGAGTCTCGTATAGAGACGGCACGCAACATGCGATACGAGGATGTCGGAGTCCTCGCCGGCGTGCCGGCCGGAAAACTTAAGCAAACGGAGATCATCATGCTTGGCTCCGTTCCTTTCACCCTGCACACCTATGTGCGCAACATTGATGACCCGTTTGATGGCATGCTCGGTGGTAGCCCCAATGATACTGCCCCCGCTGACTACAAGCTCGTCGAATTTCAACTGACCTGTGATACCTGTACGCGATACAAACTCCTCACCATGGCTACCTACATTGCTCCCAAGAATCTGGAGAATGCAAGCCGCAATGGAAATCTGTTCGTACGGGTTCTCGATGCTTCCGGCATACCCATCAGCGGCGCTACGGTACAGGTGACAAACTCCAGCGTGAACCCGCCGGTCAATCTGACGGATATCACCAATAGCGACGGTCAACTCCAACTCGTCGATATCGCGACAAGCTCTACCGGATATCACATCACCGCCGGCAAGACGGGGTATAGTAACGACCAGACATATCCCCCGGGCAACCCCGCAAACCCCCTCAAGCCCGACGCAACGGTCGCGACCCAGCAGCTTACCATCTCAACACTGTCCATTGACCGCGTCGCCACATTAACCGTCGTCGCCCGCGACCAGTTCTGTGCCCCAACAGCGGGTTTTGACTTTTTGATGACCGGCGGAAAATTAATCGGCACACTCCCTGATGTACCGAAATATTCGTCTGCGCTCGCAACAGCCGCCAACGGAACTTTCGTCAACAGTGCCGTTGAATGGGACACTTATTCCCTGCGCCCGACCGATACCACGACGGACATCGCCGGCACACAGGCATCGCTCTCATTCACGATGAACCCGAACGCGACGCAGACCCTGACATGGATGACCGCGTCGCGCTCCGGAGACGGCTTGTCGGTATCTGTCACCGATCAGGATGGTCAGCCGCTCAATGACGCGCAAGTTCGGGTGACGGCGGCCGGATACGACCGCACCGAGATAACCGGCACATGGACGCTTACACAAACCGACTGGGCCTCCGGTCAATTTTCCGACAAGAGCCCCTACTTGGACTCCTCCGTGCCGGGCGAACTCACGCTGCTGCTCTCGAGTGGCTCGTACGCCAGTGCGGGACAGGAGTGGCTCATTTCCGAGTCCTATAATCTGGGGGCATCGGATACCTCATTCACCGACCTCAGTTGGGCGCCCGCTTCCCAGCCACCACAGGTTGGCTCCGATGGGCTACGGTTCCAACTCGCCGCTAACAACGACAACACGACTTGGGACTGGGTGGGCCCCGATGGCACTGCATCATCGTATTTCACCGCGCCCGGACAGGCAATTCCGACAATGTTGGACGGCCATCGCTACCTACGCTATCGCACGTATCTGAGCACCGCCAACGATGCGTTTACTCCCACCCTCCAGGATGTGGCTGTCGGTTTCTCTTCCGGATGCGTACTGTCGGGCCAGGCCTACTTCAACGGGCTTAGCGCGAGCACATATACAATCACTATTACTCGAGCCGGTTTTCAGACGAACATCTCGACCTTCAATATCAGCGACACCTGGCATCGTGCCACCATCCAACTTGCCCCATGAACAACCGCGGATTTACCCTCATTGAGATTCTCGTCGCTATGTCCATCACGGTGATGAGTATAGTATTCGTCACCTACTTCACGGTTGATATTTCAAATTTTGGGACAGACCTCAGCAACAGACTCGAAGCCGAATTTGAACTGCAATTGACATTGCGGACTATGATTTCGGAAATCCGCTCGATGGGGCCGGGTGGCAACGGCGCATATCCGATTGCCACCGCCACGACCACGACATTCACCTTTTACAGCGATATTGACGGAGACGGTTCCTTTGAACAAGTCCGCTACTTCCTGGACGGTACCATTCTCAAAAAAGGTGTCACCGACCCCACGGCAACCCAGCCGGTTCAATATCCTCCGGCCAGTGAGCTTGTTTCCGAGGCTGTGCACTACCTGATGCCGGGCGTCATTTTCACCTACTACCCTGAAGGATTGACGGATGAAATAACACCTCTGGCCAGTCCCGTTAATGTGGCAAAAATACGGCTCATTACCATCATCGGCGTCGTCGACAAAGATTCCACACTGCCCCCGCTTCCGACGACGCTCTCCATCACGGTCACCATCCGCAATCTCCGCGGCGAAATATGAACAAAGCTATTAACGGACAATCAGGCCAGATTACCCTCTACATACTCATCTTCAGCGCGGTTTCGATTATTGTTCTGTCAGGTTTTGTCTTGTGGGCTGACGCGAATATGCGCGCGGTCTTCCGGGATTCCGATAGGGCGCAGGCCTTCATGACGGCCGAAGCGGGTATCGAATATTACCGATGGCATTTGGCACACGCGAAAAGTGACTACCAGGACGGCACGGGTGGGTCCGGCCCCTATGTTCACCAATTCAATGATAAGGACGGCGTCGCCATCGGCGCATTCTCGCTGGATATCACGGCCCCACAGGTCGGCTCAACCGTCGTCACTATCAACTCCACCGGCACCGTAACCGCTAATTCCACAATCAGCAAAATTATTGAAGCAAAAATGGCAATCCCGTCCTTTGCAAAATACGCTATCGCCGTCAATGATTATGTCAGATTCGGCGAGGGCACTGAAATCTTCGGGCCGATTCACTCAAATGGCGGGGTACGGATGGACGGCCTTGCGCATAATTTGGTCACCAGCAGCGTTGAGAAGGTTAATGATCCTGACCATTCGGGAGGCGACGAAATTGGCGTACACACCCATGTAGTTCCCATCGACCCCAGCCCGCCTGCACCTGCACCAAGTCGCCCGGATGTGTTTATGGTGGGCCGAGAATACCCGGTTGCTCCCATTGACTTCGCCGGTATTACGCAGGACCTGGCGGACATAAAGACCAGCGCACAGTCCGACGGATTTTACCGCGGCTCTTCCAATGATGATGGCTACCATATTGTCCTAAAAACAAATGACACCTTCGATTTCTACAAAGTCACAAAAATCCTGAATGCTCCCAACGGCTGCATTAGTGTCCTCGGCCAACAGGACTGGGGCACCTGGACTATCGAGAATGAAACTCTGTTGGGCAATTACGCATTCCCAGCCAACGGCCTCATTTTCATCGGAGACAGTGTGTGGGTAGACGGCCAAATCAACACCGCGCGCCTGACTATCGCAGCTGCAATTTTTCCTGAAAACTCCTCCAAGTACGCCCATATCACGGTCAATAAAGACCTTTTGTACACAAATTATGACGGCCAGGATATCTTGAGCCTCATCGCACAAGGAAATTTCAATGCCGGCTTGCAAAGCGAAGATGATCTTCGCGTTGATGCGGCTCTCATCGCCCAGAATGGCCGGGTCGGCCGCTATTATTACCGCCCGCCCGCCGGGAATCAGAACCGATGCGGTCCCTATCATACCCGCCAAAAGATAACTCTCTACGGCATGATTTCTTCCCGAGAGCGGTATGGCTTTGCGTACAGCGATGACACCGGATATGTTATCCGCATCATTATCTATGATGCAAACCTGCTCTATGGACCACCGCCGAGCTTCCCGCTGACGGCCGATTTCTATACCCCTATCTTCTGGAACGAGAAAAAGTAGCCAGAACCGTCGCGCGTGGGCCGTCGCACAGCAAACGGCCAGCACGCCCTACGGGTCCGACCGATTTCGGCGTTGCATGTTCTAGTCCTCCTTCGCCGTACATTAGTACGGCTCTGTTCGGGCTTCGCCTGCGCCTTGAACTCGGTCGAACGCGACGGTTCTTGCGAGGACAGGCCGGGCGAAGAGAGTGACTGGCCATGCGCACGGTCGCTTGCTGTACCAAAGCCCACATACGAGCGATGACCGAGCGCGAGCGAGGAAATACTAAAGGCCAGCAGGCCGCAGTGCCTTACGCACCGGGACCGGGCGCATGGCCAGTCACTCTCGGAGACCTTGTTCGTACACGTATTAAACGGCTCATTTGATGAGCCGTTTAATACTGTGGATAAGGGGGTTGCCGACCCATGATATAATGAGAGGTGAAACAAGGTCGATAGTGTTGGGTCGCTCCATGCATGGCGTCTCAACGCAAACTCTCGTTGTCAGTCATTTATTAACCAACAAAAAAATATCTTACATTATGAAGGAAATCCGTTACCAAAAAGGGTTTACCCTTATCGAAATCCTGGTCGTTATCGGTATTATCGCCATCTTGGCGGCAGTCGTTATCGTAGCCCTGAACCCGGCCCGTCAGTTCGCACAGGCCCGCAACACCCAGCGCTGGAGCAATGTGAACACCATCCTCAATGCTGTCGGTCAACGCATGGCGGACAGCCGCGGCATTTGGAGCTCAACCTGCGCTGGCGCAGGCGGACCGGTAACTTTGCCCGCTACGCCGAACTGGATCGGTACAGGCGGTACTTTGACTGAACTGGAATTTTGCATCGTTCCGACTTATGTCTCTACGATGGTTGTTGACCCGTCAACGGATGCAGTCGCATCTGCGGGGTACACCGGCTACAAGATCGTCAGGACCGCAACTGGCCGCATCACGGTCAATGCTCCGCTCGCAGAGCTTGACGAAACAATTGCAGTGACCCGCTAGTAAGGAGGAATATAAGAAAACGCCTCACCGAGGCGTTTTCTTATTGTCATATTATCTTCATACGACGCCCCCCGGGGCGCTTTATAATCGTGGTATACTTTAATATATGAAGCGATTATTTGTGTTGCTCGTAATCACGAGCGGTCTTATATGGGCTCCTGTGGCACACGGAGCGCTGTTTTATGAGTTCAATCCAGATTACTCGCAAAGCTTATTGGTCGCCTCTTCGGAAACGGTTTCCGAGGTGTTTTTGCCGCTCAATGACTATCTCGGTGCACTGGATTTCTGGGTTAGTAATGCTAGCACAGCAGGTGACGCAACTTTCACACTATACAATACTGCCGGCACTGCTATAGCAGAACGGATTGTTGCCGTGCCGGCAATCGCCGATACGGCCGGTGGCATGCGGTTACGGGTGACTCTGCCCGCGCAGATTGCCGTCGCCGGCAATGTCCCGTACCGCGTCCGTATTGCCACCATAGTCCCCACATTTCGGCTGTACTATGGTGATGCAGTCCGCCTGCTGGCCCACAACGGAGCCCCACTGCCCGTATATGCGGGCGGCCTCGCACGCATCGGAAACGATGATATGGGATTCAGTTTTAAGTTCGCATTATATGAGAACCAAGAAAGCACGCCCCCTCAATTAACTAATGTCATCGTAACCCAACAAAGCTCAACTCAAACCGTCATCACCTTCAACGCGAACGAGCCAGTCGACCGTCGTCTGCAATACGGCAGCACTACTATCGACTACACCGGCGGATACTCCTCGTGTGCTCCGAACATACAGGTCTGTACGGTAACCCTGACAGTCTCTCCGGCGACGACCTATCAATACACATTGACCGTACGGGATGTGTGGGGAAATCAATCGACCGCGAACGGTACATTTACATCATTGAGCGAGGGCCAAACCCCGACGCCTACTCCTACGGTAAGCACACCGGTAACCCCGACGCCGACCGCGACTCCGACAGCGACACCCGATACGACGGGGCCGGTACTGACCAATGTACGCCTCGTTTCTTCAACGCCGAGTACCGCCGCATTCGCCTGGACAACGAACGAAGCCGCCAATAGCACGGTGGTCGTACAACTGCTCCCGGACCTCATCAACGCTGGAAGTAACAACGACAGCACACTAGAATTAGAGCATTTCGTGAATGTAGGCAACCTGACTCCCGATACCTATTTCCGCGCTCGTATTACCTCCTACGACGCCGTCGGTAATGCTGGGAATGCAACGATAGATTTCTTGACGCCCCTTCAGGCACCGGCACCGACCGGTACCGCCTCACCAACCCCGGCCCCAAGCGGTACGCCAGAGGTGTCCGGTCCGCAGGATAACCCGCAAATTTCGTGGTCGCCACCTGCCGGTGGTGAACCGACAGACGGATACCGCATCGATGTGTTCGACAGTGAAAATAAGCTCGTAAAAACCATCACCGTACCGCCCGGCCAGCTCCAAGCGACACTGGGTGCCCTTCCCGAGGGAGATAACCGTGTCGTCGTGTACGCCAACAATAATGGCGTATTCGAGAAAGTCGCCGCACCGACATCGCTAACCACCCGGCCGCCCCAAAGTTTTCTTGAGCGCACCGTAACAGCCCTGCCATACATTCTGG
>CAYZRE010000020.1:0-8862 GCA_964479835.1 uncultured Candidatus Saccharibacteria bacterium | reverse complement strand
CCGCCCGTAGCTCAGTTGGTAGAGCTGCTCCCTTTTAAGGAGAAGGTCGCTGGTTCGAATCCAGCCGGGCGGACAAAAAGATGAAAGAAACTTCAATACTTCAAACCCAAGACATGGCCGGCAAAGAAGTCGAGCTGTTCGGTTGGGTGTCCAATCGGCGCGACCATGGCAAGCTCGTGTTTGTCGATTTGCGCGACCGGAGCGGCATTATCCAGGTAGTGTTCGGGCCGCACACGCCGGACTGCTACGAAGCAGGTCAAACGCTACGAAGCGAATGGGTGGTGCGCATCAAAGGACTCGTGAAAGAGCGACCGGAAAAAATGCGTAACGCCGATATCCCAACCGGTTCAGTCGAACTGGAGCCCCATGAGTTGGAAGTACTCAATACATCGGAAACTCCCCCGATGCCGCTGGATACCGATGGCTATGAAATCGGAGAGGACACGCGCCACGAGTGGCGCTACTTGGATTTACGCCGACCGCGTCTGGCACGCAATTTGAAGGCACGCCATGACGGACAATTATTTATCCGCAACTGGTTGGACAACCAAGGATTCTTGGAGATAGAGACGCCCATCCTTACCCGCAGTACTCCCGAAGGCGCACGCGACTATGTGGTTCCCAGCCGTCTGTACCCCGGTACTTTTTTCGCGTTGCCACAGTCGCCCCAACAGTATAAGCAGCTGCTGATGGTGGCGGGCATAGAAAAATACTTCCAATTCGCACGATGTTTCCGTGACGAAGATACCCGCGGAGACCGTCAGCCCGAGTTCACACAGCTGGACTTGGAAATGAGCTTCGTGAACCGCGAAGAGGTCATGGCAGTCAACGAGGAACTGCTCATCGCACTGGTCACAAAATTATATCCGCACAAGAAGATTCAGCAGGTGCCGTTTCCCCACATCACCTACGCGGATGCGATGTCAAAATATGGAACTGATCGCCCGGACCTTCGCGAAGACAAAAATAATCCGGATGTCCTGGCGTTCTGCTGGGTCATCGATTTTCCTTTCTTCGAAAAGACAGACGAGGGATGGACCTTTACGCACAATCCATTTTCAGCACCCAAGCCCGAGCACATGCCCTGGCTGTTGTCGGGCGAGCACATCGGAGATATTCTCACGACGCAATATGATGTGGTGCTCAACGGCTGGGAAATTGGCGGGGGAAGCATCCGCAATCACACACCCGAGTCACTGCAGGCGGTCTTTCGTATCATGGGATTTGAAGATGCGCGCATCACCGAGAATTTTGGCCATATGCTTACCGCGCTTGCCCACGGTGCCCCGCCGCACGGCGGTATTGCCTGGGGGTGGGACCGTCTCGTCGCATTACTGCACAACGAACCGAATATCCGCGAAGTGTTGGCATTTCCAAAAACCGGCGATGCACGGGACTTGATGATGCATTCACCGGCGCCTATTTCTCAAAGACAGCTGCGCGAGCTGCATCTGAAATAGGGCATCCTACCTATGCGGATACTACTTACGATACCAATACTCATATTGGCGGGACTGTCTGTGTTCTTATTGATGTCTCAACCGCCCGCGCCGGAGCAGTATTCGTTTGTCTCGGGGGCCACGCCGGTACTGCAGGCCGCGCAGGCATTTTTATTGCCGCTATCCGAACCCGCGTATGCACCGATGCGGGATACGGCGGTACCGTCGCCTCAATTGGATGTAAATGCTGCCATGCTGGTACACCGTGAGTCGGGAAAGGTGCTCTATGAAAAAAACGCAACGCTCCAGGTGCCTATTGCGTCACTGACCAAGTTGCTCTCCGCGCTGGTAGTCGTTGACTTGTTTGATCCGTCAGAAGTCGTCACTATCGCATCAGGTTCGGTCCGCGTTGACGGTCAGAAACAGACCCTGTATCTGGGCGAGCGCATGATTGTCAGGGATTTGATAAGCATGATGCTGGTTGAATCAAGCAATGATGCCGCATACGCGCTTGCCGCATACGCTTGGGAACAGGGAATAGATTTTGTAGCGAAGATGAATCAGCGGGCAGCTGCGTTGCAGATGTCGGATTGCCGGTTCACCGACCCGGCCGGTCTCGATGATAGCGCGTACTGCACCGCACGGGATCTTTTGCGATTGGTGGAAGCTACATTGCAAACAGCCCCGCAACTCTGGCCGATTATGGCGCAATCCCAGCTGACCGTGTGGTCGGCCGACGGAAAACTTGTTCACGAGATCAAAAGCACGGACGAGCTTCTGGGGTTGATTCCGGGCGTTGTGGGCGGGAAAACCGGCTACACCGACGGCGCGCTAGGGTGTCTTATCCTGGTAGTGAAATTACCGGGAAAAGATGATACACTAATCTCAATCGTACTGGGCTCGCGTTCGCGCTTTGTGGATACCACATCTCTGGTGTCCTGGGCGCAGCGTGCATACCGGTGGCAGTAACCGTATGACTGAAGCATTTACTATTTTCAATGTCGTTCGCATTCTGGCGGTGGCAACCGTCTCATTTTTTGTCGCGCTCCTGTTGGAGCCGCTGTGGGTTAGTATCTTGAGGAAATATTTCTCGCATGGTAAGGAAATAGAAAAGAAGGAGGATACCTTCTGGGGTCCAACGCCCATTTTTAATGCTCTGCACAAAAAGAAGGAGGGCACACCCACGATGGGTGGGTTTATTGTGTGGGGTACCGTCACTATACTGACGGTACTGTTCTGGGCACTTCATGGTGTCGCGGACGGTTTCTGGAGCCGGATAAACTGGCTGACCCGTAGTGAGACCTATTTGCCGTTGGCGTTTTTGGTCATTGCCGGCATCGTCGGTATGGCCGACGACATCATCGGTATTAAGCATCGCGGAGGGTTTGGTATGCAAAAACGGTTGTTACTTTTCATGACATTAGCGAGCGCCGGTGCGTGGTGGTTCGTGGTCAAGCTAGAGAAAGACACCATCAATCTTCCGTTCTTAGGTGACGCTCATATTGGGGCAGTATGGTATTTCTTGTTCTTTGTGTTTATGATGGTCGCCACCGCGTTTTCAATGAATGAGACTGACGGCCTGGACGGCCTTTCCGGTGGCACATTTTTAATTATGTTCGCGGCGCTGGGAGCCATCGCGTTTGACCAGGGACGAATGGATCTAGCCACATTTCTGGCGGCGCTCATCGGCGCTCTGGTGGCGTTTCTATGGTGGAACATCTATCCCGCACGATTTTTTATGGGGGACACGGGTGTGATGGCGTTAGGATTTGTGGCCGGTGCGACCGCAATGTTGCTCCATGTACCGCTGTTGTTGCCCTTGATCGCCATTATCCCGATGGCGGAGTCGTCGAGCGTTATCATCCAGACCGTATCGAAGAAACTCCGTGGCAAGAAGATATTCATTTCCACGCCCATCCACCACCACTTTGAAGCACTCGGGTGGCACGAGACGCAGGTAACGATGCGCTTCTGGCTCATTAACGCCATCGGTGCCATCACGGGGCTCACGATCTTTCTTGCCGACTCAAAGCTTCCTCCTCTGAATTTGGCGGTTATACGAGACCTTCTGAACACCATCCTAAGATAGGTGAGTATGCTACACTAAGGTATGGCCAAGCGACTGTTCTGGCTTATCCTTCTGTTGCTGGGCTTCGGCCTCATTGTGTTGTCGTCGGCCAGCGTTATCCAGGCGAACAAACAATTCGGCGCGCCTGGATACTACTGGAAGCACCAACTTCTCTTCGGTATTCTCCCGGGGCTTGTGCTGTTATTACTCTTCCGCCGCATCGACTACCGACGGTGGCGTCCGGTTGCATTGCCGCTGTTATTCGCCGCGCTGACGCTCATGGTGCTCGTGTTCGTGCCGTCTCTCGGCGTGCATCTCAAGGGTGCAACCAGTTGGTTGAATATCGGAGTATTTACATTCCAACCGGCCGAGGTGCTCAAACTGGCACTCATTGTGTATCTCGCGGCATGGCTCGGGGAGCGAGGTGACCGTTTAAAAAATTGGCAACTGGGACTATTGCCGTTTGCAGTCATCATGGGTTTTGTTGCTCTTCTTTTGCTTCTGCAACCTGACTTGGGAACACTCGGCATCATCGCAATGATCGCCGGCGGTATGTATTTTATCGCAGGAGCGCCATTGAAACAAACGGGCGCGATACTCGCTGTTCTGGTTGTGCTCGTGCTCGCGGTCGCCGCCGTTTCCCCTGAGCGTTGGAGCCGCATTACCACAATATTTAATCCCTCCTCTGATACCCGTGGCTCCGGGTGGCAGCTGAATCAGTCGCTGATATCCATTGGTGCCGGCGGCGTGTGGGGGGTAGGTTATGGGCAGAGCACGCAAACTCAGTACGGGTTCCTTCCCGAGCCAATCGGGGACTCGATATTTGCAGTACTGGTGGAGGAGTTGGGATGGGTGGGGGGCATGTTCACGATAATACTGTTCGGTGCGCTTTGTACGTTTCTGATTACGATCGCCCGTAGAGCGCGCGATGGATTCGGGTCGCTCGTGACCTCGGGGATGTGCTTATGGATTATGGCGCAGGCATTAGTGAACATGGCCGCGGTTACCGGCATCGGACCGCTTACCGGAATTCCGCTGCCGTTCATCAGTTATGGCGGCACTTCGATGGTGGCGATGCTCGCCGGACTAGGCGTGGTTTTAAATGTAGCAGAAAGAAGCGAATAGCCGTCGTGGTATACTGAACTTATGGACAGGCCTTTTTTACAGACGCCGGAGTGGCTGGCATTTCAGAAGCATTTGGGCCGTCGGGTGTGGCGGCTTGACGACGGCTTCATCAAAGCAAATATTATCCGCCATGATGTGCGGTTGGGTCAGAATTTCCTTTATATTCCCTACGGGCCGGAGCTGAATCTTGAAATGGCGCGGAATGGTCTGCGGAATGAGGTGACACACTTCGTCCGCACCCTGCGGCACCTGGCTCACGGCGAGGGAAGTATGTTTATCAAGATTGAACCGATGCATGATGTTGTTGTGGAGTTACTCATGCGCAACGGAATGCGTTTGCGCCATTCGCCGCGTCACATTCAGCCGATGAAGACAGTCGTCGCCGATCTGACACAAACTGAAGACGAGCTGATGGACCGTTTGCATCATAAACATCGCTATAATATCAATCTCGCCGAGCGCAAAGGTATCACCGTGGAGGAATCCGATGACAGCGAGGTGTTCTGGAAGCTCCTCAAGCAGACATCGGAACATGATGACTTCCGCACACACGACATGTTCTACTATAAAAAACTCCTGCGGTTCTTCAGCGAAGATCAGGGGGAGCTGCGGACGAGATTGTTCCTGGCATTCCATGGCGGTCGGCCGGTTGCCGGTGTCATCATGATGGAGCACGGTCGCACGGTTACCTATCTTCATGGAGCGATGGATCGCGAGCATCGGGCGCTCATGGCGCCGCATCTGGTGCATTGGACGCTCATGAAGCAGTACAAACAGAAAGGGTATGCGGGGTATGACTTCTGGGGGATTGATTCCGCTACATGGCCGGGCGTGACGCGCTTCAAGCTCGGCTTCGGCGCGCGGACCGTCGAATACCCCGGCTCGTTCGATTTGGTCACGAAGCGCTTCTGGTCTTGGCTGTACAAGATGACGCCCCGCTAGTATCCTAGGGACCTATGTTTAAAGAGGGACTTCTGGACAGAATCCTGCGCACCATCAAACGGCTCATCCCTGAGCCGTTGTTCAAGTTGGGTGCCAGGGTCTACCATCCGCTGTTGGCCTGGTCCGGTGCTCTGCGCTACGGCTTTCCGTCACGACGGCTCATGGTTATTGGAGTTACGGGAACGAAGGGCAAAAGCACGGTCGTCTTCATGACCGCCAAATTACTGGAGAGTGCCGGACATCCAGTGGCTGCTATCGGTTCGTTGGGATACAAAATACGAGAGCGTCAGTGGCCAAACATGCTCAAGATGACCATGCCGGGCCGTTGGAAGCTACAAAAGTTTTTGCGTGAAGCAGTCAGCGCCGGATGCACGCATGTGGTGATGGAAGTGCCGAGCGAAGGATTGGCACAGGGCAGGCATCTGGGCGTGCACTTTGATTGCGCGGTATTTACGAATCTTCACCCCGAGCACATTGAAGCTCACGGAGGATTTGAAAACTACCGTGCCGCGAAAGGCATACTGTTTGCGGCGACCAAACATTTACACATTCTCAATGCCGACGATGCCCAAGCGCACTACTTTGCGACATTTAATGCGCAGAAGAAATTATTCTATGGAATCCACGGTGGCGAACTTCGTGCCAGTGAGCTCGATGTTCACGAAGATTGTGCGTCATTTCATGTCTACGGCACGCAGTTCAACTTGAAATTGGGAGGGGAGTTTAATGTGTACAATGCACTTACTGCGCTGTCCGTGGTCGCGCTCTACGGTGTTGACCTGCCGACGGCAAAGCCAATCCTGGAGGCCATCACCGAAATCCCCGGTCGCCTGCAATGGATTCAAAAAGAACCGTTCGGAGTTGTCGTTGATTACGCGCATACCCCCGATTCTCTGAAAATCGTGTACGAAACCCTGAAGCCGCACGCAAAGCGGCTCGTTTGTGTTCTGGGCGCCGCCGGCGGGGGACGCGACAAGTGGAAGCGCAAACAATTCGGCGTGTTGGCCCAGCAGTACTGCGACCGAATCATTCTGACAAACGAAGACCCCTTTGATGAGAATCCGGAGGCAATCGTAGAAGATATTGCCGCGGGCATTACGGGACCGGAGCAGAAAAAAGTAGAGCGTATCATGAACCGCACAGATGCCATCGCAGCCGCGTTGACGGATGCACAGGAAGGTGACATCGTCGTCATCACGGGCAAGGGGTCGGAAACCAGCATGGCTCTGGCCGGCGGAAAAAAAATCCCCTGGTCCGATGCCCAAACCGTTAGAGAGTTTTTGATTCGGAAGTAGAAGGGCGTACATCGAACGGAACTTTTACAAAGGATGGTGAAATATGGACGCAGCACTGCGAGCCGAGATGAGTGCCGCCGCACGCGATTTCGTGAACGCGCAGGCGGACTATCAGTTCACCGAACGCGAACGACGCGCGTTGGCGCCGTTCTTCTCCAATGACAATCGGAAGATTTTCTTTCTCTCCGGTTTGCCGGAATCCGTGGCCGCGACACTGCTCGCCATGTATTCGCGGCTGAAGAATCCGCGGGGCCTGCGCGGGCACTTCGTTGACCATTTGGTGCCACTCCTCATGCTCAACAGCAGTGACGAGACAAAATCCGGTAAGAACGCTGAGTGGAGAGTGTACCAACGGGAATTCCGCGAGCGCGGATTCCGGTCGTTGGACGCCGTCTGCGACGGCGATCCGGTCTGGAACAACTATTTCGAGCGGTTCATCGCTGCTGCCGCAAAACCCGACTTTTGGCGCATCATCGCCGACTCCAAGCGAATCCAGGACTTCAAGAACGAGCATCTGGATAAGTACGGACACAATTCCATTGCCCGTCCGGCGCGGCTGTTGCTGTGCGCCGAGCGGGTATCCATCCAGGTCGCGAAAAATCTCGAGGAGACCTGGCCGGGGACGGCGTTCATCGAATTGTCCAGCCGCTATGTGGACTTCTCCGGCAAAAGCCAGTATCCCGTGTGGGCGGAACTGGCACTCATCAACGCACAACTGGGTAGCATGGTTCGCGGCAACATCGAAGCATCGGTGGATGAGTATCGCCGTCTCATGGGTGAGAAGTTCGACGGACCGTTCCCGAAGTTTCTCCGGGCATGGGCCACCCCGTTGGTGACCGATGTCAAGGATTTGGAAAGCGGCATCATCGGCGAGGCCTGCGATGTTCTGGGTAACCTGTTGCCCTGCTCAACGCTGACCGAGCTGGGACTGGCGGTCTCCGGAGAAGCCGTGGGCCAACTGCTCAAGAATCTCCGTTTGGAGGGCTCACCCGAGTGCGTGGCAGTTGCGCAGCTCATCGAAGACGAGACAGTGCGCGCCGGCCACTCTTACTTCTTGCGGTATCATCAGCCGACGCCGTGGGAAGTGGCGTCGTGGACCTATCTGGAGCCGACACACCGCAAGATGTTCGATGTGACTCCCCTCCGACAGGCAAAGTTCCGCATTCTCGTTGCCTACGGCATCTTGGCCGATGACCTGGAGAACAACACCGCGAATTTTTCAGCGCTTCTTGCGGGGCTCAAGGAAACCCCGCGTGGTGAATTCGACAAGCTGCCAAAGCAGTTCCGAGGCCTGTCCGTGATGGCACAGGATGTGATGTCGTACCGTAGTTGGCGTGACCTCCAGCGGCAGAGCTTGAGCGTGCACTTCCGTAGTCGGGTGACCCCGATGTTGGGGTTCTACGAGTATCCGAAGGCCCGGTGGTGGGGTCTGGACGATACGTTCCGTGATACGCATGCCCGCGACAAGGAACTCTACATCCTCATGCGCGCCAGACATGTGCCCCCGGAGCTTGCCGAGTACGCGATGGCGATGGGAAACCTGGTCACCTACCAAATCATCTCGGATCTTCGACAGGCCGAGTTCTGCGGGTGGCAGCGCTCGAAGTGGGGCGTGAACGACGAGGTGCGCCAAGAATTCCTCAAAATCGAATCACATTTGCGCAGGACATATCCCTGGTGGGAGCAGCTGTCCCGCGCTGATCTGACGCCGCACTATGTATTCGCACGCGGCTCCAGTCCGGTTGTTCTTCCGTAGTCAGAGTAATTCGTTGACGGCTTGGTCCATGTGATCAGGCCGTTTTCTATATGCGATAGTGGCGATTCTGCGTTACATGTGTGATAATCTGATGTATCTCCATGGATCCACTGGCTATTCTTGCATTGCGACGGAGCGAGAGCGAGCAGCTGCGCGGGCGGCCGCATTTCTGGCCGCTCATTTTCCTGATGCTCCTATTGCTGGCACTGGCAGTCACGATGATGGAGCAACCGATGG
>CAYZRE010000019.1:0-8899 GCA_964479835.1 uncultured Candidatus Saccharibacteria bacterium | reverse complement strand
CCCGCCGGTATCTCCCCAGCGTCAGTTCGCCTTGGAGTGGCGTCAACCGCCACATACAGCCATCCGAATCTCCGCAGTCGATAAACGGCTCATTAGATGAGCCGTTTATCTTTGTGCTCCGGTCATGCGGATGTCTTTGGTGCGGGCATCGTCCGCCATCTGATATGGGCTCACCTGATTCCAGGTGCCGCTGGGAAGACACCGGCGGAGAGGTCGCTTATGACAGCAGAACCCATTCCGTTTGCTCAAGATTGAGGCGCGACTGAAGCCCGGACTCCGCCCTACATTATGTAGGGCGGAGGGAGGACTGGAAGGAGCAACGAAGATATTGAGTGAACCTGAAAGGCAAAAGCCGCCCGCCCAATATTCTGAGGGCGTGGCGGCTTTTGCGGAAAGGGTTATGCAGGATCGATTTTGGCGATACGGCGAGTATGCCGCTCATCGCCGGAGAACGGCGTGTCCAGCCATAGCTTAATCATCTCTTTCACCTCGTCACCCACAAACGACGCGCCGATGCTCAAGACATTTGCCCCATTGTGCTCGCGGGACAGGGTAATGATGTCGGCAGGTCCACCGTAGTACACCGCCGCCCGAACGCCACGACGACGGTTCGCGACCATGGCCTCGCCCTGTCCGGTCGCGCCGAGTACGATGGCGCGATTGTCGAGCGGATTCTGGGATACTTTTTCAGCAGCGATGGCGACAAAATCGGGATAGTCGTCCTGCGCATCAAGCTTGGTATTCCCGCAATCAATGAATTCCATCCCCCACTCGGTGAGCCATGCTTTTATCTTCTCCTTCAGTTCGAATCCCCGATGGTCCGTTGCAAGATATATCATGAGCGTACTATAACATTATCCCCTCTGTTCCGGCTGTCCGCCACGAATTTTTCGATATTGCTCTTTGTATTGAGTGAGGATTTTCTCGACTTCATGATTTGGAATTTCAATACGGAGAAGATTGACCACATGCATCGCATCATAGATGTCGGACTTATTTTCTATTTTCCAAATGGCGTCACGCCATAGGATTGCCTTCTCATATTCACCGCTTGCGGCGGCCTCTTTTTCAAGACGGGTAAAGAGGTCCATAAACGCAGCATACTCCGTTGCCTGCTCGCCGCCTTGCTCAAGAGTTCTCTCTTTAAAGGGAATCCTCGTTATATCTTTTTGAGCACTCAGCATGTCGTACACTTTACCGCTTTTTTTCCATTGAAAAGCGGTAGAAATAATTTTCTCATACAATGAGCGGGCTTGTTCAATTTTTGCATTATCAATCGCCGGGATACCTTTGACAATAGAAAAACAAAGGACGGCGCCCCGCACAATTTCTTCGAGACTCCACCACGGCTTCGCCGACGCCCACCAGAATTGATCGCTCGACAACGCCTCATCCATTGCCTTGCGTATACCCACGAAGTAGGTACTTTTTTCATCCATCCCGTACACACTATCGAGCATTAATCCCACCAACTCTCTTTGCCAATGATGAATCTCATTTTCGGGATCATCCCATGATAAAAATTGAATGCCTCGTTCGATATCTTGCTCGCTCGAAGCCCAGGTTGATTTTACCGGACTTATTTCAATGGTGTCGGTATAGAGCTGTTGTAGTTCAGATATCGTTACTAATTGAAATTTTGATGATTGAAATATTTCAAACAGGAGCTTTTCTAAACCCGGACGATGATGGCCGAATGTTTCACCATCCATACCCGTAATCAAATAATTGTTACCCGAAATATTCTTTTTCAGTACTTCTTCAAGTGAATCAACTGACCTGACTGCGGCACCCATGATAAGGTTGCTGGGACTACGCTCCCGAAAGAATACCGATAGATTAGTCCCTTTTATTTTGTAAATTTTGGAATAATCTACTTGTCCCGTCTTCCCGCCACACGCAATCTCATCAATAATCAGCCAGCGATATCCAAGCTGTTCAAGCATGGGCGCTATCTTCTCGTCATATGCCATCTCCGGCGGGAAAAAACCGTTTGGTTGATACTGATTCTGGGTGTAAAACTTCAGCGTGGCCTCATTTTCCTGAATCTGCCTCATCATCTCTTTCTCGGATAAGAACGGTAAGAGCGCGTGATATTTCGCAGATCCCGTCAATTCAAGGCGACCCTCCTTGACGAGCGTATTTATGGAATCAATCAAGTCACGATACCCGTACTGGTCGAACATCTCTAGCAGTACTCCGTTAATATTGAGGGTGAGGCGCGCTTTAGGATTTGCTTTCATGCCCTCCAAAATAGGTCGATAACTTTGTGTCACCACCGCGGCTAAAATATCCGGCTGTTGGCCGGCCGGTTGATAGATATGCAAAAAATTAGCCCACTTCATACGGAATGAGTTATTCAGTGCGGGACTGCGCGTGGAGGGCAACGGCCTTCTCAAAGAGACGACCATATTCTTTTGCTGAATTTGCCCATGAGAAATCAGCTTTCATGCCTTGGCGCTGAATTGTTTGCCACGCCTTTGGATCCCGATATGTTTCGATAGCTCGCACGATAGTTCCAAAAAAGGCGTAGTGGTCAAACGCTTCAAAGACAAAGCCGGTCCCCTTTTTTGTTTTGGGATTGTAATCAGTGACGCTGTCGGCAAGACCACCGGTCTTCCGGACCAGCGGTACGGTGCCATATCGCATTGCCTCCATCTGCGTGAGCCCTGATGGTTCGAATTTTGAGGGTATGAGGATGACATCGGCACCGGAAAATATTCTATGCGGAAGAACATCGTCGAAGGTGAAGTGACCGACAACCTTATTGGGGTACCTTTCGGAAAGCTGTTGGAAAAATGACATAAAGGAGGGCTCGCCCGAACCCACGACAATGAGTTGCATATCAAAACCACGGAACAACGGTTCGGCAGTTTCATACAGGAGAGAAAATCCCTTCTGATCAGTAAGACGGGAAACGATGGTAAAAAGCGGGGTCTCCGGGCGCACGGGTAGATTGAACTCTTTCTGTAGCGCCGCTTTGTTTTCGAGCCGTTTTTCAAGACTCTCACTGTCATAATTTTGAACCAGAGCCGAATTTGTTTCGGGGTTATAGACATCATAATCGGTACCGTTGAGAATCCCGAACAGACGGGAGCGCCTTTCCTTAAGTAAATCATCTAACAACACGCCAAATTCGGGTGTGGTAATTTCTTGAGCGTAGGTCGGAGATACCGTGTTTATCACATCGGCATACATAATCCCCCGCCTCATAAAATTTAACTTTGCCAATCGGGGGTTGTTAAAGGCAGGAATTGCTTCTTGGCCGGAATCGTAATCCATATCACTGACAAAATGAGGGTCGAACATGCCCTGAAAAATAATATTGTGGATGGAAAGAACAACGGCAATCTGGGAAAGTACCGGATCGTTTTTGTAATCGGTATGAAGATAGTTGGGTATAAGTCCGGTGGGCCAATCAGCAGCAACAATGATGTCCGGCTGCCACGACGACTGTTTTAGGAACTCAAGCGTACCCTTCGAAAGAAGCGCCCACCGAACCGGATCATCGGTATATCCGTACGGATTGGCTCTCTTTTCGTAATACTCCATATTCTCCAGAAAGTACGCCAGCGTCTCCCCCTCCTCATTTTCGTAACGCAACACATTGGAAACAAAAAGGCCGTTCGGGTCGTTCTCTGTTGGGGCAGGCGTGAGGTTTGCCATTTCCAGCTTCAATGGAAATCTGTGAGCATCCATACTTGCGTATTTCGGCACCATAACCCGTGCATCATGGCCAAGTGCACGCAATTCCTTGGGAAGCGCCCGTAATACCTCGCCCAATCCGCCTACCTTACTATACGGAGCGGCTTCGGCGGCAACAAACAAAATCTTGAGATTCTTGTTTTTCGGCATTTATCTATACTACTCTCTTCGCACGGAAAATTCTAGAGCCGGTTGAGATACTGTACCGCCGACAGACATGCGGCCGCGCCCTGGCCTGCGGCGATGATAATTTGTTTGTGAGCGCTGTTGGTGACATCGCCCGCCGCAAACAACCCGGGAACTGATGTGGTCCCGTCGACTCCGATTTTAATATAGCCAAATTCGTCTTTCTCGACATCCGTGGGAAGCATCTGGGCATTAGGAATCTGACCGATATGGACAAAAGCGCCGTCCATCGCAATTTCATGTTCAACCCCATCCTTAGATTTGTATTTCAATCCCCTGGCAAATGCGCCGTCGCCGATAATCTCGGTTGTTTTTGCCTCATACACAATATCCACATTCGTTTTCTTGAGCAGATTATTCAAAAGTACTTTTTCGCCCTTAAACTGCGCGTTCTTGTTGATGACCGTCACCTGCGTGGCGATGTCAGCCATCATCAACGCACTTTCCAGCGCCGAGTTGCCACCGCCGACCGTCACTGTTTTTTTACCGCTAAACACCGGCCCGTCACACACCGTGCAATAACTCACTCCCTTGAGCCGATACTCTTTTTCGCCGGGGACACCCAATTCGCGAGAGTGTGCGCCTGTGGCTATCAGCACCGCTTTCGCTTCGTGGAGCGTATCGTCATCAGTGGTCACTCCGAAGGTACCGTCAGCTCGTTTTTCAATCTTCGTGACAAGAAATCCTTCGGTAATATCCGGATTGTAGCTCTTCATGTGGTCGGTAAATGCTTGCGCCAGCTCGATGCCGGTGGTGTGTTTGATGCCCAGCCAGTTATCCACATCACCCGACAGCGCCACTTCCCCGCCGAACTCTTTTGCAATGACGGCAAAGTTCAATCCACGACGCGCCGCATAGATTGCCGCGCTGGCTCCCGCAGCCGAGCCGCCGATGATAATCAAGTCGAACATATTTGAAGTATACCAAGCTGTGCTAGAATGACCATCACATGACCTCGGACATCTTCTCCAAACGGAACATCGTCATTCTCCTGCTCCTTTTGGGTGTTGGCACGCATGTGCTGTGGTTTGGCCACCCTAACAGCGCCGTATTTGATGAAGTCCACTTCGGGAAATTCATCTCGGCGTACTTCACCCACGAATACTATTTCGATATTCATCCCCCGCTGGGTAAACTCATTCCGGCTGCGTGGGGATGGCTATGGGGATTCAAGCCTGGATTCTCATTCGAAAACATCGGGGCGATGTACCCCGACAATCTGTACATGGCGCTTCGCTTCCTGCCGATGCTGGCAGGCGCACTGCTTCCCCTGGTCATATTCGGCGTTGCGCGTCAGCTGAAACTCTCCCTTGTCGCCTCTGCGCTCGCAGGAGTATTGGTGGCCCTGGATAATGCACTGTTAGTGCAGTCTCGGCTCCTTCTGTTGGACCCGTTCCTTCTGCTGTTCGGGTTCACCGCTCTCTACTGCTATTTGCGGTGGCGCGATGGCGGTACAAAATGGCTTCTGGCCGCTGCAGGCATTCTGGGCGGTATGGCGATGAGTATCAAATGGACAGGTATCACATTTCTTGCGCTCATCGTGCTCATGGAACTTGAACACCTCTGGAAAGACCGCCGCGGTACCTCCCGTCGTCGCCTGGGCCCCATCATCGCAACGCTCGGTGTATTGCCTCTGTTGGTCTACGCGGCCGTCTTCACGACGCATTTTGGTCTGCTCACAAAATCCGGCCAGGGAGATGCGTTCATGAGCGCGCGGTTTCAGAGCACGCTCTTCGGTAGTCGGTATGCAGGTGACACTTCACTTGAACCGATGGGGACTCTCGAGAAAACTATCGAGCTCAACGCTGAAATGTACCGCTCGAACGAACGGCTCACTGCTACTCATCCCTATTCGAGTAAATGGTACACCTGGCCACTGATGACACGGCCCATTTTCTACTGGGTCCAAAATACCTCCCGTATCTATCTCATCGGTAATCCTCTCGTCTGGTGGGGTTCATCTATTGCTGTGCTGGTGATGTTCCTCGATTTGGCTTTCTCCGGTTGGCGACTGAAACCGCGCACACCGCTTATCATGGCCGGCGCGTGGCTCATGAACATCGTCCCGTTCATCGGTATTAGCCGTGTGATGTTCCTGTACCACTATTTCACGGCGCTCATCTGGGCAATCCTGATGCTGGCATACCTGGTGGACCATATCCATCCCACCCGTAAGGTGGTTATGGGTATCTCGCTGGCGGCATTGGCATTGTTCGTATTCTTCGCACCGCTGTCCTATGGTCTTCCGCTGTCGGAACCCTCCTACAGCAGTCGCGTCTGGTTTAGCTCTTGGCGCTAATTTCTGGAGGGGGCCGCGCCTTCGGCTTGCCGCCCTTCCAGCCTCGCTCGCAACGAATAAACGGCTCACGTGATGAGCCGTTTATTCTACTCGCTCCTGCCTCCCCCAGCCCCTCCTCCGGCAACCTCGTCCCTTCGGTTCGCTCAGGATATGAGTACATACATCCGATTCGCTCGCGTCCCATGAACTGTTCTGTTCACGGGACCGCTCGCTGCCGGCTGTAATCGCTCAACCGTCGGAGAGGTCGGGGCCGGATTTTTTCCTTACAGTGCAATAACTCGGGCTTTGAGATACAGCTCCTCGGCCTTCGCCCAATTGAAGTTTTTCCAGAACGCCTCGATGTACGCTTTTTTGTCACTCCCAAAGTCGATGAAGTACGCGTGCTCGTACACATCGAGCACAATAACAGGCAGACAGCCCCACACCCCGCCCTGGTTGTGAGAGTCGCTGTTGTAGTGCTTAAGCTCACCCGCTTTCGTGTCCCAACAGAGTACACTCCAACCACGGGCGGCCATCGCACATGCGGAGAAATATTTCAGGCCGTCCTCAAGACTCCCCCATTTTTCAGCCAGAGCTTTGGAGAGTTCGGGGGCAGTATCGGCGACGCCATCCCCACCGAGCACATCGAAGTACCACTCGTGCAGATACACACCGTTGACCGCAAACGTTTCGGCGTCTTTCAGAGCGCGCAGCTCACTGAAGGTGGCATTGCCTTCGTACGCTCCTGATTCGCGAAGCGCTGTGAGCTTCTCATCAATCTCGCCGCTCTTTTTAACATAGCCCGCGTAGAGCTTGTCGTGGTGAATGGCAAGCGTCTTGGCAGAAATGCCTTCGAGTTCTTTAGAAAATGGGAGTGGTTTTACATCCATGGATTTAGTTGGCGATGCCGGCATACTCATCGAGCTTGCGTTTGTCGTAACCGACGATAATTTTGCCGTCCACATCAATCACCGGCACGCCGTACTGGCCCGATTTCGCAATCATCGCTTCTTGCTTTGCACGATCCGTGGAGACATCAACTTCAGTATACGGAATGTTTTTGGAGGTAAGATACTCCTTGGCCATTTTGCAGTAGCCGCAGGTCGGGGTCGAATATATGGTGATGTTCGCCATGAGAAAAGTTATGAACCGATACCCAGACATAATAGCACGGCCGAGAAATATTGCCCAAATGTTAACTTTGTGCTATAATGAAACCTCGTTCCTTAAAGGAGGTCCGGTGCTAGCAATACTTTTGAGCGTCGCAGTTTCGGCTCCCGTCCCGCCCGATATCATTCCCCTGATGCTCGCGCGTATCCGTAGCGATACGGCAGCCAGCCAATCTCTGGAGTACACCCAAGAACGCACTGAGTACGAGGTTCGCAACGGCATCGATCGTCTCAAAAAACGTGAGTCTCGTGCTGTGCGCGGAACGGGTACCGGATTTCTCAAGCAGCTCATCATGAAAAACGGCAAGCCGGTCGTTGGCGCCCAGGTCGAGCCGCTGGACACGGCCATGATTGAGCTGGTGAACAAATACGATTTCGCCCCTGTCATGGCTGATACGGTTTCCGTTGACGGCTTCGACTGCTGGCAAGTCAGCTTCACACCACGGGCGAATCTTGAAGACCGCTCCGATGAGGACGCAATCCTCAATCACATCGAGGGTACGGCCTTCGTAGATGCGCACAACTACCTCGTCCGTGCAATCCGTGCCACACAGAGTTCGCCGTTTCGCCGCGGATTTCTCGGTGCCGCGCGTTTTAATTCCATCAATCTGGATACTCGGCAGATTGAGTGGGACGACGGGAAACATGTCGGCATCCAGACCACCACGGTGATTCGCGTCCGCTATGCAGTTATCGGTGACACCTACCTGCGCGTTGAGCACCTCAACACAAATCACCGATGGCAACCCTGACCGCCGGCTCGTCATGAGCGGCGGTCATTTCTTCACTGTCGGTAAACCCATGAAAAGCGAACCATTTTCATTCCATATACTCCCATCTCAGCCCGAAGGTCGGGCGCGTTTGGGCATGCTAAAGACGCCACATGGTGCCGTTCGTACACCCGCGTATGTCATTGTAGCCACGCACGCGCGAGTTCTCACCCTTAAACCACCCGACATCAAGACGACAGGTACGCAATTAGTCATAGCTAACACCTATCACCTTTGGGAAGCCGCACGCACAGGTACCGATGTAGTGCGGCGCCGACTTGGCGTGCGCATGCCCACCATGACCGACTCGGGCGGGTTTCAAGTATTCTCGTTGGGTGCGGCGCGCAATCATGGCGTCGGCAAGGTACTCAAACAGCCGGTACGGCGCGAAAACGCCGTCAGCAATGTGCGCATCACGGAACGGGGCGTGCATTTTTCGGTGAACGGAAAAAAGAAATTCTTGAGCCCCGAGACATCCATCGCCACACAACAGCGACTGGGCGCCGATATCATATTCGCATTCGATGAATGCACTTCTCCTTTGCATCCGCAGGACTATACAAAAACATCCATGGAACGCACACACCGATGGGCGGTCCGCTGTGTGCAAGCGCACACAAAACGAGATCAGATGCTCTATGGCATCGTCCAGGGCGGACGGTTCAAGCGCCTGCGGGCCCAGAGCGCGAAAACTATCGGTGCCATGGCGTTTGACGGTTTTGGCATCGGTGGCTCGTTCGGCCGCGATGAGATGCGCGCCACGCTTACCGCGGTCATTGCGCACCTCCCCG
>CAYZRE010000018.1:0-9055 GCA_964479835.1 uncultured Candidatus Saccharibacteria bacterium | reverse complement strand
CGCTCGCCCTTGTTGGCCTTGAACGCGCAGTCGAACACCGGCAGGTCGCGCTCCATCAGGTGCGGCGCACCTTCGATGGTTTCGTGCTCAATGAGGTACGCTCCGATTGCTTTCACCTGCTCCTGGTCGTATCCAAGATTTTCTAGTGCGGCAGGTACCCCCGCGTTCACCAATTTCAGTACACCACCGCCAACCAGCTTTTTGTATTTGATAAGGGCAAGCTCCGGCTCAATACCGGTCGTGGCGCAGTCCATCATGAACGCGATGGTGCCGGTCGGCGCTAACACCGTGACTTGCGAATTGCGAACACCGTACTCACGGGCAAGTTCGAGCGCCTCATGCCACGCCACCCGCGATGCGGCCTGCAGACTGCGGTCGCCCACGCCTGCAAGAGTCGCACGCTCAAAGAGCGCGTCTGCCTCGGTGCGGTGCATGTCGATAACCGTGAGCTGGGGGTCGCGGTTGGCCGAATATCCTGCGTACGGCCCCTTCACATCGGCGATAAGCGCGCTCATGCGGTATGCTTGGCCGCACATGAGCGAGGTAATCTGCCCCGCCATCAGAAGACCCTTCTCTCCGTCGTAGGGCAAACCCATCGCCATCAACAGTGCCCCGAGATTTGCGTAGCCCAGTCCGAGTTCACGGAAATCATGTGCGTTTTTTGTGATTTTCTCGGTGGGGTAACTGGAATAACCGACGACAATCTCCTGCGCCATAATCATGGTGTCAACGGCGCGACGGAACAACTGCGTATCGAAAGAGCCGTCCGGTCGCAGGAATTTAAGCAAGTTCAGTGATGCGAGATTGCAAGCACTGTTGTCCAAATGCATGTATTCACTGCACGGATTGGACGCATTGATACGGCCGGTGTTGGCAGCAGTGTTCCAACGGTTGATGGTGGTGTCGTACTGCATGCCGGGGTCGGCGCTGTCGTGTGCCGCTTCGGCAATCCACTGCATCACCTCCCGAGCGCGTATCGTCTCCAATGTTTTTCCCGTCGTAACCGCCTTGAACTCCCACATACCGTCTTGCTCGACCGCCTCCATGAACTGATCGGTGACACGCACCGAATTATTGGCATTTTGGTACGGCAGAAGCGTGTAGGGAGAAAACAAATCGCCATCTAGAGAGTTGGCGATGCCCGACGCCTCGAGCGCCTTCGAGTATTGCTCGATAACTTTTTTGCAGTTGATAAAGTCCTTCAGGTCCGGGTGGTCCACATTCATCACCACCATCTTGGCCGCCCGTCGCGTGGTACCACCGGAACGGATAGTGTTGGCCACGCCATCGGCGCCCTTCATGAATGAGACCGGGCCGGACGAATGCCCGCCCCTGGACAACGGCTCGCGACTGGAACGAAGTTTTGAAACATTTAAACCCGAGCCCGAGCCGAATTTAAATATCATTCCCTCGTCGCGATACCACTCCATAATGCTCTGCATGTTATCGTCAACCGCCAGAATGAAGCATGCCGAACACTGTGGCTTGTCATACACGCCGACATTGAACCACACCGGCGAGTTGAACGATGCATACTGGTTCACCAGTAACCAGGTCAAGTCCTCGGTGAACCGCTCAGCATCGTCAACCGATGCAAAATATTCTCCTTTGACGCCCCAGAATCCGATAGTCTTGGCGACGCGGTCAATCATCTGCCGCACGCCGGTTTCGCGTTCGGGCGTGCCCAGTTGGCCACGGAAATATTTTGAGGCCACAATGTCTGTCGCCGTTTGCGACCAGAACGAAGGGACTTCAATATTAAGTTGTTCAAACACCACCGTACCATCAGACTTCGTGATACGCGCATCGCGTCGTTCCCAGGTAATCTCATCGTACGGATGCACCGTGCCAAATATTCGCTCCCAGGTGAATCCTGTTTTTTTGCGACCGTGCGCGCCCGTATGTTCGCGAGTACCATCGGCGCTCTGAAGATGAGTACGGGGTTGCGGCGGTGTGATGTCCATGTGGCGGTGGATTTAGCAACCTACCTACGGGAAGGTTTGGACTCTCATTGTAGGCCTTCTCGACATCCCCGCAATGTGGATAATTACTACACCACATATTTGACTTCTTTGTCACATGAGAGTATAAAGATGACAGCGAAAAGGAGGACAAATGAAAGAATGCGCGCGATACTGGAATGGCGTACTCTCCCGGGCCCGGGAAAATGCCTCCCCCGAGAAGGCTCGAGACTTCAGCGCTTTGTGTGCGGTAGGTGCGATGATCAGTGCGCTCGAGTGCCGCGGTCGCGTCCCCGCACCGACACCTGAACTGTGCGCCGCACTCGCGTGGGCCGAAGTGCTCGCCGCCTGACACAAGAAAGCATCCGTAAACGCAGCACCCGCCGTCGGCGAGTGCTGTTCTTTTTTTATTTCATTTTGCGGCGGATGAACGCCGGAATGTCCAAGTCATAATCCTCTGCCACCGAAGGGTCGGTAATCACTTCGCGACTTGATTGTTGCGGTGGAAAATTCTGGACCTGTGGCGGTTGTGATGGAGTGTATTGCGGTTGTTCGGGCCGTGATGGCTGCTGCGGGGACCGCATGGATTCTCCCCCAAAGAAACCAACATCCGCGGCCGACGCACGGGGCGCTTGATTGGCAATAGACGGTCGTGACGGCTGAAACCCTCCGGTGAACCCGGTCGCAATGACTGTCACTTTGATTTCGCCCTTTTTTAGCTCCCCCACATCATCGTATCCCATGCCGAAGATAATGTTGGCTTCGCGGTCCACATGTTGCGTGATGATGCTTGCCGCCTCTGCAATCTCGGCCATTGCCATGTCTTCGCCACCGCGCATATTGAGCAGGACCCCCTTCGCACCCTCGATAGAAACATCTAACAACGGAGAATTGATTGCCTGTTTTGCCGCCTCCAGCGCACGGTCGTCGCCGGATGCGACCCCGATGCCCATCAGCGCAGAACCGGAATTCGCCATAACTTTTTTTACATCATTAAAATCGGCATTGATAAGGTCGTGGCGGGTAATGAGATCAGACACGCCCTGTACGCCCTGGCGCAATACATCGTCGACGATCTGGAATGCCTCCCGCGCGGGCGTTTTGCGGTCAATAATACTCAAGATGCGGTCGTTGGGAATGACGATGATGGAGTCAACTTTTTCCCGAAGAATAGCGAGCCCCTCTTCGGCGATGCGTAACCTGGCATTGCCCTCGAACATGAAGGGTTTGGTGACAACCGCCACGGTCAGCGCCCCCAGTTCACGGGCGATATCCGCGATGACGGGCGCCGCGCCTGTTCCCGTGCCACCTCCCAGACCGCACGCCACAAACACCATGTCTGCGCCGCGCAGTGCCGCCTGGATGTCTTCTTTGGTATCAATCGCCGCCTGCCGTCCAATGTCCGGGTTCATACCGGCACCAAGGCCGCGGGTCAACGATTTACCCACATGGACCTTCACGGTCGCCGCGCTTGAATGCAAAGCCTGCGCATCGGTGTTAATCGCGATGAACTCGACTCCATGAATACGGGCCTCGATCATGCGGGCGAGCGCATTACAGCCGGAACCGCCCACACCGACCACCTTAAGCCGGGCGAATGTCTCGAATTGTGGTTTTACTTGGGGCATTCAATATACTTATCCACAACGGTTGTGTATCATAAACGAAAAGGGGGCGCAAACAGCGCTCCCTCCGATGTGTATAACCCTGTTGATAAGTACGGGTGCGTACTTGCACCCGGTTGTAGGTTACCCTATGGGAGAAAGTTTTTCAACCACTGAACTACGCTTCGCGCCATTCCCCCGACCGCAGAAAGTTCTACGGGTCGACGGCCCTCGCCAACTTCGCGGGTAAAACCCCAGGAAATCAGCCCGATAGCGACGGAAAACGACGGATCCATCGCCGCATCGAACGCTTCCACCCCGACCGGTTTGGCGAGTTTCACCGGCAACCCCAACATGTCGCGCGCGAGAGTCGCAAATCCGGGAAGCTTCGAGCCGCCGCCTGATACGACCACACCGGCGGGCAGGAGACCGTCACGCCCTGCCTTCTTGAGTTCTTCTTGTACCATGTCCAACAGCTCACGAGCGCGTGCCTCGATTGCACCGTTTAAATCACGCCGCTGGACAGCAAATGGTTCGTCCATATACGAACTCAAATCAACCAGCTCCGGCCTCTTACGACGGTCCCATCGCTCGTTGACCACGCCCAACTGCACTTTAATTTGTTCGGCAGTCTCCAAAGATGACTTCAGGAGAATCGCAAGGTCATTCGTGATATGGCGGCTACCGACGCGCATGACGGCGCTGTGTATCATCTCGCCCTGATCCCAGACCGTCAGGGACGCCGTGCCCCCTCCGAAATCAAGATGTGCGACGCCGTATTCTTTTTGGTGCTTATCGAGTACCGCCATCGATGCGGCAAGTGGTGCGAATACAAACCCGGTGACTTCTACCCCGCACTCGTTGGCACATTTGGAAATATTTTTGAGATGTCGCGACAGCCCATGCACGATAAGGACATCCGCTTCGAGGCGCACACCCTTCATGCCCAGCGGGTCCCTGACATGTTCGGTACCGTCGATGATGAAATCACGCGGGATAACATGAATAATCTCGCGGTTAGGCGGCAACGATACCACCTGCGCAGTGTTGATAACCCTTTCGATATCGCTGGCGGTTACCTCGCCATCAGCACGGCCGATAGCGATGGTGCCCTTCGAGACCTGGGTGGCGATATGCAGACCCGAGACCGACACATATGCGCGACGCACCGGAGAACCGGCCATCGCGGCGGCCTGTTGCAGTGATAAACGAAGCGCATCGGACGCTTCTTTCATATCGACGATTTCACCTGCCCTCAAAGCGGAAGATGACGGCACCGAACCGACTCCGATAACATCGGGCGTAAGCGAGCCCGACTCGACTTTAACAATCACCGTCTTGATGGTGGTGTTGCCGATGTCAATTCCGCAAATGGTGTAGGGGTGGCTCACAAGTCAAGGGTTGTCAGGATTTTCTGCTCCAGGGTAAACATCTTTCGTGCCGCCGCGGCGCTGCGCTCATGATCATGGCCAGCTAAGTGCAATAATCCATGAATCGCCGTCCAGGCAAACTGCGCACGCACCGACTTGCCCGACCCAGCGGCATGCTGACGCACGACATCGGGGCAGATAAAAAGATCACCCAGTAATAATGCAGTATATCCTGATATTGGCTTCATGTGGAGTGGAAAAGAAAGCACATCGGTCGGCTTGTCCACTTTTCGTCGCGTCCGGTTGAGTGTCTTCATCGCCGTCAGGCCTACCAGTGTGATGCCAACTTCGGCCCGATAACCCTTGGGCAACCGCAGATGGGGCTGGGTGGCGCGACATACGCGCACGAAAAATGCACGCCCCTGCGCGCCGTTTTTCGTGCGATTATGAAACACCAGATCAATCATCGTTAGGCGGACAATGCCTCTTTTACGAGCGCATTGAGCCGGGAGCCGTCGAACTTCCCCTTCGTTTTCGGCGCGACCGCTCCCATCACGCGACCCATGTCTTTGGCGCCGGCCGCACCGGTTTCGGTAATGGCCTGCGCAATAAGCGCTTTTACAGCGTCTTCACCCAATTGCTCGGGCATGTACTTCATAAGGAGTGCGGCTTCCGCGGTTTCTCCCGCAGAAAGCTCGGCCCGTCCGGCGGCGTCATACTGTGCGGCTGCATCTTTGCGTTTCTTGATTTCAGTGGAAACAGAGTCAATGATTTCCTCATCGGTCAGCAGAGATTGCGCTGCAACATCAGCTTCGGTCACCTCACCGGCTTTCATCAGCTTAGCGCGTTTTTCAAGCTCGCGGTTCTGAATGACTGACAACAGCATCGTCAGCGTACTACGCGTTGCTTTGTCGCCGGCCTTGAACGCGACCTTCATGTCTTCCTTAATCGTTTCTTTGAGCATATGGCATAACCCTAATCTACATTTTATAGTTTAATTTTTTGTTTCAGACGGCGCTTGGCTTCGTCGAAGGAGTCCTCATTGTATTTTCCGAGTTTTTCCAGATTTTGCCTGAGCTTGCGCAGATGCACGCCCATGATTGCCCTGTTTTTCGCCTGGCGTTCGGTGAGCTTCTTGGGACGATGCTTGAGACTCTTCTTGCGAATGAGCACTCCGGACTGCTGAACGAAACGCGAAAACCGGCGCAGCATACTGCCCGTAGATTCGTTTGCCTTTCTTTTTACTTCTACCATTTCATATACCCCCTTTCTGGTTATGCTGAAGCTGATAGCTTGCAGCTTGTAGCCGGAAAGTCGTTTCTTTCGGGCTATAAGCTAAAAGCTCTCCGGCTATTCCTGCACCATCTTCGGTCCCAAGTCGCGCCCTCCCAACAGGTGAATGTGCAGGTGTTCAACAACCTTACCACTATGCGCACCTTCATTGATAATCAGGCGATACCCCTGACGCAGTCCTTCTTTGGCTGCTACCTCGTGCGCAACCCGCACCATGGCGCCCAACAGATGTCCATCCTGTTCAGTAAAGTCCGCGATGCCGGTGAAATGTTGTACCGGCACCACCAACAGATGCACCGGTGCTTTCGGATTGATATCACGAAAGACTACCACCTTGTCGTCGCGATACACGAAGTCGGCACCTATCTCTCCTTTGATGATTTTGCAAAAAATATCGTCGCTCATTATCATTTTGTCTTCAACCGCTTCTTGAGCTCATCAATGATTTTCTCCAGCGGAATGGTTTCCTGAATGCCGGTGTCCATCTCGCGTAGGATGACCGTGCCTTCGAGCGCTTCTTTTTGTCCGAAAATAAGCGCGAATCGGACTCCAAAGCGTGCCGCCATACGCAACTGCCCCTTGATAGTATCGCGGCTCAGACTGTATCTGACCTCAATGCCCGACTTGCGGATTTGCTCAAAGAGCATTAGCGAACGCTTCTTCGCGGCCTCACCCAGCTGACTCAAGAATACCTTCGGCTTGGCACCGGCATCTGAAACCGGTGCGTTGCGGGCTTTTAGGCGTGCAACAATGCTGTCGACATCGAGTGACCATCCTGCCGCCGGCGTTTTGGCACCGCCCAGCAGTTCCGAAAGACGATCCATGCGATTGCCCTGAATGACCGTCAGGCCGGCCTGTGCGGGAATGCCATCGATACCCTCACTACCCGGTACCGCAGGTACCGGGTCGAGCACGAACCGCCACACCGTGTGCGTTGCATAATCGTCAGCCGTCACCAGTGTATGGTCGATATCGTAGGGAACCTGTCCTTCATCCAGAAATTCCAACATATGCTTGAAGTGGGCGCGGGCTTCTTCGCTTAAGAAATCAACCGACTGCGGCGCCTCACGCGCCAGTTCAATATTTTCGGACGCAAGCGCGGTCAATCCGAGCAACGGGTTCTCACGGGAAATCGCCGTCGCATGAGCGCTCATTTTCTTCTGGTTCGTCTTGAAGAATTCACGGAGCGCACGCAGGTATGCCGGTCGACCGACAGTGTCGCCGATGGTGTTCAAACGGACCGTGCAGGTCCCCAGTCCGAGCGCCTCGATAATACGACATCCCAAAAACAACAGCTCTGCGTCCACCGCTTCAGAATCATCGCCGATGGTCTGAACCGCCAACTGCCAATGCATCCGGTGACCACGCTCAACGGGCTCCAGAACTGCCGAGCTGGAAAACATTTTGACCGGGTGCGGTAGGGCGTGCATGCCGTGCTGAAGATAGGCACGCATCAACGAAGGTGCCATGGAGGCGCGCAACGCCAACTGCATGCCATGGCTTTTGCCTGCCGCCAGTCGTCGCCCCATATCCGGGTCGCTGGCTGCCACAGGACGCGTGAATGTTTCGGCCTGTTCGACGGGCGCCAAATCCAGACGATTGAAACTGTAGTCGGCAAGTAATCCGTTTACCTTGCGCCACACATAGTGCCAGTATTTTTGCTCTTCCGGCACAATATCAAAAAAACCTGCGGGCAGTGTCGGAATGTTTGATTTCTTTTTTGCGGTCATAGTAAATAGTGTGCCGGCGTGTGCCTCCTACTGCACGACGGGTGGATATTGGGTACGCGGAATAAAACCGACTTCGTTAAACGGCCACAAACGAAGCCATGCCATGCCAGAGAAGAACTGTGATTTATTGACCGGCCCGAAGAATCGCCCATCACTGGAGTGCTCGCGATTATCTCCCATCATGAAATACTCATCGGCCTTCAGGGTGACTTTTTGTCCGCAGTATACGGTGTTGCTGCCGCAGTATGTCGGATTGGTGTCGGGCAGATACCCCTTCTCATTCAAGACAAACCCTTGCGGATATCGGTCATTGTAGACAATAACTTTATTATTACCCGCAAGCACCGACTCGCCGGGAAGTCCGATAATACGTTTGATGAAATATTCTTTCGGATTGCTGGGGTACTTAAAGACGATAACATCTCCACGTTCCGGCCGGCCCAGACGATAGGTCCACTTGTCGACCAAAATGTATTCCTTGTCGTGGAAGTTGGGGACCATCGAAGCTCCTTTAACGAAGAACGGCTGGATAAGATAGTAGCGGACCGGCAGAATGATAACCAGCGACAGCACTACCACTTTCGCCGTTTCCCACACAAACTCAAACAGCTCGCTCAAGAGTCGCGATCTCTTGGGTTGCTGGTCTTGTGTACTGATAGGTGAAGCGACGGGCTGGATCTCCATTAAGCAAGGTAATCTGCGGACTTCATGGCATAGTATCACACTTTTTTGCCCTTTTCAACTGTCGGACTTCCCTATATACTACGCTCATGAAACTTATCGTCGGCATCGGCAACCCGGACCCCGAATACCTGGAAACACGTCACAATGTGGGGTGGCAGTTCTTGGGCTGGCTCAATAAGAAATACAAAGGGGGGAAGTTTGAGGAAAACAAGAAGGTACTGGGCCGTGTCGCCAGGATAGATATAGAAGGCCATAAGAGCTGGTTGCTGGAGCCGTCTACCTTCGTGAACAAGTCGGGCGATGCAGTCCGCAAGGCAAAGCCATGGGCAAAAGCGAAAAACGAAGACATCATCATCGTGCAGGACGATTTGGATATCCCCTTTGGCATGTGCAAGCTGTCGTTTGAGAAAAAC
>CAYZRE010000017.1:0-9691 GCA_964479835.1 uncultured Candidatus Saccharibacteria bacterium | reverse complement strand
CGCCATCTGATATGGGCTCACCTGATTCCAGGTGCCGCTGGGAAGACACCGGCGGGGATGTCGGCCGACAGAGCGTCCCGTCCCTTCCGCAGGGAGCTTGGCGGGAATGATGTATGTGAGCCGACAACAGACCGCAGAGTGTTGCATCTTCAAAACTTGCAACGCGTTCTACGGTCTGTGAGGCGAACACACCCTGCGTCCAAGTCCCGAGGAAGGGATGGGACGCGGAGAAGGCCGGAATCGGCGCCTATTTCCCGACAATAATCAGGATGTCGGCAGTGCTGGCCACCTCTCCCTTAGGGAGTTCGGTGACCGCCTTTACGCTCAGATATGTCTCCAGTGCCGCGACCGCGCCGGGCTTCTTTCCACCCGATAAATCAACAAGTACGGTTGCGGTGTAGGCGCCCTTTGCGTCGCCGGTCTTCGTGCTGGTCACCCATGTGTTTTTCTTAAGCTCGCTGGCCATCTTGCCCGCAAGGCCGGCGGTGCTCGTTCCGTTGCGTACTTCAATGGTCACCTTCTCCGGTGCGAGTGGCGACCCCGTCGGTGTCGGCGTCAGCTGGGCGCTGCCGGATGCAACAGCTGTCGGCACAGGAGTCGCGGTGTTTTGCTGTATAGGACTCACACTGACCAGCTTGTTCGCTTTTGCGTCGTAAATAATAGCGCGATTAGAGTAGATGATAAGAATGTCGCCATCTTTGGCGTCCCGATAAAAGGGTTGCTGAGCTGCCAGGTCTGCAACTCCGCGTAGTATCGCAACTGATGGCTTTTCATCAGACGGCAAAACCATAAACTTGCTCACGCGAGCAATAATGGTTTGCACTTGCGAATCGGTGAGCTTCGCGCCGGCATTGGCGCTCAAATTTGCCAAATCATCGCCGGACTGCGAGCTGAAGGCCCACCACCCACCGACACCAACAAGCACCAAGAGTACGAGGCCGAGGAATAGTTTGTATGTCGTTTTCATGAGTGGTACGCCCGCCCTCCACGCGACGCATTGTTATGTGACGCGGCAAGCATAGCACGATATTTCACATATGCGAGCGCCACTTCTCCACACATTATCCACTAGGAGAAACGATGAGACGCGACCCGGTCATCTCATTCGGTTTTTCAATTCCGAGAAGGTACAGTGCAGTCGGCGCGATATCGACGAGCGTGCCAATTGGCGCCTCCTGCTCTAGTGATTCGAGACTCTTTTCCGAATCCTGTTTGTCTTCCAATCCTTGCGCGATGAAAATGGCCGGCACATTACGCGTTGAATGCTGCGTGTCTTCCCCTTTGGTAAGCGGGTCGATAAGCTCTTCGGCATTTCCGTGGTCGGCCGTTACAATCACCACAGTGTCCGGACGCGAACGCAGCGGCTCGATAATCTGCTTAAGGCAATCGTCAGTCACCCGTATCGCCTTCACGGTCGAATCAAAATTTCCTGTGTGGCCAATCATGTCAGGGTTGGCAAAATTAATGACATACAAGCGCGCATCATCCGTCGAATGCTCCAACACGCTATCGACGATTTTCTGCGCTGACATTTCCGGGTGTTGAATGTATTCGGGTCCTTTCATCTGACGCGATGACACAATATCCCGATGTTCGCCTTCAAACGGTTTGATGCGTCCCCCATTGAAAAAGTTCGTTACGTGCGCCTCTTTTTCTTTTTCGGCAATCCGCCACTGGTGCAATCCCGCACGGCTGATGACCTCGCCGAGTGTGCTGGGGAGGTCGAGCACAGGATACGCAACCGGAACCATGAACTCCTCCGCATATCTGGTCATCGTCACAACTTTCACATTCTTCGGACGGCGCACCGGTTCAAATTCCTTGAAGGTGTCTGCGAAGATAAGCGTTGATGCCATCTGCTTCACACGGTCATTGCGAAAATCGGTGAAGATAAAGGCGTCGTTGTCCTGCACCGCACCAATCACCGATGACCCTTCGACAACCGTGGCGGGCTTCAGTGCGTAGTCAGTCACGCCTTCGGCATAGGCGGCCTTGAGATACTCTCCGGGGTCGACAATGGCGGGCGCATCTCCCAAAACCACGGCGTGCCATACTTTTTCAGTAAGCGCCCAGTTGAGAACGCGATCCATCGCATACGAACGGCCCTGCATTGATGCGATACGCGCTCCCGCTTTCAACAGATACGGCTCCAGCGTCGCCAACACATGAAGAGCGTCTTTCGGTGGTGCATCCTGACCATCGGAAATAAAGTGAACGAATATTTTCTTCAGTCCCTTCCGACTGGCAAGCTCCAGGAGTGCAATAAGGTGGTCAATGTGCGAGTGAATCCCGCCGGGACTGGTACAGCCCATCAGATGCAGAGCGGAATCGTATTTTTTTGCGTGCTCGACCGCCTCCAACAGCGCAGGATTTTTATAGAAATCGCCCGAGCGAATTTCACCGTTGATGTGCGCGAGGTCCTGAATTACAATCCGTCCTGTCCCGATTGCCGAGTGTCCGACTTCACTGCTTCCCTGCTGTCCCCACGGCAAACCAACTACCAAACCTGCCGCGGCAATGGTAACGGTAGGATGCCGGGCAATGAGCGAGTCCAGATATGGCATCCCTGCCTGCAAAATCGCGTTGCCGGGCTCTTTACCGGCCAAACCAAACCCGTCCAGCACGATAAGAAAAACTTTTTGATAGGGAGTAGTCATCAGGGTGCTGGGTTTGGCTGTCCCAGCGGTGTCAGCGCGGGCCATACCGAAGGAAGATTCACATAGAACCGGGCGTAGACGACTTTGCGGCCCAGGTCGCATACACTTTTCTGCAGACCGAAGCACAGGTCCCAGGCGACAGTCTTGAGCCAATCGGTCCTCACAACAGATTGTTTGGGAACCGCATATCTGAACGGAACAGTTGTAGAAAAGTCGGGGGTATTGGAGAGCAGAACATCAACCGTACCGCTGAAGGTATCGCTGTAGTGAGCATAGATGTCCACCAATACATTCTTGGAGTCTGTATTCGCATCCTCATCGTTGATGACGATGCGGTCGGGGAAGAAACCAACCCCCTGCGGAGAGGTCCCCCCTCCCGGGTTCGGGGTGGGCACGGGAGCGACGGGGCCAAATATCATGACGCGGTTGTTATCACCATCGGCGACATACAAGACACCACTGGACTCGTCGTACTCCAGCCCCCGTGGAATATTGAACCCGCTCTGTGTCGTGGAGAAACCGCTGTCTACGAATGTTGTCTGGCCGTAGACATCAACGGCATCTTCGCCATCGACGATGCCGTCGGCGGTATTGAAGACCAGAACGCGGTTGTTGACCCCATCGGTGACGAACAACCGCTGATCGCTCCCGATACTCTCTAGAAGATCTAAGTGCACCGGACCGCTCATACCGCTCTGCGTCGTTGCGGCTGTGCCGCTTATAAAGTCAGACTGACCCAGCACATTAAGCGCTGCGGCGCTTGGAGCTCCATCGACGCTATTGGGGTCAAATAAGTCGAAACGAAGGACGCGGTTATTTGAGGTGTCTGCAACCCACAAAGAATTCGTGAGTGTCTCTACGAGGACGCCTCTGGGGTCGGCCATCGTAGTAGCAGTAGTACCACTGCTCTCGGAAACGAAGTCGGCATGGCCATATACGCGAGAGGCATCCATGCCATCAACAAGCAATGGCAGACCTGGCCCACCAAAGTCATAGATGAGCACCCGGTTATTACCATCGCTGACCGCTAGGAGTCCGTTGACTGGCTCAATGCTCACGCTTTCCGGTGCGAGGAAGGAGTTGATGGCTGCATTCGAACCTCCTCCACGATTGGAAAACCCGCTGTTAAAATCATCTTGCCCGAGCTGATGTATGGCCGGCTCGCCGTCTACGATAGTGGCTGTATCGTAGACGATGATACGATGATTATCCGCATCAGCAACAAAAAGGAGGTTGTCGGGACCGTCGTAGGAAATCCCGACGGGAACATTCAGACTCGTCACGCTCGTACCCCCTGCACTGCCCTTGAAATCCGGCTGACCGAGCACGAAATCGGCGGTATGATCAATGAGCGTATTGTCGGTGTCCAAATTGAACACGAGAATCCGGCTATTCCCACGGTCGGAAACGAAGAGGCGGTGATTATCGGTATCGAGGGCAATAGCGCCATACGCCGAATTAAACCCCTGTGCATTCGGAGCGTTATTACCGCCGTTGGTTGTGTACACGGGCTGGTCGTTCTCATCCAGCTGGCCAAGTAAGTTCACCGCATCCTCGCCATTGACGATAGTTGAGACATTGAAAATTGTGACACGGTTATTCACATCTTCAGCAGCATAGAGTAGCGAGGACAGCGGGTCGTACTCGATACCATAGGGAGCATTCATGGCAGATGCTGAGAGTCCTGCGGTTGTGCCTGCGAAATCCAACTGGCCCAGTACATTAATGGCGTCCGGCCCGTCGGTAAGAGGGTCGTTGGGGATGAGAACGGCGGGATTCACATCGAACACGGTGATACGGTGATTGGCATAGTCGTCCACGAACAGGCGTTGACCTGCCTCATCAAGTGAAAGGCCGGCTGGGCTAAACATTCCTGCCGGGCCTGCCGCTTGTGTGTCGGTAGTGAAAATGGCTTGTCCCAGTACATTAATGGCGTCCGGCCCGTCGGTGGCAGGCGTATTCGCGATTAATACTGCGGGGTCGACGTCAAACACCAAGATGCGACTGTTTTCTGCATCATCGACGAACAAGCGCTCGTTCACCGAGTCATAGGCCACGCCATCTATGAAGTCGAACACGTCCGGAGTGGGAGGGTCTGTAAACGGCACTGCGCCAGTGACAAAATCCGTATGGCCCAACACATTGATAGCCGGTTCTCCGTTCACAATGCCAGCAACATCGAACACAAGTACGCGACTGGCGGTGTAATCGCCTACAAACAGCCGGTCACCATCACTGTCAAGCGCAAGAGAGTCGGGCGTGTCCATCCCGACTTGGGTCGTTGTCGGCGTCGTAGTGTCGAAATCCGGCTGGCCCAGTACATTTATCGCGGGCTCGCCATTGGTGATAGTCGCAGCATCGAACACCATGACGCGGTTGTTGCCACCATCAGCGACATATAAAAGGTCATTGGCACCATCGTAGAGAATATCCGTTTGGCCGGAGAAAGAGTCGTCACCGGCGCCCGGGTCGAGGCTTCGAAAGTTCGGCTGACCAATCACGTGGTCTGCAATGCGATCAATAAGCAGATTGTTCACATCAAGATCGAATTGCAATATTCGGTTGTTGTTGTAATCAGCTACGAAGAGACGGTGACGTACTACATCAGTCGCTATATGCGTCGGACCGTCGAATCCCCTGCTATTCGGACTGTTGTTGACGCCACCGTGGTCGAAATCGACTGCATCAGCACCTGTCAGCTGTCCGAGCACATCTGATGCGCTGTATCCCCCGACCGCAGATGCCCGCCCGGACATCAGAAGTCCCCGTAACATCGGGTCGAACATCACGGCAATCAGCATCAATATGGCGCCGGCCAACCACAGCAGTTTGAAAGGATTGTTGTGGTGTATCGGTATCATATTTTTATCTCGCGGGTTATCCATCCTTTTCTCGCTTCAATGATTTGTTTTTTCTGCCGCATCGGAATCACCGTAGCAGGTGTAACCATGGTCATCTCATAGGTTCCCCGGTCGGCTACAAGAAAATATCGGCCCTGTTCATCGGAAACGGTAAATCCAACCCGTGCGCCGGAAAGGTCATTGAGCGTGATAAGCGTGAACGGCATCGGACGCCCCGTCGCGCTATCGGTCACCGTGCCGAACGGGTGTTCGCTGATGCCCCAGATGCGCAATGACGCAGTACCCAAAAATAGAAACAGCACGCCGAAGTTGAGTGGAGTGGGCGCGAGGAAGACATTGAGCGGTACCATAATCAGACCGAGCCAGAACCCTGCGTCCGCAATCGCAACCACCGATGCTCCGAGCACAATTGATGGTGATTTCAACAACAGCGGCGCAACCGATGGTCGGACCGGGTCCATAGGAATATCGAAATTGATAAGCGTTTTATCGCTAACGGTAATAAGGTCACCGTAGTAGAGATTGTTGTAGACAAAGGTGTCCACGGACGCGGCCGTGTGCGAGGGGAACAGGTAGCCATTGGCGTTTGATTGAATCGCTATCTGCACATTCTGTGCCGAGAGCGACTCGGGCGTCGTGAGGAATCCGTACCGGCCGTCTCTGTCAGCGATATGCGTTTCCAATGTGCGCTTGTTCCGGTCCATCAACTGAACCTTGGCAAACGGAATTGGTCGTTTGGTATTCGCGTCATATACCGTTCCCCACACCTTTTTACGCTTGGGGAGCAGGCCGAGTACACCCATCAGCCACTGCCGCATAAAGCGAGCCGCGCCGGAACTACCCAGTATCGGCACGGATGCAACGATCGCAGTAACTGCTAACGCTATCGCCGATGCGACTGAAATCTGTCCGATAATACCGGAAGCGCCGGAGAGCGCCTGCATGAACACGGAAAGCGGCGTGCTGCCACTCGTCGGAATACCCGACGAACCGGGGCTGACGCTTGGAGTCACCGCGGGGCTCACCGGACCACCAGGAGTCGGAGATACACTGCCCGACGGTGTTGGTATTGCTGTTGGTGAAGGCACGGCTGGCGGACGCAGTGCAATGTCATCCTGATAATCAGGCGATTGAGGTCCCGGCCAGAGTGTTGCCTTGTCGTAATTTATGTAACGCACAAACACCGAGTGATTCTCCGGATTGCAAAGCGACAAACCGGTGCACAGATCCCACGGCACTAATTCCTTAAATGAGGTGGTCGACAGAACAGAAAAGTCAGACATATTACTCACAAAAACTTCTGTCCCCGGCTTGTCGAACCACGGATTCAATCGGAGCTGTACGATTCTCGTGTTAGTGGAAGCCGCATCATCATTAATAATCACGCCCCAGTTCGGCCACAGTGATTGCAGAAGAATATCGTCCTGCGCCACGACCGTGCAGTCACCCCGGGCACAGAACTTCGCATAGACCGTCTTCGCTCCGTTCGCGCATGTCGGACCCAAACCCGCACACAAATCCCAGCCGGCAAGCACTGGGCTGTAGAGTGTGGCTTTTGCCACATCAAGAAGGTCTTGCCGATTGGCAATCTGCATCGTGATTTCGTCTGGCGGGATTCCCTGCAATCCGTTGGTTAGCGTCAGTGTCACGAGGCGGTCTTCTGTCATCGTCGCTCCACCGTTAATAGTTACTGACGGCTTATCCCCCTGCGGGTTCTTCAGGTACACGATATTGTCCATCACCGTGGGAGATACAGTTCCGCCGAAAGGCCGGTATACTGCGTACACCGTATACATGCCGTCTCCGCAAAGCAACAAACCGGTACACAGATTCCACGGGAGATTCTTTTGAAACGGCCTCTCAATGGCCGCAGCTGCCTGGTCCGCTGTGTTGCCCAGCTTCATCCTGATATTTGCCTCGGCCTCGTTGGAAAATCCGTGTGCCAGTGTCAGTACAACATCAGGACTGGTCGCAACCGGCGCATCATCGTTGATGAGAACGAACCGGGGACCCCGGCCGTCCAGAATGATATCGTCGAGATATGTCTGAATACCGTCCACCTGCACGGTGGCAGTTACCGCCTGTCCCGCAGACATCACCGTGACGGTTTTATACACCGGAGTGATGAGGGTATTCGTAAAAACTACACCGACCACAGAGCCGGTACCACTGATGGCTCCGGTCGGGGCACTCCAGGTATACGAGCCATCACCTCCGGTCGCTGTTAAAATTGCACTGACATTCGGAGGGACAGTCTGAAAGTTCGGGCTTAACGACAGCGGTCCCGGTGTCGGCGGTGGCACGCCGCAATTCGTCGCGGAAGTGAAGATGTTGTAGGTGTTCAGCGAGCTCAAGTCCGGGCGGTACTTCACGCGGTACTGATATTGCGTGTTTGCCAATACTGTCGTATCCGTAAAAGCATATTGCGTCGGTCCGTTGGGAAGAGCACACCAGTAGCTGTTCGGATCGCCCGGATAACAGTCCCCCTTTTGCAAAGTATTCGTCGTTGCTATCTGACCGGGGGGTGGATTCTGTGACCAACTCAAGTGCACCTGCGGTGTGCTCGAGTTCCAAGTGCAGTAGCCGGTAATCCGCCCGTCATTCGCGCCGGGTGTAGGAGTTGGTGCAGGCGGAGGAACGCCTCCGCAATTGGCCGCATTAATGAGAGTCGTGTAGGTGTTACTTGGTGTCTCGGGACGGTACTTTACGGTATAGGCATAGGTAGAACCTACCTGCACCAGATTGTCGCGCAAATCATACACCGTGTAATTCGGATTCGGATACCCACCGGCACCCCATGGAGGCGCTATGGCACCGCTGATGCGAGTCGCATACACACCAGGCGCAGCCCCTGCAAAAAACCATTGATTGCCGGCGGAGTTCACATTGCGCAGAACAGAATTCGAGTTAGGCGCCAAAGAACCGAGCGGTGGATTTACTGCCCAGCGAATCTCGATATGCGGCGTCGGCCAGCCGACACATGTCCCTACGATTTGACCAGCAGACGGAGGCGCGGCATATGCAGGATGAACAATTGCTATTCCAAAACTAAAAACTACTCCAAATACCAAGACAATTATCCACGCCTTATGCGCTCGTTTCATGTACATACACATTATAACATCGCCGGATCTGAAATTGAGCCGTTTTCCCCTTATTTTTCGATGATAATCCGTTCGTCGGAGTCTCCGATAATATGCCCCGACAATACTGGAAACCACGCGTCTTTGATTGTCTTTGCCTACATACTTCTACATAACTCTGCATATGTTTCCTTCATATAGCTCTCTACATGCTCGCGATGGCAGTAGTGAAGAAGCGATGAAATTGCTCATACTGTCTCGGCGACGTAAATAAGCCCTGATTCGGGCTTATTTGCCTTATCCACAGGCACTTTTTGTGATTCCGCCTTAGGAGGATTTATCCTAGTTTAAAGGTCCGGCGTAAATCCTCGTCGTAATCAATGTCGTAAGTGGTGATTGCTCTGGCGTATTTTCGCATCTGAGGATCTGCCAACAACTTTTTCAGGAAGGCGGGTAGTTTGTGCGGCCACACCCACATACTCCGTTGAAACTCACGAAAGCCGAGGCGCTTGAGGACTCCGCGCAGATAATCGCGTACCGGCCGTTTGCTTTCCGGCACATCGAACAACACGATACGCCACTTCCCGTCCCACGCGGCAGAAGTTGTCAGTTTTAAGTTGTCAGTTTTAAGTTTTTTCTCGGTATCCGTTACTTCTTTCCGCACATAAGCCTTCAGCGCGGCATACTCACCTGTTTGTGTCAGCTCATACTGATGGTCGGCTGTCCGAGAAATCATTCTCCGCCGCTTCAACCTTGCGAGAGCTGTATAGAAACTATTTTCACTGCGAACCGCACCTAAAAGCTTTACCTGGGGATGCTGTCGGATGTCTTTGAAGGTCGCCCGTCCCGATTGCGACAGAATCAAAAGTATAATTTGGGCAACCGAGACCTCCGGCCGTGGAATTGTCCGTACACCGGCGTCTATTGGCCCTTCCTCCTCTATATTCTGTATATTATCCTCTGTCTTGGTCTCGCTATGCTCGTTCTTCATGCTTCAATCCTACGCCACCCGGCCATAACCACCAGAGTCCCTGTGGACAACCTGTCTGTAATTCACGAACCACGCATTCCGAAATAGCGTTTTATATGG
>CAYZRE010000016.1:0-11029 GCA_964479835.1 uncultured Candidatus Saccharibacteria bacterium | reverse complement strand
CTGTTTTCCGAAGCTATTTTCGGGCCGACCAAGGATTGGGAGTGTTACTGCGGAAAGTATAAGCGCGTCCGTTACAAAGGCATCATCTGCGACCGTTGCGGCGTCGAGGTCACGCGCGCTATCGTGCGCCGTGAGCGCATGGGCCACATCAAGCTGGCCGCACCCGTTGCGCACATCTGGTTTTTGCGCGCCGTGCCGTCCAAGATTGCCGCACTCATCGGCGTGTCTCTTCCCGAGCTCGAAAAGGTCGTCTACTTTGCGTCGTATGTGGTCATGCGCGTCAACGATGACCTGAAGACCGAGGCAATGAAGCGCATCGAAGCCGAGTTCAAGAGCCGCATCAAAAACACCACCGATGCCGAGGAGCTCGACAACCTCAAGGCGATGAAGGACCAAGAGCGGTCAAACCTCAAGAACCTCAAGAAGTTTCGCATTCTCTCGGAGCTCGATTATCGCGACCTTTCCATGAAATACGGAGAGGTGTTCGAGGCGGGCATCGGCGCTGAAGCAATTCGCAGACTATTAGAGGGCATCGATTTGGAAGCGCTTGCTGCCGCAGTCGAGATTGAATATAAAGGAGAGACTAATCCACTGGAGGCCCGCAAAACCAGTCGTCGCCTGAAGTTGGTGCACAATATGATTCGTGCCGGTGTTCGGCCGGAGTGGATGATTTTGACCATTCTGCCGGTTATTCCGCCTGCACTTCGCCCGATGGTGCCACTCGAAGGCGGCCGTTACGCGACGAGCGACCTTAACGACCTGTACCGTCGCGTCATTAATCGCAACAACCGCTTGAAGCACCTATTGGAATTACACGCGCCTGAAGTTATCGTGAAGAACGAGAAGCGCATGTTGCAGGAGGCGGTCGACGCACTCATCGACAACTCAATGCGCCGTGGTTCGGCCACGACAGCTGCCACGACCGGTCAGAAACGCGCGCTCAAATCACTCGCCGACATGCTCAAGGGGAAGCAGGGACGTTTCCGTCAAAACTTGCTGGGCAAACGCGTCGATTATTCCGGCCGTTCAGTGATTGTCATCGGTCCCAAACTGAAGATGGGTGAATGTGGACTTCCCAAGCGCGTTGCCCTGGAACTGTTCAAACCGTTCGTCATCGGCAATCTCATCAAGAAAGCGATGGCCCACAACATCAAGTCCGCCAGCCGGCTCATCGAGCAGGAGTTGCCCGAAGTGTGGTCCGCGCTGGAGGAGGAAATCGAAGGCAAGCTCGTGTTACTCAACCGTGCTCCGACCTTGCACCGTTTGTCCGTGCAGGCGTTCCGCCCCATTCTTATTGAAGGTAAGGCAATTCAGTTGCCCGCACTGCCGACAACCGCATTCAACGCCGACTTTGACGGAGACCAGATGGCCGTTCACCTTCCGCTGACCCGTCAGGCACAACAGGAAGCGCATGACCTGATGCTGGCGACTCATGGCATCCTGAAGCCCGCCACCGGCGAGCCGGTCGCCGCCCCGAAACAGGACATGGTGTTCGGCTGCTATTACCTGACCAATGTTCTTCCCGGCGCAAAGGGCGAGGGTAAGATATTCAGCTCGTTCAGCGAGGCATCACTTGCCTACGAGAACAACGCTGTCGACCTCCGTGCGCTTATCCGCGTTCCGTTGGAACCCGTCGAGCCGATCACTCGTACGAGCCCGCTCAAAGACACCATCAGTAACACCGGCATGATTGAGACAACCGTCGGACGCATTATTTTCAACCGCAACATTCCGGCCGGGTACCCGTTCGTCAACAAGATGATGAACGCCACAGACCTGAAGATTCTCGAAGGCAGTATTCTCGACGAGTACGGAGAAGATGAAGCTGTGCGGTATCTTGACCGTATCGTCGCCACCGGATTCGGATACGCCACCATCTCGGGAGTGTCATTGAGTATCGGTGACATCGTTGCCCCCAAAGAAAAGGGAGCGGTCATTGCCGAAGCCGAAGCAATTGTGGAAGCCAACAGCAAACTGTTCGATGACGGCATGCTTACCGAATATGAGCGAAAGTCCAAAGCCATTGAAACTTGGAATGCCACGAAAGCAAAAATCACCGTGCTTATCAAGAAGGGCATGGACCCCAAAGGTGCCATGTTTATGATTGTGGACTCTAAGAGTCGCGGTAACTGGGGCGTACTGGACCAGATGCTCGGTATGCGCGGTATTTTCGCAAAACCGTCCGGCGAGCTTATCGAACTGCCCGTGAAGAGCTCGTTTAAGGAAGGATTGGCCCCGTTGGAATACTTCATCTCAAGTCACGGTGCCCGCAAAGGATTGGTAGACACCGCACTGAAGACCGCATCGGCTGGCTATCTGACACGCCGTCTGGTTGATGCCGCACAGGATATTGTCGTGCTCGACGAAGATTGCGGCGACAAGCATGGTTACGATATTTGGGCAGAAGACGGTAAGCTGACCGGTGAACCATTCGCCAAACGCTTGCGCGGTCGCACTGCTATGGAAGACATCAAAGACGCGGAGGGCGCGACGATTGCGAAGAAAGGGAAGATTATCGAAAAAGAAGTCGCCCACCGTATTCAGGATGCCGGCATCACTCGCGTGCGTATCGCATCGGCTATGACCTGCCAATCGTTGGGTGGTATTTGTCGCAAGTGTTATGGCTATGATTTATCCAAGAATGCGCTGGTGAAAGTTGGTGAAGCCGTAGGCATCGTGGCCGCACAGGCCATCGGTGAGCCGGGCACCCAGTTGACCATGAAGACATTCCACACCGGAGGTGTTGCCGGGGGAGCCGATATCACCATGGGACTTCCGCGTGTTGAGGAAATCTTCGAGGCCCGTCCGCCAGGATTTAAAGCAATCATCGCCGAAATCGAGGGGACGGTACTCGCCGTCGAGGAGCGCGGGAAGCACAAGGCCATTATTGTCGAGGACGCCGAGACTTCCCAGAAAACGGAATACCTTGTTTCACCTAATGTTGCCATCTCCGTGCAGTCAGGCGATAAGATAGAGCGTGGTCAGCGCCTCTGTGAGGGCCATGTGGACCTCAAGGAACTCTATGCCACCACTGCGGACCTGAATGCCGTCGCTCGCTACATCATCCGTGAAGTGCAGGCCATTTATTTCCCGACCGGCGACACCATCAACGACAAACATGTCGAACTCATTGTGCGCCAGATGTTCAGTCGCGTAAAAGTGCTTGATGTGGGCGACACCGAACTGCTGACCGGCGATGTGGTTGAAAAGCGTAAGATGTTGCAGGCGAATATTGACGCCAAAAACGCCGGCAAGACCGAGGCGACCTATGAGCAGCTCATCATGGGCATCACCAAGGTATCGTTGACCACCGAGTCGTTCCTCTCGTCCGCATCATTCCAGGAGACCGCCAAGGTGCTCATCGAGTCCTCAATCGCGGGCAAGGAGGATATCCTGCGCGGCTTGAAGGAGAATGTCATTATTGGGCGCTTGATTCCGGCAGGTACGGGACTAAAGGCTCAGGTAGACAGCATCTAGGGTTCCCCGAATAAAGGCAAAGACAAACGGCTCATTCTGTGAGCCGTTTGTCTTTGCAGATAAAGTGTGGTATAATTAACTCTGGAGGTGTTCGATGGCGGTGAGCACGATGGAGCGCAACAGCGCTGGTCAGACCTACGAAGAGTGGATGGCTCATCACGAGCTGCCAGAGGCATTTCGTGAGTGGCATGGATCCTGGGCGCACTGGCGGGTGGGGGATTCCATCGGTTGGGCCATCGTCTGCTACAAGGACACCAGAGTGTGGTCCCGGCTCCAATGGGAGAAGTCAAAGAGGCAGCGTAACGCCACAAAGAAGAATCGTCCCGTCCTCCCAGCCTAGTCCCCGACCTCCATCGGGGGCTGTTTTTATTTCCTTTTCCCTTTTTTAGTAATTCGGATATACTATATAAGTCCAATAGCCACTTTTTGTATGGGAAAACACAGGAAGAAATCAAAGAAAAATGGCGACGAAGAAGAGAACGGCAAGGGAGGCACTTTCGGTTTGGGTGTCTCCCAGGAGACGCGCAACAGTATTTCGGGGATTCTCTGTTTTCTCATCGTTGTCGTCAGCATCCTGGCGTTCGTTGGTAAGGCGGGGAGTGCCGGTATCTATTTCAATATGACGGCCCATAGTCTGTTCGGCTGGGGCTTCTTCATCGTACCGGTGGCATTCGCTATGCTGGGAGTTGCGTTTATCAAGTCAATTCACCGCAAGGTGGCAAAATCGGCCCTGCTGGGCACGTTGTTGTTCGTACTCTCTGTGTTGGGCGTGTTCTACAGTACGGGTGAAAGCGACGCTCCCGCGCGTATCGTGCAAGGAGGATATCTGGGCGTCATTCTTGGTTGGCCGCTACTCTCTTTCCTGGGCTTCTGGGCCACCATGGTCATACTGGCCGGATTAGTCGTTGTTTCTGTACTCCTGGCTCTCGATGTACCGATCTACCAGTTGTTTATGCGCTCCAGTCCGGAAGAAGACGAAGCGCATGAGGCGGTGATGAAAGAAAAAGATATCCAGACACTCGTCGTCAAGAGCGGAGGGAAAATGTTAGACGAAAGGGCAATGGCCGCCACGGGAGTGCCCAAGAAAGAGGAGGTTAGGCAGAGTGAGTTTGTTATTCGCGCCCTCAAATCAGGCAACTGGCGTCCACCGCCTACCGAATTTTTGAGCGAGGACCAAGATCACGCTTCAAGCGGCGACATCAACGCATCGGCGGCCATCATTAAACGGACATTGGCGAACTTCGGCATCGAAGTCGAAATGGGCGAGGTGTCGGTGGGACCGACGGTTACCCAGTTTACGATGCGTCCTGCCGTGGGCGTCAAACTGTCGCGCATCACGACATTGGCGAGCGATTTGTCGTTGGCGTTGGCGGCGCATCCAATCCGCATCGAAGCACCCATCCCGGGGAAGTCTCTGGTCGGTATCGAAGTTCCCAACAAAAAGGTTTCACTTGTTGGCATGCGCTCGATGCTGGAGAGTGAGGAATATCGCACATCAAAGTTCATGTTGCCGCTTGCTCTGGGCCGCGATGTGGCTGGCGAGGCAGTATTTGCGCCGCTGGACAAAATGCCGCACCTGCTTATCGCAGGGCAGACCGGCTCGGGCAAATCAGTCACCATTCACGACATCATTCTGTCTATGCTCTACAAGTACGGTCCGGAGCTTCTCCGCTTCATCATGGTAGATCCGAAACGCGTCGAACTTCCGTTGTACGACGGTATTCCGCATCTGCTCAAGCCGGTCATCACCGAGAACAAGAAAGTTCCTCCGGTGCTTAAGCAACTAGTGATGGAGATGGACCAGCGCTATGCCCATCTTTCAGAAGCTAAGGTACGCGATGTGGTCGGATATAACGAGTGGGCGACCAAGAAAGATGTGCCTATTATGCCGTATATCGTAGTGGTCATTGATGAAATGGCCGACCTGATGAAGACCTTCGGGAAAGAAGTCGAGCCGGCGATTGTACGATTAGCGCAGATGTCGCGCGCGGTGGGTATTCACCTCATTTTGGCCACGCAACGACCCGAAGTGTCAGTGCTGACAGGTCTCATCAAGGCCAATGTTAACGCCCGTATTGCCCTCCGCGTGGCAAACCAACTCAACTCCCGTATCATTCTTGATACCAGCGGCGCCGAAAGTCTGCTGGGTAACGGCGACATGCTGTTTATCGGCTCCGATACCGCACAGGTGCGTCGTCTGCAGGGTCCGTTCGTGGCGACCCATGAAATCGAAGCGGTGGTCAAATTTATTAAAACGCAGGCCGAAGAAATCGGACTGGAGGCGGAAACAGACCAACTGGCCGACTCGTTTGACAAGCCGACGGGTGCCCCCGGCATGGGCATGGGTCTCAACGGCTCTTCCGACAGCGATGTAGACGACGAGCGCTACGAGGAGGCGAAGGCGATGGTCATTGATTTACAGAAAGCATCCGCCTCTCTCCTGCAGCGGCGCATGGGTCTGGGGTATGCCCGTGCGGCTCGCATGCTCGATATTCTTGAATCCAAGAGCATTATCGGCCCGGGCGATGGCGCCAAGCCGCGCACGGTGTTCATCGCAAAAGACGGCAGTGTCATCGGCGGCCCCATGCTCAACGGTGAATCCGGCGTGAATGGGGACACGCCCGACTCAGAACGGACAATATGAAGTACGATAAGCTTGTCCGCGACTTGATTCCCGAGATTATCGCCTCCAAGGGCGGGAAAGTAATCGCTCATTTTGCGTCGCAGAATGAATACGAACTGCGCCTCCGCGCTAAGCTTCAAGAAGAGGTCGCCGAGTTCTTGGAGAGCGGGGCACCAGAAGAACTTGCGGACATTATGGAAGTTGTCTACGCGCTCGGGGATGTGGCGGGACTGGATTCCGCTGGCCTGGAGAGTGTCCGTGCGGCCAAAGCAGCCGAACGCGGAGGATTTAAGAAGAAGATAATTTTGGAAGAAGCATGAACGAACAAGGACCCGAAAAGAAAGATTCCGAACCCGCGGATCTCGAGGAGATCAAGATGCTTGTGGGCATCGCAACGAGCAGGTTGGGCAGCAGGGAGTTTATGAATCGGCAGTTTGCGTTTGTGGCGCAACTGCGAGAGAAATATCCGGACTGGAGTGACCGGCGGGCCTATCACACTCTCACTGGCAGCTCGATACAGCCCGAGCGAGAAGCAAAAGCTATCGACGAAGACTTCCCCGGCGACGATTCGGTGGTCGGGTTCCTAAAATCGCTGGTAAGCTAGCGTCTCGCATAGCACAGCACGCAATGTTGACAATTCTCACTGTTGCAGATAAGCTAGGGCGTCGTTCTTTTTAGGAGATAAACGCCATGCGCAATTGGTTGCTGTTGCTGTTGGTTGCCGTCATCGCCGTGCCGGTCACCGTGTCGGCCGGGGTATGGCCGCTCGGCAGGGACATGACCTACAACCTCGGGACGGACCCGACCCCCGGGGGGCTGCAGAAGATGGAAGATCATCTGGGCTTCATTGGTATCGAAGCCTACGACAAAGAAAATTCTGCGCTGACGCTCAAGATCCACGCCGATACCGTGAAGCTCGAAGCGGACGCCGACGTGAACTCGAGAGCGTGCGCCGTCCGAGAGCCGGTCACCCTGAAGCCCAGCGAGTTCTGCGCTTTCTGGGGTAAGGACGAGACCAAGAAGCGCGAGTATCATCTGCGCATTTCCTGGTCCTACGAGGACAAGAAGGGCGTCCGTGTCGTCGTTCTCCGGGTCAAGAAAACGACGCTGAAGTTGGCCAACTAAGGCCGAGCCCCGCACGTCGTGTGCGGGGCAATTTTTTTGGCGTCTTGCGCAGCGCAATAGGATTGCTACACTCTTTTAGCTAACACATCCCAATTCCATGGCTAAAAAAGAAGATAAGAAAGAGGCAGTTTCGGGAGAGAACAAGAATGTTGCACTCGCGATACGGGAGATCCAGGAGAAATACGGCGAAGGGAGCATCATGAAACTTGGCGATGGCCGGAGAGTAGACGTTGATGTCATTCCCACGGGCTCCATTTCACTCGATATTGCACTGGGCGTGGGAGGCGTGCCGCGTGGCCGGGTCGTCGAGTTGTACGGTCCCGAGTCATCTGGCAAAACAACGCTGGCGTTACACCTCGTTGCCGAGGTTCAAAAAATGGGCGGTATTGCCGCCTATGTAGATGCGGAACATGCGCTGGATCCGGAATACGCCAAGAAAATTGGCGTGAAAATTCAGGACCTCCTCATCTCACAGCCGGATAATGGCGAGCAGGCGTTGGAAATCGTGGAGACGCTGGTGAAATCGGGTGGCATTTCATTGGTAGTCGTGGATTCCGTAGCGGCGCTCACCCCCCGTGCTGAAATTGAAGGCGAGATGGACCAGCAGCATGTGGGCTTGCAGGCACGCCTGATGTCACACGCTTTGCGCAAGCTCACCGGTGTGGTGTCAAAAACGAACACGACCGTCCTGTTTATCAACCAAATCCGTATGAAAATCGGTGTCATGTTCGGCAATCCCGAAACCACGACCGGAGGTCTGGCGCTCAAGTTTTATTCATCGGTGCGTATCGAAATCCGTCGGAGCGCTCAAATTCAATCCGGCGAGAAAATCGTAGGGAACCGGATCAAGGTGAAGATTGTGAAGAACAAGGTGGCTGCACCGTTTCGTACCTGCGAGTTCGATATTCTCTACAACGAAGGTATCTCCGGCCATGCCGATACCATCAACGCCGGCGTCCAGTATGGAGTTGTCGAGAAGCAGGGCAGTTGGTTTTCCTACAACGGCGAAAAGCTTGGCCAGGGGATGGAAGGCGCACGCAATTATCTGAAGGAAAATCCTAAGATTGAGAAAGACATCCGTCTGAAAATAACGGCAGCCTCCGCATTGGCTGATGCCGCGCCGTTGAAAGGCGAGATGGGCCCCAAAGTATTCAAGCGATAAAGTCATGAGCGGGGCATCGCTTCGCTCGCCCCCTTCCTGTGTCACTCATCACGAAAGAACGGCTCATTGAATGAGCCGTTCTTTCTATTCGTTCCTACCTCCCCCAGCCCTCCTCCGGCGACCTCGTCCCGTCGGTTCGCTCAGGATAATCGCTCAGCCGTCGGAGAGGTGTGAGATTTTCTGTTTTTAGTTTATGACTTTACTGTCTGGTTGCGGGTGAATGGCATTAATGCCATAAACCGGGCAATCTTGATGGCGTTTGCCACGCGGCGCTGGTCCTTATCGGACAGCTTGTTGCGCTGGGCATTCTTTATCTTGAATTCGGAGGTCACAAATTTGCGAAGGAATGTGACATCCTTGTAGTCTATTTTTGTCAGGTTGTCTCCGTGAAGGATAGTGCGTTTCATGAATTTAGAAGGGTAAGTCGGTGTCTTTAATCGGCTTGGGTTCTTCGTCGATGCCGGCGACAGTCAGCTCGTCTTCGTTGATGACGGGGATTTCCGGTTCAGAGGACGAGCTTGTCGGTCGTGCGGACGGTACCGAACGGCGAATATCAGCGACCGGGGCGCCGGCCTGGTAGGGGGCATTAGCTGACCGAGGCCCGAGCTGCATACTTTCAGCAACGATTTCTGTCATATAGCGCTTGGCACCTGTGGTCTTATCGTCCCAACTGCGCGTCTGGAGGCGGCCTTCGAACATCGCGAGGCCACCCTTCTTGAGATACTGACCGCAGATTTCAGCGAGACGGCCCCATGCGACGATGGTATGGAACTCCGTAGCTTCGCGCTTCTGTTGGGTTGCCTGATCATTCCAGACACGGCTGGTTGCTAGTCCGATGGTGGCGACCTGTTGGCCTGACGGCGTACTGCGCACCTCTGGGTCCCGAGTGAGGCGGCCGATGACATATACTTTATTGAGATTCATAGAAGATAAAGGTTAGAGATTACCGATGACATCCTCAATCTGCTGCTCCAACTTTCCGGTGTCTTCGGCCTTTGTTTCAGTTGTGTCTTTCCTTCGTGTGGCGGAATCCGCGGCGCCTTCTTTGGCAGCTTTTGCCGCCTTGCGCTCCAAGTGCTCGGCCTGCTTGATGGCACGCTTGTCCGATTCGCTTTCCAGCTTCAAGACAACATGGCGCAGCACTTCTGTGTGCAAACGCGCCCACTCGTCGAGTTCAGGCAAAAGCTCACCTGTTTCCGCGGTGAACTGCACCCAGGCAAAAAAACTTTGCCGCTGGTGCTTGATTAGGTACGACAACTTCTTCCGTTCCGGCTGCTGTGAGAAGGTGATGACACCCCCGTGCTTCTGAATGAGCGCCTCCACTTCCTGCTGGACCAGAGGCACTTTGGCCTCGTCCAACTCGGTCGTGATGTGATAGGCGAACTCGTAGTTTCTCGATTCGTCCATATGGTAATTCGCAAAACTCCTGTTGGAGTCTGCGTTTTTGCCCCTTAGGGAGCATGGTTTGTACCGGCATAATGTAGCAAAATTTTCATAAAGCGTCAACTGCGGACATATTGACACAACAATACAAATAGGGTAGTATAATGGCGCTGTTCGTTCACTGATAACCGAGGAGGTTGCATGTCGAATGAGAAGAAAGAGAAGTCCATGGGGCGACTCTACCTGGAAAATCTGGGGAGCGTCATCCGTTGGCTAGTGGCATTGTTCCTGCTCTTCGGTGTCCTGACATGGCTTGCTGGCAAGGATTCTGTCAGGACGAGGGGATTCAGCGTGTTGGCGGCTGTAGGCATCATGCTCATCATCATCGTACCGCTGGACTCCGCCGCGGCGGAGCGAAAGCTGCGGGAGGTCGAGCGTGGCTGGAAAGAGACGGGCAAGGAACATCTCGAAATGCAGGACAAGCTCCGGGGCACGAATCGCTTCATCAAAGAGTTCGTGCGGCCGCGTGATGTACTCGAGCACATGGAGCTGCTCCGGGACGAATACCGAGGGCGGGTGACACACGCACTAATCGTTGTTCGTGATCTGCCGGCTACCGAACGGAACTCGGCGAGCAAGCTCCAGGATGCAATACAGACCCTGGGAAGAACACGGGATGAAGTTTCCAGAGGTGAGCAGGCACTGCGTGATGCATGCACCCTGGCCACAGAGCATGGCTTCAAGGTGAGTCCTCTCGAGCATTACCTGGACCAGCCGCTGCCCTCAGGGACAGATGGCATGGTCATCACCTAGTCGCCACAGCGGGGTCTTCGGACCCCGCTTTTTTTATTTGACAAAATATATATAATTTGTATAATAGGATTGTCGTTCTTTTCATGAGGAGGTGAAGCGTGAGGCATCCTTGGCGCGTTGTCGTTGTGAACGGCTACGGCTGTCATGTGACGCCGGAGCTGGCGGGATACTTGGATGGCGTGGTACAGCTCGTCAACGATCGCGAACCTGCGTACCTCATTCCTTGTGGTGGGGCTACCCAGCGTGAAACCGCCCCAGGTGCCACGGAAGCCGCGCTGATGGCCATCTACATTCGGGAACGGCTGACGCATGTGCCGGACGACTTCATTCTGGAGGACGACTCCTACACCACACTGGAGAATGTCCAAAACGCCGTGCGTCACATCCGAGCCCTGCCCGGAATCAACGACCACTGGTCGGAAGTCGAAGTGGATGTGTTCTGCGAG
>CAYZRE010000015.1:0-11045 GCA_964479835.1 uncultured Candidatus Saccharibacteria bacterium | reverse complement strand
GCAGTTTTTGGACTGGCTCCAAAAGAAATACAAAGGGGGGAAGTTTGAGGAAAACAAGAAGGTATTGGGCCGTGTCGCCAAGGTAGATATAGAAGGCCACAAGAGTTGGCTGCTGGAGCCGTCCACTTTTGTAAATAAATCAGGTGACGCAGTGCGGCATGCCAAGCCGTGGGCAAAAGCGAAAAACGACGACATTATTGTCGTGCAAGATGATTTGGATATCCCCTTTGGCATGTGCAAGCTGTCGTTTGAGAAAAACTCCGGCGGACATCGTGGCGTACAGAGTGTCATCGATGCGCTCAAGACTAACAAGTTCTTCCGCATCCGCATCGGCACCGGCGTGCGTGCGCTGGACAAGGCGCGCGAACAATCCGAGAAAAAGCGTGACGAGTTCGTGAAAGATTTCGTCCTCAAGAAATTTACCCCGGGCCAGCACGACGAGCTCAAGCAGATTTTCAAGGACTGCGAAGTGCGCCTCCTGCAGGCGCTGAAAAGATAGAAAAAGGCCCGGGGGAAATGTCCCCGGGCCTTGTGCGTCTACGATGCGTTACTGTCCTCGACCGACCGCCTCGAGTCCGTGAACGATGCACTGGATGACGGCGTTGTCGTCGAGCTTCGTCACAGGCGTCCCCCTGTTGGTCAGGGAGCCGTTCATGATCTGCCCATTGGCGGGGTTGTAGTACCACCACGGTGCCTCGGGCAGGGTGCCTTCCGCAGTCAGCCGGTCCCATGGCAGCCGTTGCAGGTGATGAGCGTTGCGATCGTTCATGCGCAGCCGCGCTGCCACCGCGTCCATGTTGAGCTTGTTCTTGTTGTACCAGATGACCATGTGGCCATCGGACTGACGCTGGATGAACACATCGTAGTGCTTGTCCAACATCCGCGCGGAGCGATTGATTTCCGTACTGTCGGAAGATACGCGCATGATGCGCAGCGGGCTTCCGCCGATGTACAGACGACCTGCGCTCTTCAGTCCCAACAGCTGGTCGTATCCCTTCAGAAAGCTAACCTGCTCCACCAGCTTTGCGTCCAGGCTGGTGAACACGAATTCTCGGATGTGCCCCACGGAGAAACCGCCCATGTTCATCGCCGCGACGGTGCCGAACAACGAGAAGAAGTCATTCGAGTTGTGTTTTCCGTCCCGGAGATACTCCAAGATGGGTCCGAGAGAGCCCCACCCGTACACCCCCAGGTGCTCGGCCGCCTCGTAGGCGGTCGCGAAGCTTGTGCCACCGTTGTACCCTCCCGGTGCCGTTCGTTCGATGAGCCACTCGGCGGCAAGCCGGCTGAGATCGGGACGGGTCTTCCAGTTGATGTTGCGAACACGACCGGACAGCGCGCGAGACCGTGCCGCCGCCGCCCGGTCGAACATGCGACGCACCTGATGCGTCGGCACATTGTTGCGATGCCAGGCCTTGATGAGCGCCGAGACATCGAAGCCCGCGGCAGTTGCCGTGCGATCCACGCGAACCGCATGCTCGAGCATTGCCCGAACGGGACTGTGCCCGGCGATACCGAGGCGTTCAGCCATCAGTGTCGCGGCGCTTGTGTTGGCGCGCTCCGCCGGCGGCAGGTCGTGTTCGTCCAGCGGCCCTCCGCAGGTACCCAGACACGGGTATCCCTCGGCGAACCATTGCGCACCCGTCTTACCCTGAAGGAGACGGGTGCCTGAATCCACCAGTTGCAGCGGCGCGGTTGCGATGCCGGGAAAGCACTTCTCCCCGAACACAATCGCAAACCACAACGCCAACAGCTCGTCGTTGTGCATCGCGTAGTGCGACACCACGCCCTTCACCTGAATCGCTTGCATGGCTTTCCCCTTTTGCCCCCAAACGGGGCGAGAACATCGGTTGTAAACGACCGATCCGGGCAGGTTGCCCAGTAAGCTATTATTATATCAATGTTTGTGATAAAAGTCAATTTCTTCTGCGGGCCGTCATTGTATGGCTCCGAAATAGTGGTATACTGGTCCCATGCGCTCACCGCTTATTAGCTCAATTCTGATATGCTCACTCGTTGCCCTCGCGGGATGCGGGGTCGTTATGATGTGTTTGAGTTACCTGGCGCATTATTCGTTTCTCACGACAAGCGCGCCGATACAACCTTTCAGCGCCCTTGCCATCATCGTACTGTTCGCAATGGTCAGCATCTCTGACCTCTCGCCAAAAAAACCTGCATCCTTTTTCGTACCGACCGACCGACCGCCGGAACAACCGCTCTGGCAACCGCTGGCGTTGGCATTTTCCGATGGTATTCTGAATCCGAAAGCGTTCTAGCAAAACGCCATCCTTAAGCACCCCTGTGCTGTGGATGGCGTTTTGATTTGGTAGTATAGAACATCACCACCACTGAACTTATGAAAACACATTATCAGATAGCCGGTATGCATTGTAAGTCGTGCGAAATACTTATTGCGCAGCATCTTCGGAAAATTCCCGGTGTTGACGGTGCCCGCGCAAATTACTCCACGGGCGTGGCAACCATCGAGCATCAGGGCCCCGCCCCAGACCGCGCACGGATTTCTGCGGCCGTCCGCGACGCCGGATATACATTGGGAATGGCAGGACGACGGCCGTTCATCTCGCACGATTCGTCCGAGTGGTTCGGAGTCCTCTTCGCGGCGTGCATCGTCTTCATCTTGTTCATCTTCAGTAAATTGTTCGGTGTATTCGACCTGGTCTCCAAAGCCGGTACCGGTACCGGCCCCGCAACGGCACTGGTGGTCGGACTTACCGCCGGCGTCTCCTCCTGTATGGCACTGGTCGGCGGTCTCATTCTGGGAATCTCGGCACGACACGCAGAGCTGCATCCGGAAGCATCGACGGCACAAAAATTCAGACCGCACCTGTTCTTCAATCTGGGCCGGTTGATTTCGTTTGCCGTCTTGGGAGGCGTCATCGGTTCTGTCGGCGCCATCGCCCGCCCCAGTGGCGGATTCTTGGGAATGCTCATCATTATTGCAGGCGTTGTCATGTTCCTGCTGGGCATCAAGCTTCTGGAGGTATTCCCCCGCGCCTCTTCCGGGCTGACTTTACCGTCGGGCATCGCCAGACTGCTCGGCATGGACCGTGAGACACGCGAATACAGTCATCGCGGCGCCATGCTTACCGGAGCGCTCACCTTCTTTATGCCGTGCGGTTTCACCCAAGCGATGCAAATCTACGCGGTAAGCACCGGTAGTTTCGTACAGGGCAGTGTCGTCATGACGCTGTTCGCGCTGGGCACCATGCCGGGGCTGTTGGGCGTTGGCGCACTATCTTCGGCCGTTCGTGGCGGGGGAGCGCGATTGTTCTTCAAGGCCGCCGGGATCGTCGTCATCGTCCTTGGCTTGTGGAACATCTCAAACGGATGGAACCTGACCGGCATTGTACTGTCGCGGCCGTCACCGTCGGGTGTCGTGCAACAGCCGGGAAAGAACATCACGCAGGCAGTGGTCAGAGATGGCACGCAATACATGGCCATGGACCAGTGGGCGGGTGGCTATAATCCAAACCGCTTCACCGTCAAAAAAGGAATCCCCGTGGTGTGGACCATCAATTCTACCGACTCCTATACCTGCGCAAGTTCCCTCATAATCCCCTCACTGGGCATCGCAAAATCTTTGGCGCCGGGCGCGAACACTGTCGCATTTATCCCTACGAAAACAGGGTTCATCAAGTTCAGTTGTTCCATGGGCATGTACACCGGACTCATCGAAGTAATCAATTAACCACATCGTATGACCACCGATCAAATCATCATCATTATCATTGCAATACTGGGTGTCGTCGGAGTGTACTGGTTCTTTCTGGGAAAGCGCGTGAAGGTGGTAAAGGTCTCGGGTGACATCGAAATCATTGTTGATGGCGGCTATACGCCGGATACTATTGAGATTCCGGCCGGCACCACGACGACCATTCACTTCCTGCGCAAAGACCCGTCCAGTTGTCTGGAGGAAGTTATTATCAGCGAATTCAAGATTCGTCGCACCCTGCCACTCAATGAACGAGTTGATGTACAGATTACTCCCCCACAAACGGGAAAATTCCAGTTCTCGTGCGGCATGGGAATGTATCATGGCACGCTCATCGTTCGCTAAACCTATGACTTCAACAAAGAAAACATTCGCCATCAAAGGAATGCATTGCGCATCATGTGTGACGCTACTGGAGGGCGCGCTCAATGAAGTACCGGGCGTCAGTAAGGCGACCGTCAACCTGGCTACCGAGAAAGCGACGGTCACCTATGATCCGGCACGCGTCACCGACAAACATCTTGGTTCTGCAGTATCTAATGTCGGGTACCAGGCGCTCATCGCAGATGAGATGGAACACGAAGATGCCGAACGAAAACGAAAACAGAAAGAACTATCTCAGCTCCGTACCCGCGTGATTTTCAGTCTGGTACTGGGAACGATTATCGTGTGGGGCAGTTTCCCCGGTCTGGTGAATACTTCTCCGCAGTTGTTAAGAAGTTTCTGGCTCCAGCTCGCGCTGGCATTACCGGTCCAGTTCTGGGCCGGATGGGCATTCTACCGCGCGGCATTCTCCTCTCTGCGCCATCGCACCGCTAATATGGATACGCTGGTTGCGTTAGGCACGTCCGTGGCATTCGGGTATTCCGTGGTCGTGACCGCCCTACCGCAACTTGTTATGCGAGCCGGCATCGAACCGATGGCCTACTTCGATGTCTCCACCATCATCATCGGCCTTATTCTTCTGGGCCGTTACTTTGAGGCGCGCGCGAAGGCAGGAACTTCAGACGCCATCAAGAAACTGCTGGGACTACAGGCAAAAACTGCACGCGTCGTTCGTGACGGTCGTGAACAGGACATCGCGATTGATCAGGTCATCATCGGAGACATCATCCGAGTCAGACCGGGCGAAAAAATTCCGGTCGACGGCACCATTACTGAAGGGACATCAGCCATCGATGAGTCGATGGTGACCGGCGAGAGCATTCCCGTCGACAAGGGGCCCGGCGCACTTGTCATCGGTTCTACCATCAATAAAACAGGCTCATTCCTGTTCCGCACCACCAAGGTCGGCAGTGAGACGATGTTGGCACAAATCGTCAAACTCGTGCAGGAAGCACAAGGAAGTAAGGCGCCCATCCAACGACTTGCCGATGTCGTGTCATCGTATTTCGTACCGGTCGTCATCATGCTCGCACTGACAACCTTTGCGCTCTGGTATGTACTGGGTCCGCAACCCGTACTCCTGCTGGCGATCCTCAACACGGTCGCGGTACTCATCATCGCCTGTCCATGTGCAATGGGGCTGGCCACTCCGACCGCGATTATGGTCGGTACCGGCATTGGCGCTCAACATGGCATTCTTATCAAAGATGCCGCGGCACTTGAGACGGCCCATAAAGTCCGTGCAATCATCTTCGATAAGACCGGAACCCTCACCGAAGGAAAGCCGCGCGTGACCGCGGTCGTTGCCGCCACGGGCCACACCGAAGACGAAGTCATCCGGATTAATGCCATCCTGCAACAATCATCGAACCACCCGATATCGCAGGCAATTATCGAAGAAGCACAGAAGCGCAATGTCGTGGCCACTGCGTCGGCCGAGAAATTTGAAGCTGTTCCGGGATACGGCGTACGCGGCATGGCGGATGGAAAAACAATCGTCTCCGGTACCGAGCGATTCATGCAGGCAAGCAGTGTAGACACCGCCCCGTTGCGCGCCGATATCGATCGGCTTCTGGACGGCGGTAACACCATCACGGTTGTCGCACTCGATGGCATCGCCATCGGCGTCGTTGGTATCGCCGACACCGTCAAACCATCCGCACAAGCAGGCATTGCGGAACTCAAAAAGCTGGGCGTAGAGGTCGCTATGATTACCGGCGACCATACGCGAGTGGCTAAGGCCGTTGCTACGCAATTGGACATCGAACGGTTCTTCGCCGAGGTGCTTCCCGAAGATAAGGCGTCAGCTGTCGCAAAACTTCAGCAGGAAGGAAAGACGGTCGCTATGATTGGCGACGGCATCAACGATGCGCCCGCGCTGGCGCAGGCAGATGTGGGCATCGCCATGGGGACCGGCACCGATGTGGCAATCGAGGCCGCCGATATCACGCTGGTGAACCGTGACCTACGGACCGTTGCCGCGGCAATCACACTCTCGCGCAAAACACTGCGCACTATCAAGATGAATTTGTTCTGGGCGTTCGGCTACAACATCATCCTGATTCCGGTCGCGATGGGCATTCTGTATCCGGTCTGGGGAATTCTACTGAACCCTATCTTCGCTTCCGTCGCGATGGCCGCGAGCTCCATCTCCGTCGTTCTCAATTCCCTACTTTTACGCAAAGCACGCATCACCTGACGCATCCGGCGATTCGGTCGTAATCGCCGTCGTATCAAACTTCACAACACTACACCTCTATGATGGGATTCTACGGAAGTATGATGGGCGGATGGAGCTCCTATGGTTCCTTCAGTTTCTTTTCCCTTATTGCCTGGCTGGAAACGATTGTTATCGGCGCGCTTCTTATTGCCTGGCTCTGGAAACAAATCCGGAAGTAATCGGCATCTGCCCAGAATCATAAACGGCTCATCTAATGAGCCGTTTATCTTTGTGTTTTTATAGGAGTGACCTATCCCCCTTTCTGAACTATCCTAATTATCAATGCCGTCGCCGCAATAAGCCCTCCCACAAAAGTGGCAATGGCGACATACTTCCAGATGAGTGGCCGGCGTTTCTGCACCAGTAAAAATTCTTCCTGCACTCGAGAAGCCGCCTTCTCTACTTCGGTTTCTGACTTGGAGGGAAATGCCTTGAATGCATCGGAACCCGGCCCCGTTTGCTTCTGAATAACGCGATTGAGGTACGCTTCATTGAAAAACTTGATGACATCATAATGAGATACGATACCGACCAGTTTGTTCTCGGCGTCCACAACGCACAGTGGATTGACCTTCGGGTAGTCAGCGAATATCTTCGCCGCATCTTCCAATGGCGCATCAGGGCCGACGGTCACCAGCTTTGGATTCATTATGCTCGTCGCCTTGATGTCGCGCAATTTCCCGAAATACTCTTCCAGCGCCCGCTTGTCACCCTTTTCGCGGGCAATCTGATCGATCAACTTGAGCATCGTCGGCAAATGGATGTCCGACGATTGGAGCACCATGTCGTATGCCGTAATGACGCCCTTGAGTGTGCGCGTTGAATCTACGACGGGCATGCCGTCATAGTTGTACTTCTCAAACAGCCCCGCGATAACATCAATCGTATCGTTGACATCGATGGCCAAGACTTCCTTGGTCATCACATCTCCGACTTTGATTGAAAGCGGCAGTACCTCGTCCATGTACCTTAGTATATCACACTACCGGAGCCCACTGTTTTTACCAAAAAAATGCACCGAGGGATTCTCGGTGCACGGCGTTTAGATTTCGCCCTGTTCCCACTTCTCGTGAGTAAGGCGCGCCAACTCATGAAGAGCTTCCTCGTCCCCGAGCAGAAAGTACTTCCCCGACCGAAGCCCCAACATCAGGATAGGATTTACGCCCCGGAGCATTTGGGAACCGTCCACCGCGGTGATGGTCTGGGCTTCATCCCATGCATTACAGATGAACTCGCCGATCACGGGACGAAGGCAGGCGTCACACACATCCGCTTGGAACACTGCCCCCATTTCTATGATGACACTGCGCGGGTCCGTATCGTGGAACCCGAACAGACACCTCACCCACTGCGGCATTACTTCCTCCTATTCCAACTGCTTTGCTTCCTCGGACATTTCTATCACTTTTTGGGTGCGTTCGACAAGGAGACCAAGGCGTTTGTCGGTGTCGTCAAATGCTGACTGCGCGTTGCCCAGATGCTTGCCCAATACCCGGAAATCGTCGGCAAGTTTGCCGGCATCCTGCACGACACGGCCCAGTCGTTTCATAATATCGTGTGTCTGGGTGCTAAACTGCACATCATTGAACCAGTGCAGGATTGCGGAGACCGTGAGGAAAAAAGTGTTCGGTGAGACGAGAATAATTTTCTTCGCACGCGCGTAGGATGACAGATCTGCTTCTTTGATGTTCTGAATCACTTCGTAATAAAGCGTCTCGGCCGGCATATACATCAGCGCGAAGTCGGTTGTGTTCTCGGCAGGAAGCAGATACTTGGTGGCAATTTCGTCGATTTTCTTTTTTACATCCGAGAGGAACTGTTTTCGAAAACCGTCGCGGGCAACTTCATTGTCTGCGTTCACCATCTTCTCAAAGTTTTCCCAGTTAAACTTACTATCGATGGGGAGCAAAAGGTCGTTGGGCAGTTTCAGAACGGCATCCACCGCTTCACCGGATTTGAAGTAGTGCTGCATCTGGTAACGGTCGTTGGGAAAGTATTGCGCCAGTGCGCTTTCCAGTGACGCCTCCCCCCAAATGCCGCGAAGTTTCGGCGATTTGAAGATATCCTGAAAGTTTGCGACATCTTTGACCCGCTGTTGTACCTGCTCGACGGCACCCTTAAGCTCGGTCATCCCTTGTGTAAACGCCTGCACCTGCGACATCACCGATGATGTAGACCGCTCGCCGGCCTTGCGGGTTTCTTCCAACTGCGCTAACACATGCTGCTGAAACGCGTCCTGTTGCTGTGGCTTGGGACGCACCAGCACATACAGCACTACGCCCGTGGCTATCAGTGCAAATAAGCTTAAGAAAAGTGAGATAGTTTCCATATCAGCTATGATGACACCCTGGCACGCAGATTGTATCAGATATGCTCTGTGTACGATATGACCTGTGGTATACTTGAGTAGATTTACTATGACGAAAGCAACCAGCAAAAATGTCCTGATTATTGAGGACAACATAGTCATGGCCCAGCTTTTGAGTGAGAAGATTGAGCACCAGGGACTGAAGCCCGAACGAGCGCTGGACGGCAAGGCCGGTCTGGCCGAACTTGAAAAAGATACGCCGGCACTGGTGGTGATTGATTTCCCCCTGTCGGGCCCGCTGGACGGATTTGAGACACTCGAAAAAATCCGCGAGAAATTTGATACCGACACACTGCAAATCCTCGTCCTGTCCCATACGGAAGATAAGGAAAACAAGGAGCGCGCGACCAAATTGGGGGCTACCGATTTTCTTGTCAAATCTGATGTCAATGCCGATGTCATCGTATCCAAGATTGTCGAGATGGTTACCGGCCATCCCGTCACGCCCACCGTCGCACCCGCAAAACCGACCGAGGAATCAAAGGCAGCTCCTGCAACGGCAAAAGCACCCGGCATCAAGAGTACCGGAGTCGATTTCGCCGCCCGCGCAATCGCATTGAAAGATGAAGTTGAGCAGATGTTGACGCTTCAGGAGGCGGAAATTTCCATTATCAAGTTAGTAGACGACATGATGGCATACGGCTACGCAGCACGCGCATCCGATGTACACCTGGAACCGTATGAGGATAAGCTGTCGGCTCGTATGCGTATCGACGGTATTCTCAACGATGTATTCGTGTTTCCAAAATATCTGCACTCCGGCATCATCACGCGCATCAAGGTGCTGGGCGGAATGCGCACGGATGAACACCAAGCCGCACAAGACGGACGCTTCCGTATGACGCTGGCCGATCTCGAAAAGCAGTTCGATGTTCGTGTCAGCATCGTGCCCACCTACTACGGCGAGAACGGTGTGTTGCGATTGCTGGCCGAACAGACAGCCATTAATTCGCTTGACGATCTCGCATTCACGGACATCGACCGCAAGAAAATACGCAAAGCGGTACAGACCCCGTACGGCATGATTCTTGCAACCGGCCCTACCGGTTCGGGCAAGACCACCACGCTGTATACGATTTTGCGCGAACTCAACACGCGCGAAGTGTCAGTCATTACCATTGAAGACCCCATCGAATATTCACTGGAAGGAGTTGACCAAATTCAGGTGAACACGCGCACCGGCCTCACCTTTGCCAACGGTCTGCGCTCGGTGCTTCGTCAGGACCCGAATATCATTATGGTCGGCGAGATTCGTGACCAGGAAACCGCATCCATCGCCATCAACGCCGCGCTGACCGGCCACAAATTATTGAGCACCATCCATACCAACGATGCTGCCACAACACTGCCACGACTCTTGGACATGGGCGTTGAACCGTTCCTCGTCGCCTCAACGGTCAATGTCGCCATCGGCCAACGCCTGGTACGCATGATCTGTGCCGACTGCAAAGTCCCCCGCCGCATCACCGAAGGCGAATTTAATGCGCTCAAAGAAAATGTTCCGGCCGCCATCCTGGACGATCACCGCAATTTCTCTCAAGGCAAGGGATGTGCCGTATGCAACCATACTGGCTATCGCAGTCGCATGGGTATTTACGAAATCCTGGAAATGAATGATTTCATCCGCGAAGCAGTCATGCGCCGCGCCGATGCGGGCGAGATTAAAAAAATAGCCGTCAAGAACGGCATGACGACGCTCCTGGAAGACGGGTTCAATAAAGCCGTCGAGGGCCGGACTACCATTGAAGAAATTCTGCGCGTCATTCACGAGTAACAAGTCATATTCATACGGAGGGAATGTCCTGGGTAGATACAATCAACAACTCACTGTTCCGGTTGTCCCTGAAAGACAAGATGCTTTTTGCGCGTCACATGGACATGATGACACGCTCGGGCATGCAAATCCTTGATGCGCTGGAGATTCTCAAAAAACAAACCACGAACAAGTCATTCCTCCGCATGCTCGACGGTCTCATCGACGAGGTCAGAAACGGCCACTTTTTGTCGGTGGGTATGCAGCGCTACCGGAGTATCTTCGGAGACTTTTTCATCAATCTGATCCGGGTCGGGGAGACATCCGGTACCTTATCGGAAAATTTCCGGTATCTGGCGGAAGAGTTGGAAAAAAAGGGCGCACTGCAGAGCAAGATTCGCGGCGCCATGGCATACCCTATCATCATTCTGTTTGCGACTCTGGGCATTACCAGTCTCCTCTCATTCTTTATCTTCCCGAAAATTCTGCCGGTCCTCAAGAGTCTCAACACGACACTCCCTCTCTCAACGCGGATGTTCATCGCCTCCTCGGAATTTCTTTTCGCCTACGGCCTGTGGATACTCCT
>CAYZRE010000014.1:0-11305 GCA_964479835.1 uncultured Candidatus Saccharibacteria bacterium | reverse complement strand
CATGCCCGCCGGTTCCGCCGCCGACCAATAGAACTCGATATGCCATACCTCCAGTATACTACAGCGCCCGCTCTTTTCGCAGGAGGCGATACTTCGCAGCAGTGCCGGACGCAAAGCCGCCGATGGAACCATCAGAGCGGATGACGCGGTGACAGGGTACGGCGGGTGCAAACGGATTTTTGTTCAGTGCGTTGCCTACCGCTCGCGCCGCTTTGGGGTTGCCGATTGCGCGGGCAACCTGGCCATAGGTCAACAGGGTGCCCCTGGGGATACGGGCTACCACCCGATAGACGGCCCGTTGAAATACGGTAAGGTCTTGCTTTTTCATTTTATTATGGTATGATGAGTCTAATATAGTCCATCAAAATCTCCTGGATTCCGTCCCCGCCACCCCACAAGGGGTTTGCCCCGTCTTATACCCTGGTTAGCTACCACGGCATATCGACGGGGTCCTTCCTTATTTTAACGGCTTGTGCATCAGGCAGGTTTTTACTTTTCGCGACGAACGCGGCGCATGAGCGTATCCCCGAAGTATCTCAGTACAAACAAGACACCCACAGAACAGAGAATAAAAAAGATAGTGACACCGATTAAACGAAAAGTCGGCAAGTAGGCCAATGCGGCTTGACCAAAGGCATATCCCAGCGAGAGTAGCATCATAGTCCAACCGATGGAACCAAGAATGTTGAAGAAGGCGAAGCGCTTCAGATTGTATTTCAGCGAACCAATGAGGATAAGCGTCGCACTCGTCACCGAGTATGTCATTTTTACCAGAAGCACCACTAGCCCGGCCGACCGGTCGCTGTGGTGTCGGATGGCGGCCATGAACGCCTGCCGCCCGGGACTGTTGCGTACGAGGAACGCTATCGGGATAGCACCAAAATAGTATCCGACCGTGTACCAGATAAATCCGTTGATAATCTCCGCCACTGTGCATACCGCCAGAGCATACAGCGGGTTAAAGAAGCCCGTTGCAATCATCGCGCCGGCGGCAATCATAGTGGCGGTCCCTTCAAAAATGGAGACGAGCAGCAGGATGGCGTACCGGTATTGAAAAATAACTTCCTGATGCGTCGAAAAAAGTGCCGTGAATGAATCGATGGACATATATTTCTATCTACCCCGGCTTGTCCGGAAGCGCCTGAACCTGACCCCGGCTCACAAAGGCACGCAGATCAGAGTATATTCGTATCTGCATCATTGCTCCCAGCACCGCAAAGATGCCTCCCAACAGAAATGCCCAGCGGAATCCAAAGTTGGAGACGATGACCCCCGACAGAGCAGCCGCACCGGCTCCACTGATGCCGATGGCCACCGATTCCAATGACCATTCCACATTCTCGCGCATCTTGTCGATGTGACGCGTAAAGATGGCAAACCATGGTGGCACTGCAAGCGCCGCGCCGATGCCGAACCATGCCTGGATAAGATAGATATGCCACGCGTAAGATGCGAACAGATACATGAACGGAGTCATTGCAATAATACAGCTTCCGGCGACCATGCTGTAAAAATCGTCGTACTCGCCATGGTTTCGGTCCAGCCACCGCGCTACCGGTATCTGGAGTACCGCTTTCACGATTTGCGCTGTGGCGGCAGCAAATCCCACTACCTCAATAGAGCCGTCGACGATTTGCTTGGTCACGAATATCGCGAACACCGGAGCAAATACGGACATGCCGGCATTAATAAGGAAATCACTGGTGACGAGAATGCGAATTGTGTGACTTATGCGCATCCCGTTAGAAGTGAGAGGACAATACGGTACACCAAAACGCTAGAACATGCGCGCGTTCGTCCATTACCACCCTATATCTTGCTTGTTCACTTCTAACGGGACGCATGCCCTATTATACCAGAAAACCGCCTGTGCGGCGGTTGTTGATGTGCATGAGTGTGATGGTGACTACTCCGTGCTCACGACAGGCATAGTGCTGACTATTGGCATTCCCCAGCCGGTCGCGTCATCGTCTCCAACGGGTTCAACGTCTTTGGCCATCTCGTGCAAAAGGGCGCGCGTAGCATCTGCAGAATGCGATGCTTCCTTCTGCCAAAACAGAGCGGCCAGGCCTGCCACATGGGGCGCCGCCATCGAGGTACCCGACAAAATCGCGTACCCACCGTCACGGAATGTAGATTCGATGTTCACGCCGGGGGCAGCTAAGTCGACATCACCTTCGTCGACTTGGTATGCCTTCGTTTCCCAATTAGTACCGCGCGAGGAAAACTCCGCGGCAACTTCTTTACTATCTAAAGCCCCGACAGCAATAACTAGGGGATGGCGCGCCGGCCAGTCTACGCTATTGTCGTAGGGACCGTCATTTCCGGCTCCGGCGACAATCAGTACTTCCTTTTCTTGAGCGTACGCGATGGCATCATCGATGAACGAACTTTCAGACTCGCCCCCAAAGCCCAGAACAATAATCTGCGCGCCGTTATCCACCGCAGTACGCATCGCAACGGCGATGTCATCAGACAAGCAAGTGCCCGCGTTGCTGCATACGCGATAGATAGAGATACTCGCTTCAGGCGCAAACCCATACAGGCCTTTGCCGGTGAGGCCCCCATCGGCGGCAATAATGCCAGCCATGTGTGTGCCGTGACCGTTGAGGTCGTCGCACGAATCTTCAGTCAAGCCCTTGAACGGATCCGCAAAATCGAAACAACCGTCGACACGGGACTTCAAATCCGGATGCTCACGATCGATGCCGGTGTCCAAAATAGCTACGGCCACGCCGGCGCCGCCAGATGTGCGGTCGAGAGTCTCGTCGTTGAGCATCGCACGCACCCCCCATGGGACACTTTGCGTGGGTACCATCTGTGGCGTCGGGGAAACCGAATCAACCGCCTGTGTATCCGCGAGAATGTAGAATTTCTTGACCGGTACCGGTCCCAAACCTGCAAACTTGGCTATGCGTAACTGAAGGTCGCTCAAGTCGGCTGTAAAACCGTCCTCAAACACATGCCTCGCACCCATTGCATTACGCCAAAATGTACGCGTACTAGGAATGAAATAGCGACTGTCGGTTCCGGTGGAAGCCGCGAGGGCTGACGCCGGGGCCGATACAAGCAACGAAAAAGCGATAAAAACCGCAACAACACGAGGTTTTGACATGATGCTCACAGGGTTCATGTATTGGGTCCACTATAGCACACGAGGGGGTCTCAAACAACCAACTGTGGATTACTCTCCCCCTCCGGATTTCCGACTTTCGGGGTGCAATCAAACCGGCGAAGTATCTGCATATCTGCCTTAAGAGCATCTTTACTGGAAGCGTTGTAGACGGCAACTGCGGGGTGGTAGAGGGGGATGATTTTGATAGGGCCATACGGTACTTGTGCTTCAATAACGGTACCGTGCATCTTACTGATAGGCGCCAGTTGTGCGCCATAACCGAAGCGTTCCATAATATAGCCCATGGCATAGCGTCCTAAGGTCACGACGAGTTCGGGTCGGATGATATCAATCTGCCTGTCCAAAAATGGAGCATAGACGGCAATCTCTTCGGGAAGCGGGTCCCGGTTAAACGGTGGCCGGTCTTTGACGATATTCGTGATGTACACATCGGCACGGTTCATGTCTACTGACACCAACAGTTCATCGAGAATCTTGCCGGCGGCACCGACGAACGGGCGGCCGGTAGCCGCCTCGTTGCGCCCCGGCGCCTCACCGATAAACATCACGCGTGCGTAGTGGCTCCCCTCACCGATGACGGGATGTGTACCGTTCTTTATACGCTCTGCGTAAAGTGGAGAGGCCTCCAGTGACACGACTTCGTCGCGTATCTGCTTCAATTGTTCAGTTCTGTTTTGTGTTTTTGACATATCCATCACTCACTCTTGCGCGAAATAACACCCGCGGCAAGAGCCAATGTTGCCCACCAGAGGAGACGGCCTTGCTGGAGCGTCCAATAGAAGTGGTCCAACAACCCTATTATCAGCACCGCACTGAGAAGTGCCAACACTCCCACGCGGACAATCGGTTGGGGTGCGTGCGCCCGCCAGAAAGTGCGAATCGTCAGCGCAAGCCATGCAAGCCAAAAGAGCAGACCAAGGAGTCCTGTTTCTGAATACACCATCAAATAAATATTGTGCGCCGGCTGATACATGAACGACGGCATTGACGGGTCATACCGCGATAACCAGGTGGTGAAATTTCCGATACCCACACCCGTCCAGTTGATGCGCCACAGCAGACCGGTACCGGATGCGATAGCATCATTGTTATATTTGATACGCAGACGCACTGCCTCGTCGGAAGCGGAGATTGTCATGCGCGCAACGACCGTGGGCCACATGAAGACCGCAAAGCACGCCGAGACCACAAAGACAGTCACCGCCATCGACAGCGCACGCTTTCGTACCGCGTGAATATTTGGCCACCGTCCGCTGATACGCCGGAGGATGAGTACGAGTGCGAATGCAACCGATACCACGAGCCACACCGCAATCACCGTGCGTGAAAATGTCAGATACAACGCCCACAGCAGGAGCGCGGTTGTTGCGGGCCACACCCACACCTGTCGCCTGCCCGCATCGCCATGGCGCATCCACAGCCATCCGGTCACCCACAGCGCCATCATCAGATATGCCGCAAGCATATTGGGATGCGGGAATGTTCCGTATGCCCGCAATACTTTGACATAGTGTAAGTCGTAGAACACTGCGACTCCGCGCATATCGGTCCCCAGAAGCGACTCCCCAAGCCACCGCAGGCCTGTATCGTGCTGAAATACATATTGGGTCATGCCCAGTGTCGCCTGCGTCAACGCGCCGGCGACGAATGCCACTGCAGTACGATCCGCATCGAAATGTTTCCACGCCCAATGACGCAGGTACAGATACAACATCACGCCTTGCGCCAGTCGGAATAGTTGGTACATGCCGACCGTGAGTTGATCGGCATGCGCTAAGGAAAGTACCGCTGCTGCAAAAAAGAATCCCAAGAGCCAGTCGGTCACATCCCTGCGTCGCACAAACCAACCTTTTGCCCGGACTATCGCTAAAATAAAAAGTGCCGCCATCAGCACATCGCTGGCGTACAGAGATATGGCACGCCACTCGATAAACTGCGTGTCCGCCTGCCACAGAATAAGCCGCGTCTGCCATGCGAGTGTTGCTACAAACAGATACCATGCCCAGCGTTCCAGTTGTGGCACATCAGGACGGGTCATCGCACGAGAAGCTCATGGATGCCGCCGGCAGCGAAGAATGCCATGAGAAGCCAGACGATTATCGTAGGAATACGCAGTCGGAGTTCGGCGTCCCGCAATCGCATGCGCCGTGCGCGTAGATATGCCGCAAGCAATAAAACAGCCTGGGTACCGCCGGCAACAGCTCCCACCAGCCCGATGACATCAATGAAGTTGCGCAAACCGCTCATAAAAAACAGAACGGGAGGCACAAGCGCCAATAACCATGCCATTGATGGGCGCAGTCGATAATCAATATGAAAGGCCTCATACAATGCAGTACCCAACATCACATACGATGAGGAAATGGTCAGTATCCCCAAAAGAGATGCGAGCATGATAACGGGTGTCCCCAAGACTCCGTACAAACCCGCGAGCGCTTCGGGCGAGGTCACCTCTCCGGTGACTCCGACAATGGTAAGCGCGAACAACGCATACAGTGCCACAACAAACACCATCGAGGAAATAATAGCGGGACGCAACAGACGCTCACGACCGGCCAATAATTGCCGCTGAATCGGCACCGCAGACAGACCGGTGAGCGCAAAGAACACGATACCATAGGGCAGATACCAAAATTCAGGAGTCCATCCGGACAGAAATCCTATATGCATGTGCGGCAAACCGACCGCAGCAACCACAATAACAATAGCGGCATACACGCCGATGAGCACCAACTCGATTGCGGCAATGGTGCGTAGCCGTATCACCCATAACAGCGACCACGCCAGCGCAAATACGAGACTATAGAGTTGGGGGTCAACGGTCAGAAACTGCGACAGCACATTGTGAAGAAACCCGCCCGCCACAATCATGTAGGCCAGCAACGCACCATACAGGCCGAGCATGTTCGCTACCATCATCAAGCGGCGGCCCCACGCTCCCAGCCAAATGTTGGCATAACCGGCCACCTGATGCGTGCCCTGTGTCGAGAGAGTCAGCTCGGCATACATCAGATTAAACAAACACAGGACGGTTGCCAGCCCAATCAGCCACGCCGTACCAACCCAGAATCCGGCTTTAGCGAATGCAAACGGAATACCGAAAATGCCGACGCCAACCATCGTACCAATCAATGCCGCAGAAGCATGGAGAAACTTGCGGTCTTTCAGATACGCAAACATGAGACCACTATACTACACTTATTTTTTCGAGGGTATCTTCTTGGAACGCAGAGCAGCGTCGATAACCTGGTCCATCGTTTTGACGGTGATAAACTTCAGCTTCGCTTTCGCCTCTTTGGGCATGTCGGCGAGATCGCGCTTATTGTCTGCAGGAATGAGGATGGTCGTGATACCAGCACGAAGTGCGGCGAGTGATTTTTCTTTGAGCCCACCAATGATGGTGACTTTTCCGCGGAGCGTGACCTCCCCTGTCATAGCGACTTCGTGACGAACAGGCGTCTTCGTGAACAGCGAAATGAGCGCGGTTGTGAGCGCGATGCCAGCCGAAGGGCCGTCTTTCTTGATGGCACCGGACGGAAGATGGATATGCAAATCCTCTTTTCCCATGTCGACATCAATACCCTGACGCGCCGCGTACGCGCGCGCATAGGAGAGTGCGGCTTGTGCCGACTCGCGCATCACATCACCAAGTTGTCCTGTGAGGATGAGCTTGCCTTTGCCCGGCATGCGCGCAACTTCGATGGGCAGAAGCTCCCCGCCAACCGGCGTCCAAGCCAAGCCCATGGCCATACCGACCTGATCTTTGGACTCGGCAGCATCGTGGACCACTTTCTCGGGACCCAGCATCGTGGCAACATCTCGTACGGTGACGACGACCTTTGAGTCGGACCTGTTGGATTCGATGAGGCGGCGAGTGACTTTGCGGGTTACCGCACCGATGAGACGCGCCAATTCGCGTACACCCGCCTCGCGAGTGTACTCGCGGATAATATTTAACAGTACCGGATCCGGTACCTTCACTTGCCCCTTCTTGAAACCGTGATCAGTCAGCGCACGTGGGACAAGATATCCCTTTGCAATTTTGAGCTTTTCAGTTTCGGTGTAGCCAGGAAAATCAATAATCTCCAATCGGTCGCGCAACGCAGGCGGTACCGTTTCCAGCGAGTTCGCGGTCGTGATAAATAACACATCCGACAGGTCGAGCGGCATCTCGAGATAGTGGTCAGAAAACACATGGTTCTGCTGGGGGTCGAGCGCCTCCAACAGTGCCGAGCTCGGGTCTCCGCGGAAATCCATACCGAGTTTATCAATCTCATCAAGCAGAAACACGGGATTGCGCACCTTCGCACTATGAAGGCCCTGTACGATGCGGCCGGGCATGGCACCGACATAGGTGCGACGATGTCCCCTGATTTCGGCCTCATCGCGCATACCTCCCAGCGAGACACGCACAAACTTGCGGCCGACCGCGCGGGCGATGCTCTGGCCGATACTGGTTTTGCCGGTGCCCGGCGGGCCGTAGAAACACAAAATAGGGCCTTTGAGTTTACCGACCTGTTTCTGCACTGCTAAATACTCCAAAATACGGTCCTTCACCTTCTCCAGACCGGCGTGATCCTCATCAAGAATCTTTTTTGCCTGTTTCAAATCGATTTTATCTTTTGTCGTCGCATTCCACGGCAACTCGACCAGCCAGTCGAGGTAGGTGCGGATGTAGGAGACTTCCGGACTCATCGGCGGCATCTTTGACAGGCGGTTGAATTCTTTCATCGCCTTTTCATGCACCGCCTGCGGCATCTTCGCGTTATCGATTTTCAGCTTGATTGAGTTGAGTTCGTCGCCGTCTTCATCGACGCCAAGCTCTTTCTCTATATTCTTAAGTTGTTCTCGTAAAAAGAACTCTTTCTGCATGCGGCCGATTTTTCGCTTGGTCTCGCGGGCCAAATCTTTTTCTGCCTCAAGCACTTCCATCTCGCGGGACAGGTAGATGTTCAACTGACGCATGGCGTCGCCGTGCTCACGCATTTCCAGAATGTCCTGTTGCTGGCGCATGTCGAGGTTGAGATTGGCGGCGACCAGACCGATAATTTGTTCTGCGTCGCGAAGTTGCGTCATCAGGTACACTACTTCCGGCAGAATAGCCGGGAATGAACGGACTTCAGCAACATGCTTGAACTGTTCCAGCACACGCCGCAGAAGCGCCGAATTTTCCGGGCTCTCCATGGAGTCCTTCGATGCAATCGGTTCAACGCGGACATGCAGAAACGGCGCAAATCCCAGATACTGCACGATGCGGGCGCGGCCTACGCCTTCGACATCAACTTTCGCGCTTCCGTCAGGAAGGCGGAATACGGAAATAATGCGACCGATGGTGCCGACCGAAAACAGGTCGTCTTCACCGGTTTCATCCTCAACATTTTTCTGCGTTACAAACAGCACCAGACGGTCGGCTGCAAGCGCGGCCTCCATCGCGGCGACGGACTTTGCCCGCTGAACGATGAGCGGGATGACGACCTTCGGGAACAGAACGGTGTTCTTGAGGGCAATCAGCGGTAACTGGTCGCTGACGGTTGTATTATTGATGCTCAATTCAGCCATAATGATGCACGATAGCAAATATTGGCAATCAATGCAAGCGACTGCCAATACCTCTAAACGGCTCACCGAATGAGCCGTTTAGAGTTCGAAGGAATCGCCGAGCTGAGGGACGACAGCATCAACCCCGAGTTCTTTTTTGGCACGTTCTGCCAGGGCATTCGCTGCGTCTTCTTCGCCCTGCACCACAAAGCACTTCTTAAGCGAGTTGCCCTGATTTGCCTGGCGGATGTACTCAAGGAGACCGTTCTGGTCGGCATGCGCAGAATATGCACCGATGGTACGCAGATGTGCATGAACGGGTATATGTTGCCCGAAAATCGATACCTCGTGGGCGCCATCTTTGATGCGCCGTCCGAGCGAGCCCTGTACCTGATATCCGACAAACAGGATGGTGTTGTGACTGTCGGGCAGATATCGCATCTCGTGGTGCAGGATGCGCCCGCCCTGGCTCATCCCCGCCCCCGCAATGATAATCTTCGGCCCAGGAACATTGTTGATATTCTTCGACTCTACGACGGTCGGTGTAAATGTCAGCCATGAGAACTGGAAGATACCCTTATTGTCTTTCAACAGCTTCCGTGCGCCTTCATTGAAGTAGTTTGAAAACTTGCTGTACTCTTGGGTTATTTTTATTGCCAAGGGGCTGTCAACAAAAACCGGCATCCTGGGCAATATGCCCTCCTCAAACAGCGAGTCCAACTCCAAGAGCAGTTCTTGGGTGCGCTCGATTGCGAATGACGGAATCATCAGGACGCCATTGTTACGGAATGTTTCTTCAATGGTATTCAGCAGCATCTGTCTGCGTTCAGACCGCGCTTCATGGAGACGGTTGCCGTAGGCCGATTCCACCAGTGTGTAGTCAACGCCGCGCACATAATCGATATCATGCAGGAGTGCGGACGGTGGATTGCCGATGTCCCCCGGGAATGCAATGCGTTTGGTGACTCCGTTTTCCTCAACGAAGAATTCCCAGATAGTCGAGCCGAGCACATGTCCGGAGTCGTGACCAATGACAGTGATGAGCTGGTTCAGTTTCAGTCGCTGGCGATACGGCACCGGACGGAAGAGCGCAATAGCGGCCTCCATGTCGCTCTTGTCGTACAGAGGCGGGACATTATGGTCCCGCGCCTCTGCTGTTACTCTATCCAGCGTGTCCGGCAAGGCCGCCGCGACGATACCGGCAGTTGGTTCACTCGCATAGATAACGCCGCGGAATCCGTCGTGGTACAGCTTGGGCACACGGCCCATATGGTCCACATGACTGTGCGTGATAAACAAATAATCTATCGACGGTACATCATATCCGAACGGCTGATAGTTCATCTCGTCGTTGTACCGCGAACCCTGAACCATGCCGCAATCCACCAGAATACGAAGTCCACCTGCTTCCAAGAGGTAATTCGAACCGGTCACATGCGTCGCTCCGCCGTAAAAGGTGAGCTTCATTTGCTTTCATTATACACCTACACACCCAGCAGGATTGCCAACAGATATCCGAGTATCGCGGAAACTGCGATGGGCGGCAGGGCAGCCATAGGTGCGGGACGCTCTTGGTGCGCAAAGAGCCAGTGCATTGCCGATACACCGATAAGAGAAGCTACGGCAACTATCACCGCCGCGGTGATGGAGGTGCTGACAGCCGATGTTGCCAGTACCAACGGTAAGCCGATGTCCCCCGAACCGAGCATCATCACCGAACGCGTCTTCAGTGCATCATCACGGCGCATGAAAAAGCCGGCCGGGCGTGCGGGTACCAGAAAACCGAACACGGCACCACTCTGTAACATACGCCCGGCGAGAACGACCATGTGGCGGGTACGGTAGACTGATACAATGTCGTATACCGACAGCGCGGCAAGCAAGACGCTGGCGACCAATGGCGTGACCGTAAGCCCCAGCACCGCGGCGAGACCGCCGATGCCTAGTACGATGGCGATGTCGTGAACCATTACACGCGGCACTGCCCATAGTAACAATGCCACTGCGACCGCTCCGATGATATCGTATGGCCACGGGATCCACGCGGATAAAATAAATTGCGTACCGGCAACAAGCGCTACCACCAGAAAAAATGACAAGAACAGTCGGGCCACGAATGCGAACCGTACCATCACGGTCGTAAACAGAGCAAAAACAACAACAAAAATAACACCGGTCTGCAGGGTTAATTCGAGCGGCCCCACACCACCGGAAATGGTAGGGTGAATCACGTGCTGCCATGCGGCGGTCAGTGACACCGCCATTGTGATGGCGTACATCGTGATACTACCGGCGAAGATGCGCAGTTTATCGCTCATCGTACAATAATGACTCCCGATTCATTGGAACTGGAGGGGTTGTAATACCCGTAGATACCGACAGTAGAGAAGGTGAAGGCGAAATATCCATCGGATCCAACCGTCCCGATGCTGTCAAACTCGGGTATCCGTTGATTGTTCTGTAGTTGTGCCACGACGCGAATGGGCAGTGGGCTTTCATTATGCCATCGCACGGTGTCGCCGGCATGGATACGCAAATTTGTCGGACTAAACACACCAAACCGGTAACTGACCGTATACACGCGGGGTTCGCGGACTATATCGTCCACGGGTGTGGGCGTCACCGTAGTAT
>CAYZRE010000013.1:0-11908 GCA_964479835.1 uncultured Candidatus Saccharibacteria bacterium | reverse complement strand
GCCTGGCTACGCTGACGCGGGTTCTGCAGCGAGCCCGACCGCCTGGGCATGCGCAAGGTCGCTTGCTGTACCAAAGCCGAGCGAACAGCGATGGCGACGTTACGCACCGGGACCGGGCGTATGCCCAGGCGGTCGGGGAGCGCTATCTGAAACGGCTCATCGAATGAGCCGTTTATCGACGCGGGAGTCGGCGCAGATGGCGGAGAGGAACTAACTCCGGAAGTCCATCGGGTCACGGTCCTTGGTGATGGTCTCGATTTCTTTGCGTTTGTAGGCAGAAGTGTGCGTGTAGGACACATACAACAGGGTCATGATGGCGGACATCAACAGCGCGGCGAACACCGCATCTCCGGGGCCCGTTTGGACTGTGCCTGGAACACCTCCTGTCGATGTCGTGGTAGTCGTCGTAAATTGAGTGGCAATATCTCGATAGCATACGGGTGGGCCCGCTTGTAGATTTACAACGCGCCAATAATAAGTGGTTCCCGGAGTCAGAAGATTGGTAATGGTGTAGGTGGAGGTCGAAAGAGGAAGGGTGTGTTGAGCGACGACGCACGAGGTGGGATTGGACTGACAACCAGAATTTACTTCGGCTTGATTTGAACCAACTCGTAACTGCTGGTATGAACCGCCGGTTCCCGGAGTCCAGGACAACACTGCGGATGTTCCGGTTATATTTGATGCCCACGCTCCTGGAGGGGCGGTGGCGGAGCAGACCGGAATGGGTGTCGGCGTTATTGTCGTGGTAGTATCACTGACCGTTACCACACAGTTAGCGATTTGTCCTGCACTGGAGACGCGTACAACCTTCTGGCCGGAGACCGAATAGGAAACAGAAACTGATGTGGCAGTTCCGCCTTGTTGGACGCCACTGCCGGAGAGCTCCCACTGATAGGCACCGCTGCCGCCGGTGGCGGCGACGCTTGCGATTTGATTCAGAGCAACTGTTTGGTTGATAGGTGCGCACGCCAGCAGGGGATACACCGGGGTGGGGGTGACTGTCGTCGATGTGGTGGGTGTGGGGGTGACTGTCGTCGATGTGGTCGGAGTCGGGGTTGCACCGCAAGTAACCGTATTGGAAACCGCAAGATTGCTCGTCTTGATTCGATAGGTATATACATTGCCAGCCTGCACATTGGCGTCGGTGTACGTGCTGATTGCAAAGGTATTCCAACATCCACCCTCCGTAAAGATAAGCGCGCCATCGCCGCCGTTGACACCTCTCAACACCGTGTTTACTGAAGCATTGAGTGTCCGCGGGTTCTGCCAACTGAGGACATTCTGTGTTGTGCCGCAGGTGACGCCCAGGACAGCGGGTGTCGATGTGGTGGGACGGGTTGGGCAGTTTGTGTTGGTGGCCGTTGCAGTAGGCGAGGGAGAGTTGTCGGCCGGCAGGTCCATACAGGGATCATCTTCATTCGGACCGCTGGGAACCCTACCGGGATTACATTCAGTCGGTTTTTCAAAGAGACCGGTCTCTCCGCGGCTTGAATTGAACTTCCTTTCATCGATATTCCACCAGTTATCAATCCAATTTTGTAGAACCGCGTTGCTAAAGCGCACAAAATCTTCCGACCACCCTTCTGTTCGCGCCCATTCCCGAAGCTCGGCCGGCGTCGGCTTGCCCCCCGGACCCGTAAATGTGCCCGGGACAGGGTTGGACTCCGGTGGACCACAGCATATAGCATTGGAAATCGGACAGTCCTGGCGCCCCCGGGTGACAGACGGCGGGACGCACGTGGAGTCACACTGACCGCCCACATCGTTGCAAATCGTGCCCGGAGCAGGAGCGGACGGGTCAGGGACGCATTGCCGATTCTCATCGCATATTTCTCCCGTTTCGCAATCTTCATCACTTTGGCATTCGTAAGCATAGAAACGGTTGAAGTCTAGGGTAAAACCCATGCGAGCCCAGACAATAAGCAGGATACTCAACACCGTCAGACCGCTCAAGAGCAGGGTGCGATGGCTGGAATAAAAAACACGCGTCCGCTGGAGAGAAGCGGAAATGCTTGCTTTGAGGGCTTCGAGTTTCTCGTTCACGGAAAATCAGTTAGCGACGGAAATTAAACGAGTCATCTTTTTTCGCTTCTTTGGCAAGTTCGCCGACCTCGCGGCGCCGGTAGGTGTCGGTGCTGGTGTAGCCAACATAGAGCAAGGTGATGATACCAGAAATAATGAGGGCCAACACGGTTGATTCGCCCGGACCGGTTTCTACCGTCGGTACGACGACTGCAGTGCTGGAGATGATGACGGGCAGTTGTGCGGTGAGCATCCCAACTCCCGTTGCCGTCACCTGTACGCTGTTGATAAGCGTGGTCGTTCCGGCCGGCAATTCCGATGCAATGGCTACGCGTCCCGAGAAGGTAACAACTACCTCCTGACCGACGGCCAGCGTTCCCAGACTCAAACCGGCACCGGTGAGCGTATCGGGAGCCACCGAGCCGCCGATTCGAACACTTCCGGCAATTGCGGTGATGCCCGCGGGTACGATGTCTCGGAGTACGACATTGGTGAGCGGTGCGTTTGATGTATTGCGTACACGAAGAATAAACTCGATAGTCTGGCCCGGAGAAGAGTACACGGGGGTATGCTCGCCAGTTTCTCCGCGCGTGATGTTACGGCCCATCTTTACCAATGACATGGTCAGATTTTGCGGAGTATTCACAATCGTCACAAATGCGACATCGCTAATCTCGGGCGCATTGGAGCCACGGGCATAGCCGGTGTTGGTCAGCACGCTCGTGCCGGACGCAAAGAATGATGCGGGTGCGACAGTTGCTCGAAACCGGACCGTAATAGTGCGCCCCGGAGACATGTCTCCCAGATTCAGACCGGAGGCGACGATGCCATCCGCCGCTGGTGAACCGTCAATGGTAGTGGAACCCGGAACATAGGAAAGTCCTGCGGGAAGGGTATCGCGAACGGTAACATTCGTTACCGCGCCGGTGCCGACTGAAGAAACACGGAGGGAGAACTCTACGGTATCGGTGGGATTTGCATTTGTGCTGTCACCCTCACCGGAACCCTGCGTAATATTGCGCACCAGCTTTTGCAGCGTCAGCGCCGGAGTCGTCGACCCAGGAGTGATAGTTGTTGTTGGGGGTTGGGTCGGCGGGGGAGAAGTGACTACCGGTTCTGATACTGTAACTACACAAGTAATCTGATCACCACCACTTGCGACGGTGACCGTCTTAAAACCAGGAACACTGTATGTCGTCTGGAATGATGACCTACTACCGGTACTCGTCGTGCCGCTGGTACTGGGTGTTCCGCCGGGAGCGTACCATACATACACACCTGTGCCGCCTTGTGCAGAAAATTGGGCGGGTTGTCCGACAATCACCTTTTGTTGACTTGGCGTACAAACCAACGGAGCGCCCGGAGGAGGAGAAGTTGGCGTGACAACCGTCGTAAATTGAGCGGCGACATCCTTGTAACAGATGGGCGGACCCTGGAACAGATTCACGACGCGCCAATAGTAGGTGGTCCCCGGCGTCAGCAGATTCGTGATGGTATAGCTGTTCGTTGAAAGCGGAAGGTTGTTTTGTACAACAACACACGTGGTGGAGGTCGCCTGACAGCCGGAATTCACTTCAGCCTGATTTGAACCGACGCGGAGCTGCTGGTAGGTGCCGCCCGTGCCCGGAATCCAGGATAAGACTGCGGATGTACCGGTCACGTTCGAGGTGAGTGCTCTTGCGGGGGCGGTGGCGGGACAGACGGGCGTGGTTGGGGGAGGGCTAATGGTTGTCGGCGGCGGGGTAATCGTCGTCGGTGGAGGTGTGGTGGGTTCTGCTCCACAGCTCACGCCGTAGTTAAGCATGATTCCAACGCTGTTTCCGGGTAATGGGTCCCCGTCCGCGGTGAATACTGCTACATCAAATTGGTACCTGCCGCATTTGCGGCTGTCAGCGTTGGGGTCCCATCGAGCCGTGTAAGTACCAGGAGGAACATTCCACACCACCGAACCGCCGGCTCCACCCTCGAATGTCGTCTTCGCACATCCGGCAGTCGGATGGTGGTATGTCGCGGTCTGGTATGTAGCGCCTTCAGGAATATCAAATGTTCCCGACCACGGCACAGCAGCGCTTTGACAACTAGTAGGGGCAGGAGTCGGGGTGTGGCCGCCGGGACACAAGACTCCGTTCGGAACCCGCCAGCATCCGGTAGCGACCTTGTAAAAACACTGGCCACCGTTTGGCTCACAGGCAAGCTGGCAGTCCTCTTTGGTGTCAAACTGACCGATATCGGTACAGGACGATGCAAAAAATCTGTTTACATCTAGTGTGAAGCCCGAGCGGTACCAAAAGTAGCCGAATGTAGAAACAAGAATCAGTAACACGACAAGAAAGAACTTCTTGTTCGCTTGCAGGTATCCGCCTAATGATGAGAAAAATCCTGGTTTGTCCATATTACTGAGTCACGATAACCGTACACGCAACGCTATCAACATTGGAGGAGCCGTCGCCACGGGGAGATTGAACCGTGACCTTCTTGGTGCCGGAAGTAGTATAACTCACTGAAAATGTTGCCCCTCCCGCAGTTCTGTTTGACGGATTACTTTCGGGAGCGAACCATTCGTATGTGCTATTGCCTCCGGCTGCTGAAACTTGAGCGCCAGAACCAACCTTTACTGTCTGCGTCGCGGGAGAGCACTGCACTATGCCACCACCAGTGGGCGAGGACGACGGACAGACGAGTTGAGGATAGCAGGGAGCCTGAATACATTGTACTTCCTGGTAGTAGCAACCGGGGGGAGCAGGTTTGGTCGGCCCAGGACACCAGCCTTCAGCAGGTTCAGCGATTTTGCACGCTGGCACCGTATCCAAACACGAGGGACGAGGTAGGCACGATGGACAGACGAGCACGGGGTCGCAGGGGGCAGCAAAACATTGTACTTCTTGGTAGTAACAACCGGGCGGAGTGGACTTGGTCGGCCCGGGGCTGGTCACGACACCGGTATCCGCAGCGAAGAATCGCATGAAATCAAGTGTGAATCCGAAATACCACCAGACCCCAAGGCCGCCTACGAGCAGGATGGCGAACAAAGCGAAAAGGGTCTTACGAGTATTCATGCGAGAAGATGTGCTCTTCTTCTGATTATAGTACACCTATCGATACAGAGACAACTGACATATCCACATTATCCGCTAACTTCGGAAGTCCATCGGGCCCTGATCACGACTGATAGTATCGGCTTCATGGACACGATACGCGGACGAGCGGGTATAACCGCTGTAGAGAAGAGTGAGCGCGGCCGCTATCACTAATGCAATAGTCACGGCCTCTCCCGGACCAGTAGCGACCCCGCCGGCATTCCCACTCCCGTCGACATTTCCGTTTCCGCCTCCACTCGTATTTCCATTCCCGCCGCCTCCGGCGAAGCCGGACCCGTAGATTGTCACGCTCATATCAGCCGTTGCGTCGGGGATATTAGCTGCAGTCACTAACACGCGGGGCCGGGACTGCTGGGGACCTGCGGCGAGTTGTCCGGTAGCATCGGCGGTGGCCGACCACTGAATATTCACATTAGCTCCGGGTTCCAGGCTATCCAGCGCAAGACCACTCGTGGTAATGGTGTTAGCCGACTCCACTTGCCCGTTAATTGTCGTGGACCCGTTCCGATATGACATGCCGTTGGGTAATGTATCGAGAACCTTGAGACTGTTCGCAGCCGTAGTGCCGTTGTTGGTAATGCTCACCGTGAACTGCGCAATCTCGTTGGGATTAATACTGATAGCGGAAGACCCGCCTCCCATACCGGTGATCGCATTGAGGCCAAGCTTGATGACCGTCAGGGAGGACTGCGTGTCGCCTCCGATGCCAGTGACCACTACCACACAGGTGGCGATTTGTCCTCCACTGGAAACTCGTACAACCTTCTGGCCGGAAACTGAATAGGAAACACTAACCGATGTGGCGGTTCCGCCTTGTTGGACACCGCTACCAGGAAGATCCCATTGATAGATGCCACTGCCGCCGGTAGCGGTGACGGTTGCAACTTGTGCCAGAGCAACTGTCTGGTTCAGGGGAGCGCACGTCAGAGGTGGGTACACCGGAGTCGGAGTTGCTGTCGTCGTAGTGGTCGGTGTCGGGGTTACGCCGCCATTCGAACAGGTTACTTCGTTGGAAATAACCGTGGCACCCGATTTAACTGAATACCTATACGAGGTGCCGGCAGGGACGGTATTGGTGTAGGAGGTTCTTCCGGGTTCGTCGACGAGAGTTTCAAAGCTCCCGCCTGCGGCGTTTATGCGGCGGAGAAGGTTTGTGTTGGCATTCGCGCCAATCGTCCAAGAAAGCCGCGCGACGCCACCCGTACACGAAACTAGGCGTAATGTACTTGGGGAAGGAGTGCCGCCGACGACGGTGATGGTGAGCGCGTTTGAATTGATACCGTCGAGCGTTGCCCTTATCTGGTAGGTGCCGCTTTTAATAGCCCTCAGGGTGGGCGTAAACGGGCTGCCGCCACGAGGTATGATTACGCCACCATCGCTTGGTGTTATGCTCCACACTACATTACCAGAACCATCGGTGAGACATTGCCCCGCGGCCGATTTGCCCGTAGCATCAAAACGGATCACCGAGTCCAGGGGAATAGGATTGGGTTCGGTGTCATACCCTTCTACGAAAAAGATCTTAATCGTAAGGCGTGCAACGGCTGGCTGCGAATGGTTACTCGGAGTGCAATACTGCTCTCCCTCCGCAAAAATGTTGCCGAATTGCAGAGAGAAGCCGCCCCAGATTCCCCAGACAGATACTACGAGTGTCAGCGCTGCCGCGGCGCCAACAAGCCAGGCGCGGGGATTTTCACGAAAGAATTTTTGAATGGATTCCCAGCTCATTGCGTGAGTAGTATACCGTTCTGCTTATATTTCTACCAACTGCGCCTGCACCGCAATACGCTTATAGTTTGTGCCTACAGGATAACAGCTGATGAGGACAACGCTACTACCGGGCGCATTTTCTATCTCGACGAGGCGCTGGTCGTTCTCGAACGGATTAAAGATGATTGATTGTTGCATCTTATACACAAATGTCCGGTTATCATCGTACTGCACATAGAAAAGGTCACCGACTTTTAGCTTGCTCAACAACGCGAACACCGCACCATAATCGCCCTTGTACCACGGATACGCAGAACTGTGGCCAAGGATAATGGCGGCACCGGGCTCTCCGGGTTTGGTGGTGTTGCTGTAATGGACAACGCCCTTCTCTAAATTATCGTAGATGAGGTCGTTGTTGTCGGGCACATTAAACACAATCGGCGCGTGCACTCCGATACTGTCGATAACCAGCGTTGCCTTGTCTGACAACGGCTCGGGGCGGACCTGTTGCGCAAGCGGCAACAACCGAATAGCATCACCCAGCGTGTCGCGAGTTCTGATGGTGCCGGGCGCGACGAAGTACTGCACGCTCTTTCCCACAAACCGAATGTTCAACAGAAGAAACACCGCAGTGAAGGTGGCCGCAAAAATGAGTATCAACCGCACAGCGATTACTCGGCCCCGGTTGTGTAGACGCATATCGACAGTATACCAGACGAAAACATCCCCGTGATGGGGATGTTTTCTTTTTTGTAGAGACTGCAGTCGATTTACTTTGAGAAATTCGGGCCCGAAGTATTCGAGAGACGACCGACTTCCACCAGTGCTGTACGGCGCCCGAACATATCGGTGCGTGTGTACGCGGCATAAGTGCCGGTTACCAACAGCGCGGTGAGGAGCGACAACCACAGAGCATCAGCGGGACCGGTCTTTACCGCAGACACGGTGGCAAGATTCAGGTTCTGGCCCAGCGTAATCGGCAACTGCGAGGAGATAGTACCGATACCATCTGCGCGAGCTTGGGCGGTGTTGTAGATGACAACCTGTCCCCATGTCGGCACAAAGGTCGGGTCAACGGTCACCGAGATCTTTATCACTGCCTCTTGGCTGGAGTACAGGGTACCGATGTTCACTCCATAGCTGGTGATGCCATCTGCTATCACTCTTCCGCCAAGGGTAGTTGAATTGGCTACATACCGAAGTCCCGCCGGCAACATATCGGTTACGAACACATTGTATGCCGTAGCGTTTGAGTTGTTGCGCACATGAATGATGAGATCCAGCGTGTCATTGCCGCGAGCTTTCAGAGAAGTGAACTCACCACTCTGACCGCGAGTTACATTACGACCGAATGAGTGCAGCTCGATGCTTGCATTGGGACTGGGGGTCGGGGCCGGCGTTGTGTAACTGCCGTTAACCAGCACCGTACAGACAGCCGCCTGGCCGGCGCTGGTGACCGTGACGGTACGGTTCTGCGCATACGGCATATAGTTGTAGAAGCGTGTCGAGAAACTGGAACCGTAACCATATGACGGGGTGCCTTCAGTTGCGCTCCAGGAGTAGTTACCGTTGCCGCCCCACACATTCATATACACCAGATTGCCGGAGTTTGCGGTCGTATACGTTGGAGAGCACTGCAGGTACGGGTACGGAGTCGGATAGGGGGTCGGGTACGGGGTAGGGGTAGGGGTCGGCTTCACCTGCGCCTCAACACGCACCTCACAGTTTGCAATCTGATCGCCGTAGTACCAGTCCTTGCTGGTAACGGTCACATAGTACGACTGTGTGTAGCTGGAATAGTTAGTGAAGTAAGTCGTGAAGTTCGAGCCGTAACCATATGACGGGGTACCTTCGGAGGCGCTCCAAGAGTAGTTACCACTGCCGCCCGAGGCATACAGCGTGACATTCTGACCGCTCTGGACCGACACCGGAGAAGGTGAGCAGTTCAAGACCGGGAACGGCACGGGAGTCGGTGTCGGGGTTACAGGACCCGGATAAGGAGTCGGCGTTGGGCATGCGCTGACCGTTACTGTCGCCCATGCTGTTGCATAGCCGCCGGTAGTATTAGTTCCGGTTATCGTGTAAGTAGTCGTTTGGGTCGGTGAAACATATAAATCACCATAAGGGGCAACAGAACCAATGCCTGGCGTGATTGTCACGCTAGTAGCATCGATAGAGGACCAGTTCAAATGAGCGGATTGACCGACACAAATCGCGCCCGGCGACACCGTTATAGCAACGGCTGCCAAGGCCGCATTCGCTTGGCTCGTAGGAATCAGGGAAGACCCCAAAACGAGGCTCATGAGGCCGATTACGGTTAATACTCCAAAACCCTTCAAAAACGTGGTTTTTGTGTTCATATTAGTTGGTTTGTTTATAGTATAAGCGTTAAAACTATGCAATAGCTTTCGTTATGTTCATATACTCTATCACGCCAATAATTCGTTGTCAATAGGGGTATTGACATTACTAGCACTGCTTGGTACAATACAAATGAAGCTACAGAGTGTAGATTCTTAAAAACTTGGGGAGGACGACATGATTCGGAAGCTTTCTTTCCTTTTCTTCGCTGTGGTTGTGGCCATCGCCGCCGCCGGATGCGAAAAACGGTGTTTGACGTGTCCGCCGACAGGCCCGACAACGCCGGCCTGCACCTACTCGGTGTCGCCGCTGAGTCAGAACTTCCCCTACACGGGAGGAGCCGATAACATCGCGGTGAGAACCCAGAGCGGGTGTCCCTTGGCGGCAACGTCAAATATCAACTGGATCACGGTCACATCGATCGGCAACAACAGCGTCTCGTACACTGTCCAGGCCAACCCCGGGGGACGGAGGGAGGCCACCATGACGGTTGCCGGTCAGACGGTGATCATCACGCAGGACGCGTGTCCACCGCCACCTCCGCCGCCGTGTGGAGGGTCGTGCAATCCGACTCCGCAACCAACGCCGCGGCCGCCGACACCACCGCCACCGCCTCCACCGCCTCCACCGCCTCCGCCACCGCCACCTCCGCCGCCGACACCAGTCTGCACCTACCTGATCGTCCCGACACTGAACTTCGGTTGGCAGGGAGGGAGCAACGGCGGCTTCTCCGTGAGTACTCAGGCCGGATGTCGGTGGACGGCAGTCAGCAACGACTTCTGGATTCTCATTTCGGCAGGTAGTTCAGGAGTCGGTAATGGCACCGTTTCCCTGTATGTCGCTGGTAACGGCGGGCCGGCTCGGACCGGTACCGTATTCGTCTCCGGCGCGAACTGGACGGTCAGAGTCGTGCAAGGAGCTCAGCCGTAGTCAGTCGTTCGGGAGGTTCACCTTTACAGGTGGCCTCCCTCTTTTTTTATAAAAAAAAGGGGTCGGGCCTCGGATTGCTCCGAGCCCGACCCTCATGCTGACCCTACCTCCTCACTGTCCCTGGGGGACAGGGCCAGTAGTACCAAGCCGCGTAGCCCGCCGCGGCGCCAACAATGATGCCGATCGCCCACTTGCACTTCTTCCCGCACCCGCCATCGCGTCGCGATTCCACGGGTACCGGGACGAATGCCCGTGGTGGAGTCGGTCGGATATTCGGAGAAGTCGGTACAACTTCGACAGGCTCGAGCACAATGCGCAAAGACGGTGCAGGATATACGACCCCGTACACCGGGTTACCGCAATCATCTCTCGCGTAGAGGGAGAGTGATCCGTCCGCGAGTTTATGCGCACGGAACATCGTGCCTTCAAGCTGTGCAACAAACCTGCGCCCGCCGACCACCAACATCTCGAGGCAGTCGTTTGACTCCAGAGGAACGACGACGCGATCGACACCGTTCGTCGGGTTCTTCGTCTTGAGCCCGAAGTACCTGGGCTCGTAGAAACGAAGGTCGCCCGACTCCAGCGCCGCTTCGCAGGCGGCCATGGTTGAGAACATATTCGGATTCGCCGACGGCTGTGCCTCGGCACCCGAACCGAAGGCCACAAGTGCAAGGACCAGCGAGATGATGATTCGCTTCATCCGACACCTCCAATTGTCAAAGCCATCCCCACAGAGCGCATGCCCTGCGTAAGATGTTCAAACTGATAATACAACAATATAAAATATAAGTCAATAAGACCCCCTGCTCGGAAAATCGGGGCAATTAGGTCACAATATTGTAAAAACGGCAATAATCAGGTATACTGGCTCGGTCTTCAACGCTCTCGTCGTTCAATGGATAGGACACAAGCTTGCGGAGCTTGTGATGTAGGTTCGATTCCTACCGGGAGCACAAGTTTATAGTAAACGGCTCACATAGTGAGCCGTTTAACCGGAGGGTGATTCCTACCGTGTTCTACGGTTTCCGAATGAGATAATCTAACAGGGGAATGGGGTGGCGGCCTTCGGGGATGTATTGAGACAGCACAGCGTGAACTTCTTCGTGGTCCTGTTCGCCCAACGGAAGGCGAAGATGCGGCAGATGCCACCGCGCAGAATGCAAACTTACTTCCATCGCACCATCTGGCATCGTGTGAATATCAAATGACGCCAAGTCAGCGTGTGGATAATGATGGCCATCGATTTCGATACCGTGTTCGTCCACAGCGACGCGCACTGGCTTACTCCAGCGTTGTCGCGCCTCCAGAGCTCCCGCGCCTGCAAGTATGACCAGAAATCCCGTAAGACTGGCTTGCCAGAGCGCGACGAGGCCACCCACCGCCGTGAGCGCACCTAACAGCATATAGTGTTTGCGTCGGGCAGTTCCCATGAGTGTGTGGTCTGCCTCCCAGGCAATTGCCCGCGGAGCAACGGTCGCCGAAAGCGTCATCGCGGCAAGCTCGTCGATAGACATCATGTCCGCACGCGCAGGGCCGGGCTCACTGATGGTCAGTGCCTCTACCGGCGTTGCGATGTCAGTCGTAGTACCCGAATCACCGGTATTCTCTGTCGGGTTTTTGAGATCGAGCACATTGTCCATATGTCCAGTATACAACAACGCCTGCCATTTGGCAGGCGTTGTTGTACCTCCTGCACAGAGCGGTGGGGGAAGGATTCGAACCTTCGATACGGTTTCCCGTATGACGGTTTTCAAGACCGTTGCCTTAAACCACTCGGCCACCCCACC
>CAYZRE010000012.1:0-12449 GCA_964479835.1 uncultured Candidatus Saccharibacteria bacterium | reverse complement strand
GGATCCCATTGCAAAGAACCCAATGCCCAGGTGACTGAGTGAGAAAAACAGGTTCCGTTTTTCGAATCTCCCAAGGATATAGGTGTAGATAAAACTTCCCACCGCAATCCCCAGGAGGTAGAGTATGAGGATTATCGAAAATGCGTACACAAATGTGCCGGTTGTCGGTGTCAGGATTCTGGTCCAGAGAATCTGATATGCGATTGCAAGCAGACCGGATAGACACATGCTTGCGATGATGAACGCGTCTGGGTAGCGCGGTGTGCTTTCGGGTGTCGGTGATGTCGGTGCAGCGTGCGCATATGAGCGCCCTTGCATAGTAAACCGGACGGCCAGAGCAACCAGGATGTTCAACGCGGCGGCGATGAGGACGGTTCCGAACAGACCGACCAGTTCCAGAAATATGAATCCGGTGGCAGCAACTCCGAACACGGCTCCGAAGGTATTAATGGCGTAGAGTCTGCCGACAGTCTTGTCCAGCGCACCGCGATACTGTGATTGGAAGAAATTCACCAGAACCGGAAGCGTTGCACCCATGAGAATCGTTGGAATCAGAAGAAGTCCCACCGAAGAGGCGAACTTGAACAGAAGTATACCGAGCGTAACTTCCGACCCGCTGGTTAATTGCGCATAGAGAGGGACGACAAGCGGTAAGAGTAGTGTGACGATGACGGCGCTGATGCCGACGAGACCTTCCAGGTGTGCGTAGATATTAAGCAGGGACTTTCCGTCTTTCCCATCACTGAATTTTCCTGATAATAAACTTCCCAGGGCAAGACCGCCCAAAAATGCCGAAACGACCGCGACAATCGAATGGGTCGTGTTGCCGAATACCAGGACGAGCATCCGTACCCATACGACTTCATAGATAAGTCCGGCCGCTCCGGAAGTAAAGAATAAGGCGGAAAGTATCGTGGGGGAGAGTTCCTTTTTCATTTCCAAGTCTGCCAACAGTACGCTAAACGAATCACTCAAGCAAGGCGGTGGCGACGTGAACTAAACGGCTCACCGAATGAGCCGTTTAACCGTTGCATAATGTCATTTTTCGTGGTATTATGCTCTCGCATTTTGCGGGATCGTCTAACGGTAGGACGCCACCCTCTGGAGGTGGATATCTTGGTCCGAATCCAGGTCCCGCAGCAAATAAATAAACGGCTCACGCGTGAGCCGTTTATTTATTTGCTGCTAGGAGACAGCGACGCCTTGAGGCGGAGCGGCTGGATGAGAAGGGCGGACCGATGCGACGCCAGTAGGTGTCGCCGGGAGCCCCGGAGCCTGAAGCCGAGGCCTTGCGACGGCATGGCTGAGAGCGTAAGGTGAATCCAGGTCCCGCAGCCACATTGTATGAATAAACTTCTTATTTTATTTGGCGTTCTTGCCATGGCAGGCGCCGGAACCTTTTTTATTATTGGGAATGATACAGCGGAGGTTTTAGACGCTGTTCGCGAGTCACCATCTGTAAAAGAGGCCGTGGCTGCAGATCCCATATCTCTCTCGGCATTAATGGCCAAAAAGTTTGATGGGCGGGGTCTTTCACTTGGCCAGGTTCAAGATGACAACTCGGCGTATACTCGCTACCACATCACCTATAAAAGTGGAGATTTAACCATTTCCGGCATCATGAATATCCCCAAGGGTGTGCCACCGACAGGCGGGTGGCCTGTTTTGTTTTTGAATCACGGCCATATTGATACATCGATTTATACCAATGGGCGGGGATTGCGCCGCGAGCAGGATTACTTGGCCCGCCAGGGTTTTGCGGTACTTCACTCTGACTACCGCAATCATGCACAATCAGACAAGGACCCCGACGCCGAGTTTGATGTCCGTATTGGATATATCGAGGATGTAATAAATGCCGTGATGGCGGTAAAGAATTCCGATATATCGTCTTTGAGCAAAGAAAAATTTGGCATGCTCGGTCATTCGATGGGAGGAGGGATAACCCAGGCGGTGATGGTGGTGAAACCCGACCTCATTGACGCGGTTGTCCTCTATGCGCCGGTGAGCAGTGATGTTGTAGATAGTTATAATCGTTGGCTGTCCCGCAACTCCGAAAATTTAGAACAAATAACAGCTCGACACGGTACTCCTGAAGAAAATCCTGAATTTTGGAAGAACATGTCGCCACGCACTTATTTTGAAAGGGTCGGGGCGCCGGTTATGATATTTCACGGTACTGCCGATGAGAGCTGTGAAATTAATTGGTCCCGTGAGACTAGGGATTTACTAGTGGCAGCTGGTAAGCAGGTGGAGATGGTAGAATATCCCGGCCAGCCGCATGAATTCGGCGGGGCTCATACTGATTTCATGACAAGGACTTCAGAATTTTTTAAGAAAATTCTTGAAATTAACCGCTAGAAAAGACCTCCAAAAACCATTACAATACGCCTAAGCACCGCGTCCCAGGCTGAGGTGGTCAGCGCATGAATACAGAAGAGGAGCTCCCAATGATATCCCAGAAAAAATTCATACGGTTTTCTCAAGTTGTCTTGATCGTGGCGGCATGTATTTTGTTCGTTGTTCATCCGTCGTTTTTCCCCTCGTATTACAAACCCACACTCATGGGTCTTGTCGCCCTAGCGTACTGTTTCCTCATACAGTTACCGGTGTTCGTATTCCGTATTCCCCAGAATGCTCCTGCCTCCAGCGTGAAAGAAAAACTATTCTTTCGAGGGCAACTACAGGCAGCACTCTCGCTTGGATTTCTGCTAAGTGGGCTCGGCAGTCTTGGTTTGTGGGGCTTATATAGAGTAGGGGTTCCGTACGATAAAATTGTTCACTTCACTTTTTCCGCGCTCCTGATGGTTTCCGGAGCACATGTTTTTCAGGCTTGGTACGGTTGGCCATTGAAAAAGACGGCCATACTTCTCGCGCTGGTGATTAGTGTATCGGGTGTTGCCTGGGAATTTACGGAGTTCTTTTCCGACCGCTGGCTTCACTTTGGATATTTTGGGCAACTGTTTGACAGTGATTCCCTGTTCGATATCTTTACAAATCTTTCGGGCGCCAGCGTCGGCGTCGGCATGATCGCTTGGCGACAGTGGCGCGACAATAAACTCAAGCATATTGCCGAAGATCGGGGAGCTTGAATTGGGCCTGCCTGCCGGCAGGCAGGTCTGGCCTAGTTGAGTTCGCGGGTATATGATGAGTACCATGACGCGCGACTCCCAGTTGTCTATGATACTCCGCGCACCGTTGGTGCCGTTCATTCAAGTCTATAAACTCTCTCTTCGGCACTGGGAGCGAGAGCACTACCACGCATACTATGCCATTCCGGTATTTCTTGGATTTCTGATTACCTACGGACTAATCCAGCTTATTATCCGACAGTACCCCGAATTTTACTTCACCGCTCAGGGGTATCGTATCCATCACTATACCTACGGTATCGTGATTTTGCTGATATTCGGGTATGTCGGACTCTGGACACGGTCAATGAAAATGAAGTACTTCTGTGCGCTGGCACATGGTGTGGGCGCGGCATTCATTATTGACGAAGCTTTCATGTGGTTCACGCTCAATTCAAGTGACGGGTACCAGGATTATGACTTGGTATTTTTCGTCGGGGCGCTATTGCTTGGTATAATCTTTGCGCCTATATTTTTTAAGTCAAAAAACAATGAACAATGATAAGGTCAGCTGTATTACTGCCGCCTACAACGAGGCCTCGCGGGTCGGAGCGGTCCTGCAGGCCGTCATCGGACATCCGCTGGTGGATGAAGTCATTGTCATCGATGATGGCTCTACCGACGGAACCGCCGAAGTTCTCCGAAGCATTTCGGGCATCAAACCGATAATTCTGGAGAAGAACGGAGGTAAAAGCAATGCGGTCATGCGGGGACTCCAAGAGGCCCGCAATGACCTGGTGATGCTCATTGATGCGGATTTGGTAAACCTCCAGCCGCACAACATCACCGCTCTCATCGAACCGGTCAGTAGCGGTGCGGTGGATATGACCGTCAGTATGCGGAGTAATAGTCTGCCGTTCTACCGATGGTTCGGGAACGATTTCGTGTCCGGCGAGCGGGTCTTCTCAAAGCGCCTCATTCCCGACATCTCTGCGCTCGGGCGTCTGAAAGGGTTCGAATTGGAAGTCTTCCTCAATAAACTGGTCGTTGCCGGTCGTCGGCATATCCGCGTTGTCTACTGGGAAAATGTGATTTGCCTGCTGAAGTCAAAGAAAATGGGTTTTTGGGGTGGATGGCTGGCGGATGCGAAGATGGTTCGGGAGATTATCCGATTCATGACCCTCCGTGGCGTCATCCGTCAGTATCGCGACTTACTCGCCCTGCGGCGGTGAGCTATGGTGCGGGTGTTTTTCGTCGCCGACGAATGAAGAGCACCACGACGACGAGACCCATCACGAACAGAGCCGCTTCACCATAATTGAGATACTCCTTGAGCGCCAACGCGCCGAAAACTCTGCCAAAGTAGTAACCGAGTCCCATGAAGAGTAGTGTTTTCGGGATTGATGCGGCGAGATTCACCCAGGCATACAGCGTGAGAGGCATCTGCGAGATTCCCGCCGCAACGAGAATGAGGCTGCCCCATGACTGCGTCTTGCCGAAGAGGAGCGTCTTTGTCGGATACTTACGGAAGTGATCTTCCACGGATGCTAACCTCGCTGCATTCAGGCCGACATATTTGCCCCAACGCTGGACGAATTTTCGACCGCCGTACCGTCCGATGCAGTAATAGAACACATCACCCACGATCTCTCCTGCCAGCAACAGCAGGAACACCGGCAGAAACTCAAGTTGGCCGGTCATGACAAGAAATCCTGCTACCACTGCGATGATAGGCCCTTCCAGTATCGCGATTGGGAAGAGAATGGCGTACTGATACGAGATCAGTAGTTGGGAAATTTGTTCCAGGGCGAACATGGCGTGTGTTCAGTATACGATAGTCGGGGATGAAATGAAATTCAGAATGTGGTACGGTTGCGTCCATGTATCCGAAGATTCTGCGTGCTGTGGCACCAACCCTGTTTGTGGTTAATGCAGGGATTATCGTTGCGGTGTGGCTCACCGGTTCGGCAGCTCTCTTTATCGACGGTACCGTCAGTGGTCTTTTGATTGCATTGGGGACTCTGGCAGGACTCTTGGGATTTTATTTCGTTCTCTGGCAGTTACTCCTGATCGGTCGGGTCGGATGGATAGAGCGCGCATGGGGACACGACAAACTCTCGCAGGCACATCATGTATTAGGTTTGCTGGCCATTGTTGTCATTGGTGCCCATCCGGTGTTGCTGATTCTAGGATACAGCGAAGTGGCGCAAACGACTCTGGTCAGTCAATTTCTTCTGTTTCTGACCGGATACAACGATGTCCTGAAAGCTTTCATCGGGTATGTGATGTTCCTTGGCATTATCGGTATCACGCTGACAATCGTTCGCAAGCGCTTGCGCTATGAGGCCTGGTATTTCGTCCACATCTGGCTCTATCTGGCAATCGTTTTGGCATTCGGCCACCAGCTCACCAATGGTCATGACTTTGGCCGCGTCTGGTTCGTGTGGTATTGGCAGGCCTTATTTTATGGAACACTGACCACCGTTGCCTGGTATCGCGTCGCGCGACCAATCATCGATTTCTTCCGTTATGGTTTTCGGGTAGAACACATTCAATCAGAGAGCCCCAATGTTGCATCGGTTATCATCAGCGGTAGGGGATTACAGCGTCTGCACGCTCAAGCCGGTCAGTTCATGATTGTCCGCTTCCTTACACGCGGTCTGTGGTGGGAGGCCCATCCGTTTTCCCTGAGTGAGATGCCTGATGGCAAACGATTACGCCTGACGGTGAAAGCCGTAGGGGATTTCACTGCCAAGATACCAAAAATCCCCATTGGAACGAGGATATTTATTGAGGGGCCGCTGGGGCGTTTCACGGCCGATCGCGCCACACTCGACCGGATTGTTCTCATTGCGGGCGGGATTGGTATCACACCCTTGCGGTCGCTGTTCGAACAATTCGTGAAGGAAGGCAGAACGGTCGACTTGGTATATGCGGCCCGTTCGGAGCAGGATTTTGCGCTCCGAAGCGAACTGGAAGAGATTGCCCGCGCCGGCGGCACGCTTCGCTTGATGCCAGAAAACCGAGTAGGGCGCCTGACCTCCGAGCTACTCCGGCAAGCCGTGCCTGATATCACCGCTCGCTATGTTTACTTGTGCGGTCCGCCCGCAATGATGAAAACTGTGAGACATGAGATGGCGACCCTGGGAATCCCCGAGCGCTGTGTGCTCTACGAACGATTCGCACTGGGTTGAACGTAGCGTGCGGGACTCTTCAGTTGTACCGTCTCTTGAGGTGTGAGCGTGCGATACTCTCCCGGTTTTAAGTTGCCTAGTACGATGGGGCCGATGCGGAGGCGTTTGAGAGCAACGACGGTGAGGTGCAGGAATTCGCACATGCGCCGAATCTGGTGCTTGCGGCCTTCACGCAAAATGATACGGAAGACATGTTTGTTGATGAATGCCGTTGTTGCCGGCAGAGTCATACCATCCTCCAATTCGATGCCCGGCTCGAGCATTTTCAGGCGACCGGCATTTACATCCTCACGCACAGTAACTTCGTATTCTTTTTCCACAACATGTGCGGCGCCCGTAACGGCTTTGGCGATAACGCCGTCGTCGGACAACATTAATAGCCCTTCGCTTGCCTTATCCAGCCGGCCGATAATATCGAGACCGGAGAACTGCGGAAAGAGATCATATACCGACTTGCCTTCGGCTCGTACACGCGACGACGCGATACCACGGGGCTTGTAGAGCACGACGATCTTCTTGGCGGCCATTTCCTTTTCTGCGAACGGCAAAACCACCACCTTGTCTTTGGCGGGGTCAATCTGCACGCCCATCTCGCGGACCACGGTTCCGTTGACCGAGACGAGCCCTCTTTTGATGAGCCGCTCGGCCTCTCGTCGGGAAGCAAGGCCCTGCTCTGACATGTATTTCTGTATGCGCATGTGAACATCATATACGCTTTGTCTGTGCTATAATACCCCCAATGACCTACCATGCCCTCCTGGAGTACATCCGTAAGGCGAAAGGATCTGGTGCCAACGACACTGATATCGCAGAGCGTCTGCACAAAGCGGGATGGTATAAGGTGGATATTCAAGATGCGATGGAGTTGTATCGAAAGATTACCGAGCCAAAGGAGACCGCAACCCGCGAGCCCACACCGGTGCCGCCGCGGCCATCGATAGCAGAGCGTATCGCTCCGCGCAGTTACGACCCGCATCTGATTGCGGTAGCTGCGATATCGTTCGCAATCGGTTTTATCATATATCTTTTTCTCGCCAGATAGCCGGATAGACTCGACGAACACGGACGGTGTGATAGGCTGTTCCGGTATTGTATTGTTACTAATAAGTTATACATCATGAACGGAAAATCTGTTGTTATTGCAGTCGGTGTGGCGGTTGTGCTGATTGGGGGTGGGTATCTGCTGCTGCGTGGAGATCAGAACTCCCAGCCGCAGGCATCGATATCCCCGACGGTCTCTCCGACAGTAGCGGTCTCGCCATCCCCGTCACCCACGGCCAGTGGCTCGGTTCAGGGATTGGTAAAAACTTTTGCGGTAAGCGGCAAGCCATTCTCGTTTAATCCAAAAGAAATCAAAGTGAATAAAGGCGATACCGTAAAAATCGTATTCACCAACACTGAAGGTCTACATGACTGGGTGATTGACGAGTTCAACGCTCGTACCCCACAAATTCAAGCCGGCAAAACCGCAGAAGTGACCTTTATCGCCGATAAAGCGGGTTCGTTCCAGTACTACTGCTCCGTGGGTAACCACCGTGCTCAAGGCATGTGGGGCACCCTGATCGTCCAGTAGCATTTTCCTCGATATGAAGCGCTGGCAAGTATTCGTGATTACCGTACTGTTGGCGGTCTCTGCGTGGGCCATCGTTGCATATCCTCCCGGAACACGGGTAATACGCCTAGTGGCGGAATCTACGCCTGTGCCAACTACTCTCGACGCGCAACCCATAATGTTGTTGTTTGCGGGTGACATCATGTTGTCGCGTTCGGTGGGGGATAGCATGAGCGTAAAGCATGATTGGCTATGGCCGTTTGCCCGCGTCGCATCCGTCACGGCATCCACGGACATCGCGTTTGCAAATCTTGAGACGACCATCTCGACCCGGGGCGACAAGGGTGGTTGTACCTATTGCTTCCGTGCCGACCCCAAAGCTGTTGCCGGGCTGGTGAGTGCCGGTTTTGATGTGCTGTCCGTGGCTAATAATCACATCTGGGACTTTGGGCCGCAGGCGTTCACCGATACGCTCGATTATTTGGCAGCCAACGATATCAGCGTGGCCGGAGGCGGCCGCAACGCCAGTGAGGCGCGGACGCCGGTCGTGCGCACGGTACGCAACACCCGCGTGGCCTATCTCGCATACACCGACATGCTTCCTGACTCTGCTCGGGCGCTGGCCGACCGTGCCGGCGCTAATATATGGAATGAGGAACAGATGAAGGAAGATGTGGTGCTGGCGCGTACGATGGCGGATGTCGTGGTGGTATCTTTTCACACGGGCACGGAATATGAGACACTACACAACGCAGCACAGGAAAGGATGTATCATGCCATTATCGATGCCGGCGCTGACCTGATTGTCGGTACGCATCCGCATGTGGTACAAGAAGTACAGCGGTACAACGGCGGATGGATTGCGTATTCTTTGGGTAATTTTGTTTTTGACCAGAACTTTTCAGAATTAACACGCAAGGGATTGATGCTGGCGGTGACCGTCACGGGCGGCCACATCACCGATATCGCTCAAGTGCCGGTGGAGATTTCGAACGAATACCAGGTTTTCATCCATGACTCAGAAAACACTATTCGGTGACAGTCACGACACGCCGCCGGCGGTATTCTCGGTGGGCGAGTTTTTGGATTTCATCAATGAAATACTTGGGGCCCGCGACTTTTTCGTGCAAGGCGAAGTCATCGGCGCACGACCCCACCCGACGGGCATGTATTTCTCACTGAAAGATGCGGATGCGGGTGGCGTGATGGATTGCTACATGAGTCCGTACGCGTATCGCGGCCTCGGTGTTGTCATCGAAGATGGCATGCAGGTGAAGGTCGGCGGTATTCCGTCTATCTATAAACCCAAGGGGCGGTTCTCGTTCAAGGTGGAGACGCTTGAACCGGTTGGCGAGGGGTCTCTGAAAAAAGCATACGAGGCGTTGAAGAAAAAACTGACCGAAGAAGGATTATTCGAACGCAAGCGCGCTCTGCCCGAATTTATCGCCCGGGTAGGTTTGGTCACCAGTAAGACCGGTGCCGTCATCGACGACTTTCGGCGCAACTTGGCGGCGTTGGGTATGAAAGTGTACCACCGCGATGTGAGAGTCGAAGGTGCGGCCGCAGTAAACCAAGTAGTATCGGCAATCGGGTCATTCAACCGCTCGAAGCTGCCCATTGATGTACTAGTGGTCATCCGCGGGGGCGGTTCGATGGAAGATCTACAGGCGTTCAATAATGAGTTGGTAGTGCGGGCGGTATTCGGTTCGCGCGTGCCCACGGTTATCTCCATCGGACACGACCGGGATGTGCCGCTGGCGCAGATGGCTGCCGATGCCAGTGCCAGTACACCCACGGCGACTGCGGTGCTCATTAATGCGTCATGGGAACGGCTTCGCAATGTCGCAGGTCAGGCCGACGCGCTGTCCTATGCAATGGAGCGGGCGCTGGGCACACAGCGGGGGAGGCTCGACGGTGCGTGGCATCGGCTGGACGGATTTGTGCAACGCATCCTCGGAGCGGGGGAGCGTCTCCAGCAACGCATAGCACTGGCGACGCAACGGGTGGGGCAGGCCATTGAACAGGTGCGTCAAACCGTTGACGCCGCAGAGCGACAGCTTGTCGCGGTGAGTCCGGAACGCCAGTTGCGACTCGGTTACAGCATTGTCACCGATGATGCCGGCGCCGTTATCCGTGCCGCCGGACAGCTTCGACACGGGCAAGTCGTGAACACTCGGCTTGCAAAGGGGGCTTTCGCAAGTGAAGTAAAAGAACTACAATCTGAATGATGAAAAAAGACGACAAAGAGACAATCTCACAGTCACTGGGCAAGCTCGAGAAGATTATCGAGTGGTTTGATGAGCAGTCTGAAGTGCAGGTCGAGGAGGGGCTCAAAAGGGTCCGCGAAGGCGCAGTGCTTATCAAGGACCTCCGTGGGCGCCTGAAAGAGGTTGAGAATGAATTTGAGGAGCTCAAGAAAGATTTAGCCGGCGATGAACAGTCGTAATGCTTCGGTGCTGCGTGGCGCGATATCCGCAGTTGCACGCTCTCTGAAATCGTGGTATAACATCACTATGTTCAATCACCTCAAAAACCGAAAACTATACCGCTCGCCCAAGGATGCCCTGGTATTCGGAGTCGGGGCCGGTCTGTCTCACTTCCTGCAAGTAGATGTGGTATTTGTACGGCTAGCGTTAGTCGTGTTGGCGTACCTCTCCAACTGGTGGCCGGGACTGCTTATGTATGTCGTTGCCGTGGTTCTCATGCCCATCGACCCTGCGCAGGACACCGTGGCTCGCGACCAGGAGCCGAAAGATGTTACACTCGACCGCTGAAAGAACTCGGAAAGCGCGTGCCATCTTGCGCGTGCTGAAGCGACTATTTCCCGGCGCTACAATGGCGCTCACCCATCGCACACCGTGGGAGTGCATGGTCGCCGTTCAATTGTCTGCGCAATGCACGGATAAGAAGGTTAACGAGGTTGTCGCGATGCTCTTCAAAAAGTACCGGACACTGGAAGATTATGTGGGGGCGAATCCTCGTGAGTTCGAACGCGACATTTTTCAGACCGGTTTTTACCGCAATAAGACTAAAAATATCCTCGCCGCCGCGAAGATGGTCACAGCAAGGTTTGGCGGTAAACTGCCGCGGACGATGGGAGAGATGCTCACCATTCCCGGTGTTGCCCGCAAGACGGCCAATGTTGTTTTGGGGAATGTGTACGGTGTCGTAGAGGGGATAGCCGTGGACACGCATGTGTTCCGCTTGTCGCGGCAGTGGGGATTGAGCGCCGGGAGGAATCCTAAGGAGGTTGAACGCGACCTGATGAAACTGTTTCCGAAAAAAGAATGGTTTACACTGACCTACCGTATCATCGAGTACGGCAGAAAGTATTCTCCCGCAAAGAAAAACAACCACTCCGACGAACCACTGGCAAAACTCACTAGCTCCTAGAGCATATCTCAAACCATCTTTCGTAGCGAAATCACAGAATGGTGAGCGAAAGACGAAGAAATTTCCGAGGCATAGCCGGAGCTACGCCGAGGAAAGTTCTGAAGTCTTGCAGCTAGCATTCTGTGATTGCAGCAGAATAGAGGTTTTGAGATATACTCTAAGGTATCGGGAGAATCTCGGCTTCTGCAAAAGTTTCTTTACACCAGATACAACTGTGTACTTGGATATAGTTTTTTCCCCAATCGGGGGCGGTCAGGGCTTCAGCGCGACCGGCGAGAGCTTCTGCGCCGGCGGCAGTAACCGGCGTATGAGTACCGCACCCCTCACAGAATACATGCGCGCTCTCTCCTTCGGGAAGGGGAGCCCGGAGGATGTCCGGGTCTGGCTCGTGACCCCCGTTGTGTTCGCGGGGAGCCACCGAACCGAACATTTGTTCGGCGGCCTGTATATCCTGCGATTCCGGGGATTTTTCTTTCATATTCAATGGGTCACCCGTTCTAGGATAATCTTGGCGAGTGCTGCCACATGGCTGTTAAATTGTGCGCGGTCGGTAGAACGGTCGAGGCCATCTTCGGGGACCAAAAAAATGATGTCCGCACCGGAGCGGTCCTTATGAGGATTAGTAGTGAGGTCGATAGTGACGCGGTGGAGTCTCCCGGGAGACTGATGAACCTCAAACCAACCGTCGACACCGTGGAAACGATCGAGGGGGCTTTTGACCGCCGTATAAAAACCGACATGTTCGGCATCCAGTGTAAGAGCGTCGTAGATAAAAGCCTGTAGCTCTGATGCAAAGTCGGGTGTCGGGTCAGTAGGATTGAACGGCTGCATCTCTTTCAACATTGCAAAAGCGCGTTCCGGACGCACAAAATTATAATCCGGATTGTGTTCACCCGTCTTAGCTTCATAGCGGCTTTTCCCGAACAGCTCTTTTTCCACGGTCTCACCTGTAATACGGGGAGAGAATCCATGTTCTCGTGATGACATATCGCCATCGTACCGAAAAGTCAGCCATATGACTAGGTGTCCGTTTTCTTTTATACTGCGCTGATGGAAGACAAGGCATTCAAGGGCACGGTCATGCGTTATTGGCGCCGGCACGGACGGCACGATTTGCCGTGGCGCACAACGACCAATCCCTATCACATTTTAGTAAGCGAGATTATGTTGCAACAAACGCAGGTAGAACGGGTCATTCCGTTCTACCGGATGTTTCTCCGTGCGTTTCCGTCGTTTCGC
>CAYZRE010000011.1:0-13960 GCA_964479835.1 uncultured Candidatus Saccharibacteria bacterium | reverse complement strand
CGAGCGAACAGCGATGGCGACGTTACGCACCGGGACCGGGCGTATGCCCAGGCGGACGGGGAGCGTATCGGCAGGAGGAGGCGTCTACAGCGGAGGCCAGTTCTTCTTTTGGCGCCTGCGCTGGATAATCCAGCGTACCAGAAAGACGGTGGCGATGGCTACGACAAGATTGAGCGCTACGAGACGCAAAGTGAGCTCTCCGCCAATAATAGCTGTCAGATAAAATGGGTTGCTAAACATGAGAGACTCTAGCGCTTGTACGCCGGGAGGTTCGCGACTGCGGTGAAGTCAGTCGAGGACTTGGCATACCAGTTAGATTCCTGTGTATTGATACAGAAGACCTTCTTGAAGAATTCGGAGTCTTGAGATGCAGCTTGTGCGCCTGACATGTTCATCCAGTGGAAGATACCGATATCCTCTCCGGTCACCTCGACACCATAGACCTTGAGGTCACTGCCCTCGCAGTTCTGAAAGAGTCCTGAAGTCGGGAATGCGTCGCGGGCTGCGATGCTCACATGCTTCACCTTAGAGAACCCGCCCAAGTGTCCGTAGAAGCTGAAGATGACGGGGTTCAGGAACAAGCGCTTGTAGCCCTGTGCGTTGACGATGTAGACATCCGAGTCTCCGAAATCAACAGCACCGATGAGGTCGCCCTCCTTGAGCCCGTACTTGGCAAGGTTCGCCGGGTCGCCGAGGACGATGGAGGCGCCTAGGACCACTGGAGTCGGGGTTGGGGTCGGCCTCGATACATGGTTGCCACTACTGCCACCTGATGGAGGCGCAGGAATCGGTGTAGGAGTCGGAGTTTCGCTTGGCGTTGGCGTGGGAGTAGGCGTAGGTTCTGGTGTCGGGGTCGGGGTTGGGGTTGGGGTCGGGGTTGGCGTAGGAGTCGGGGTTGGCGTAGGAGTCGGTGTTGGTGTAGGGGTTGGTACTCCTGTTCCATACACCCAGGTGAAGCTGCCTTTCGCAACAGTTGCGCACTCCTCATAGGTGTTTGTGGAACACCAGCCTTCGCTGTCTAGGATGTCGAATGTGGTGTCTCCGGGGGCGAGTGCATCAATTTCTCTGCCCATAACGGTCAAGGAACATATAGTGTGGTAGAAAGTTCTGAAATGATCTGTCGATTTATAGACATTCACCGTATCAAACAAATTGTTACACCCACTAAAGATAACATCAACGCCGGAACCGATGGTGTAGGGGTCGGGAGAAGCGCTTGGTGTTGAGAGTGCCCGTGTTGAATGAACTACAAAAAAGCCGCTCACGAAAAATGTGGCGGCGAGAAACCCAGCGAACATTACTTTTTGAGAAATATTCACTGCTCTAAGTATACCCTCCCCCATCTCGCCGTCAATCCACGCTTAAAATATAAAGTGCGTAACTGTGGGTATCGTGGGTAGAACTACCGCCAGAGCCAAGAGTGCGGCATTGCCGGCAAGTGCCCAAAACGCCTTCCGATGGGTCTCCATCACCGCAAGTGCCAGAATCAGAGCACCGATAAGTGCGGTAAGGTATATCGATAGGGCACTGCCGGCTGTCCGAGAGAGCTCTGCGGTAGCAGGGGCTCTGGGGATGACTACTCTTATGGGCTCCGGCACCGGAGCAATCTTACTACTGGTACTCACCTTCTGGGGCTGCTGGGGAGCATTCGGAGTAATTTTCTGAGGCTTGATGGGCGCGGGTACAGCTACGGGTGCCGTCGGTGAGGGACTGGCAAACATCTGCACGACGAGCGTCGTCGGGAATCCATCCAGAATGACCCGCTTCTGTGCCACACCGATATCGGTATAGAGCGGACTGACAATGTTGGCGTGATGCGACGGTGACTGCATCCATGCAGTCACCACGCTGGTCGAATCCGTAAAACCCTTCGCCAAGTTCTCTCCCGCCGCCCGAAAAGTATACCCCCCGGCCCTGATGAAATCCCACGGCTGACGCCCATCCGGGCTTATATGGGCAAAGTATCCCTCTTTCTCCATGCTGGCGAGCTTGTCTTGCGCGGCCTGGTCAAGTTTTGAATTATGAGTGAGCACCGATAGCTTCGCGGCAACCCGAGCGGCATTGGTCTGTTCGATAATGCTGTCTATATCAATCGGCGTGAGGGATTCGGTAATGGTGGCCAACCCGGACCCGCCCAACGGCACAAGGAATTTAATCGCAATCAACACTCCTATATTGATGAGTAAAAGCTTGCCGGCCGCGAGATGGGCAAATTTCTGGACAAATTGCTTCATCTCTAAAAGTATACCATAAACAAAAGACCCCCTCCTGGGGGTCTTTTGTTCTCCCGAGAGACCTTAGCGCTTGTACGCCGGGAGGTTCGCGACTGCGGTGAAGTCAGTCGAGGACTTGGCATACCAGTTAGATTCCTGTGTATTGATACAGAAGACCTTCTTGAAGAATTCGGAGTCTTGAGATGCAGCTTGTGCGCCTGACATGTTCATCCAGTGGAAGATACCGATATCCTCTCCGGTCACCTCGACACCATAGACCTTGAGGTCACTGCCCTCGCAGTTCTGAAAGAGTCCTGAAGTCGGGAATGCGTCGCGGGCTGCGATGCTCACATGCTTCACCTTAGAGAACCCGCCCAAGTGTCCGTAGAAGCTGAAGATGACGGGGTTCAGGAACAAGCGCTTGTAGCCCTGTGCGTTGACGATGTAGACATCCGAGTCTCCGAAATCAACAGCACCGATGAGGTCGCCCTCCTTGAGACCGTACTTGGCAAGGTTCGCCGGGTCGCCGAGGACAGTCGAAGCACCCAGCACTTGCCCAGCTGGTACAGCAGGGGTGGCTGCATTACAATTTCTGTTTGTTGTGATACTGAATTTAGCCCCTGGCAAACAACCATCTGGAGTTGTGACATTAGCCGGAACTGCGGGAGTTGCTCGTCTACTTCCGCCTTGACTGTTGGACGTCCACTGCGCAGTTAAGCTCGCTCCGTTCAAGGGCATCGTTGCCGGTACTGCTGGCAACCATCCAGCGAAGGTGTAGCCAGACTTGGTCGGAGCGCTCGGTGCAGTCACGGCTGAACCATAATCCTGAGTGATAGCGGCAACAGCTGAACCACCGGCTGAATCAAACGTGATGGTGTATTGATTGATGGCAAAGTTCGCAGTAACGGAAAGATTTGCCGTGACATTAGTGTCGGTCCGAGGATTGGTGGTTGATAGATCGCTCCAGTTGACGAAGTGGTAGCCAGTATCAGGCACGGCGGTGACAGCTGTTCCATTAGCACCGTGATCGACTGTCTGCGAAGTTGATCCGGTCAGAGTGCCGTTGGCCCCGGCGGCATAGGTTAGGGTGTAAGTGTTGATGGCAAAGTTCGCAGTAACGGAAAGATTTGCCGTGACATTAGTGTCGGTCCGAGGATTGGTGGTTGATAGATCGCTCCAGTTGACGAAGTGGTAGCCAGTATCAGGCACGGCGGTGACAGCTGTTCCATTGTCACCGAAGCTAACTGTTTGAGGTGTATCTCCGGTAAGCGTCCCGTTGGCTCCCGCGGAATAGGTTAAGGTGAAGGTGGAACCATTGCATACGCCATTGAGATTTGTAGAAGTCAGCCATGGCGTGAAAGTAACGCCCGTAGTCACTAATGAACCAGAGCCCGGGCCGACCGAACCGGGGCCATTTGCCGCGCCCCACCAGTTACAGGTTGCATCTACGTTACCCGTATAACCACTTATGTTTCCAAGACCATATGTGCTGTCGCTTGCTACAGAGTTTCCGTTAACCGTGATATTGCTATTTCCCCCTAATCCCTCACCATAATATCCCGCGTCCTCAACTCGGACGCCACGCGCACCGCCAGTAATGACATTGTTCGTCACAGTTATGTTCGTATCAAGGCCACTAAATGATATTCCGGTTGCATCGCTCGCGGGGGTAATCGTATTGCCAGTAAATGTTCCGCCAGTTACTCCAAGTGCGTAGATATTACTAAAGGCGTTGTTGTGGAAGTTGTTGTTCGAGACAGCCACGCCTGTGTGCGCGCCCGCACCGACAGCTTGAAGCAAGATTGGATTGCCCGCGGTGTCATTCTTGAATTCGTTGTTGTCGATAGTGAGACCGCTTGTGCTGTCTGCGCTGATATCGCCTGAGCCAGGAGAGTTAGGCTTGTTGTTCGAGTCAAAAAGGTTGGCTTGAATCAGACAGTTGCCGCCACACTGCGCCCATACGCCGAAACCATTCTGTGTGATGATGTTGTTGAGAATACTGGAATTTAAAGTTCCTGTTTGACTCCAAATACCGGAGAACAAACCGCCGTTAGATCCATTTTCTATAGTGAAGCCGTTAATGGTTACATCGTTGGCCGTAATGGCAAACGGTGTACCAGCGTCAGTTCCATCAACAATAGATTCTGGCCCACGAACGCCATTACCTGCGACTCCCCGGTTTGCGCCATTAAGAGTTAGCGATTTGTTTACGGTGACATGTTCGGGGTATGTGCCCGCCGTAACTTGTATCGTGGCGCCACTTAACGCTGCGTCTACAGCAGTCTGAATGGTGGGGTACGTTACCTCTCCTACATCAAGAATATGGTTCTCATTTTGGTCATTGAAGACCGGACCGGGGGGAGTAGGGCCAGAGAGAAACGAGAAGTTATCGAAGAGAAATCCATTTCCTGTATTTGCAGGGGCGGCAGAGCCTCGCGCCTGAACAATAAGGGAGTCGATAGTTGGGACCTGGTTGCCGGCAGGGGTCTGCTCCGGGTCAAATCGGTAATAATCTTCCCAGCTCGTTCCGGTAATTTCAAGAGTGCCGTCGATATAGATTTTGACGATGTCGTTGCCCGGACCATCGACTAAGTCTACGACGAATTTTGCCGTATGCGGAGCGCGGCTGATTGTTGCAATAGCGGTTTCGTTGAATGTTGCCACCATACCGAGAGGGCCGACATCAGTTACATCAACGAAGAATACATGGATGCCGTCCTCCTGATCTTCAAATCGTAAGTAGCTCATACGAGAACCGTCGCCACGGTCCGGAGATACGGACACATGCAAGCCTGGCTGAACGTTCGCAAGCACGGATGCAACGTCAAACTGGGCCTCGAAATGATTCTGGCGCGTTCCACTGGAGAAACCACCACTTACCGCAGCAGATTCGCCAGCCTCATTAGTAACTGACGGGGAAAATATCCAGTCGAATGCACCACTGGTAACGCCATCAGAAACACGAAGCGACTTACAGCCGAATGTCGAGTACCCATAGGTATTAGCAACGACTGCCTGATCATAGGTCGAGTTTACTTCGCTCCATCCGCCCTGGCCGTTTACCGAACCAAGGGTAAAGCTGTCAAAACTGTTGGCGAGATCACAAACAGGAGTCACAAAATCATATTTCACTCCACCAATCGTGGCTTTATCGACCCACGCAGTGGTTCCTGTGCCGCCGTTGTAATACGATTCACCCATACCAAGACGAAGGTAGGTGCGTACGACATTTCGACCAGTGTTGACTGAAGCAATTGCACTTAATGTCATTGGCTCTCCCACCGTAATGCCACTAGTAGTAGTGGTCCACTGTAGCCACAGCCCTGCACCAGCGTTAAACGTGTTCCAACCAGCTGGATTTGATGTCGGTACAAACTGGTAAGCCGTGTTGCCTATCCGAACGCCAGCCACATCCACATCTCCCGTATCAACTTCAATTGTCATCCAAACTGGATTGACACCAAACTGATTCTGAACATCGTAGGTTAGAGCTCCAGTTGCAAAGACATCAATCGTGACAGTGGGCTTGAAAGCGAAAAGTCCTTCGTCATTAGCAGGAGCCGTGTTGAAACCAGCCTTGATGATGCCTGCCTCACGACTATCAAAGATAGCGGTTGTCCCTGGGGATACAAAACCGTAAGCAGGGGGGCCTATATAGGCAGAAAAGACGCCTCCCCCGCCGACTGCGGCAAAGTCAGGTTGTAGGTTGCTTATAAAAACAACTGGGTCAACCGCCTGCGTATTCGGTACAAAAAAACCGCTTAAGATAAATGCGGCGAGAATACCGAATGAGAGTTGTTTTCTGCTAAACATGACGAATATCGGGTGAACTGCTGGGGAGCAGGATTAAAATCCAGCACCGGAGCCGTTTGCTCGGTTTTTAACCACCGTACTATGTGTTAGGTGTGCGCTTTCTCTGTTTCGTTGTCAAGCACAAACGGCTCATTTGATGAGCCGTTTGTCTGTTCTTGTTTTACCGATACCTCGACTACTACGGAAGATTTCCCTGTCGATTGCCGCACACAGCACTATTATTGAGGCCTGTTTTCTCGCCGTTTGCGCCAGGATCGGTTGGGTCTGATTGGATGCCGAGATTAGCATCTTTCCCAAGGTAACCGAATGCCCCGGAGCCCGCACCCGAACCACACTGTGCGCCAACTTCCGTGGCCTGTTGCCGGCCGGGGTTACTAAGGTATCTATCGAGTCCGGGTTCCGAATTGCCCGCGGCTAATGCCACACCGACCATAGCAAACATCGATACAATCGTGGCGGATGCAGCTATTCCACTTACAATTTTGTTCTTTATCATGATTTTTGGTTACGGTTTATACTACTATTCCAGTCTCCTCTTCCCTGCTTTGCCGTCAAGCATTGACCATCCCTGCTTCTGTGACACGACTACTGCGCGCACGGGGTGGCCGCAGGTGAAGCCGTGGTGCCAATAAGTGCATCGACGGCTTTGGTGACGATACCGACGGCAACGCTGTCGCGCTTGTCGTTGATGTCGGCAATTTCCCGGAGAAGTTCCTGTGATTCCGCAACGAGCTGCTGTTTTTTCTGTGTGGTGACAGTGGTAGTCGCTGTGCCCTCGCTCGACAGAGTGGAATCCAATTCCTCCAGAGTCTGCTGAAGTGTACGCACCAGCTGGCCCTCCTCGATGCGCGGATTCACTGTTTCAAGGATATTCGCCTTCAGTGAGGGGATATTATTGACAGCAAAATAGGCTCCTGCGGCAACAATGCCCAGATAGAAAAACATCTTGATGAGGAATCGCATACCGGAAGTATACCACTACGGCCTAGAGGGCCCTTTTGCCATTGCGCAGAACTCTATCTTCGTATTGAAGTCTCTTCTGGGGTAATTCAGCCGCGACGCGAGCGGCAGGCGCCTTCGTGGCGAGAATTTTTGTCCGTGCCAGCGGACGACGGACGGTTGACGGTGTCACGCCTGCCTTGATTGCGGTCATAACCCCGATTGCCTCGAGGTAGTTGTCCACGATGAAGAGTTTGCCCGGCTTGAATGGCAGTTTCTGAAGATTATTCCTCATGCGGTTCTTGTTTTCCCGCACTGCGATGACCGGAATGTCGTTTTCCAGACACGCAAGCGTCGGCAAGCCGATACAGCCGTCCGGAATAATAAGACACGACACCTGTTCCAGCGCGATGCCACCGGCGGGACTCACGATACGCGGAGAGCGCTGGAGCCCTTTCAGAATGCAGTGCAGATAGGTTGTTGACGAGGTCTCCGGCGCCTTCCGAGGGTCCACGATGCCCACCGTAAGATTTAGGACACTGCTGGAGGTCATCATAGGAGAGTGAGCACAGGGCATATCAAACATCTCGGTAACACTGTGAGTCACCATCGCTTCAATTCCGCCCCACGGGTTTACCATATTCTTGGTTGAGAAATACTTCGCGTGGAAATGTTCCGGAACCCTGATGAATGTGGAGAGTGCGATTGCGTCGTATGAATCCCGATAGAGTTGTATCTCGTCGAAAAGTCGCTCGAGAGCATGGATTTCTCCCGTCGCCCGTCCCGATGCGGTATACCGCGAGATACTCTCCACCGGCTCTGCCATCTCGCGTACATCGCAGTCCAGGCCCAGCGTGATGCGGGCCGACGAGACGGCATTGACGACTTCATCGTTGAAGAATTTCTCATCATGCTTGTCCATCAACAGCAACACTCGGTTTGAACGGACCGGTTGGATGCCGATATGGCCCGATAACAGTCTCGTGATGATACTCCCCTCAACATACAGCGTATTTTCCTTCATCTCGTTGAGGTCGGACGCATTCACCACATTCGGATGGGTGATAAGCGTGTCGCATGCACCGGCAACAAGCCGTGCAACCGCATTGCCGTCTCCGCAGTCTCCGCCAATTTCCGCACCGATGCCGGTCGGGATGAGCAGAACCGCGGTAAATTTTTCGGTGTCTTCGTAGGTCCGCTTCCGATAATCAAAGATGCCCTCCCGCGCGGGAAGCGGATTATCCCCCTTTTCGGGAACCATAATATCCAACTCACAACGATACGCACCAGCTCGCGTCTGGGTGATGACAAACCGAATAGGCCGAGAGTGCTTCGGGAGCTTCTGCTCCAAGGTGTGCGTCCAGTAATCACGCAGACCCGAGAGCCCTGCCAGCTTCATATCGCGCTCCGGTACGACCAATTCTTCCGTATACACCTTCATAAGCGGTCAATGACGGTGGCCTGCGCTACCGTTCCTTCAAAGAATGCGCGAGAAAACTCTTCCGCAGTCTTTGCGTTAAACTCCTTGCACGAAAAAATGTTGAGATACACATTTCCCATCAAATCGAGTGTGTGGATGGTGACATTACTCGTCATGATGAACTGGATAGCTGATGTGCCTTTGAGATGCGGCAGAGTCTGCCGTTCTTCGGGTGGAAGCCCCTCATCATCCCAAAAAAACAATTCGCATCGCTGCATATCGATGAGCGTGCACAGCTCCTTAAAATATTTTGTAAGCGTTTCCCGATTGAATTTTTTTGGATTGCAATTGTGCAAATCCAAGATAAGTTCTTTGCCGTAATTTTTCGTCTTCTTATTCATCATTCATTTGTATCATTTGGAAAATAAAAAACAATAATAAAAGTGTATAACTTTTCGGCGACGGACAAAAAACACGTTCAGCGTGTTCACGCATTCATAAACAATCGCACCTTTTGCTCAACGAGTTCGCGTACAGCTGTGATGGCGGGTGCGAGAAGTTTGTACGGCGTTGTTTGGTCGGGTTCGGTGGCGAGTTCTTCTTTGAGTCCCCGCTGATACGCCACCCGCAGTTCGGTATTGAAGTGAACATTCGTGATGCCGGCGGCGATGGCGGATTTCACCTGCGTGTCAGAAAGCCCCGACGCGCCATGAAGCACATAGTAGACATCCGGTGCCGCGGCGATGATTTTCTTCAGATGCCCGATGTCCAGTTCCTCTTTTTGGTGAGTCACAATGCCATGGATATTGCCGAATGCGACCGCAAGCCGGTCAACACCCGTGCGCTTCACAAAATCGGCCGCCTGCTCCGGTTTGGTATAGTCTTCCGGACTCACCTTCACTTCTTTTTGAACTTCCGAACTGCCTTTGAGGGAACCCAACTCGCCCTCTACCATCATGGAACCCCGTTTGGTCTGGGCATATTGCCACACCCTTTGCGTTTCGATGATATTAATCTCGTAAGGCTGGAACGCCCCATCAAACAACACCGTATCGTACCCCGCATCGATGGCCTCGCGACATGACTGAAATGTTTTAAAGTGGTCGCAGTTGAGAAACACCGGGAATCCCGATGCATCCGCAATCGCCCGAACCAATGCCACCGCAGAGCGAAGTCCCAGGAAATCGGCCTCGCCCTGACTGGTGCCGACCATCACGCATGGCGCACCTCCCTCCCGTGCGCCCTCAACGATTGCTCGCAGTACATCGGCGGTTGCAAAGTTGAAGTGGCCGATTGCCCATCCACCCTTTCGGGCATCGGCAAAGTAATCGTGGAGCGACTTCGGTGTCATGGCAGGTGAATGAAGCCCGATATCAAATTCTCTTCAACGAGTTGCTGCATCTTGTTCCGCCCCATGTACTCGACGAATATCTTGTTCCAGAGCGCCTCCTGCTGATGGTAGAGATACGGCGATTCGGAATTGCGCACCAGTGACATAAGCTGATCGATAAGATCGAAGCTGACGATTTCATCAACGCCGGTTTTTTCATTCGGGAACAGCTCTCCCACAAAATCAAGACCGGTCCACCATCCCAGGTCCAGCCGCCCGTGGTCTTTGCCGAGCACGCGCGAAAGACGGCCGAGGTCCTCTTCCGCGCTCCACCAGTGGTCGGCTTCCGGGTTGACATGCGGCTCGAACAGTCGGAAGTCATCCGCATCTTGCTTTGCGAGATACCGCTGAACGACACGCCAGGTGATGCGCCCCTGACTGGGCATGGGCTTGGTCGATACATCGCCACGAAGTAAGCTCTTGAAGGTAACCGAGAAATCAATGTCGGACATATGACTTCGAAAGAGTGATGCATAGAAAGGTACCTCGTGGAGATAATGCAGAAGGAGCGTGAACATCTCCAGCATTGTACCCGTGCCCCTCGTGATAAGCGGCACAATGAAGATAATCCCGAATTCCTTCAGATGCGAGAGGTTATGGTACTTCTTGCTCATGAACTTTTCGGCAACATCGAGCCATTTCGTATTGAGTACAATGAGCTCTACCTCGCGCTCTTCGAAATCATCAGGGCTCAAATCGTTGTAGGCGACTTCAAAAAACTTGTGCATCCACGCTTCCGACTGCGTGAACCGCAATGATGCCATAACCGATGAGAAACCTTCCTTCTCAACCAGGTCGCGGACTGTGGTGTATCCGAAATGCTGAATAATATTTTCCGGCGGGTACTTCTCGAGCATCTCGGTGCCCCGTTCACGCTTGATGAACAATCCTTTTGGCGGAGTGAACACCTTCTCTACTGCGGCAAACAGCATCGCGTATGCCTTATCGGGCTTGCTGAAATCGGGCTTGCCGACCATCTCCCACAGGTGACCGTCCAGGTGCGCAAGCCGCTCTGCGAACGCCATACGGACGGTTTTTTGGTCATCCTTGCGCATAATACCCAGCCCCGCGAGTGTCTGGTCTACGATGATATCGTTCTGTCGGATAATATCCTCAAACACACCCTCCTGTCCGGTGATGCTGTTCATTTTTTGCTCAAGCTCCAGCAGTACTGCAGGTTGGGTGCGCAACAAATGCGCCATCTTGTTGTACGGGTCTTTCATCTCTTCATTGTACCGCATCACCGTGGCATCAGCACTGAAATCTGTGTATAAACAGGCCTTGTTTTATGCGGTTTTGGAGCCCTTGACTTTATCTTATGTATATGATATTATTAATACTTAGTGGATGCGACCTAAGCGCTGTCGCCCGGCTAACGGCCCGGCACCGCGCCCGTCGCTCCAAGTCGGTCACGACACGCAATCGGAAGCTGGGGGTGAATATTGACCGAAAGATAGACACCGAGTATTCCGCCGGTGACGCGGAAGATACCTACAGAGTTCCCTGAAAGCGATTCCGTTGACCCGGATGAGGGCATTATTAGAAACGCCTCCCATCCGGCGAGCCAACAGTGACTCCGCAGGCCTTTTACAACTGTCCGTGAACCAAAACCGAGAAGGCACGGACGCGCAGGTTACAGCTGGGTCTTGAACTCAGCAGCGAACGGGACAGCCGACCGATGATAGCCACGGGAGCTAGCCCCTTGGCCACCGGGAAAGCCGTACCCTAGTAGCATGACCCCCGAGAAATTACTCCAGATAAGCCGAAGCTAACATCCATGGTGTTAGCAAGCGGATACGGAGGGACTCTCGGGGGTCCTTACTTTTCTTAGGTAGCTCAGAATCGCCCCGTTTGACATTCGGTGCTGTCCGTGCTATCATTATAGCGATGGGGTCGGTGCCGTTTCGACCGCCACGGGAGAGCAGCAGTGTCGCGGACAGCCCACGCGGTGCGCCGCATCCTAAGGCAGGCGATGCGCACCGACCTCGTCACCCGATTTCATTCTCTGTTCTTTTTTACCAGCCCAACGCCCACGAGTGCACGGGGGGAGTCCACTTGCCTTGTAGTGTGTGAGCGAAAGCTCCGCATTCGGCAGAATTCTGCCTCGATACTCGTACCAGGAAGCGCAGCGAAGGTTGTCAGGTGGAGCCCGTCCACCGCCGATGATGCTGCAGACCTCTCGCGTACGCACGTATTTGCGTGAGAGGCCGTGTAATCAATGACCCGGTGTTGCAATGGGCCGGCGAGATTGCATGAGTCGTTCCCTATCCCCCCAGGTCCAGTCGGCCCGGGGGTTTTACTTTGTCTACAGAGCCCTTTTCTCTACCTGCACGAGCGGCCATTGGCCGACATCGTCTCCGCGGAGGATTCCCTCTTTAGCGCCGTAGTGCATCACCACTGATGTGGCATTGGCAGTCCCCAACTGGACTGCCTTTTCAATACTGCCGCTCCTGATGAACTCCGCCAGAAATGCCGAGTGGAATGCGTCACCGGAACCGGTTCTCTCGATAACCTCTTTGTTGGGAATACCCGCGCTGTACAGGTGGTGGCCATCGGAAATCATCACGCCTTGTTGGCCCCGCGTCAGAATAAAAATTCCGCCGATAGCTTGGTCCATTACCTTAAAAATGTTGTCGGTCTGGTCGTAGGGGATGCCCGTCAGCGTAGCGGCCTCCTCTTGGTTCATGCCGATAATATCGAAGTGCTTCCACAGCGGTGCCAGCTTTTTCAGTCCAAGCTCTATTTCTTTGGGGCCCGGGTTTGATGCCAGATGTGCTCCGCTTTCCTTGGCCAGCTTCACGATACGCTCCAGCATATCAATGTGTCCGCCGAGCGAGTTTACATAGAACCACTTTGCCTGCAGACGCTCCCAGGGAATTGCATCTGCGTCCCAGTGAATCCCCTCTCCTTTATATGACAAAATCGTGCGCTCACCGCCCTGTCCGATCAAAATGACCGAATACGCAGTGATATCATCGTGGTGAATTTGAAAATATTTTCCGTCAACGCGCTCACGCCGAAGTTCATCGAGAATCGCCGCGCCGTTGGGATCGCTTCCGATGACCCCGACACAGGCGGTCTTCATCCCCTGGCGCGCAAAGGTGACCGCAGCGTTCGTGCCACCACCACCGGAGGTGAACACGATTTTACTTATCTGGACTTTCGAGCCGAACGGCAAACAAATTCCCTTGCCGACATTGAAATCGGGACTCTCGATAATACTGAAACCGTCCGCGCTTAACACTACATCTTGTGTCGCGGACCCGATTGAAACAATATCGTACATAGTCTTGAGGGGACTTCACTTCGTTCGTCGCCCTTCCAGCGGCGCTCGCAACACTCGAAGATTCGCTGCTCGCTTCTGCCTCCCCTAGCCCTCCTCCGGCAACCTCGTCCCGTCGGTTCGCTCAGGATAATCGCTCAGCCGTCGGAGGGGTTTCAGATACTACTATTATTATATCACAGCAGACTGTAGCTCATTGAGCGCACGGCGTATATCAGTCGAGCGCGACACATAACTGCCGCTTACCAGGGCGCTGGCACCGGCTACCATGCACTCGTGCGCATTCTGCGGCGAGATGCCGCCATCGAGCATGATTGATATCTCGGGATGAGAAGCGTGGAATGCGGAAACCCGTTCGAGCACTTCGGGCACAAAAGGTCTGCCCTGACGGCCGGGATGCACCGTCATGAATTGCACGAGCTTCACTGCTCCGGTAACCGCCTCCAGTCGTTCTGTCGGCGTTTCGGGATTGATAGCGGCGCCGATTGTTTTGCCGCATCCTGTGGTGTGACCGGATAGTGTTGCGAAATCTTTCACCGTTTCCACATGCAGAAGGAGTCGGTCGGCATTTTTCACGGCGCACCATGAACCCGTCTGCGCTTCGGGATTGCGCACCATCAGATGCACATCAAACATAATCTCCGTCTGCAAACGACCCAATTGCTCATATCCGTTGATAGTACGGGCCGGCACGAAGATGCCATCGCAGATGTCCAAGTGCACGCGTTTCACACCCGCCCGTTCAAACATGTGTACCAGGCGCACCAGCTCCTCATCGCTCTCCGTCAATATCGCCGGAATAATCTCCACCATATATATAGTATATCACGGTCTGTGCATGGCTCCTCCCGCCGGTATCTCCCCAGCGTCAGTTCGCCTTGGAGTGGCGTCAACCGCCACAT
>CAYZRE010000010.1:0-15231 GCA_964479835.1 uncultured Candidatus Saccharibacteria bacterium | reverse complement strand
TAGGACCTCTGTCTTATCAGGACAGCGTTCTACCACTGAACTAATCGCCCGATGCAAGTGATATGATACGGCAAAAACTGGTGTTTAGCAAGCTTTTCTGTTATAATAGGCTTCCGTCTTGGGCCGTTAGCTCAGTTGGTAGAGCGCCTCATTTGCAATGAGGAGGTCACCAGTTCGAATCTGGTACGGTCCACTCCGAATAGAAAATGGCTCATAACGAGCCGTTTTCTATTGCCAAATTTGACGAGGTATGCTATTATCAAGCAATCACTATGACCGACACGAAGACACTCACTTCGGTCAACAAGGCCCTTAAAGAAAAGTTCAAGGGCCACAAGCTCGTGTTCGGGCAGGGCGCCATCGGTTCTCGTGTCCTTGTCGTCAGCGAGATGCTCGACCCGCACGGTGAAAAAGACGGTACACCGGTCGGCGGTCCGCATATGAAACTGCTCAATAAGCTCCTCCGAGAGGCCGGTATTGACCGTCGAAAAGTCTATGTTACGAATGTGGTCAAATATCGTCCGATAGCCGATAAACAGCCGACTCCCAAGGAAATCAAGAGTCACGCCTCATTCCTGAAAGAAGAAATCCGCACCGTGAACCCGGAGATTGTGGTGACACTGGGAAACTTGGCGCTCACCGGCGTCGGCCTGCGCATCCCCGTAGAAAATGTACACGGGCGCACTTTCCCGCTGGGCGCGTATCGGCTCCTGCCAACCTTCGCACCTGAACGCGCATTACGCGACCCCGACGCAAAAATACTACTGGAAGCGGACTTCGCGAAGCTCAAAGAGCTCTTCAAAGAGAAGCCGCCCGTCAGCTAACCTTGCGTTTGAGTATCCTGCGGACCGCATCGATGATGCCCTCCGATGTCAGGCCGAAAGCTTGCATCAGTTCAGTGGGACTTCCTGACTCGCCGAAGCGGTTTTGCATGCCGACAAATTCTACCGGCACGGGAGCACGACGCGCGAGCACTTCGGCGACAGCCGAACCCATACCGCCGGCGATTTGATGCTCTTCGGCCGTTACCACGCCGCCGCACTGCTGTGCCGCGGCGACAATTGTTTCTTCGTCCATCGGTTTTACCGTGTGATTATTGATGACCATGCATCCGATGTTCTCCTTCGCCAGCGCGGTGGCTGCCACAAGGGCTTCGTAGACCAGTGTACCGCAGGCAATAATTGCAACATCGCCGCCCTTCCGAAGCGTTTCGGCTTTCCCGATGACAAAGGGTGATTTGGGAGTTGTAATAATCGGCGTCTTTTCGCGACCCAGACGCAGATAGGTCGGCTGTCCGTTACCTGCGGCCGCGACCGTCGCTTTCTCTGCTTCGATGGCATCACAGGGTACAACCACAACCATACGCGGGAGTACCCGCATGAGCGCGATGTCTTCAAGCGCTTGATGTGTAGCGCCGTCCGGTCCCACACTGATGCCCGCATGCGCACCTGCAATCTTGACCGGCATGTTGTTGATACAGATGTTTGTGCGGATTTGCTCGTTGTTACGGCCGGGACTGAAGGTAGCGTAGCTGGAGATAAACGGAATTTTCCCCGCGGCTGCCATGCCGGAAGCTATGACCGCCAGATTTTGTTCAGCCACACCTACTTCGATAAATCGGTTGGGAAATCTCTCCGCAAACCAGTGGCTCCGGGTAGATTCGGTCAAATCAGCGCACAATACAACGATGCGCTCGTCCTGTTCTCCGGCTTTTACCAGGCCCTTACCATACCCATCGCGTATAGCCACCATTTCCACCGTTTCAGGATTCGCCGGATGAGCAGTTAATTTTTTGTTTGTGGCGACCATAGGCATGCAATGTCTGGCTTCTCGCCTTACATTCCCGTCTTCGGCATCTCTCCCGCTGATCCGCAACCCCCACACTGGTATCCCATACCGTGACCTTTACAGCACCGGCACATCTTCGTACCGCGAGCGATAATCACCAGCATGATAGCCGACATGAAGTACACATCAGCACTCAAACCGAACAGCGGCGCTCTACTGAATATCACCACGAAAAATGCGATTGCCGCAGCACTGGCCAAAACACCGAACACCGTGGCAACCATGTGGTGAAAACACCGACATCCTTTATGCATCATCTCCATCAATCCAAACACCCCCCTTCTTCTGTTTTGTTTTCCTTCATTGTGGAATGCATTTACCGCATACTGCCATCATTGTAGCACTATCGCCCTTCTGCTGAAGTGCTCTGCAGATGACACGCTGCCCCTCACTGCTACACGAGTCCCCTTTGTCTTCGCTGGCAAACGACCCGGAGAAATCCAGGCCGAGTATCCCCGGTGCCGAAGGCAACCCCTGCATGATAGAAGCATACAACTCCTGCTTCTTCGTTCTCGTTATATCGCTCTTCTCAATAGTTGTGATCATAAATGCCATGCGGTTCTGTGAGGCGGCCTGCACCGAGCGCGACTGCAGGTACTGCCATCCACTGAATAGAAACGATGCCCCGGCGAGGAGAAACATCACCGCGGGAAAGAGTGCGCGCTTTTCCATATCAGCGGATAAAACAGTTCAGACACCCAAGACTATCGATATCCAGCTTCATCTGTGTCGCTTGTACGCAGGCATTTCCATCGCTCTTGCTCCGCAAGCAGGAAGCATTAAGAGCGGCCAGCTGCCCCGCGAGGTTCACGCAGCTATCAATAACCGCTTCGGTACATATCTGCCCCTTCACCGGCGTATCGGCACTGGAACGGGACAGGTCTATAACCGGAGGAGGAGTTCCGAATGTTCCCAACGCTGCATCAAGGATGCTTGCTTTTGCGGCCGAACCGATGCTTGCTCCATTGACCGCGCCCATGACGCGGTATGCTTGCTCGTACACAAAGCCCTTAGCATTGCCGGCCTCGATATTTTTATAAACGCCGAAACCCAGCGACGCAACCGATATCAAAACCGAGAATATCATGGTCAGATCGCGCAGCATGAAAGAAAGTTATGAGCGGAAGTCCGGCGGGCTTTTTTTGCGTGCTTTTTTAGAATACGATTTCGCTTCGTTGCGCCGGAACGCATCGCTCCCGGTATAACCGACATACAGAAGGGCGGCGATACTCCCTACGATGAGCGCCAGGATAGTCGTGTCGCCTGGTCCGGTTTCAACCTGTCCAACTCCGCCAACTGATGAGGGTTGCGGCGTATAGGTGTAGCCCCCGGTCGGAGTGGGAGTGTAATACCCAGTTGGGGTTGGGGTTCCTGCTGCGAGAACTGTCAGCGTAATCGGACTTGTAGCGCCCAATACGGTGGCGTCTATGTTTTCTGTTATGGCTATTGCTGTTGCCGCACCGTACGACAGTAGTGCGGAACCGGTAGCCTTGCCACGGAAAACCAATATAAATGCGGTGCCCGAACCTGTGCGTGCCGGGTTAGAACCCGCCGAAAATTTCATACGCCCGCCGACATTGTCGATGGTTGCCGTTCCAAGCCCGTAACTGAAGAAACCGCCCTTGTCGATGGATACGCCCTCAAGCTTGTCAGCCGGGTAGAGTACTTCGAGTGTTGCTGCCGACACGGTACGGTCATTAGCGTTGATATCAACGGTCACAAGAATCGTCTGGCCGGTCACAACCGACAGTGTGGTACCGTTCATGGTAAGCGACGGTTCAACCGCTGCCAGTGCCATTGGCGGCATCAGAAGCGTAAGAGCAAGAACGGGGATGATATATCGCATGAACGGGTTATTTGGTAGTAATAGTCCCGAAATAGGTAACGACCGCATTGAAGTCGAGGATGTCTATTTTCCCATCCTTATTTTCATCGCCGAGCACTGTCCCGCTGGGCACTTTTCCGAAATTCGCCACCACTATGTTGAAGTCTGATATGTCCACCCTCCCATCTCCGTTCACATCACCCCGGATAGGAGGTAGCACCGTAGTCGTCGGCTGTACAACGGTAACCGTGATACTCGCCATAGCAGTCCCACCCGGACCCGTTGCAACTAAAGTGTAGGAGGTCGTGATGGTTGGACTCACCGAGATCGAGGTTCTCGTGTCAGTACTCGCCCCATTGATAGTGATGGAAGTTGCACCAGTTACCGTCCAAGAGAGTACGGAGGTTTGACCACTCGTAATGGAGACGGGGTCTGCGGTAAATGTAATAATGGAAGGGGCCGGAGTAGCCGTGGGAGCAATAATTGGAATACATGCTTTGTTGCTCCAACCGTTCAAACCCATATCAAGAACATTAGCGTCGACATTTCGTGCGCTCACGATGGTGTTGGTCATATCAACGGTGACGCAGATCTGGGTGGCGGCGGTATCTGCCGACAGCGTCGTATAGTCGATGGTGGCGATGGTGGTAGTGCTAGTGGCACCGGTCCCACCGGAGGGGACACCGGCAGCGAAGCTCAGGGAACCGTCGGAGAGGAGGTTAGCTGGCTCGAGAATCTGATTGAATATCGCAGAGCCGGTGAATCCGCCTATGTTGGTGAAGGTGGCAGCGGAGATGCCTGCTCTGAACTGGAAGCCGGTGATTTCATAGGTGCCGGTTTCGAGGACGAAGCGTACTTTGGATGTTACGGGGTCGAAGACAGGGTAGAGTTTGACCATATTCGGAGCTGGAGTTCCCGGCTCCGCGGCAAAGAATCTGCTTATATCAAGCCCGTAGCGCGGACCGAAGAATACGACCGCCGCAACGATAATCACGATAACACTGACAACCATGAGACCTTTCGTGCGGCCCGACATTCCTGGCTGTCCGACGGGCATGACGGTATCGGTACTTTTCGTTGGAGTATCCATATGAACAATTATACCAACTACTGCCCGAAATGCGAAATCACGATATTGAAATCAAGAATATTCACCGCTGCATCGTGATTCACATCCCCTGGTGTGTTTGTGCCGGACTCACCGAAATGTGAAATAACCATGTTGTAATCAAGGATGTTCACATGCCCGTCGCCATCTGCATCGCCGGGGACCGGTGTGGGAGGGGGTGTAGGGGGCGTGGTCGGTGTGGGAATAGATCCCGCTTGATAGGTAGTATCAATAAATGTCGACCAGGTAGACCAGACCAGCGGAGCTTCAGATCGATATGCAGCTGCAAAAATACGATATGGCCCTGGCATCATCTGCGCTAGAGGTGGCGTGTTCGAAACTGACCATGTCACCGAGGTGCCAGGAGTCATTGCGGGAATAATCGCATTAATCTCCTGACAGCCCGTCACCCACGCTGTTCCGTTCCAGTCTCGAGAGTCGGCGGTACATCCTCCTCCCACACTAGGATTATACCGTATCACCACCTTCACCTTCGTTACCCCGATTGCATCAGTGGCAGTACCGCTGAGAGTGCCGAGAGTTTGATTATTTAATGTGGTGGGTATGGCATTCAGGGTGACCTGCGGAGGCGGGACTGAAATGGCCGTGGGTATTGGAGTAGGAGTAAGGGTAGTCGAACACGAGTTCGTCGAGATACAGCTTGCGGGCGAGAAAAGAGAAACGCAAAGATTAATCTTTGTTTGATCGCTACACGTTGGTGACGGACTACAGTAATTCGCATTAGCGAGTCTCCACGCGTATTTAGTGCACCAATTCTCAATAAATGGATGCGGTACATTATTATAATCACGGATGGTGTTTTCTGGATTCACTGCTATCGTTGGAGGAATTTCAACTAACACATATAAAGCGCAATCAGTTCCTAGATTTGTAGCATTACATGTAGCGGTCAAAGTATCTCCTGGTGGAATATTCCAATCCAAATTTACGAATTCTGGTGAATTATAATTTTGATTTGGGCCAGCTCCCGTAGTAAAACAATGTTGCTGCACAACGCCTCCGGCTGCATTTTTCCTTTGCAAACAAGGAGTTGCAGTACCCATATAAGCATCCCCAAGACCCATGAAAGTATGGAAACCTTTCACGTGAATCGGAAATAGTGGAGAACTAACATATCGTGACTCTGCAAGAACTCCACTCCCACTTACAATATCTACTACTTGGTCATTATAGGGCAGCCGCATAGTACGATATCTAGGGGTGCCGGGTATATAGGTTTGATATGACAAGTTACAATCGATGGTCACAGGCGATGCACTAAACGGACCTGCGTGACAGGTGATCTGGGTATTTTTTGGAAGAAAATAGGGCATAGCAGCTAGATTAGCCTTAAACTGATAGGGACCGGCGCTCCCATGTAGCCCGCGATCTGCATGGCCACACATCACTTCGGAGTATCCAGCTATGATTGCGGGATATGTGGGAGCATCTGTACGGCTAATGAACACGCAGACATCCCCTCCGCCACCCTTTGGTATCGTTGATACATCGATGACAATATTAGTGATCACGCTGTCCTCGGGCAATGTTTTAGCTATCCAAAGTGGCGTTCCAGTAGAATTATCAAGATGCCAAGTCAATGTTCCCGATCCAGCCGCAAAGAATTTTCCGATTTCAGGTACAAGGCCGAACCGCCATGCAAGCAGTCCGCCTGCAATCAGCAGAACTGCTCCCCCAAGTATCAGAAATTTCTTGAGCTCGGAATGCATGAGGTTATTCGTGCTCGGATTTTATTTTGCCGCCCAGCGTGCGTAGTTCAGTGAGGAATTTCTTTGCCTCAACCGGGCTGGGGGGCACGCCGTGCCACTTGTAGTCAAACTCGATCTCCTTGATTCCCTTGCCCGGAATCGTGTGTGCGATGATGACCGTGGGCTTCTCATGGATTGCTTTTGCCTCCTGTATGGCATCAACGAATGCTTCGATATTGTGGCCATCTACTTCAAGTACATGCCAGTTGAACGCCTCCCACTTGGCGCGGAGGGATTCCAACGGCATCACATCTTCAGTGATGCCGTCGATTTGGATGTTATTGCGGTCGATGACGCCGGTCAGATTACGCAGATGGTATTTGCCGGCAAGCATCGCCGATTCCCAGATGATGCCCTCATCCATCTCACCGTCGCTCATGAAACAATAGGTGCGCCATGTCGCCCCATCCATGCGCGCGGCAAGCGCCATGCCAATTGCCTGACCCAGGCCCGAGCCCAACGGACCAGAAGTGGTCTCTATGCCTGGTAGGCGTTCGCGTTCCGGATGGCCCTGGAGACGCGTGCCGAATTTCCGCAGGGTGAGGAGCTCTTCGACAGGGAAGTATCCCGCGTGTGCCATGGCCGCGTATCGGACGGGCGTGATGTGCCCATTGGAAAGTACGAGGCGGTCACGGTTGGGCAGTTCGGTATTCTTCGGGTCGTGGTGCAGTACATGAAAATACATGGCCGTAAAAATATCAGCCATGCCCAGAGGCCCGGCCGTGTGCCCCGAACCGGCCGCAACCAGCATCTCAATGATGCTCTGGCGGATTTCATTCGCCTTCAGCTCCAGCTCTTTGACCTTTTTTTCGGAAATATATTCGGACATTTCACGAGAGTGCCCCCCCAAGCATGATTACAAAAAACAAAAGAGTGGCGAGGAATCCGAGAATCAACCCCAATATGCCCCACACACTCAATATATTTTTTTTCTTTAAATAGCGAATGATGACAAAACTCACAACCAGTATGAGAAATATCAGAATAGAAACGCCGGCGTATATGCCTGGGACTTGAATGTTCAATAGAGAAAGCCCTTGAGCAACAAAACTGTTAAGAAAGGATACGAGAAATAAAACTAGGAAAGGAACAAGAAATGCCACGAGGAAATTCCTAACCGAGTGTTTCTCCGTACCAGATTGCGAATTTGCCGTCGGGGGAACGGACACCTGTGTTTCTTGCTGTGGGAGTGTCTGCGTCGGTTGGCTCTCGTTTTGGAAATTTTCGTTCATATATTCAGACATTCTTGTCTAACTAATCATGACAACGCCGACCCTGCCGCAATCAGAAACAGTACGGCCAGGACAAGCGCAACAAGTATTGCCATAATGGCACCCCAACTATTTACGTGTTCTTTCTTGCGGTGGAAGTAATTATAGAGCAAAGCCGGAACAATAAATGTCAGCAATATACTCCCCATTAATATTATCATCGATACAGAGGAAACACCGAGAGAATCAGCGAATTGAAGTAGGAACGGAATAAGAAGCAAGAATAAACCAAGCTGCAAGAAGAGAACCGCGAATAGATCTAAAAAGAATTGTCTGGTCGCATGAGGATTTTCGACGACAACCGGCTCTGAAATCTGCGGCCGAGTTTCTTGTTGCGGAGACACTGGAGTCGGTTGATTTGCGTTTTGGAAATTTTCGTTCATGTAGATTCAAACATACGCTTTCTTAACTTAATACTCTGCCAACCGCCACAGAAAACGTTATTACGATTGCACATGCGACAAAGACTGCAGTAATAGCTCCCCAGCTGAATCTGTTGGACTTTTTTCGGCGTAAGATTATTGCAATGAGTGCCGGAACACAAAAACACAGCAGGAGGATGGCTAACGCCACCACACCTAAGATAGAGCCTGTATGATCGAGTCTGTAACTTACCAATCCCATAAGGAAGGATCCGACCGTGAAGAAAAGGATGAAGCCCACGATAATGACTGCAAAGAAGTCTTTAAAAAAATGGCTCTTATGATTGGGTTGCAGAATAACCGCTGATTGAGATACGGGTGCCTGAACCTCCTGCTGCGGAGGAATAGGCGTTGACTGACTTTCATTTTGGAAATTCTCGTTCATATTTCTGTATTTGGTAGCTTCAGATTTGGATGCAGTTCGCGAAGCCGCTGAGGACGGTCGTGAGGTGCTAAAGCTTGCGCTGCACCGGAACGAAGCCGGAGGCGGCGACAAGGAAATACGCCAAATGTGAAGCTAAACATGTTTTGATACTTCTAAAACATGTTGTACCAAAGTATTGGTGTAACCGAATTCGTTGTCATACCACGCATACACGCAGCATAGGTCGCCATCAACGACTTTTGTCAGCAACAAGTCCGCAATAGCTGCATGCGGGTCGCCGATGATGTCGCTGGAAACCATCTGGTCATGGGTCACGGCGAAAATGCCCTGCCAACGAGCATCGGTAGCGGCCTCCTCGAGAATCTCATTAATTTCCTCAACGGTCGTTTTCTTCTTTGAAACGAAGGTGATGGCCGAAAGTGACCCTGTGAGCACCGGCACGCGCATCGAAATGCCGTCGAACTTTCCTTCCAGTTCGGAGACCACGCGTGCGACTGCGATTGCCGCTCCCGTGGAAGACGGCGTGATGTTTGCCGCGGCAGCCCGTCCGCGCCGAAAATCAGTTCCTTTGACCGGCCCGTCAATCAGACTCTGCGTGGCAGTATAGCCGTGCACTGTATTGAGAAATGCTTTTTTCACGCCGAGCTTTTCGGTTAGTATCTGCAGGACCGGGGAAGCGGAGTTCGTGGTACATGAGCCGTTGGACGAGAGGACGCAGGTCTTGAGCGCCTCCTCGTTCACGCCCATCAGCACGGTTTTTGCGTCTGGCCCATCGTCGTCTTTCGCAGGGGCGGTGAGCACAACGCGCTTTGCGCCGGCTTCCAGATGCACGCGTGCCTTCTCAAAACTCTCGAATGCGCCGGTCGCCTCTACAACAACATCTACATCAAGCGCCTCCCAGGGAAGTTTGAGCGGGTCTTTCTCCTGCAGGAACATCATGCGCCGATCGCCGATGACAAGAAACTTTTTTCCGTCAGACTCTTCGATGGAAACGGGTTGGCCGTAACGGCCGTAGGCAGAATCGAAGCGGAGCAGGTACGCAAGATTCTCTGGGTCACCCAAGTCGTTAATGGCGACTACCTGTAGCTCGGAGTGGGTCAGAGCCAACTTCAGGAATGCCCGACCAATCCGACCGAAACCATTAAGTGCGATATTTGCCATATCCAGTATTTTACCACGCATCGGATATAAAAACGCCCCGCCTTATGAACAGGCGGGGGGGGTCTGACTCACGATACCCTCGGGCCGCCACTGGGTGGCTCCTTCCTTGGACTTGGCGAAGGCGACGGACTGGGCAGCGGAGGGGCAAAGTACTCTCGTGGCACAGGAATCGTCACCGGAGCAGATATCAGGGGATAGAGCTCGCCATTGTCATTGCGGTCATACAGAAACACTTCGCGCACTTTGTGTATGGAGATATACACACCTGCTGGGTCGCGTGCGAAGTAAAATGACTGTTCCCACACCTTCTGCACCGTTCCGTTGCCGGACCAGTACACCAACCGCACCCGTACCTGATCGTCCACATTCACGGGCGGCAGACGGATGTCCTCTCGCCAGACATGGGCCCTCTCAAACTCGGCGGTCCAAGAGACCAGGCCACGCTGATTGTCCATGTCGTCGGGCGCTTGGACGAAACCCACCGCCATGCCACGGTTGTGCGGATTCAAATCAAGGATGTGCGGTACCAGGTATACGAAATGGTATGCCAGAGCAGCACAGACAAGCATCAGCACCATCCCCACCACGACACCCGCGAGGGTAATGTGAGCGCTGGTACGATCAAACCAGATGCGATTCCAATGAGCACTCACGCGGGCCTCCTTTTCTTAAGAACGGATGGCTGATTGTGCGCCGAAGCTCATACGATGTAAAGGGCATGGGCCCAGCTCGCGTAAACGGCTCATGTGCTGAGCCGTTCCGTATCCCTTGTGAATCTCAAAACCGTAGCCGGGGAAGCGCTTCGCATACCGGGTCATCATCGCGTCGCGATACACCTTGGCCAGCACCGATGCGGCAGCGATTGCCCATACGGTACGGTCACCTTTGACGATGGCCTGCTGGGGCAGGGAAAGGCCCGGGATGTTGCGATTGCCGTCCACCAATACCATAACCCGTAATTCTTTATTCGTCTCCCGTAATTCGAGTTTCCTAATGGCCCGGCGCATGGCTAATCGGCTGGCTCCATAGATATTCAAACGGTCAATCGTTTCTGGGGAACACCACTTCACCGACCATGTCAGTCCCGCCTGTTGAGTAAGTTCCTTGGAAAAACGCTCTCGATGATGGGGCTGTAATAATTTAGAATCCCGAAGCCAAGATAGGTGAGGGTGTCTGGCACGATAGAAATCAGGTCCAACAGCAACAGCACAGACAACCACCGGCCCTGCAAGGCATCCCATGCCGACTTCATCGACTCCGATGATGTGATCGTACCCTTGTGTGAGCAGCTTGCGCTCGAAGGTCTTGCGCGGTATGTTCTTCATGTTCGTTCTCTACAAAAGAGGTTTTATGGGCAACTACGAGCTTCTGTTCGCGTCCGCGGCGCGCGATGGGGCCGTGCGCTCATACACTCGCGTCATCGCCGTCCCGGACCAAGAAATTGCGCGTCAGGTCGCATATGCCATGGTAGGGGAACTTGTCGATACTGACCAGACCCTCGACTCGGTGATGCATGTCATCCCCACAGAGCATCAGGCGTATGTTCAACGCACTCCTGACGGTTACTACGCGATGTGGGGACGCGTTTTTCGGCGTCTGAACATCGATATCCGGTTCGTGCGCCTGTGGTATGGTAGCGAAATTGGCTTGGGTACGAATCCCACCGGCCACATCATCCCTGATGTCGCGCAATGCGGAGAGCCTGAAATTGTCGGTTTCTTCCCCTGGCCCGCCCAGGAGAAAACGCATGACTGATACCTCAATGGAACCGTCGTCTGTGTTCCGCGAACCGCGTGGTTGCAATAAATATCCGTTCGACAAACCGTGACGGATATTTTTTTATTTCCACCGACGGGTGACTTCGTATAACGCAATCCCCAGCGCGACGGCTACATTGAGCGATTCCTTTTTGCCCCGCATCGGGATTTCGATAAAATAATCTACTAGATTATGCGACGCATTCTTTACGTTGTATAATCTAGTACCAGATTGCGACAGCTCCGATGTCGTAATCCGGCGATTATGCGATATATCTTTTATCCCTACCCCCTTCACTTCGTTGCCCACCATAAGCGCCAGCGGTCCGCCAGCTGGCGGAGGTTTGAGCGCGCGATAGTCGATTGATTTTTTTGTTTGTTCGAGCACAACAATCGTTACGCCCTGACTCTTGAGTTCGCGTAGTAAGTCCCCCACCCTGCGCACCCTGCCCCATGGCACGCTCATCTGCGCCCCGAGTGCAGTTTTTTCTATCTTGTCCGCATGTGTATCCGGACCCGGCGTGTAACCGGTGAGCCATACCATACCCGCCCCCACTGCGTCTGCTGTGCGAAAGATCGCGCCCACATTCAAAATACTGCGCACATCATGTGCGATAACCGTCAGTTTCGGTGGCAATTTCTGATGTTGTTTCATTGCACAGAAGTGATATGATAGCAGAAATAACAACAACTCACATGATAGAAAAATACGAAAAACAACTGCAGGCAGGAAGCTGGGTGTTGGTCGCGGTATTCGTGCTCAGCGCGGTGTGGCTCTTGCAAGGCATCGACCAGATGCGACGAACAGGGAATGTTGGCGACATACTCTCGGTCTCCGGTACAGGTAAGGTGTCGGCGAAGCCTGATATCGCAGTAACTGATATTGCCATAAGTGTGGAAGCGCTCACCGCTAAAGCGGCGCAAGAAGACGCTAACAAGAAATCCGTATCGGTAGTCAATTATCTGAAGAAAGCCGGCATCAAAGATGCAGACATCAAAACGAGCGGATACAACATTTATCCGCAGTACGACTACACCGACGGCCGTAATCGAATCCGTGGCTATCAGGTGACTCAATCGCTCACCGTCAAAATCCGCGACATGGACAAAGCCAACACGATTATCGATGGTGTCGTTTCGGCGGGTGCCAATCAGGTCAACAGTCTCCGATTTGAGGTTGACCAGCCTGAACTCCTCAAGAGTCAGGCCCGCAAGATGGCTATCGATAATGCGAATGACAAGGCAAATGAACTACGCAACCAGCTGGGAGTGGGGCTTGGCAAGATTGTCAGCTTCTCCGAGTCCGGCGATTACATGCCGCCGGTGATGTATGGCTTAGGTGGTGGTGATATGGTGAAAGCTGAAACCAGAGTTCTCGCTCCCGAACTTCCTGCAGGCGAGAACGAGATTGTGGTGAATGTGACTATCACCTACCAAATCCGATAGTCTACGAGGTTCAACCTCGTAAAAAAGAATGAGGCACCCGCGCAGGCGGGTGCCTTTTCAGTCTTTACTACACCGGCCTGTCCCGGAGAAACTGGCCGGCGGCCTCTTGAAGGTGGAATTCGTTGCGAGTTTCCGCACCCGTGATGCGGTCCATGGCGCTCTGCAATACGACCTTCTGGGCTTGCAGATGCTCCTGTCGGTCCAGATATCTCCGCGCCGCCTTCACCAGCGGGTACGGGAGATGCCGCTCACCATCGGGCACCAACTCGCCGAAGATGTCGGGGGCTGGTAGTAGGTTGCCTGTCGCGATTATCTGAACCGCACCGTTTGGTCGGATCCAATGGAACTGCAGTCCGGCATCGGGCACCCAGACAACGGTAAGTGTGCGTCGTAGTGCCAAATTCGGACCGGAGTACGTGTACCACTGCGCTTTCATTACTGGCCTCCTTCTGTCTATATATTATCTCACGATAGACTTCTTGTCAAGCCCTCATTTGTTCTCCCTACCGACTTGTCTATTGATGACATCCCGAAGCGCTTCGGGATTTGCGATTTGGTCGATGACGAATTCCTTGTCAGTACCTGCCGTCTGTACCACCACGCTTCCATAGCGCAGAAGGGTACCGACGATGCCTTTTACATGCGTGGTAACATCCTGCACCCGCTCAAAGCGTACCATCGCGATGTTGCGGTCGAACAGCCGCAGATAATCGATATCGATAATGCGTCGGTTCGTGATAACCCAGATGTCCATGTAGTAGGTAGTCCAGAACTGCCAGAACATCACCCAGAGCACCAGCCCCCACAACGCCCAGAGCGTCACGAGAGCCGAGGTTGCCGCGCCGACGAACACCGAAATTCCGAGCAGGCCAAGCAGAACGGCAACAACCGGCGGCATGGCGGCCAACAGCGCCAAACCGATGAGCCGCGTTACAATGAACAACCAGTGGCGATGCACCTTCAGCACTATCTCCTCTCCTTCTTCCATTGGGATGAACATCGAATTATCAGGTGAGAAATATTCCGACAACCGCCATGGTCAACAATATCACCACGCCCACTGTATAAACCCGCTCGGCCACACGAAATACATCGTGCTCAAACGGAAAACGTCGCCAGTGGTACACCAGCATCACCGTCATCGCGGCGACAAAAATACCCACCAGCATGGTGAGTACAACCAGCACCAGGGGCGATATCTGCAACTGCACTGAAAATCCGCCCAGTGAGCCCCACAGACGAGGGAGCGCCGGTGTACTGAACTGCGGAACAGGAGAAGTCGCAAGCATTTCATCTCAAGTGTACCATAAAAAAGTGGCCCGGGTGTTGGTTCCCGGGCCTGCATCTGTCTCTCTGGTGTTTGCACAGGACGCTCTACGGGGCGTCCAGGACCTCTTTACGTGGCATGACGCCGTGCGAGGACCGATTCCGCCGTTGACTCCTCAACGGAAAGGCGGGCACAGTGCCCAGGCGGGTCGAAACCCCGAACTACGGGACCCGTCGCCGACTCTCCGAGTATATCACAAATGCCGCCTCGAAGGGCGGCATTTGGTTTCTAACCTTACACAGTCAATTAGTTTCAGAGTGCGTTTGTGTTCCTTGCACTATTTAATGGAACTCCGATTTCGCTGTCGGACCCAGCATAGCTCGTACGCCGTATGACACTCCGCCAGTTGGCGGAAGGGCAATGCGACGTACACCCTATATCGACTTCTTTTACCTTTCACAAACTTCGATCTACACGAAGTAGAAAGAATAGAAAGGAGGTGATCCAAGAGCAGCTTCCGCTACCCTTGCCTTGTTACGACTTACTCCCTGTTACCGATCCTACCGTGTCCCCCCAGGAATATAGGGGTCTTCAGGTATTACCGGCTCCCTTGAGTTGACGGGCAGTGAGTGCAAACTTCGAGAACGTATTCACCGCGGCATGCTGATCCGCGATTACTAGCAATTCCAGCTTCAAGGAGGCAAGTTGCAGCCTCCTATCCGAACTGAGGACGCGTTTGATGGGATTAGCTCCGCCTCGCGGCTTGGCAACCCATTGTCGCGTCCATTGTATCATGTGTGTAGCCCAGGGCATCAGAGGGCCACGCTGACTTGACGTCATCCCCACCTTCCTCTGCGTTACCGCAGCAGTCTCGTGTGACACTTATAACACACGATAGGGGTTGCGCTCGTTGATCCACTTAAGGAGACCTCTCACGAGACGAGCTGACGACAGCCGTGCAGCACCTGTCCA
>CAYZRE010000009.1:0-15252 GCA_964479835.1 uncultured Candidatus Saccharibacteria bacterium | reverse complement strand
ACGACGGATTCGGGTGCCGAATCCTGCGAGACGGCGCACCGGGCGGAGCGGGAACAGAGATACCGAGTATCATCCAGCGACTCCTTCCTCTAACTCTGAAACTGTGGTATGATAGCAGACTGAAACAGACGAACTATGCTCATCGATGATGTGACAATTCATGTGACGGCGGGCGACGGCGGAGAAGGCTCTGTTGCGTTCAACAAGAACAAGATGGAACTGGGGCCTACCGGCGCGGCAGGAGGCAACGGTGGCAGTGTGTACTGCATCGGTGTCTCTGACATCGGTGCTTTGACGCGTTGGCGCAACACGAAAAAAGCCGCTGCCCCCGATGGTGAGCGGGGAGGTATTCAGTATCGCGACGGCAAAGACGGCGTTGATTTTGAATTTTCCGTTCCGGTCGGCACGGTTATCCATAATCTTGATACCAAAGAGTCACAGGAAATCACCGCCATCGGTGAGCGTCTACTCTTGGCGCAGGGTGGACATGGCGGACGGGGAAACTATCATTTCCGCTCATCCACGGATACCAGCCCCCGACGCTTCGGACGCGGAACCGCCGGACAGCAGTGGCATATGCGGCTGGAGCTCAAGCTCATCGCCGATGTCGGCCTCGTCGGACTTCCGAACGCCGGAAAATCAAGTCTCATCAACGAACTGACCCGCGCACAACAGAAAATCGCCAACTATCCGTTCACCACCCTGGAGCCGGGTCTTGGCGTTTACTATGAACTGATTCTGGCGGACATTCCCGGTATTATCGAAGGCGCATCTTCCGGCAAAGGCTTAGGTATAAAATTTTTGCGCCATGTAGAACGCACGCGCACGCTCTTACATCTTATCTCCTGCGAATCTGACGACCCCGTGCGCGACTGGCGCGTTATCCGTGCCGAGCTTGGCGCGTACAACCCGGCCCTCCTACAGAAGGAAGAGCATGTCCTACTCACGAAAACCGACCTGGTTGATGCCGGAACGGTCAAAGAATTGGTAAAGCAGTTCAAAGCCGAGGACATTAAAGTGCTCCCGTTTTCCATCCACGATCCAAAAGCGATTGCATCACTCGAAGTCGTATTCAGGAAACTGATTGCGGCAAAGAAAGTCGTACAACCGTAGGGTCAGATACAAGCCACGGACCGACCTGCGTCCGACGAAGGTTCAACAACATCGCGCCGCCGCCAAGGCGGCGTCCGAGTTCATGCGCCAGCGAGCGCACATAGGTACCGCTTCCACATTGAATATCCAGGCTGACGGTAGTCCACTCGTTTTCCGTCTCAAGCACACGATTCCATGCCTCGATAGTTTCCGACTGGCGAAAATCCCCTTCTACCAGCGGGATGCGTTCTCGGACAATGTCCAGCAACTCCGACGCATTGATGGTGTCGGCTGCGCTCACATCGATTTGTGCGACCGACATACGCCGCACCGGCACGACGGGTGGACCGTCAGCTTCCTCTTTCGCCCACGCGAACAGTGGCTTCCCTTCGTGACGATAACTCGAGAACACCGGCACCCCCAAATATATCTTTCCCACCAATCCCCGCACAACAGCAGTGATGCGTTCCGGTTTCGGTATCGCCATATCCAGGTGCTCCGGTATTCCCAATAAGTCGTAGGAGTCGGTTCTGATACCAATGAGCACCGTCGCCTCATAGCGCTTAGGAAGGTGCCAATACTCCTCCTGCCGCTGGAGTTGGTCGCCGTACAATACCGGTATCAGGCCTGATGCCATCGGATCAAGTCTTCCCGCATATGCCAGCTTTACCGCCGGAGGAATTGCGGCCTTTAGTCGCAGGAGCTCCAACGCTTTCAGCGGAGTGGCACCCAACGGCTTATCGATAAGGAGGGGAAGTTCCATGAGTAAAGAAGAGGGCCCGACGGCGGGCCCTCGACGCATTACGCCTCGTGACGGGCGGCCGCAGTTCGGTACGCGCACCAGTCGCATGAATCAGCGGCTTTCGGAACGCCTTCAGACATGAGACACGCCCTGATGTCCGCCAGCGTCGGTTCGACCCATGCATCGTCGCCGGTGTACGGGAGAACTTTTACATCAAACTCGAGTTTGAAATCAAATACCGGTGCATTTTTGCGCCCGTTGCAGTAGACAAAGTACGCGACCGGATCGACATCGAACCCGTTGCGACGAAACAGCCACTGATACACTTCGACCTGGCGCTTGTAGCCGATTTGCCAGGGAGCGTCCAGCGATACTTCTGTGTCTTTTGAAGTCGCCTTGTAGTCGACGACGTGCAGTTTCTTGCGGGAATTAATCCAGAGGTCATCGATGCCGCCGGTGACCAGCAAGTTCGTCGGCACATGCAGAAAACGCGCTCCTGCCGTGCGGGCCTCTCTCCACTCGTCCATCAGCTCGTGTTGGAACGGAACCGCGTCGATGCCGTGTTCGAGCATGAGCTGGTGCGCAGTACCTGCGGCACGATGGATATCGAACTCCCGCTTGAGCAGTTCATCAACCGCACTGTTGAGATTGAACGGCATCATCGGCACACGCCCCGTCCCCAATCGCTTGTCCAAAATGAAACAGCGGGGACACTGCAGGAATAGGTCGATGCCCGAACGGCTAATCCGGTAGGGCTCGTCGGAATCGGGATTGAAAAGATTCCGCGTTCGTTGTGACTTGTAATACTCTGACATCATACGAACCTCCGTTATCGGACGGTCCGATGAGAGCGTAACCCGAATATTGGACTCTCGCAATGCCGGTCGGCGCCACGTCCTCTCGTTTACTTGATACGCTTGAAGCGCACGGCGAAGACAGGTTCGTATTCGGTGTACTCGTCTTTAACCTCCACGCGCTCGCCTTTCATGATGGATGTCAGCGCAACATCGCTCAACATCTGGGTATCCTGACGAATAGCCAGGGCGAGCTCGTCGATGCGCGCAAAATTCGCACCGGCCTGCTCACGGATGGATTGCTCATATGTCTTTTTCTTCGCGCGCAGTTTTTCCATATCATCGGTGAGGCGCTGATGCTCACCACTGAATGCCAGCTCCTGTTTATATTTTTGGCGCACGACTTTAACCTGCTTCTTCTTGTCCTGCAAACGGTCAAATATTTCTTGTACAGATTTCATCAAGCCATCCTATCACACCGACCACAGAATGTCGTCGCTCTGTGGAAATCTCGCTCTGTCTGCGGTACGATGGGCGGATGCTCACCAAGATTCGGGAATATCTGTTCGGTTCGGTGTTCCGTGCCGGTGCCTCCGTTCTGACCGTGCTTATCCTTACCAGCAACGCGCTGGGACTTTTGCGCGATATGTTGTTCTCGCGCATGTTCGGGGCATCCCGACTACTCGATGTATACAACGCGGCGTTCATAGTGCCTGATATCTTGCTCAATGTCTTTGTGGCAGGTGCGCTGACTGCGGCATTTGTGCCGGTGTTTTCGCACCTGCGCGCGCACGGCGACGACGAAGAATCCGAGCGTGTCGCCACCACCATGTTTGCCGCCGCTCCGGCTACAATGTTTTTTATCGGTATTCTCGCATTCATCTTCATGCCACAAATCGCGCACCTTGTTGCGCCAGGATTCACCGTCGACGAGATGGCACTGTTGATACGCATGAGCCGCTTGATGTTGCTCTCGCCCGTGGTGTTCGCCCTTTCCAATACGCTCGGCGGGGTGCTGGTGTCGCTGAACCGGTTCGTCGGCTATGGCCTTTCATCGGTACTCTACAATGTCGGCATCATCGTCGGTATATTCCTGACGCCGAAGTTCGGCCCGATTGGTTTAGTCATCGGTACCCTGCTCGGAGCCTTTCTGCATCTTGCCTCCCGACTCATTGCGCTTGCTCGGACACGCTTTCGTGTACGCGGACCCGTGAGTCTGGCAAATCAAAATTTCCGGCAGATTCTCAAGCTGATGATTCCGCGCATGGCCGGACAGCCCGTCGAGCAACTGACCTTTTCCATCTTCACAAGTCTCGCATCCACGCTGGCTATCGGTTCAATCGCAGTGGTGAACTTCGCCCGTAATTTTCAGAGCATGCCCATCAGCGTGTTCGGCATCGCATTTTCTATGGCGGTGTTCGGTTCGTTATCACGCAAGGCGGCGCTCAAAGATCGTGCGGGCTTCGTGTATCACCTCAAAGAAACAGCGAAACCACTTCTGATTGCGTCGCTGGTGTCGGCAGTTGTGTATGTTGTGTTTGGCTCCTGGATTGTTGGGCTCCTACTGGGCGGGGGCCGGTTCGGGCCGGATGCGGTACACAAAACCGCATCACTGCTTGCACTATTTGCGTTGGCAATCCCCGCCGAGAATTCCATTCATCTGCTCGTGCGCGGTTTCTACGCACTCAAAGACACCTGGACACCGATTCTCATCAGTGTGCCCGGCTTAGGGCTCATCTGGCTCCTTTCAAAAGCGCTCATCCCCGTCATGGATGTGAACGCCTTGGGATTGGCCTACGCAATCTCGCTGACGACGCAGGCGCTTCTCTTGTTCTTCCTATTGCGCCGCAAACTCCGCACGCTCAACGGTTAGTTCCCGTAGACGACGATAATCGCCCGCCTACCTGTTTTGATGTATTCCGCGGGGTCCACTCCTGCGCCCCAACTTGCTCCACCTTCAGGAGCATCATGCATCGCATTCAGAAACACATCGGCCGCATAAGTCAGATTGCGACCGTGACTCGTCCCCACATCGCTGGTGATAATTTTACCATCGGCGGTGATACCTTTAACCACCAGCATATGATACGCCGGCCCGGGTTGCGTATAATACGGATTACCCAATAACCTTCCCGCCATCGGCACAATGAGGGGCCGCCCGGCGCGGAGGTGCTCCGCAAGGCGTGCGATTCCGATGTCGTATTCAACTCGTACATCTTCGAACCCGTACAGCGCTTTTATCATGTCCGCGGTTTGGCGCGCTGTTGTGTGCTCATAATATCCGTAGCGGTCTTTCTCCCACTGTACCGCGGCCAGAATACCCTGCTCCATCGTTTCAGTGGTCAGCTGTTCTCCGGTCCAGTACGCCCCTATCAGCACTACGGATGCTTCTTCACACGCCTCCTGCCACGGCATTGACCAGTCACCCCGCGGTGCCTGACTGAAAAACTGTACACCCAGATTGACGGCCCCTGTCGTTGGCTTGGAAGTCGGGGTCACGGTCGGAACAGGAGTGCTTCCGCGGGTCGCGACAGGAGTCGGAGTCGGACGCGGCTCTTCACTGGGGACGGCGGGCTTTGACCACTCAACATAAGAATCCCGGATTTGACCACGGAAAACGACCGCCCCAACGGCGATGAGAACAGATAGAATAATGGCAGAACGTTTTATCATAGATGGTTGTACTATACCACAAAAGAAAGACCTCGGCATTACTGCCGAGGCCCGGCCCATTTGATCCGACTCGCTTCTTCGATACAGATGTCCTCGAGGGTGTCCACGTTGCTGTCGTGGACCTTGTACCCATGTGCACGTCGGAGATACGATTCCAGCTTCCGCGATGCCTCTTCGGGAGTCTTGCCCGAGAACACTTCTTCGTCGCCGTTCTCTTCCTTCAGGTACCCCAGATGCAGCCGATGAAGGCCGTTGAGCATCACCTCTGCCCTCACGACTCGGCGATACACGATGTGATGCGGACTGCCATGGAACCAATCGATCACAATACACCCCCTCTTGGTTTTATGACGGAGGATGCGCGCGGGACGGCATAATCATCAACCCCCGCCCAAGGAGTGCACGCGCCGCATGCCGACTGTGCGTGTCAGCCCACAGCATGTACAGGCGCAGAACATCCCGTGCAGTATTGAGCGAATGGTCAGTGCACATCCGTATCAGCGCATCCACTACGCCGCCGATTTTCGATGAGAGCTCGTCGTAGGGAACTCCACCGACACTACGGTAAGCCCTACGCCCCAAATCCACATGGAATGTGGCGTGCGACGACCGCAGTGGCCGGTACTGGTGTTCCCACCAGAGACCACTGAAGACGAGGGCCCTGTCGCCGACCTCACGCAGGATACGGTTTCGGTCGACAGGCTTTGCACTGAACGCCAGAGCAAACCGGTCGCTCAATGTCTCGTCGGGGTGGTATCCGTGGTCAATCTGCCGTACCAGCAGTTGTACCACATAGTAATGCGCGTCCGCACTTACCGATACGCACTCCTTCTGCATCGCCTCGCCAAGCGCTTCACTGAAGAACTCCTCGGGCGAAGACTGAACCATGTTCATTGTCATCAAGCCCCCTACATGAACTGCGAATATACTATCAACTTGCATTGCCGCGTCAAATAGCGGTATGCTTAGAGAACTATGGATACTCCGTCACAACCTGGATTGGAACCTGCGCCGCAACAGCAGTCTAGTCAGCCTCAATATTCGAGTCCTCCGCCATCGTCGGGGATTCCAACAGGACAAGTACTTATCGCGCTCGTTGTGCTAATTGTAGGAGGGGGAATCGTTTGGGCCCTGTCTAAAGATTCGGGTCAAGGGCAGGTGTTACAGACAGCTACACCCCAAAATACTGGATCTCAGCAAGCTACGCCAACCCCAACTAATAACACGCCTGGTGCTACTAAAACTGCGACACCAAACCCAACACAAACCCCAAGCATATCAGCATTCGTCGGGCGTTGGAGTGGACGGTTCAATGGAGTAGATGACGAATGCCCTGATGGCAATGTGACATTCGATGTCTCCTCAAACGGCAACCTCCAAGGAACCGCTACCACTGATTACCTCGGTATTGCGTATGGAGGCGGAGGTAATGTAAGCGCGGCAGGAAATATCAGCGGCGGATGGACCTATGGCCCCGCCCGATTAAATCTCACAGGTAAACTGCTGACCAGTGGAACAGGGTCAGGAACCTACAGTGAAAGTGAAGGCTGTTCCGGTACGTTCTCGGTACGAAGGTAATTCCTCTTGCCTTAGCGCGTCAAATAGTGGTATAATTAAAAAACTATGAACGAATCATCTTCTTCCAGTACAAAACCCCTCTATCGCGGTACGCAGATCGTCTGGTATGTGCTTTCGCTCCTTGAGGGATTCTTGGCATTCCGCTTTGTACTCAAACTTCTTGCCGCAAATTCCGGTGCAGGTTTTACGTCGTTTATCTATGGTGTCACTCACCCCCTCGTGGCCCCGTTCCGGGCCGTCTTCCGTGCTTCCCAGCCGGTCCAGGGCAGTGTCATAGAGTGGACGACACTCCTGGCAATGCTGGTCTACTGGTTCGCTGCCATGGGCATCAGGCGTTTGCTGGTCATCGGAAAACCCGTGAGTACCCCCGAAGCTGCCGAAAAACTCTCGCGACAGGAGGAGGGCCCGGCAAATTAGCGAATATTATTTTAACTACATTACATGGATATTCTTTTGTGGATCGTATTTGGTGGATTAGTCGGATGGATTGCATCAATGGTCATGGGCACGGATGCCCAACAGGGCGTTCTCATGAATGTCGTGGTCGGTATTGTTGGCGCGGTAATCGGCGGCTGGATCTTCGGTAATTACAACGGGTACGCCGTAACCGGTTTCAATCTGAATAGTTTCCTGGTGGCTCTTGTGGGAGCAGTCGTTCTCATCGCTGCCGTCAAATTTCTCCGTCGCGTATAGTCTCAGTAGTTCGATGAAAAGAAAAGGCCCCCGATGGGGGTCTTTTCATACGAACAATCTTTCCTACGGCTGTGGTGATCCGCCGGGCAGATTGATTTCGATATCCTGCGTATTATCCTTTTCTCCGCCCAAATATCCCTGACGAAAGGCGAGCCAACCAACGATTACAATGACGACCAGCACTACGACTGCGATGATTGCACCGTTGCCACCACCATTTCCAGAATTGTTGTTATCCATGTATTGAATAATAAATGACGCGTTGTTACTTCCAAAGCATACCACCTTCACTCCGGTTTGAAAAGAATCGTCGCCGGGTCAATCCACGACTGCAAGTCGGAGGGTCGCTGGACATACCCGAGGAGATTAACTGCCGTTCCCTTATGAATTCCGAGGTGGAGATGTTTGCGTTCGCCGTCGGTTTCAGTGCTGTACCCCTTTCCAAGCGCACCAATCACATCGCCCCGATGAAGTACTGTGCCGACCACAACCTGAACACTGCTAAGATTGAGATGCCCATAGACAACCGTGACCGCCTGCCCGTCCAGCGCACAGCTCTGCGCCACTACCCCACCATACCCGCCCGCGTATTTTTTTAACACGAGCGCACCGTCACAGACAGCACGAACATTAATAGTTTTTTGTTGCTCTCCGGGGAGCGTCTCAAAATCAAGCCCGGCATGATAACCGGAAAAACGCTCGGGACTCACCGGAGAGTTTCGTGGCGAGACGAGAGTACCGAACTGTTTCTTGGTGGTTCGCGCACTCGCTCCTAGAAGCGGGATATCGTCACGGGCGATACTACTTGGAGAAACAGCGATTGATGGCGACGGAGAAACAAAAGTATCGGCCTGCCGTCCATGTAAAAACAGGTATCCGAACAAGACACCGCCCCCGATAAGAAGTACGGTGATAATCGTTCGCTTCATGATTACCGAGACTTTTTCGCGGCCCGCTCTGCAAGCATGCGCCGTTTGATTTCCTGACGCTTCTTTGTTTTGTGAGGATGCGAGACCTTTTTCTTACTCCCAAGCGCTCCATGTCGTTTTGCCATATGAGTGAGTGATTTGTTACCGTCTGCTCCGAATTGTAGCCCAAATCGGAACCTATTACCAATCGGCTCGTCTTATTCGTACCGCAGAGCGCTGATGGGGTCCATCTTACTCGCTTTCAGAGCCGGCAGAGCCCCGGCCAGAAACGCCAGAACCATGACGCCCACAAGGGTCGCCAGAGTTGTAAATATTGGGAAGGAAAGAATCTGAAGCCCCACGAGGTCTTTGAGGAAGGTGTCGGCCGCCAGATTGTTTGCTACCGCACCGATGCCGATACTCACTCCGATTCCCAAGATGCCACCCCAGAATCCGATACTTACTGCCTCTGCTGCGAAGATTGAGAATACCGTCCGACGGTTGGCACCGAGGGCCTTCATTAAACCGATTTCAGAAGTCCGTTCGTTCACCGACATCAAGAGCGTGTTCACGATGCCGAAGATCGCCGCTAAGAGCGCAATGATGCCAAAGAGATTCAAGACGAGCAGGATAGTGTTGATAACCTTACTAATAATACCGATTCGGTCCTCCAGGGTTGCCGCAAAATATCCCCTGTCGTCCAAGTCATCCTTCAGGTCTTTCACCTGCAGTTCGTTGAGATTTAAGTCGTACTTCACAATAAGCCCCGGATACCGATTTGCCAGGCCTGAGACTCCCCGCGTCTGCGCATTGTAGATCTCGTCTGCCATCTCGGTGCTTATGTTGATGTCGGCACCGCCCAACAGCGAGCGCTCCTGCACACCAACGACGGTCACCTGTTGCTCGCGCAGTGTTCCCTGGCTGTCCTTGAACGCCAGCGTAAGCACTGCGCCTACGGCGTGTTCGGCCGAGCCCAGTCCCAGTGGCTCGATATAGCGGATGGGAAGTGTGATGTCATACGTCTGGCCAAGTGCAATCGTCGTGCCGACAGTCATATCGATGTTCAGACCCTCGACATACTGCGTGACGGTCGCCTGATAACGTTCAGCGCCTGCGGTGATGTATTCAATGTGGGCATCGCGCCACGGAGTGACCTGTGTTACCCCCGCCATAGTTTCGATGGTAGCTGCGTCGTCGTCACCCAAGAGAGCAATATTAAAGTTTCCAATCTTACGGTCAGAATCATATACCACAACCTCATTTGTCACGGGGTTCTGCTGGGACTGCTTTGCTTGTACGAGCAGGGTATATTCGGCACCGACATTTCCGAGTTGAGCATCAACATAGGAACGGATACCGCTACCGACCCCATTGGTCAGAGAAATGGTGAGTACGCCAACAAATACGGCGCCCACGGTAAGAGCCGTGCGGAGTTTGGCGCGCAAGAGATTCGTCTGGGAAGTTTTGAGAATGTCGATGTATTTCATAGGTTCTCAACGATAGCGCCGTCGCGAATGTAAATCGTTCGTCCGCACAGGGCCGCCAGGTCAGCGTCGTGGGTGACGATAACTAAGGTGATGCCCCGATCGCGTTGGAGAGAAAAAAGCAGGTCAGTGATATGAAGGCCATTCTCAGTATCCAGATTTCCGGTAGGCTCATCGGCGAAAATAACTTCCGGCTGTGTGACCATGGCCCGGGCAATGCACAGCCGCTGTTTCTGGCCGCCCGAAAGTTCATTGGCGCGTTTGTCCACCTTGTCCGTGAGGCCAACCGCCTCCAAAATTTCCCTGCCGCGCTGATTCCGCTCACTCGAGGAGACGCCCATGATGGCCAGCGGGAGAGTGACATTTTCTAAGCAGGTATTGCGGCCGTTCAGAAAGAACTGCTGGAACACAAACCCAAACTTCTTGTTACGCAAAGTGTCCAGTTGAGTGCCGGTCAATCCGGTCGTCGGGGCACCATCGATGAGCAGCTCGCCCGAAGTCGGACGGTCCAGGGTCGCCAAAATGTGCATGAGCGTCGATTTTCCGCTTCCGGATTTTCCGACAATGGCGACACTTTCGCCCTTCTGGATGGTGATGTTCGTGTCGCGTAGCGCGTGGGTCGGCTCACCGGCTCCGTTATAGACCTTGGTAACCGAGCTGGTCTGGAGAACCGGCACAACCGGTGCCGGGGGTGCGAATACGGTGCTCAGAGCGACTTCCATAAGCATATCGCCCCAGCCGGCCTGTTTAAGGGAAACCAGAATCTCCCGTTCGGAAAGTCCGAATGTCCGTGAATCGTGGATATACCTGATAAGTTCCGCTGATATCATAAGCCACACAATATAACTCCAAATACTAATTTTGTCAAACTAAAAATAAAAGACCCCGCACCATGACGAAGGACAGGGCCTTCGGTCGGTACAGGGCTATGGCTGTCTGCTGCAGAAGTACTTCACAATTCTCATGCGACGCAGTCCGATCTTGTTGAGCGGATCCTCCGGATTTTCATTCACCCGGTAGTGACGCCCCAGACGGGCCATGATGCGCGTGCTGCCGCACACATCGATGCCGGCACGGCGCATGGCATCCACGGCGAGGATGTCCGCCGTGATTTCTTTGCGTCGCAACAAGGCAAAGTCCACTCCCACGCCGAACCACCCCCCGGCATGGCGTAGCCGATCGTGCCGGTTCAAGATGTGCTGGACTTCATGTGCCATCATAAACGCATATTCAGCTTCATCCCGGACGAAGCGCAACATGCCGGAATGTACGCGCACGGCTTCCGGATCATAGTATGCATACGCATTGAGTTCGCCGTCCTCAACGATAATGACCTGCACCTTGGAGATGCGGTCGCGGTCCTCGGGAAATATTTTTTTAAGAAGCTCCTGCGTGTAGGCCTGCCACGCTTGCACGCAAATCTCGTTTTTTCGGTCGGGCAGTCTGCCCGTAGTTGGAGACGACTCCAGCGTCGCGGCAAGAGCCACGACAAGGAGAAGAACTGCGGACATACTGTCCTCCTTTGGATTAGAATCCTGTAGGAACGGCGTGAGCTTCCCAAAAATGCTTGTTGGCAATCGAACCTTGCGACATGATGACCTCGAACTCCCCCCAAATGGCATACCCGCCGGAGGCCCAGCAGGGGCTCTTTTCAAGTCCCGGACCGACCCAAACTATTTTATAGTGCCACACTTCGCCGCTTCCGCCAGGTACCTTTCCGTTCCACTCATTTGTCTCCCAGGCATCACATGTCCATCCTACGCCGCTAAAACGCGCATCGTCCCATGCTTTAGACCACTTCATAACCAAGTGGTCCTTGGCATACAATGGGTCTCCCCAGACGGTATTGTCGAGACTCTTATCTACGCCGTCAGCCGCACCCTGGAAAAGACGCGCACCGTAATTGTAGCCGAATTCATCCGACCCACCTTTCGCAAAAATATCTCTGACATTAAACCCAACCAACGACATCACCGAACCGACCACCAACCCGCCGAGCACCACAACTAATATGTGTGAGTGTGTTATACGTGAGCGTGAGTGTTTCATATGCTCCTATGATACTACAGTGGGAAATATCAGTTATCAACAATCCGGAATAAAAAAGGCGGGTGAACTCGATGTGAGCCCACCCGCGATGCTGTTGCGGTCGTTCGTCTAGTTCGTCCAGAATCAGGCCTTGTTCGCCCTCTTCTGGGCTGCCTCCGCCACTTCCTTCGACTTGGCGGCTGTGGCGGTGTCCGACTTCACGCGGCTTACGGCAGCTTTGGCTTCGTCCTTGGCCGCCGTTGCTCGTTTCTGCTCGACTTCTTTGTCGGTCGGCATATCAACACTTCTCCTTGTGAAAGTTGGCTATCGGCCACAGTCAGAATAACCATGACATGCCAACGGAACGAGAAAGAACAATATCACCTCTCGGCAATATTGTCAATATCTGCCCCGCTCATTTGAATAATAAGAAAAGGGCCCCCACCGTGATGCGGTGGGGGCTGACGAATCGTCTCCTACTTGTCGTGCTGGTGCTCGGCCAGGTCGTGCTTGGTCCACGCGTTGTCGCGGGCCTCTCCGATGGTGCTCCCCTGGCCCCGCGTGGTGTCGCCGGAGTCCTTGTCGACGATGGTCACCTCGTCGCGTCCGAGCGATGTGATCGAGCCGCTCGTCCCCTCGTACACCTTGTGGTCTTTATCTTCGGCAACCTTGTGGTTGCCACCGAACAACCCCATACATCACCCTTGTGCGCTCCGTGAAGAGCGTCCTTTCATTCCCCCGAGGCCAATCCTCGTGAGTAAGTATATGATAAACTAATATAATTTTATGTCAATATCCCGCCCCAGCTCAATAATCCGGGCAAGTATACATACCCCGATGATTATGTTAGAGCACTAAGAAGATTTCCTTTAAAAACGAGGTCCCCATGAGAACGCTAAGCGCGGTTTTCTTGTTGACGATTGTCGCCTCTCTGACGGCACACCCTGCCTGCGCTCAATCGGTACCCTGCGGCCTGCTCACCTCCGAATTTCCTCAGCCGGGCCCCAATATGTACAGCACGGAAGAGGAAGTAGGGATTGGCAAACAAAGAGTCGGGGAGCTTGGGATGGGTCTCTCGGTAGTCTTCGGTAGACGAATCCAGGTTTTCAGGGATCCCCAGATTTCAGAATACCTGGAGTCGTTGCTCAAAAAAATTCTTGCACAATTCCCATCGTATGCACAAGAATTCGCCTATGAAATTTACCTGTACGACCACGAGGTGCTGAACGCTATGGCCGCACCGGGTGGCCCTATTGCCATAAGCTTGGGTGCAATCATTCAGACACCTTCGGACGACTACCTGGCATTCGTGCTGGCACATGAGATTGCCCATATCGCGCTGAGACACGAAACAAGGCTCGAGACCCTCAAAAAGCTCTATACGCTTGAGGATGATCTCTTGTTCAGAACCATCAGTCCCTCGACCTCCCCGCCATTTACTCACAATGAAGTACGCGTCCTCATGATGCTTCGACAAGACGCCCGGGCAAGATTACAACTGCTTACTCAACAAGCTTCGATTCATGAGCTGGAGGCAGACTACCTTTCAGTAGAAGTCGGCGTACGGGCGGGATTTAATCCGAAAAGCGTGGTAGAGGAACACGCGAAAGAAGCAGAGGGACAAAAAAGAGGCTGGGTCGATGGGAGCAAACATCCTCATGGCTTTCTCCGCTCGCTGATGTTCAGATGCGGAGCTCCGGAACATGCCTCTCCTGAAGGCATATCCCCCGGGCTCCAAAGAGCGAAGGAGGTGGCTGTCAGACTTCTGCCGAAGCCTGAACTACTGCCCAAGCCCGAACTCCCTGAACCTGAATAGTAAGGTTCGAACTTGACTCAATAAAAGAAATAGAGTATAGAAGAGGTGTCACTGGAGGTGCCTGTGCAAGAAACGACTGTCGTCCGCAAAGAAGAGGTCGTTCGTCAGGATCGCCTGGCCCAGCTGAAAGAGCGCTTCTACAAAGAGCCCCTGGGATGCGAGCTCGGAGCCGAGCTCCGGATGCTTCGGAGGGGCTACGCGGTCATCTCGCTGGACGTGCAGGACTGGTTCCTCATCGTAGACGGCATTGTGCAGGGCGGCATCATCACCACCCTGGCCGATTTCGCCGCCGTGTACGCCGCCATGTCGTACATCCCCGCCGGCCACACGCCCGCCGTCCGTCTGGACATCTCCTGTCTGCGTCCGGTCAAGGCCGGCGACGTGATGACCGCCTCGGCCCGCGTGGTGACGGAAACCGAGACCAGAGGCGGCCTGACCGTGCAGGTCACCGTGCGCCGAATGGACGGCAAGTACGCCGCCTACGGCACCATCACCTTCTCCAAGCCAAAGCTGTAGCGGCAACCGCCGGACTCATCGTGAGTCCGGCTTTTTTATTGTCGGCAATCGATGAGCCGTTCTTTTTTCTATACTCCGGACCAGGACTCACCCTAGTACTCTACCAGAGATACCCAAATAGTTTTTTGATCAAACTCAAGACCATAACTAATTTTATATTTTCGATTATTTCTCACAAATAATCTCGTTTGATTTCCTGTCGGTTGTTCAGAGATTGGATAAATCCACTGCATGCCAGCAGATTCCACATCTGAAAAGAATTTCACAATGAAAGGGTTGCTATCCGCTCTATTTTGACTTGCTCCCAAAGGTACAACCAGAGTTATCGCGAGGCACCAAGAATGATCTTCCTCATAGCAATCTACATCGTGGGCGCCTCCTGCTTCCGCGAGGGACACACCATTAAATCTAGGTAATTCCGCAGCGACTGCACGAAGACGGTTATCTGCTTTTGCCTCTCTTGTTACATTAAACCATACCGTATAGCCGACAAAAAAACTAAAGAGAATCACCGCTATGATTATAATCTTTCGGGTCATACTATATATCTAGAACAAAGCTCCGGGACCAGGACTCGAACCTGGAACCATCGCCTTACACGTTATCCGGTATTTTCATACTGGTGTGGACTATATCTTCGCCATTCCGAAAAGGATTAGGCGCCTCGGTATCTAGTCTCTACGGAGCCCCCGCCGTTTGCAGGGTTCCCACGGTATTACCTCGCGACAGGACCTGTCGAAGGGGCTTCACCGTTATCCCCAGGAGTTCATCTTACAGTTTCCCGTAAGAGCTGCGATTCGTCACAGGGCGCTGCTCTACCATTGAGCTATCCCGGAGCCTTATTCTAGATTCAGTTGTAAAATCACACCTTCACCAATCCTGCCCCCACTTCGGTATGGCAATTTTTACAGAGCAGCACGCATTTCTT
>CAYZRE010000008.1:0-19782 GCA_964479835.1 uncultured Candidatus Saccharibacteria bacterium | reverse complement strand
GGTGAAGGTCCAGGCACCGGTGATATTCTGCGCGATACTGCGAGAGGCGGGGCCGCCGGCTGCCCAATTCAGGCCGATATTCGCCTCGCCAGCCGGATCAGTGGTAACGGTAAAATGAGCCCCGGTAAAATCGATGGTATTAGCAGCGCCCTCGACGGTTAGATCAGACAGTTGAATAGTGCTCACCCCTGCACCGGCAGAGGTATTATCGGTGAGACAGGAGAACTTCATGGTAGTTGCATCCCAGTTGAGGGTTTGACCCTCCGCATCACAGTCACCGAGGGTGCCCCCGGTGATGGCGGGGAGGACAAATTGTGAAGCCGAGACATATCCGGAAACCTCGAAGTTAGCAGAGACAGAGGTGGCGGCCAGTAAGGTCTGATCGGTAACGGTGAGGAAAGAGAGGGTGGTCGTATCGGAAACGGTCAGGGTCACGAGGGAGAGATCGTCGGGGATGGTGGTGATGCCCCCACCGCCACCACTACTGGTGCTCTGGATAGAGAGACCTCGGGGACCTGCCGGTCCGGTGTCTCCCTTGGGTCCCTGGAGTTGTGCGATGACCTCGGGCGGGAGTCCCTGCTGAAAGTACTCTTCGACTACCGAGAGGAGTTGGGCTCGGGTCGGGGCATTGGTGACGATTATCGGTCCGCCAACTGGCGGAAAGATTGGTTGGGAAGTGACAGGGAAGGGAGACCACGAGGCAAGGTGTTGTCCGACATCAAGGAATTGCCCAACGGCTATTACAATCCGGTTTCCGGTGTTCACGAGAGCAGAGATCTGATATGTAGGCATATCGGCAAGCGTGAAACCGGCCAACGACAGCCAAATCCCTGCGAGAGCGTATGCAAAAGCATGATGCCGACCTCTTCTTGAGGTTTGCCCACCAATCCCGTAGACAGGTGAGGTGGCCAGAACAGCCACCGGCTGTTGCTGTATGGGCGATAGCAGGGGTGCCGGTGCAGGCGCGAGTTTTGGAATTGGGGCAGACGCTACGGCAAGATGGATATCCTGGTTCTCGGCGATATTTTGATTGACACGCTGACCAAGATATTGCGATACAGAACTCTGCGTGACATACCAATTGCGTCCGAGCTTGCGCGCCGACAATTTCCCGCGCCGGGCGAGAAGACTCAAGTATTCCTGTGAGTACGGAGTGCCTTTGGCGGCCTCCGTCAGAGAGAGGTAGTGGACCCCGTTGAAAACTTTTTCTCCCTCAATTTCCCTTTCTTCGGACACAGAGATTTTTTTATTTTTCAGACTACGGCCGATACACTATCGGATGCATTTTATCCCCATTTAATCACGCTTTTTGACGCCCAGCCGATAGCCATATTTTATCACGCCCCGCCTAGTCTTCTTTTCTCAATTTGTGGATAAGTTTAAGCTCATGCACCTACCCAAAAAATTGGGGTCTGCGGAGTCCGTTGACAGACATTCCATGGCATGGTGAAGATGACATCTGCCCTCCGGTAAGAGATTGCGATATATCAACAATAATGCCAAAGAATCGATATTACTTAATATTCGGTTCGTGTAGTAATGACATATTTTCACGGAGATATTTTCAGCCTACCCGTTAAGCGTTAGGACCGGACTACGGCAGTTTGAGGCCAAGACATGTCGTGTCCCTGGATCGTGTGGCTGATTCCGTAACAGCCGGGTCGAGAAATCACCGGCGAAGTCCGAGGATGCCCCCGGACAACCTCCCGGCTGCGATTTGAAGTGAAGATAATTTGTATACAGCTCTAGCAAGGTTAAACGGCGGAGTGACCTCGCCACAGATAGCTGATAATAAGCATGAGATGCCACTAACAGGTGAACCTACCCCGCTCAAAGCTCCTGCACCGAAAAAGGTCCGTTGAGGAAGGAATATCCTGGCAAGCCGATTTGATTTAGATTGGTTCATTTTTTTCTTGAGACCACCACCGACATACTATCGGATGGATACATTATACCACGGCCCGCTTAGCTTTTCTGATTATTTGTGGATAAGTTTTTTATGTCGCACAATGAGCGTGAGCGGGGCTTTTTAGCGCCCCCGACAACCTCCTTTCCCCTCCTTCGTAGACGGCTGCCCTACGGAAGATAGCCTGGCTTTTCCGAGTAACTATCCTGCGACCAGAAGAAGTCCCGTGTGGGAAGTTCCCGGAGGATCCGGAGGGTCGATATGCCAGGCGTGTGGCTTGGAACCTCTGGGATGAACAAGAGTGTGTAACTCGTAAATTTAAACAGTTCACCTTGTGAGCCGTTTATTTCTTATAAGATGCGGCCAGCCGTTCCACTCGCATGAGCAGCCCTAGAGAGGCGTGAGACTGCCGGAGACACACGAGGCCCCCGAGACATGAGACTTCTTGGTCAGATTGAATGGGAATAGGTAGTAAAATAGGCAATATTTGCCTATTTTTGCTCATTGAGACGAATAACGGCAAAAAATGTCCGAAAGTCGAGAAATAACCCTCAGAACTAGTATGGATCAGGAAATCTGCCCGATACATCCACGCCACCACAGTACGACAATTTCAGAAAACGACTCTACTAATAATAAGTCACAACTTGTATATTCTTCTAGTATGTACATACCTACTTGTTCGTACATATACAATACTACTCTATAATACTAAATAGGAGTTCTGCATTACGGGTCGTAGCGCTAAAGACCCTCGAGGGATCCTCCCCGATGATGGCGGCTATGTGGTTACCAATAATATCCACATAGAGGGGTTGATTCCGTTTTCCCCGGTATGGGGCCGGTGCTAAATAGGGGGAATCAGTCTCTAGAAGCATACGGTCGAGGGGTATCGAACGCACCATCTCCTCGTATTCCTTAGAGAATGTGACGATACCGTTCAGTCCGATGTAATACCCTTTTTCTATATACGCACGCGCCTGTTCTGGTGTGCCGGTAAACGAGTGAATAACGCCATGATATCTACTCGCTTTCTCTGAATTCTTAAAAGTTAGCTCGTCAGCAGAGCGGGTAATGCCGGGATGCTTTTCCGGTTGTGCTGAATCTTTCGAAGTTAGGCCGCCGGTAGTCGGTAGCATAGAGAGCATGTCGTTGTGAGCATCGCGACAATGTATGATGACGGGTTTGCTGACGAGACGCGCAAGGTTAAGCTGTTGAGCAAAGCGACTCTTCTGAAACTCACGCTTGCCCGGTTCAGTGGTCCGATAATAGTCCAGACCGATTTCACCAATTGCGACTACCTTTGGATGTCGAGCGATTTCAAGATATGCATCTTGGTCGTATGCCTCGTTCAGATTGTCGTTCGGATGCAATCCTACTGACGCATATAAACCTTCATATCGCTCGGCGAGATCTACTGCTTGCCTACTTGTTGCCAAATCAACACCAACGCAGATCATCCCGATGCCGGAATCAAGCGCTCGGCGGATAATCTCGTCCCTGTCGGAGTCATATTGGGACATCTGTGGGTGGCAGTGTGTGTCTATGATTTTCATGATGCTCTTTATTCTGTCTATTATTCACATACGGCGAGAAAAGAAATATGCTTAAAATGCTTGAAATATATGGCTTTTATCTAGTATTCCCGCTACGGGCTATTTCCTCTCAGTTCTCGGAAACAGCGGCTCCGGCAGGGTGACCGAAATGTGCTGGCTATCGGCGAGCTGCGCATCCAGCGGAACACCGAAAACTTCCGCGACCTTCTTGGCAGTGGTGGGCATGAAGGGCTGGAGGACCCATGCGATGTGAGCTATCATTGCGACCGTAGTTATGAGGGTTTTGTACCGTGCCTCCCCTTCCTGCTTCCACGGCTGGCGATCGTTGAGATACGCGTTCGCCAATGCAATCTTTTCCCACACATTCGCGGTCGCATCATGCAGTCGGAACTGCTCAAAAGCCTTCTTGTAGTCGGTATCATCCAATATCTGCACTAAAGATGCCTCTGTCGCTTCCAAATCTGCCCCATAGACTCCTTTTCCTGACATTTTGGTAGCCACGAGTGTCGCAACACGCTGCACAAGGTTCCCCAGTCCGTTCGCGAGGTCCGTATTGTACCGATTCTCCAGGTTTTTATAGGAAAAATCGCCGTCTTCGTTGGAGGGAATCTCCCGCAGTAAAAAGTAGCGCACCGGATCCAGACCGTACTGATTCACCAGCTCAGATGGATTGATGACATTGCCAATGGTTTTGGACATTTTTTGACCGTCGACAGTGATAAAGCCATGCACCAAGAGGCTTTCGGGCGTTGCCAGCCCTGCTGCAAGCAACATCCCGGGCCATATAATGGCGTGAAACCTAAGGATGTCCTTTCCAATGACATGGGCATTTGCAGGCCACCATTGCTGGTATTCTTCAGAACGGCCGAAGCCGATCGCCGAAAGATAGTTCGTCAGCGCATCACACCAAACATAGACGGTCTGCGAATCGTCTCCCGGCACCGGGATTCCCCAGGTCAGGTCTTTACGGGGTCGCGAAAAGCTTATGTCTTCGAGCTCATCGAGCATATTGAGTGCCTCTTTCGTCCGCGATTCAGGCAATATTCTCATATCGCCACTCTCGTACAGCCGTCGAATTTGATCTTTGTAGCGGGAAAGGGCAAAGAACCAGTTATCCTCCCGGATGAGCTCCGGGCTGGTCTTGTGGTCGGGACAGAGACCGTCAATAAGGTCTGATTTCCTGATAAATGCTTCGTGGCCGACGCAATAGAGTCCTTCGTATGAACCTCGGTATAAGGCACCAGAGGCCTCCAGTTTGTGCCAGAGAGCAATCACTCCGGGCCAATGCAGCTCTTGGTCAGTCGTACGGATGAACTGGTCATTTGAAATGCCCAGTTCGAGCGCCATATCCGCAAATGAGCCGGCAATACGGTCGGTAAACTCCTTGGGGGCCACGCCTGCCTGCTCGGCAGCCCGAGCAATTTTGGTTCCATGCTCATCAGTACCCGTCAAAAAGTAGGTTGGCTCTCCCAACATTCGATGGTAGCGGGCAACCGCATCAGCGGCAATCATAGTGTATGCGTGACCGATATGCGGTCGTGCATTCACATAGAAAATAGGCGTCGTGATATAAAAACGGGCCATTGGCCCGTATCATGCCACAGAATTCGATTACTTCCAACCTTTCGGTCCGACAACAACGACAAATTCCCCTAAGCCATTGTCGCCAATCAGTTGTGGTGCTACCTGTGCGGCGGTACCCCGATAGAGGGTTTCGAACTTCTTCGTCAGCTCACGTGCCACCATGAGTGGCCGGTCGGGCGTTTGGGCCTTTTCCAACGCTTCCTGCATCTGCTGCATCGTCTTGAGGACACGATGCTTTGATTCATAGAACACGACAGTGTCTTCGGTTTTGGCGAGATCCGTAAAAAATGTCTGCCTCCCCTTCTTGTGCGGCACAAACCCCCAGTATTGGTACCGATCTGCCGGAAATCCGCTGGCCGACAGCGCGACAACTGCCGCATTGGCTCCGGGAATCGGTATAATCTGCACATCAGGGACGAGCGCGAGCACCTGCTGGACTAACCGGCCGCCCGGATCATTGATGCCGGGAGTTCCCGCGTCGCTGACCAGCGCAAGTGTTTTCCCTTTACCCAGCGCATCGGCGATCTGTGTCACCACCCTCTCATCGCTATGCTGGTGATAGGCATGTAATGGCTTTGCGATATCGAAATGGGCCAATAACTTTGCCGTGACGCGGGTATCCTCGCAGTAGATGGCATCAGCCGAGGTGAGTACCTCAAGCGCCCGCAGAGTGATGTCCTGAAGATTGCCGATAGGCGTCGCGACGATATAGAGGATGGCCATACTATCCCGTTTTTCGACTCGTCTTCAGCCGGGCCATATCATCGAGCAGTTCGACGATAATCGTCGCAACCGGCACGCCCAAGAGCGCTCCGACGATGCCGGCAAGCTGCGCCCCGGTAAGAATCGCCAAGATAACAACGACAGGGTTGAGGCCGATTGTTTTTCCCAACACCAATGGCGTTAGCAGATGGTTTTCTATCTGCTGAATGACAATCCACATGATGAGTACCCATAGTCCCAGCATGGGCGACTGAGTGAATGCCATCAGGATAGCCGGAATAGACGCCAACACCGGGCCTGCGATAGGCACAATTTCCAGAAGCATCGCTAGGATGGCGAATACCAGCGCGAATTTGACACCTAACAGGGTGAGCCCCACATACACCAGCAGGCCAACAATGAGCATCAAGAGCAGCTGACCCTGGAGCCACAGACCAACTTTAATCTCCACGCGCCGCCAGAGGTCAGTGACGTACCCCTCATAGCGTTCGGGCACGATTGCGGCGAGAAAATTCTGAATGCCGTTTTTCATCACCGACAGATAGAATGAGATGACAATAATCGCAATGAATGAGAACAGCCCGCCGAACGCGCCGATTGCCAGGTTGAACGCCGACTGCGAGAACTGCTGGAGATACCCCGAAAGCATCCCGAGAATGTTCTGGATTTCTGATACAAAATCGAAATACTTAGGAGCGCCCTGCTGTACCGTATCAAGCGAGGTAGCCAGTTGATTGGTAATCTTCGGGATGTAGACGGATATATTGGACAGCTCGCTCAACACCGAAGGCAACACGAGCGACGACAGCACCACCACGGTCGCCAGCACCATGAGGTACAGCGAGAGCACGCCGAAGATACGGGGAACGCCCATCTTCTGGAACCAGGTTACAAACGGTGAAACGGCCGAAGCGATGACAATGGAAAACAACAGAATCACCACCACATCCGACAACAGATACAGCAACACGAGCGCAAGCACCACGAGAATGGCTCGGAAGATACTCGCGGTTGAGATATCGATTTGCTGGTTTTCTGCCATAAATATTATCTAAATGTTAGCACCTTCTGAAATGAGTCGCTATCCACCGAAGGGCCGATAATTGCTATGTTCAAACGCTCGTCCGTAAAAATATCGGCCGCAACCGCTTTAATATCATCCTGCGTGACGGCTTGAATTTTTGCCAATTCCTCTTCCGGGGTAATGACTTTATCGTAGAACAGCACCGAACCACCGTAGTCATCAGTAACGCCGCTGGTACTCTCCAGCGTGAACGCCATGCGTCCTTCCGCCTGATCTTTGACACGCTTCAGTTCCTCTTGTGTGACGCCTTGTACGGCAACTTTTGCCATCTCCGCCAGAATAACTTTGATGCCCTCGGCTGCTTTTGATTGGTTCAGACCCGCACTGACCTCGAAATACCCCGAATCGGTGTAGTTGGTGTTGCCCGCCCATACATAATAGGCCAGCCCTCGTTTCTGACGAACCTCGTCAAACAGCCGCGAGCTCATCCCCCCGCCTAATATCTGCGCCATCAGGTTAGCCGGGAACCGGCGTTCATCAAACATGGTGTAGCCGCGAACACCCACACTGACATACAGCTGTTCTACATCTTTTGATGCTGTTTTAATTGCCGGAACCTTCTGGGTCTCCACGACGGCGAGCTTGTTTGATTTTTCGGCCTGTCGAATATTTGAGAATGCCTGCTCCACCTTTGCTTTGACCTTTTCGGGGTCAATACCGCCGGCCACTGCGATGATGGTATTCTCCGCTACATAATGCGTATCAAACCAGCGACGCAGGTCCGGCGCTTTCATCGAATTGACTGACTCCTGTGTGCCGCCAATCTCCCATCCCGCGGGCTGGTCGCCGTACAACAGTTCTTCAAATAGGCGCCCGATGTGCTGTTGCGGGTCATCGCGTCGCATGCGCAATTCTTCGTTGATGGGTCCCCGTTCGATTTCCATGGCTCCCTCATCCAGCTTGGAATTCAGAAAGATATCGAACACCACATCCATGATAGTATCCAGCTTCGTGGCGGCAGCCTTTGCGAAATACCCGGTCACTTCTTTGCTGGTAAACGCATTGTAACTGGCACCGATGCCATCGAGTTCGCGGCTGATGTCCAAATAACCCGGTCGGCGTTGGGTCCCCTTGAACATCATGTGTTCCAGAAAGTGAGAAATACCGCCAAAATCTTTGGTCTCATATTTCGAGCCGCATTTGACGAGCACCAGCACCGTGGCCGTCTTGGCCGCGGGCATCGGAACCGTCACCAGGCGCAGACCCGATGGCAGTGTGTGCAGTTGATACTCAAATCCTTTTTCCATATGTACAGTTGTGCCGGTGGGAAGAGTCGAACTTCCGTCTGATCGTTATGAGTGACCTGTTCTAACCGTTGAACTACACCGGCCAGCATATTCGCATCATATCGCATTTTCGCGCTTTTATCAACCCGGCCGCTTGTGTAATCGGCATTTTTGGCCTATCATAGCCCTCGCGGGGTGGAGCAGCGGCAGCTCGTCAGGCTCATAACCTGAAGGTCGGGGGTTCGAATCCCTCCCCCGCAACTACAGTAACCAAAGGGCCCACTACGGGCCTTTTGGTTACTGCGGTATGTGGGTGGGGAGGGATTCGAAGCCCGGAGCGGTTATGACATCAGAGGATGTCATCGCGAGGGCGGGAGCCTGGAGGAAACGGCTCACGGGTGAGCCGTTTACCGTAGGGTGAATCCCTCCTACAATTTCGACGACTGGTCGGGTTTTGAGTCGCGGCCGAATCCCTCTACATTGCAACTCGTATTTTAGTTTGCTAGTTTCCCAACGGAGGTTCAAGTGAAAAAGAAGGTCTTTAAAGTCCGTGGTCAGTATGCGGGCTGGAAACCGGGCAAAATCTTTGGCCGTCTGGACTGTAAGTCCGGGCTACGCATGAAGAAAGAGAATCGGGTCTTCTTTCTTTCGTGGGAAGATGCGATTCGGCAGGGCTATCGTCCCTGTAAGAAGTGCAAGCCGACCCCGCACGACGCCTATCCGAAAGAATAGGCGTCTTTTCATTAAAAAAGGCGCCCTTGTGTGGGGCGCCTCGGCAAAAACTAGAAGTTCATGCCGACAAACACGGCGTGTAGATTCAGACCATCGTTCGGCGGTGTGGTGTCGTTATTCGAAAGGTGCGTAAGCCGGTATTGGGCCAGCGTACAGAACCCGCCGACGGGCCGGCACCGCGTAACGCCCAGCCCCGTCTGGAGCAGATACTGCATCCACCCATCGTTCTCGCGCACACGCAGTCCGGATGAACTGATACCCAAGCCGTTATCGATATGCCAGGACCATCGCCGAGAAATGGCGAAGTTGAACCGGGCAATCTCGGAAAGTCCGAACACGAATCGGGAACCGGGACGGATGGACTGCGCCAGCGTCAGCTCGTTGACCAGCTGGAATGACCGCAAAGTCCGCTCCGGCCGATGGGCCAGACTCGTAAGCACCTGCACATGCAGGATGCCCATCTGTACTCCGGAAACCGGGGCACCGGAACCGAACATCCTCTGCTGGTTGGCAAACCCGACCTCCAGACCGAACGCTATGGGTCGATCACCGGCCGTCAGGGGTGAAGCAATCGCACACAACAGGGCCACCGTCTCAAAGCGCATATCGTCCTCCGATGCATCCCATTTGGGAAGGAACTGGTAAGTCATACGCCATTAACATTTCTTTGTCAATTTACTGTACGCGTGTTATTATTGATTCTCATGTTGAAACATCTGCGAACCTCCACGCCCTTCATTGTCGGACTCATCGTACTGTCCATTGCATTTTTCTTTGGTGAGTGGTTAGGTCTGTACGATAGCATCCCCCATTTTGATAAAGTCCTTCATGTTATAGGAGGGGTTGTGGCCGCCTGGTTTGCACTTGCTCTCCTGCAGAACGAAGTAACCCACATGACCGCCTGGAAGCAGGTGCTTATTTTTGTCGGTATTACTACGCTTATCGGAGTTGTCTGGGAATGGGCAGAGTACGTGAGCAACTTCACCATTACCGCGCACCCGGTTTGGTATCGCTTCTTCCATGGCGGTGATCTGTCCGACACAATGGGCGATTTCGCATCCGATATTGGCGGCGCACTTCTGCTGTCGCTCTGGGCGTTGCGCAAAGAGCGCTCTTCCTAAATCCGTTCAAGAGTTTTGATACCCAGCAGGTCCAGCCCCTGCTTGAGCGTGTCCTTCACGACGGTAATGAGTTTCAACCGTGCCGCCTTACGCGGAAGATTTTCGTCCTCGTTAACATGTACCTGTTCATAGAATCGGTTAGAAATCTCGGCCAGCTCATACAAATACAACGCCAGACCGTTCAGCGTGTGCAGACGGCTACACGCGGCAACCGCATCGCCGAAATCAAGCAGATGCCGCATCAGAGCCCGTTCGGTCGGATGGGAAAGCTGGTAGCTTTTAGCTTTTAGCTTGTCGCTTCCTGCGTTGCGCAGGACCCCTGACAGCCGCGCGTAGGCATATTGCAAATACGGCCCGGAGTTTCCCCCGAGGTCCAGCATCGCATCCCAGTCGAACACGATATCCGAATACGGATGCTGGCGGAGGTCGTTGTACTTCAACGCGCCGATGCCAACGGTCTGCGCAATCTGTGCCACCTCATCGTCAGACAGCGAATCATTCTTCACGCGCACCACCGCAGATGCCCGTCGGACGATTTCATCGATGACATCCTGAAGCGCAACAGTATTACCCTCACGCGTCGCAAGTTTTTTGCCGTCATCTCCCAGTACCATCCCAAACTTTACATGCGACAACTGCGTCGGCCCCAGCTTTAATAGCTGTGCAACCGCAAACAACTGCTCAAAATGCAGTGCCTGCTGGTTTGCCACCACATATAGTATCTTGTCTGGCTTCTGTGACGAGATACGGTCCTCCAACGACGCGATATCGCGGGTTAGATACAGTGTTGCCCCGTCGGTCTTGCGTACCATCGCGACCGGCAGTCCGAATAACTCCAGGTCAACCACGAGTGCGCCCTGGCTCTCTTTAGCTAGTCCTTTCTCTTCTAACTGTTCCAGAACCCCCGCTAACGCCGATTCATAGTCGCTCTCTCCTTTATATACATCAAACTCCACGCCCAGCTCGGAATAGATACGATTGAATTCGTTGAGGGAGTGGTCTCGGAACGACTTCCACAGCGCCCGGTTGTCCTTGTCTCCTGCTTCCAGTTTTCGGAATTCTTCCTGTCCGATGGTCTCCAGCGACGGGTCGGTTTTCAGTTCATCGTGGAACCGGACATACAATTTCAGCATCGTGCCGATGGGATCGCGGTCCAGCTCTTCCTGATTCCCCCACTTCCGATATGCAGCGATGAGTTTTCCGAACTGCGTGCCCCAGTCGCCCAGATAATTCCACCGCACAACATCATACCCAAGAGCGCGATACACGCGAGCGAGCGCATCGCCGATAATGGTACTGCGCAGGTGTCCCACATGCATCGGCTTGGCGATGTTGGGCGCCGAATATTCCACGATGACTTTCTTACCCTTGCCGATAGTCGGAATTTTCGTCGCTCCAATTTGGGACTGCAAATAGCTATCTTTGAGGAAGACATTCACGAATCCGGGCCCTGCGACCTCACAACGCTCAACCATGTCGCCGCCCTGACCTGTTAGCGCATCACATAACGCCTGCGCAACTTCATGCGGATTCTTCTTTTCCTTTTTTGCCAGCACAAAAGCGAGGTTGACGCTGTAGTCCCCCATAGAGACATTGGGCGGCACCAGCACATCAAACAGGTGTCCTGGGTGCAGGCGTGTCAGCGTTTCCTGTAACCATTGTCGGAACATATGCAGTAAAATATATCAGTTTTGTTGCGAAAAGTAATCCATTCATTATAATGTCAGCATGGATGCGAAGACATTCGACACGCTCTCTATCGACGCGGTCAAGAAAGCAGCACCCGCGGTCGTCAGTATTGTCGTGTCAAAATACCTGCCTCGCATGCGCGACATCAACCCATCGCAACTGTTCAACCCGTTCATGATGGGTGATGTGGAAGATGGCGCCGGTCAGCGGGTCAAAGTTGGCGGCGGTTCCGGATTTATCGTGCACCCCGACGGCCTGATACTCACCAACAAACATGTCGTGTTCGATGCCGAAGCCGAGTATGCCGTGGTAATGAATGACGGCAGCGAACACAACGCGAAAGTGCTAAGTCGCGATCCTATCAATGATATCGCGGTACTGCGCATTGATATGCCGAAAGGAAAAAAGAAACTACCCTATGTGGAGCTCGCGAAATCCAACAATATCGAACTCGGTCAGACCGTCTTCGCCATCGGCAATGCGCTCGGTCTGTTCAGTAACTCCGTCTCCAAAGGCATCGTGTCCGGCCTCGCGCGCAGTATCTCGGCGTCCCTTGGCGGAGCGCCCGGCGGACACATGGAACAACTCCGCGGTGTTATCCAAACCGATGTGGCCATCAACCAGGGCAATTCGGGCGGCCCGCTCATCAATCTCGACGGCGAAGTTGTCGGCATCAACACGGCCGTTATTTTCGGGGCACAAAACATCGGATTCGCGCTCCCCATCGACTGGGCAAAAGGTGACTTGCAGGACATCGTCACCCATGGCCGCATCATCAAGCCATTCCTGGGGCTCATGTATGTCATGCTGACACCCGAGCTGTCTCATCGCTACACATTGACATGCGACCACGGTGCCATGGTCATCCGCGACCACCGTCCCGACGCTCAAGCGGTGCAAATAAAATCTCCTGCCGACAAGGCGGGCCTGAAAGAGCACGATATCGTCACACGCATGGACAAGACTGAAATCGCCGCGGGCATGGATTTGACCGACATGCTCCAGAAACACAAGGTCGGCGACACTATCTCGCTCACCTATCTGCGTGACGGCAAAGAATCCGTCACGGAAGTCACCCTGGAAGAAAGAAAATAAAAAATCATGGAAAACCCATTTAAAAAATTATTTAAACAACCAACATATTCCTCCACTGAAGAGGAGCTTAGAAAGTCCTTCCGAGCAGAAGTAGACAAAAACAACCTAATGATAAAAAAGTTTGGTGAGCGAGAGCTGACACCTGAAACGAAAAGGGTGGAAATCGAGGTTATGGAGGAATTAATCAACGAAATTAAACACTTTCCAGGTGACCCAAATGTTATTGATCAGGTTCTAGAGAAAGAACTAAACGACTCAGCACGTAACCACGAGACGGATTGGGATAAGTCCCGCGGCGACCTCCTTAGACAACACGCTTTTACGATATATAACGGCGGCACATTGGGATTTTACTCTAATCCTAAACTGCTCTCTAGGATTAAAGCTATAAAGAAAAAATTGATCGCACTGGAGACGAGAGACCACGCTGAGGCTCTCCGGATGGATGCCGCGTATGAACAGGCACGCAGGGACATGGAAGGGGCATTTCAAGAATTATTCGTATATGCCGCCATGCATGAGAAAATATCCGACATGCCAGGATTCGCAGTGCTTAGTGAAAAATTCGAAAAAGCCGATAAGGAATTTAAAACGATACAGCAGAAGTTGGATGCGAAGATCCCCGATTACCCTGAATAACAATCTACTGTGGACCTCACTCTTTTTCGCGCGCTCAATGGTCTGGCCGGTCATAGCGCCTTTTGGGACGGCGTCATCGTGTTCATGGCTTCGTATCTTCAATATGTACTGGGCACACTGCTTGTCGTTCTCGCCCTCTGGCCGGTACGGCGCATCCGGATGTGTGTGGCAGCGTTTGGCGCGGCCATCATCGCACGGCTTGCGGTCAAGTCACTTATCCTTTTGTTTGTACAGCGTGCACGCCCTTTCGTCACCCTCGACGGTGTCCGCAATCTCATCGGAACCGACGCAGGCGAGAATTTCCAATCTTTTCCGTCGGGACACGCGATATTTTTCTTTGCACTGGCCATGGCACTCTACCGATACGATAAACGCTGGGGATATGTATTTTTTGCGGGAGCGCTCGTTATGGGCATTGCCCGTGTTATGGGCGGCGTCCATTGGCCAAGCGATATCCTGGGCGCCGCACTCATCGGCATGCTCGTCGGCTGGCTCACCGTGCAGTGTATCCCGCCGTTTCGCCGCGCGCTTGTTTTGCAGGAATAAAAAAGGGTCCCGCCATGGCGGGACCCCCTCCCAACGCTCGCTACTTCCGCAACACGCCGGCGAGACTGATCCAGAACGAGCACCAGCTGGTGATCAGAAACAGCAGGATTGAAACAGGGACGAACACATGCAGGTGCCCGCTGGTCCTGCTATCGAGACTGGAGCCACTGATGAAGAACACAATGCCCAGCACAACACTTAGCACCAGAATGAGACCCCAGGTGCAGTACACCCCGACTACGCCTCCGACCGCCATTGCGCAGACCACGCCGAGAACGAACAGAACATCCCTGGCATGCCCTCCGATGTTCGCCATATACACCTCCCTTTGTCTTCACCGAGATTGGCAAAAACCTAACTATACTGTACACTAAATAGGTTAGTTTGTAAAGTATGTCTGATTTCGCCACCAACCCACGCGCGCGCTTCGACTACGAAATCCTCCAGACCATCGAGGCGGGTTTGGTGTTGCACGGATACGAGGTAAAAAGCATCAAGACCGGCAAGGTGAGCATCAAGGGCGCGTATGTGCGCATCATCCGAGGTGCGCCGTGGCTGGTCGGCGCGACCATCGCACCATACCAACCCGCCAATGTACCTCCCGAGTATCAGGAACAAGCCGACCGTAAACTGCTCATGAGCAGAGGCCAAGTTGCGTCTCTCATAGGTCTCGCGCAATCCCACGGAGTGTCCCTGGTTCCCTTGCGGCTATACGCCAAGAAAGGCCTGGTGAAGCTGGAAATCGGCATTGCCCGCGGCAAGAAAAAATACGACAAGCGCGAGAGCATCAAGAAAAAAGATGTTGCGCGTTCTCATCAACGTGGTATGAACGAGGAGTAGCTCTTTTCCAAGGAGGCACCCGTGCATTTGGCACTCGTACTTCTGCTGCAGGCGACCCTCGTGACGCCGGAACCGACGCTCCCATCCCGGGACCGTCTGCTGGCCGCGTACGATGAAACCGTACTACTCATCAGCGCTATCATCACAGAACTTCCTACCCGCATGGGAGTCACGCCCGACTATCCCCACCTGGGATTCACCATGCGCACAGAAGAGCTGGGTATCGGAGCGGATGGCCTGCCAAAGCGACATACATTCATCGTGGCAGTATTCCGGGAATCGCCGGCCTTCACCGATGGTATCCGTCCGGGCGACCGCATCACGGCAATCGGCGACATCCCCGTCGATACCCTGAAACCCAAGGCGGTTCTGTACTACCTCTCCGATCACCCGGAAACGATTCCGCTCGTGCTGGAGCGCGATGGCAAAGCGTACAAGGTGCTCATACGACGCGCGGCGCTTCCCTGCGCTGCCGTCCTGTGGCGCGCGTTCCCGGCGAAAGCATGGCGCAACCGCATGATGCGCCTGCGCACGCTCGTCATCGCGACACGAACGCAGATGGCATCAACACAGCTGACGGACCAGCAGACAGTGCGGGCAATAGCAGATATCGAACAGACCGCCACACTCATCCGGGCGAGCCTTCAGGTTATGAGTGATCAGCTCAACCCCGCCAAAAACTCCCAGTGCACCACCGTGAAGTAAAAATTCCCCCATCCTCGCGGATGGGGGTCTGTTTATCTACAGTACTCGCGTCAGGAGGCTTGTGGCATGGAACGCCGCCTGCACGGTTCGGTACAGATCTTTTGGTGTCAGAGCCGACAGGGTCGCAAGCTCCGCCCGTCCCAGACGGTCCGTCAACAGTAACGCCATCTGCCCGTCGACTCCCCTGACCGCAATGATTACACGAGATCTCACTCGCGGCTTCTTCGCTTTCTGTGTCATCTCGCACCTCACAAATCCTGAATTTCAAGACCGCTCGCACTATACGCCGAGGCTTGTAAAAATGCAATTTCTATGCTATACTACTAGATAAGGGGATGATCGGTTTCGACACTGCATCATGTCCGCACGATTCCATACGTGGTCGGCTGGTAACCACGCTAAACACCGGTCAAACATATAACTGGCAATCAAAACGCCAATTACGCCTTCGCCTAACGGCTTGAAGACGCATCGCACCCTGACGCTTGCTACGGGATTCTGCGGTGTCATCTAGCTCGCTCTGGCAGGTCATAGTCGTGTCGTGACCCGCCGAAACTAAGACATGATAGTCCGCGGTTATTTTTCCGGTTCCCTATCCGCGGGTGAACCACCAAATCGGATACTGTGGTAGCAGATCGTGTGCGCATCGTAGTGGACTGGGGTTCGATTCCCCACATCTCCACCAGCAATCAAAACGGCTCATTGTATGAGCCGTTTTGATTGCAATAAAAGAGCCGCCCTTCGAAAAGAGCGGCTGTTATCGACGCGGCGGTACATAGTACCCTCTTCGGAACCGGAGCCGGACATTGCTCCTGCTAGTCATCACGACACCGATGTCGCGCCACCCACTTCGGGTTGGCTCCGCAGAGGAGGAGTACGCTAGATGGTACTGATTGCCAAGCTCGGCGGCAATTCCGGAGAACGCACTGGCGATGACGCGATGGTCGTAGGGCTCCCGCACCGACAGAAGCTGCCCGCCGGTCTCGTACACAATAGAGTGGATGAAACGCGTCGCGGGGTCGGTCAACACCAATACCGAAGGATCCTCAAGCGTCATCCGCTGGAGGTGCACGACATAGCAGACAACCCGGCTTCTTCGAAGTGCGTCCTCGGCCATCTCGTACGAGAACGAGTCGTGTGTATTCTCGCCATCCGACAGCAGGATGAGAATGCGCCGTCGCCCCACCTCATCGCGGTGAGACTGCTCCAGAAAGCGCGTCGCCGTATACAGTGCCCAGTTGAGCGCAGTATCGGAGCCCTGTCGTACACCCGCCAGCGACGCCGACGCCATTTCATGGTCGGTAGTAAAGTCAGAGAGGATACGGTAGCGTTCGTCGAATGTGGCAACCTGTACCTCGTCAACCGGACGCAGTGAATGAATAAGCCGGGATGCCGCGTCACGGATTGACGGCAACAAGCCCTTCATTGACGAGGATGTGTCCAACAGAATCACAATGCTCGCCGGAACCGATTTGCGCTCGAAGAGTTGAATTTCCTGGCGTCTTCCATCCTCCAGCACTACGAAGTCCCCCGGTTTCAGGTCGGACACGGGTGCGCCGGTACGCACATCGGTCGCCGAAATCGTCACTCCGACTACCTGCACCTGTGTCGAGAATGTGGGCACCTGTGCGGCTTGCAGAAGCACGAACAAAATAGATACCACCATGACAAAGAACCTCCCGTTCCACGAGGTATATCACACTGCGAACGAAAACACCCGTACTGGATATTCATAGAACTAGGTGGTATAACAACCCTGCACATTTCCAAGGAGGTCTGCATGAGCGCAAGGCGTATATTTTGGACTTCGTTCATCGTAGTGCTTGGAGTGGTGTTCGTCGGCTATGTGTTCGAGAGCAAGAAACCGCAGCCGGCGGCCGCTCCCACATCCGAAGCAATTCTCCACCCCATCACTCCCATCGCCGACGGCAATGGACTCCATTACTTCCCCGCCGCGGGCGAGCAGTATCGCCGAGCGCTCTCGCAGTTCTACGCAGACCACCCGGACACCGACTGCGCCTACCAGGGTGCAACAGAACAAAACCTTGGCGGCGGATTACATCGCATCAGCGGCCACATCCTGCACTGCCGCGACATCACCACATCGGCCCAGGACATCACCGTTCCGTAGTCATCCACTGCCCCTCTGTACAGAGGGGCTTGTCTTTGCCATGATACCCGTCATGAAATCATATACTCGTATTCTCCTCGTCGCAGGTATCGTTGTGTTAGCCGGGCTGGCCGTATGGCGTGGCGTGAGCCGTCCGCAGGTCGCCTCCATTTCCGACGCAGTGAATTCCCCCTCTGTATCGCCACTGGCATCCATAAGCCCGCTGACTATCGTCTACGATGCGGCACCGAAAAACTGGATAGCCTACTCCAGCGCATCTATGGGATTCTCAATCGCCTATCCTCCCGACTGGCGTGTCGGCGTGTGCGGTCCGCAGTGTGTCGGCTGGGCGCCCTCAACCACAGCATCTGGGCAATTCGCGCTCGGCCTCATCAAAAGTACCGGCACCATTGAAGACCTCCTTACAAAAGCAGAGCCGTACCTCATCGCCAAGGAAGACATAAAAATAGGCGGACTCTCGTGGCTCAAGCTGACTCTACGACAACCACAGACAGGTACCGGGGTCACCTCTCACTTCATCGTTCAAGGTGCACAGCTCTACGAGTTCGGCACCGCGTCGTCAGAACCCGACATTGTCTCCGCCTACGGCCGCATGATTGCTTCGTTCAAGTTTCTGAAATAGTCCCTCCGCGATATACTAAGGCCATGCGATTTGCCGAACGACCGCTGGCCATCACCGATATTGAGACGACGGGACTGGACGCGACTGTGCACGAAATCATCGAGTTGGCTGTGCTGGTGGTGGATCAAAAATCGTTCAAAGTGCGCGACCAGTACCATGTGCGAGTCCGTCCCTCACACATCAAAACCGGTGCCAAGCGTGCACTGGAGGTCGCAGGATACAGTCCGGCTGGATGGCGTAGTGCGGTCGACATTGAGACAGCATTGTCCGTCTACTCCCAGAAAACCGCCGGAACCATCTTCGCTTCCTATAATGTGTACCTAGCCTATTCGTTTCTGGATGCCGGATTCAAAGCCACGGGCGTAGAAGATGCGACCGACTACCATCGTCTGGATATTTTTTCACTGGCCTGGTCACGGCTGGGTCCCGGTCCCGCAAACCTCGACAGTATCTGTCGACGCCTTGGCATCGTACCCGAACCTCTGCCGAGGCGCGCAATGGACGGCGCACTCAAACAGTTTGAAGTACTGCGCGCACTGCTCTACCGATGACCCCCAATCGCATCATCACCGTAATCGTTCTCGTCGCTGCTGCACTGTATACGCAGTGGCTGTCCCAGCCGGACGCAATTCACAACACTCCGTCTCCCACTGCAACACCCCGCCCTGCACCCGATGGCATGCTGCGGGTGAGCAAGGTCATCGACGGCGACACTATCGAAATCGAAGGCGGAGCGCATGTCCGCTACATCGGAGTCAACACGCCGGAGACGGTACACCCCACCAAGGCGGTTGAGTGCTTCGAAAAAGAAGCGTCCGACTACAATAAAAAACTGCTCGAGGGCGGGTATGTACGGTTGGCGCGTGACATTACCAATACCGACAAATACGGCCGCCTTCTGCGCTATGTGTATCTTCCTGATGGTACCTTTGTGAATCTGAAACTTGTCACCGATGGCTACGCGTACGCAGACACCTATCCGCCCGATGTGGCCCACGCAAAAGAGTTCGTTGCTGCACAATCTGCCGCTCGCGTTGCCGTCCGGGGATTGTGGGCATCCTGTCCCGTCAAAAAGTGAGCATCCGCCGCGCAGGGCTTCACAAATCGGAATGCCTGTGTTATACTCCCCATGCCTGATTTTTACTTGTCTTGGCTATTCGAGATCTCAGAGTCAATCACCAGATACGCATCCCCGAAGTCCAGGTCATCGACCGGGACGGCAAGCAGTTGGGGGTCATGAAGACTTTTGATGCGCAGAGGTTGGCAAAAGACCAGGATTTGGACCTGGTGGAAGTCAGCCCCATGGCCGTGCCTCCCATCGCCAAGATTATGGACTACGGGAAGTACATGTACACCAAGACGAAGGAAGAGAAGGCGCGTCCGAAAGTGAAGGAACAGCTCACGAAAGCAGTGCGAGTCGGCTTCAAAACCGGCATCCACGACCTGCTGTTTAAAGCCAAGAAGGCCGATGAGTTTCTCAACGAAGGTCACCTGGTGAAGGTAGAGCTGACTCTGCGGGGAAGGGAAAAGGCATTTCCTCAGCGTGGACTTCAGCAACTGGAAACATTTCTCACGAAGATCAC
>CAYZRE010000007.1:0-23600 GCA_964479835.1 uncultured Candidatus Saccharibacteria bacterium | reverse complement strand
ATGTCCGTCACGGAGCCAGGCTGTCCCTGCCGAAGGGAGCTGGGCGGATATGATGTATGTGAGACGATAACAGACCGCAGAGTGTTGCATCTGCAAAACTTGCAACGCGTTCTACGGTCTGTGAGGCGAGCACTCCAATCGACCCAGGCCCGAGCAGGGATGGGACGGCGGAGGGCTATTGTAGGCGGGAGGGGAGTTCGGAGAGGGGAACTTCAACTTGCGTGCGGGCGGACATGTCTTTGAGCTGGACGACACCACGCTCCTTTTCGTTTGCGCCCATGATGACGACGAAGGGAAATTCGCCCTTAACCGCCCAGGCCAGCTGTCCCTTGAGATTGTCGTCGTTGCCCAGATAGAACGCGGTAGCGATACCGCTGTCGCGCAGAGTTGTAGTGAGTGTGAGTACCGAGTCGCGGCAGGAGGCGTCGAAGTTCAGCACGGCGACATGTGCCGGCGCGACGCTCCGATGCGGGAGCCCTAGTTCGTCCAGCGCGGCAATAAGACGGTCGATGCCGATGGAGGTGCCCACGCCCGAGAGTTGCATGGGCGAGAAACGCGATACCAAATCGTCGTAGCGGCCGCCGGAGCAGACCGAACCATACTGCGGCAGTGCCGACAGTGTGGTCTCGAAGACAGTTCCGGTGTAGTAGCCAAGACCGCGCGCGACGGCGAGATCCAGTTCCCACGCAGAGCGGGGGATGCGCAGAGAGTCGAGGCAGACGATAAGCTCGCGCAATTCGCTGATGCCCTGTTCGGATTGCGTACCGAACTTCAACAGAGTGCTGGCTTGACTCAACAATTCTTCGGGAGTGTCTGCTTTGAGCGCAAGAAACTCCTGAATTGCGTCGATTTGCTGTGCGTCCAGACCGACTTTGTCGGACAATTCTTTGGCGACAGACTCCCAGTTTTGTTTGTCCAGTTTATCGATAGCGCGCAATACCATGGGCGTGTGTTGTGCGTCGAACTGAAGAAAATCAGCCAGGCCGTTGAGTATTCTGTGGTTGGAAATGCGGATGCGCACACGGTCGGACAGCCCCAGTTCAGAAAAGACCGCGTACATCACAGCGACAATTTGCGCGTCGGCTAGGATGCTCTTGGCTCCCACAATATCAACATCGCACTGCACGAATTCACGATACCGGCCGGCCTGTGGATGTTCGCCGCGCCATACTTTGCCGATATGGTAGCCTAAAAACGGAAACTGCAAGTCATCGGCGTGTGCGGCAACATAGCGTGCCAGTGGTACGGTGAGGTCGAATCGCAACGCCAGCGGCTCGTCGTCTTCGGTGATGCGTGCACGGTAGATGTTTTTATTAAAATTTTCGTCGCCGCCGGTCAGTATTTCGGGGCGCTCCAGTGAAGGCGTGTCGATGGGAACAAACCCAAACCGTTCAAAGACGCCGGCGATACGGGTCATCATGGCCTGACGCATGGCAGCATCAGCCGGAAGGGAGTCACGGAAACCGGAAGGGGTTTTGGGGTCTATGCGATTACTCATGTCGTCATTGTACTGTGATTGAGGGAAGTCGTAAATATGCTATGCTGGCTTCCGTCGCATGCAACGAGAAAATACCAGGCAGCTTTCTATTATTGTCCTGACCGTTTTCCTGGATTTGCTGGGCTTAAGCTTGGTGATTCCGGTAGCGGCACCTCTCTTTTTAAGTTCGGACGCCACTTTTTTCGGGACGGCCGTGACGCTTCAGTACCGGACTCTGATTCTCGGATTACTGCTTGGAGCCGGGCCGATTATCCAGTTTTTTGTTTCACCTTTGTTGGGCGCATATGCCGACCGTGCCGGACGCAAGCCCGTTTTGATACTCTCGGTACTGGTGAATGCGGCTGGACACGCACTGTTCGGTATCGGAATTCTTACCCAGCAGTTGTGGCTTTTATTCATCAGCCGCGCACTCGCGGGTGTCGGGTCGGCGAATCTGGCGGCGGCAAATTCTGCGGTGGCTGACATTAGCGACCACGATTCCAAAGTGCGCAACTTCGGCCTTGTCGGCATGGCATTGGGTCTGGGATTCATCTTCGGGCCATTTTTGGGAGGCATATTTTCGGATTCGTCGGTCGTTTCCTGGTTTAATTACGCCACACCGCTATGGGTCGCAGCAGCGCTTTCAGTACTCAACGCGTTGGTGGTCAAATTGTTCTTCCGCGAGACAATTCGCGAGCGCTTCATCGGCCGAATGGACGCATTCACGGGTATCCGTAATATCGCCCGCGCATTTAAGATGCCGAATCTGCGCTCTATGTATCTGGTCAGTTTTCTGATGGGATTCGGATACAACTTTTTCGCGCAATTTTTCTCGGTGTTTCTCATCGCGCGGTTTCAATTCGGTTCCGCCGAAATCGGCGTGCTGTTTGCCTATGTGGGTATCTGGATGGCGTTCACTCTGGGAGTTCTGACGCGGTATCTCGCGCGCGTTGCGTCAGCCGTGGCGGTGGTGCGATGGGCGCCACTGGGGGCCGTAGTGTTGCTGGTGGTGTTGTCACAGGTGCAGACAGTGCCGACGGTGTATCTCCTGTTACCACTGCTTGCCATGGTATACGGGGTCAACGGACCGAATGTGACATCACTCATTTCTGATTTGGCCGGCCCAGAGTCGCAAGGTGAGGCGCTGGGTATTGACCGGGCGATGTCGGCGTTGGCTTTCGGCCTGCCACCAATCCTCGCGGGATGGGCCGCCGGCATTAATGTGTCGATGCCCATGATATTTGGTGCGACATTTATATTCATTGCGTGGGGAGTCTTCGTCCGTTTCCGACCGCAGGGTAGCCACCCGGTGTTTCACGAAGTCTCATAAAAAAGCCCCGCCGGCTCCCAACGAGGGAACCGACAGGGGATAGCTCGCTACTGTGTGTCTGCGAGCATGGTGCGCGGAACGGTCCAGCGCTCCTCGATTGTCATCTTCAACTGACTCGGAGGCAGAATGTACTGTCCCTTCGTCAGCAATGCGCCGGCGCCTCCACCGACGACGGTACCTATGGTACCGTCCCGCGCCGCACCGCGTTTTCCGTCACGCAGAGCCCCGAGGATTCCGCCGGCTGCGGCACCGATGAGGGCGCCCTTGACGGTGTTCTTCTTCATTCCGGTTCTCACCGACCTCACCGTGATGGGCCCGTTTTGACGGGCGCGTACAGGGAGCGATGTGCCGCCTGTCGTGGTGAGGGATGTCACTTCCAGCTCCAGAAGAACCTCGTTCGAGCGCGAATCCAGCTGGAGACTGCTAATCATCATGTCCACGGGCGTACCGGACTTCGCCAGTACAACCCCGTTGCGGTCGCTCACATCAGACATGAGTATACCGGTAAACGGGAAGTTCTCTCCTCGCTCACCCAAGTCGAGCGGCTCGGTGAGGGCGACCGTCACGGTTTCGCCTCGCGGTATTGAATACTCACGCGGATTTTTGCGGACCCACCATACGCGCGCCGGCTCGGGTGTGGGTTGCTCCATGGGTGCGACCGCTACTGTCGGTAGCGTAGTCGGCACGGGAGCCACGGCGAGTTGGACCGGTTCCGGCGTCGGAATCGGCTTGAGCGCCTCGGGTGGTGTCTGATTGGCGATGTCGTTGATGATATCGAGGGTGACCGACTTGACCGGTTCTCCGGTCTTATCGTACACGCCATGCTCTCGGAAACAGAGTACGCGACCGGTCTTGTTGTCGCGGGCGTAATGGATGAGCGCAACCTTTTCTCCGGTCACGCCGTCGCGGCCGAAATAGCTAAGCGTATCCGCGTTGGTGCGATTGCACTCAAACGGTCGGATGGTCTCGACGACTGCTTCCGTGGCCCGTTCGAGGTTTTTCTTGTCCTGATATGCCAGAACCGTCTTCCCGCCGGCGGTTGTGTTTGGCAGGATTCGTGCAACGGTGATTCCCACCAGGAACACACTGCACATCAGCGCAACGGCCTTGGCGGGCTTGCCGGTGTCGAAGAGCACTGACGAGAGCCACAACCCGAACCAGCAGAACGCGGCCCCGAACCACATGCCCGGGGTTGCCCAAAGGTCCAAACGGAATACCTGGAACCAGAACGCGAAGAAGAACAAAAGACCCAGTCCGATGGCCAGTAATAGGCGACCGACACTGGCGCCAATGAAGACGAAGAACGCTCCAACGAGATTCAAGACTGTTTCCACTTTTTTCTCCTTGGCCGCTTAGCGGCCTGCCCAGCCGTTAAGCCGGGCGGTTAGCGTTTCGAGTCCCGAACGCACGGACTCCTTGATTGGCATCGTCGGTTTTTTGGCCATCACCGAGAGGATGGTTTCCAGGTCTGCGTGTGACATGCCGGCCAGAACGACCAGCTTTGCCACGGTTGCGCGCAACATCTGCTCGCGCATGTTCTGCTGTCCGGCAGGATCGAGCTGTCGGAACTGTTCGAGCAATTTCACGCGAGCTGTTTCGTCCATCTCCCACACGGCGTCCAGACCGCTGGGCGAACCGTTGAGTTTCTGGGCGGTTGCCATCGTGTGATCGGCCGTTTCCAGTATGCGCTTGGCCTCCTCGCGCACGCCGTCCTCGGCTATTTCGTTGATGAAATTTGCCACGGGTCCCATGACACCTAGTTGTTGCTTGACCAGTCGCGATGCGATGAGCATCACGGCGACGAGCGTTGTCCGTCCGGCTTTTCCGTGTGGCAGGGTACCTTGCTGTTCCAGAAAGGCATGAAGACGGTCGTATCCACCGCTCGACATGTCCAGCCCGATCGTTGTGACATCGGCTGAAACATCAGACAGAAATTCTAAGGGCGAAAACCGCATGGTCGCACCTCCTTTTCCTAGAATGTAAACGACCTGCGTGAAAACATTAGAATAACACGACATATGTAATTGTCAATCCCTTACCTAGGGCATGGGGGAGGGATTGACACGAATAAATACGCGTTGTATATTACGGTTTACATATATCGAAAGGAGGATTCATGAGCACGCTCGCAGAATACCCGTGTTCCGACGACAGCAAGTGCGCGCAGTGCCCGACCCTGTTGAGTCATTACAATATGGGCGTGCTCTGCTACGTATGCCGCCGGAAGGTGACCGAGAAAATGAACGGGACGGACACCACTGCGGATGCCCGGCCATACAGAGAGTTACTCAAGAAGAAGCGCCGCCGCAACCGCCGTTTCGTGGAAAGTCCCGCTATCCACTCCGGTTTGTTTGTGCAAGCTGTTCCGCTGCCCTTCACTTCCTGACGCTTTACCCCCCCCCAGAATGGCCACAAGTAAGGTATGCCCTCGACCCGCCACATCGTTCTGGCGGGTCTTTTATTTATCTGCTATCCTTGTGGTGTATTCCGTATCACTTTTATTGTATGGATAACGATACTTCTGCGCGCGATGTCTTCATGTATTTGCTGGTTGTTGTCGTGTTGGCGATGAGCGCTGCTAACTTGGGGACACTACTGTTCCAATATGTGAATCTGTATGTTCCCGACCTCACGCTTCCGGCATGCTCCGGCACCTGGTGTCAGGACACTATCCGGTGGTCACTGGCATCTATCATCGTGGTGTTCTCGGTATTTTTGTGGGCATGGAGATTTCTTCAGCGCGATGTCGCCGCAAACCCTGAAAAAGCAAATGCGCGTATTCGTAGGTGGTTGTTATACCTCATGTTGTTTGTAGCGGGGGGATTCATCATCGGAGATTTTGTTTCGCTCATCTACGGGTGGCTCCAAGGAGATTTGACGATTCAGTTCGCACTCAAAGTACTCATCGTATTCTACATTTCCGGTACCATCTTCTACTACTTCCTCAAGGCATTGCACCGTCAGGCGGGATACACCAAGGTGGTCGGTTGGATTGCAGTGGGGGTGGTCATAGCGTCCGTTGTTGTCGGGTTCATTGCTTCCGGCTCACCGTTCCGGGTCCGCTTGGAAAAGCAGGACGAGCAACGGGTAATGGATTTGCAGACCCTTCAGAATCAGATCGTATCCGTGCACTGGCAGTCCAAGGGCCTGCTTCCGCAAACACTTGAAGACCTCAAAGACTCCATCAACGGTTTCGTCGCCCCGGTAGATCCGCAGACAAAGCAACCATACGAATATATCCGCAAAGGCGAGCTTTCGTTCGCATTGTGCGCGACATTCGAAACGAAAACACAGAGCACTCCGGGCGGGGCATTTCCCGCTACCCGGGAGAAATATCCCACTCCCGCGTACCCCTATGACATGAACTCGAATTGGGCGCATGATGTGGGAAGAGTATGCTTTGACCGTACCATCGACCCGAAATTGTATCCCACATTTCCACCCCAGACACTCCAGTAGTATGGTTAAGAACTTCTTCGTCTTCGCATTCGCGTTGGTACTCATTGGCGCAACTGGCTGGCTGATATACGACCGGCAGCAATCCAATGCCGGTAAAACTGCCGCGTCCATAGGCATTGCCGTCGGTTCAACGACACCTACGCCACCGCCGGCAGTGGGGGATATCGCGATGCAGGATGTGAAGAGTCTCATCAGTAGTCCGGCTGCAAAGCCGTCTGAAAGTCCGGGGCCGATACGGACGCTTGAAGGCGGAATGCAAGTGCAGGATATTTTAGTCGGTGCCGGCGAGGAAGCGAAAACGGGGATGGCTGTGGCTGTTGATTACACCGGCACACTGGAAGATGGTACGAAGTTCGACAGCTCTCTCGATCGCGGTCAGCCGTTCCAGTTCGTACTGGGAACAGGGATGGTCATCAGGGGTTGGGATGTGGGTATTGCCGGCATGCGGGTGGGGGGAAAGCGGAGGTTGGCAATCCCGCCTGCGATGGGCTACGGTGCACAGGGGTCGGGGACGACCATACCACCTAATGCCGCGCTCTATTTCGATGTAGAATTACTGGCGACACAGGCTGTCGGGAACTCACGGTAAGGGGATTATTGACAGAATTGATTTTAAGACGCATGGATAGTAAAGGTTGATAATCTGTGGATAACTTTTAGGGTGGGGAAACAGGCATAGGCGATGTTTCGCAGTTGGAGTCAACATGCCCCATACGGGTGCTTTTCTGTCTGTATACCATCCGGCAAGTTCCGTCATTTTTTTACCATTTATAATTTATCACTATCCCCATCCTCTCCCACCCTCCCCTATTTGCATTGATAATAATTTCTGACTTCCCGACGCGCAACTGCCGGGCGGCGTGTCGCACACTATATGTCGCATAATGTGCAAATAGCAACGGGGAGTAGCCCGTCGCTATTTGTGGCCTGGGTTGTGCAACATATCGGATATATCGCACAACCGGCCTTGGCTGACGGGGCGAGCACTTCTCCACTTTGCTGTTTGCTCCGCTTTCTGCTAGCGTTTGGGCCATGAAATTAGGACCCGTATGGAAGATGGCAGGAGTCGTCGTTCTTGGTGGGGCGGCTGTATGGTCTGTCAGCTACATTGACCACATTCCCCCACAACGCCTGGCATCGTTATTAGGTTTTACCGTGTCGGTCTCTGATGTTGGCACGACATCAAAACCAACTCCGAGTCCGTCAACTCGGCTAACCCCTGCATCTGGGGATTCGTCTTCAACACTTGGGACAGTTGCCGTGCAAACATTTTCAGGGCCGGTGCTGGTCAGACAGGGTGCGGGTACCGCGGTATCAGTTGACGGTCTCGTGCTCACCATCGTTGCCACTGCACCGTACGGCTCCGGTTCTTTTGTGTATCAGATTGCGACGCCGCGCGGGCAACTCCTTCGCGCGCGGCGAGTCTCCAGTGACGCCGTTACCGGTCTCGTGCTTCTGAAAGCCGAAGCCAGCGACTTGGATGCAGTTCTGTTCAGCCAAGTGGAGTCGTCGGCCGGCGCGCAGTGGGAAGCTGTCTCCGCCCAGGTCATTGCGTCGCGTTTCGTTGCAATGCGATTACCGGTGTGGGTCGTGTGGTCCGACGGTGACCGACAGACTACTTTGTCGATGGACCGCGCACAGGCCAGTTCGTTCAATGGTGCGCGTCTGATTGATGAATCAGGCCGTTCCGTCGGGCTCATGCGCAATGCATCACAACCGAGTCTTATCACGGCCGCGCGCATCAATGAATTCTTAGATCGGTATCTGGAACAGGCAGTCAAGAACTGACCACTATGACTGACAGTATCATCGAGCGACAGGCTATCCGGGCCGCACTTGCACTTGCGGTCGCGTCTGCGCACGGGCAAGTTGCCGATGCAATAGCTGATATGCGTGATGAAGCAACCCAACTTATCGGACTGTGTATCAGAGATGACGGTGCGCCCGATGCGATGCGCCAATGGTGCGATGGCGCATCCGTCCTCGTGGAGCGGTTGTCTGTGGATGGGTATCTCCCCCGTCGTCCTGCGTTGAGCGCGGCGGCTGCTATTTTGCGGCTTCGTCTTGCGGTGACGCGTAAACTTATTCCGGATGTGCGGCGCGCATCTGATGCACCCGCTCGTGCGGCAAAGAAAAAAATTGTTCTGCCTGTTGTCCGCACTCCGGTTACCGTTGAGGGAAATCAGAAAGTGGTGCTGGAGTTTATCACGGGACATCCGGACATCCGCACAAAGGATCTTATCGATTCGTTCGGTGGTACACTTTCGTCCCGTACCGTGAAGCGTTGTCTTAAGGAGTTATCTAGTGCGGGTGTACTGCATCGGACAAGAGGAGACGATGGAAGCGTTCTCTATCGCGTTGACAGGGAAGTCTAGTTTGCTATAAGAAACCCGTGTGGATTGGTACCCTGCCGTGATCGTAATTGTGGGCCGTTATCCCTCCTCGGCCCACAACGACATCAATCATGGCAGGATACCAATCCGTAAATCTCTATGTCGCCCGTAAAATCAGCTTGTGCCGGCCTCGCCGTAGGCCTCATCGCCTATTTTGTTGTCGGCAATATCGGCGCCAGCAAACTGTCCCAAGGTGACAGTGCTTTGGCACTCATCGGGACCGAGGTGTCACCAAGTCTGTCACCAAGTGCCACAGAGGTGACAAATCGTGTCACCAAGTCTATCACCAACTTGGCACCTGGTGCCAAAGCAGTGTCACCAAGTTTGTCACCAGGTGCCACTAGCGTGTCACCAAGTCCCGCTATATCCGTTACGCCCCGCGTATCTGCACTTGTTGCGCCCACCGCATCACCAACCGTTTCTGTGACACCTCGCCCGTCGGTGACACCAAACCCGACTCCTACTTCATCCCCGACCCCTTCCCCAACCCCGACGACAACCCCTTTGGTGACACCAACCCCTACCCCAGCGGTTGGCACCTCGCGTGTCGTCATCAACGAAATCGCCTGGGCGGGCACCGCCTTCAATGCCTCTGATGAGTGGGTTGAACTCTATAACGCAGGAGATACTGCGGTTGATGTGACAGGTTGGTCCCTACACGGCGATCCATATGGTGATGGCGATACAATTATCATCGTGCTTTCCGGTGTCATTGCTCCGGGGGCCTATTATCTTGTTGAACGGACTGACGATACAACGGTTTCCGACATCATTGCCGATGTATTCGGCCCGTTCGGAGGGGCTGGTCTCAAGAATCTGCCCGGCGGTGAGGATTTATCGCTTCGTAATGCCGGGGGAGTTATAGTGGACTCAATTCCCTGCTCCAGTGGTTGGTTTGCAGGAGGCGCGCCATTAAAGGCAACTATGGAGCGCGTTGACCCTTTAGTCCCCGGCTCTGACCTCGCGAACTGGGCATCAAACACTGACCTGATAACGACCGGTTTGGACGCCGCCGGTAACCACATCCGAGGAACCCCCAAGTTTCGCAATAGTGTGACCCCATAAGTTCCTGACGGGCTGTAGGCGCCTGTCAAAGTCCAAGGCGCGGGAAAGGCATCGAGTGAGGCGTACTTTAGATACGACGAGGGAGATGCCAGGGTCCCGTAACGATGGAATTGGACAGGCCTTAGGGGCCGAACCTGTAGGGCAAGGCCTGCCGCCCTGGGGTTCGGACGCCTAGGTCCATATTTATCCACATTTGGACCCTTGCCGACCTTTTGTGTTGGGCTATAATGACTTTGATTACCTCGGCTCATTGCACAGCTTGACTTTTGCGGGAGGTGGGAAATAGTTGACTATCCGTGCACATCTGCTAGGATACCGACTACCGCAACAGTGCCGCACGGCGGTGGTAATAGTTCCCTTCAAAACCCTTGACAGACCAGCAGAAAAGCCGTTTTGGCTTGTTTTGCGGCTTTGTCCAAAGGGCACCTCATTGAGCTCTCCATCTCCCGCTACCAGCTACTAGCTACAAGCTACAAGCTATCTCGCTGGCAGTCAGAGATGGACAGCCCAGGAAAGGACGTTGAAAACCTAGGATATTAAAGAATGATCATCATGTTGCAAATGTTGCATGACTGAAAAAGGAAGCGAAAGAAATCATAGCTTGTTACCAGAACGGGTCTTGAACAAGATATCGCGAAGACCCCGGACTTTCTTGGTCGAAATGAGGAAGATACGGAACCGTGCGCCTGGGCGTGCGGCTTGTGCGATAGTACGAGATCCAGTTTCCCGGACGAAAGCTCGGGAAGCGTATATGCAGTGTCAGCGCGGTTAATACCCTCTTCACCTTTCGTTGCCCGCCCCCTCCGGAGGCGTTCCAATGTATCGAGATGAGGTTTACCTAAAGATAATGTCTATTACTATCAAAGGTGTGGCACAGCGCACGCTGGCTACCCTGACGATGGCGACCACAGTACTTGGCCTGGCGGGCTTCGCAGCCTTGACCCCGGTTACAGCACTGGCAGTCGCTCCCGCTGATTATGGCCTCCACGAGGGAGACACTATCAGCGCATCCGGCTCAAATGACCCGGACATCTATATTGTTAACGACTGGGGTTACAAGCGTTTGTTTGTGAACCCGGCAATCTTCACCCTCTACGGCCACCTGTCGTGGGCGGGAGTGAAGGCAGTTTCTCCGGCAACTCGCGATGCGTTCGGGACCTCCGGTCTCTTCCGTAATTGTGAAACCGGCGATCAGAAGGTCTACGGATTGGATGTCATCTCCGAAGATGTTGCCAACCTTCGCTGGATTAACACCAGCGGCGCGCAGGCTGTTCTGGATGACCCTCAGTTCTTCTTGAAGGTCTTCTGTATCAACACGAACGAGCAGAATCTGTACGGCGTAGGCGCCGACTACACTTCGGTGTTGCAGGTTCCGGTCTACACTCGTGGCGGAGGCACTTCCTCGACCCCGACCCCGATGCCGACAGCGGGCTTCAACCCGAATGGCGGTACGCAGGGCTCCATTGATGCACTCACTCTTGGCTCACCCGCCAAGTCTGAAGCTTTGGAAGGCGAGAGCAATGTCGAGATTTACGCAGTTGATGCAGACTTAAGCGCCGACGGTCCTTTGCTTATGCAGAGCGCCGACATCTGGTTCTCCAACAGCGACAGCACTTCATCGCTCAAGCCATGGGATTACTTCACCAGTGTGAGACTCATGGTTGGCGGTGCAACGGTTGCCACTGTGGACGCCGATGCCATCTCCGACTGGTCAGATGCCAGTAATACGCACATCGGTACCGCTGGCACAACCCAGGAGTACCGCATTCGCTTCACCAATCTGAACGGTGTTCTCGTGTCAGACGCGACCACCGAGATTTCTGTTGCCGTGTCGATGGGGGGTGTCATTGACAGCATGGATGATTCAGCTGTCTGGAACACCAAACTTGGAGACATCCGCATTCTCGATGAATCCGACTTGGTTGTGACTAGAGCAGGGGATCTCGCCGCTACCACTACCCTTGATGATTCGTTCACCACGGGTACTGCGGATGTCGCAGCCCTCCAGGCTCGCGATGCAGTCAACGAGGTAGAAGCGTCGGTCTTCGAGGTGAGTGAGACGGTTGACACTAATGGTGTCGCCATCTACAAGTTCACCATCGAGGAAACCAATGGTGTTGCTGTGGATATTGATGCCCTTGTCCTCAATTTCCAGGCCTTCTCGTCTGCGAGCGTAGGCTTGCTTGAGAACGATGTCATTGCTCGTGCACGCATCAAGGAAGGTTCAACCCAGCGTGGCTCTGACGAGACCGTATCGAGTATCGGTTCGGCTTCGTTTGACAACCTCAATATCCATCTCAATGGTGACCAGAAGAAAGAGTTCACCATCGAAGTTGACTTGAGGGACAATGCTGGCGGTACTGCTGCTGCCAATCGCTATGACGAAGGTGCAACAATCTCCGTGAGCGTTGACGACGACTCATTTGTCTTCGTAGATGCCAACGGCAACGATGAGGGCGACATCAACGAAGATGTTGTCGCTGTCTCGAATACCCACTCGCTACGCTCGAGGGGTGTCCAGCTAACCCTCGTAAGCACCAGTATCTCGAAATCAGTTGGTGCTTCGGGTGCGTCTGATGTTGCAACAGCAATCATCAAGTTCGATGTCAAGGCATTCGGTGGTGATGCGTACATTGACTTGACAGCTCTGGCCTCTGCGAGCAGTGAAACTGCGACGCAGTACACACAGACAGGTGCCCAGTTTGGTTCCGGAGTCATCACCACGACCGGTGCGGCAAACGGTACCAACGGCTACCTCGTGTCTGATGACCAGACGAGGCAGTTCACAGTCACGGTGGCGATGACGACATCATCGACCGGCGGTGTGTTCGCTGATGCCGCTCTGACGAACCTCCTGTACGCGCTGACCGATGTGGATGGTGACCTGCACTACACCTTCGATCTTGCTGCCTACAAGACTGACTTGATCTTCATCAAGAAGAACTAGTTAGCGGGTCGTAGCGTGGTCTCAACTGGGAGGTTGTGCTAAAGACAACCACCCCGTAAACCCAAAAACCCCCTTCTCGGGGGTTTTTGGGTTCTCGGAATGCAGCGGCTCACTAAATATAAACGGCTCATACAATGAGCCGTTTGTTGTTGGCTTATAACTACAACCACGGACCGCCGGATTTGGTAGGGCTTCAAGGCGCAAGCGAGTACCGTAGCGAGCCGTACGAGGAGTACGGTGAGCGAGGAGCACAGCGGCAACGCAGAAGACCGCCGAATACGGCGGTCCCTAGTAGAAAGAGGGCGGCACAATTCCGAATGTGCCAGCCCGAATTCTACGAAAAAAGCTTCTCATACTGACTGACCATTTCGCGGAGCGAGAACTTCGAGATAACCTGTTGGTGAGCGGCTATAGCCAAATCCTGTCGAAGCTTGTCGTTCCCCAAGAGTTGCACAATACCGTGCGCTATCTGTTCTGCATTGCCGGGCTCACAGAGGATACCGCTCACGCCGTCCTCGAGCATCTCCGGCACTGCACCGACACGCGTGGCGACTACGGGTACGCGAGCCGCCATGGCCTCCAGGAGCGCCCACGGGAAACCCTCTTTCACGGACGGCAGAACGAACACATCGAGTGCGGCCATATAACGGCTCGCATCGTTGACGCGGCCGAGCAGTATAAAGCGCTCTTGAATCTCATATTGTCGGGCGAGCCGCTCGATAGTATCCCGTTGTTCTCCGTCCCCTATAACCACAAACCGTACATTGCCGCCGACACGGGCGGCCGCTCGAACCAAGGTGGGAATGTCTTTTGCCGGGTAGAGATTTGCTATCGTGCCGACCAGCCAATCGTAGGAAGTTGTGCGCGATACTTTCAGCGCGCGCTCATCCAGAAATGCCCGTGCTTCTTCGCGTGGTAGGAACGGCATGTAGGGGTCCAGCCCGTTGTAGATACGCACTACTTTGCGGCGCGGGCGAATCCCCAGTTCGTGCGCCTGGTCCAGATCGTGGGTATTGTTAAGTACGATGTAATCTTTCCAGCGGGCTGACAGTTGCTCCAGCCAGATATACAGGCGTCGCTTGTACGCTGACCAGGGGTCGTTGAAGGTCCAGCCACCGATGCGGTATACGACTTTCAACCCCGGGAGCTTTGAGCACAGTGGCCGTGCTGCAAGTGCTCCCACGAAGCCCGCCTTGCTGGAGATGCACAATACGATGTCGGGCCGATATTGGAGTATCTGGCGCCGTAGCTCGAAGACCGCCATCATATCGTGCCAAGGAGCTATGTGGCGCACGAGGTGGCGAACGGTCGTGTAGGTAGTATGCGGGGGGAGGGAGCGCGCGAGCGTATTCTGACCGGTTGCTCCCCAGACGACATGCAGTGAAAATCGATCTGCGTCAAGATTGTGAGCCAACTGCAACACAAATTGCTGGGCGCCGCCCAGTTCACCTTGCGTAATGACGCAGAAAATTCTGCGTTTTTCCTTGTTTTTATCGAGATCAGGTGCCATGGCGGAATGTCAAGTCTGGTGCTACAATACCACATAATCAGAAATGATAAATGGTGACGAAACCTCGTATTCTTATCTTGTCAACCGCGTATCTCCCCCTCATCGGGGGCAGTGAGCTTGCGATTCATCATATATCACAGCGACTGACCGAGTACGATTTTGACCTCGTCACCAAGCGCTACAGTAGCGAGTCACCCGCAGTTGAGCAAATTGGTCGAGTTAGGGTTTTTCGTGTCCGTTCTCCTAAGTTTCTTCTTCCTCTGACTATCTTGCTAAAAGCTATCTCGCTAACAGCTTCTCATCGCTATTTACTTGTCCATGCCTATCAGGCTTCCCAGGCCGCGGGTGCGGCGTGGTTGGTGCATCTGGTGCGTCCATCATTACCGTTCGTGGTGACACTCCAGGAGGGCAAGGAGTTGGACTGGCAATCTTGGCCCGTGCGTTGTGCGCGGGCCCTTATTCTGCAATCTGCGGACCGTATCACCGCTATCAGTAATTACCTAGCCCAGTACGCTCGGAAGTACAGCAAAGCACCCATCGATATTATCCCCAATGGCGTCGACATGACCGAGATTGCCCGGCCGCCGCGTAACCCGGACCCGACCATTCTGACGGTCTCACGGCTCGTGCCGAAGAACAATGTAGAAGGCATTATTCGCGCATTGCCACTCGTCCGTAATTCCATTACCAATATCCGCCTGGTTATCGTCGGAGACGGTCCGCTACGCTCCCCACTAGAAGCCTTGAGCACTCAACTCGGCGTGCGTGATATCGTACACTTTATGTCAACGGTGCCGCACGACCAGCTGCCAGCCATATACGCGATGGCCAATGTTTTTGTTCGGCCGTCGTTGTCCGAGGGTCTGGGCACTGCATTCTTGGAAGCTATGGCAGCGCAGGTCCCGGTTGTTGGTAGTCGGGTTGGCGGTATCGCCGATTTCTTGGAGCATGAGCAGACGGGCTTGGTCTGTGACCCGCACAGTCCTGCCGACATCGCCACTCAAATAATCCGCATACTGACTGATACCACTCTCCGTGACGGTATTGTTGGGCGTGCTCTATTGATGGTTCGTGAGCGATACGACTGGAATGTCGTTGCCCGACAGATGGATGGGGTATATAAGGAAATAGCACGAACATGAAGCGATTACTTATCACCACGGGCATATTTGCTCCCGACATCGGAGGTCCGGCATCGTATGCGCGAGCGCTGGCGACTCATCTGGTTTCAGAGGGTATGACCGTGACTATCGTCACCTATTCATCCGTGGTTCGTCATCCGGACGACGCAACACTCCCATTTCGGGTTTGTCGCGTATGGATGAAGATACCCTGGGGAGTTCGCCATATAGTATTCTTTTTCCGGGCATGGTGGTACGCCCGGAAATCCGACGGCGTCTATGCGCTTAATGCAGCAACAGCGGGGTTCACCACTGCGATTGCCTGTCGTCTTGCGGGGAAACCTTTCACGGTGAAGATTGTGGGGGATTATGCCTGGGAGATTGCCGTGCAGACGGGGAAGACCTTTTTGATGATAGATAGCTTTCAGAAGTCGGAGAAATCGGGTCGCGTCGCCCGTCTTGACCGTATGCAGCGTTGGGTAAGCCGACACGCCAAAGCCGTTGTTGTGCCATCGAAGTATCTTGCTGACCTAGTAGGAGGCTGGGGAGTATCACAAGAGCGCATAGCCGTTATCTACAACGGAGTGTCTCTGAAGCCCGTTTCGGCCTCTAGGGAAGAAGCCAGGCGGCATATAGGGGTTTCGGGTAACATCATTGTTACCGCGGGTCGCTTGGTGCCGTGGAAGGGATTCCGTATGCTTATCAAGTTGATGCCGCAGTTGTTGCAGGTCAATCAGTTTTTCCGTCTGGTCATTGTCGGTGACGGTCCCGACATGGCCATGTTGCAGTCGGTGGTGCGCAATCTGGGATTGGAACGCAAAGTGTATTTGGTCGGCCGCCAGACATCAGCCGAGATGGCGTGGTATCTCGCATCGGCCGATATGTTCGTGCTCAATACCGGCTACGAAGGGTTCTCGCATCAGGTGCTGGAAGCCATGAGCGCGGGCGTGCCCGTTATCACCACATCCGTCGGCGGCAATCGCGAGATTGTGGTGCAGGGACAGAACGGATTTCTGGTACGGTACAATGACGAATTCAATCTTGTCGAAGCCATCAAAACGCTCTGGCGGCAGACTGAATTGCGTGACCATCTCGTGGCCAACGGCCGGCACACGGTCGCGGCGTTCAGCATTGAAAAGATGTTTGCCGGGACACTCCAGGTTCTCAATGAAGTTTCATCCTCATGAACACATTTCTTGACGAAAAAATTCATGAACTTGCCAGAACTGCGAACACTATTGTCGATGTAGGAGGTGGCCACGGTCTTCAGAAAGGACTGGAGAAATACCGTCCGCTTCTGGGGGGCAAGTGTAAGAGTCTAGACTACGATGCGAATACGAACCCCGATATCGTTGGCAACATCATGGCGCTTCCATTTGCGGACGATTCCCAGGAGGCATATATTTGCATGTCTGTTTTGGAGCATGTCGATAATCCGCGCAAAGCCGTCAACGAACTGTATCGAACGCTCAAACCCGGCGGCATGGCGGTGGTGTATACACCATTCCTTATTCCCTACCACGCCCGAGAAGGCGCATACGCTGATTATTACCGATTTTCTAAAGATGCCGTGGAAAGTTTGTTCGCCAAGTTTTCTCATCTGGAATTTCAACCTTCCCGAAGATTCTTTGAGATGTGGCTTTTGTTGTTGCCAAAGATAGGAAGTCGTCTCGCCCCGCTCGGACGGATTCTCGACCGCCTGCTCGGGTCCGGCGATCGACAAGTCAGCGGGTATAACATTTTTGTTATCAAATGATTAACCTATTAATGGTATCAGGGGACCGCTCGTTGGCTTCCGGTAAACAGGGGGCGTTTTATAACACGCTCTCCGAACTGCATAAACATTTTAATCGCATCGATATTATTTGTCCGCGTGTTCCGGTCGTCCGCTACGATATGTCGGTTTTCGGCAATGTTTTTGTGCACCCGTCCCCCTGGCCAATTGTTATGCAACCTCTCTGGATTTGGCGGCAGGGCCTTCAAATTCTTAAAGCTACAAGCTACAAGCTACAAGCTACATTTATGACCGTCCACGAGTACGCCCCATTCTATAATGGCCTTGGCGCACGCCTTTTACATCGCAGTACACGACTCCCATATCTGCTCGAGGTGATGCATGTGCCGGGCGTGCCGCGCGCTTCCGGTATCCGCGAGCGGCTGTACCGATGGCTCACCCGCATGCTCATCGCGTGGGATGCGCGACCCGCGCGGGCTGTCCGTGTCATCAACGAACATCAGACACCCGATTTCCTGGTGGCGGCTGGTGTGCCACGGGAGAAACTGATTTACATTCCCGCGTTCTATATTGATTTGGAAGTCTTCCAGCCGCAGGAGACGCCAAAACAATACGATGTCGCATTTGTCGGCCGCATGTCCCGTAATAAGGGGCTCGATATATTCCTTGATGTCATGGAGCGCACGGGTCTGGTCGGTGTATGCGTTGGCGACGGACCGCTGTTGGCATGGGCGCGTGCGCAGGCCAAGCGTCGCGGCTTGAAAATACATTTCCCTGGCTTTGCAAAAGATAGCACCGAGGTAGCCCGCTATTTAAATGAATCAAAACTATTATTGATGCCTTCGCTCAATGAAGGCGGTCCGCGCGTGGTGCTCGAAGCTATGGCTTGTGGTGTCTCGGTAGTGGCGACACCGGTCGGAATCGTCCCCGATATTCTGCCGCCCGAGTGTATCGAGGAATGGAACGCTGACGATATTGCTGACAAGGTACGCAATATATTACAGGACGAGTCGCTCTATCTCCGACTGTCACAACAGGGGATTGTTGCTGTCCGCCGCTTTGAGCGCGGTGCGGCAATCGCGGCCTATGCCGAAGCTCTCAAGAAGTTAATGCCTAATGCCTAAAAACCTCTTAATCATCTGCCAGAAGGTGGACGAGAACGATGACCTTCTCGGCTTTTTCGTTTCCTGGATTGCCGGGTTCGCGACACACTTTGTACAGGTGGATGTTATCGCGCTCGGTGTAGGCACCTACGAATTGCCTGCCAATGTCCATGTACACTCATTGGGCAAAGAGCGAGGCGTACCGAAGTGGCGCCAGGCACTTCGCATGACGGGCTTGCTTTGGAAGCACACGCCTGAGCACGGGGCGGTGTTCTGCCACATGTCGCCTATTTTCGCCATCGTAGCCTGGCCTTTTGCTACCCTCCGGCGTTCCCGTCTGGTTCTATGGTATCTGCATCGCTCGCGCACACTGAAACTGCGTCTTGCGCTCATGCTCTGTGATCGCTTGGTAACTGCCGATGCAGAAAGCCTTAGTGTCCGGAGTCAGAAAATTATAGCGGTCGGTCACGGCATCGATGTCGAACGATTCACGGTGTCCGGTCGCACGCCGCCTGTTGGGAGACCATTGCGTATCTTGTCGGTCGGGCGACTCTCGCCAATCAAAGGGTTCGAGACGCTCATACGCGCTACTGCTCACCTTAGGGAGAACGATGTCTCCTGCGAGGTGCGTATTGTAGGCAAAGCAGTCATGCCCGGTGACCGCTTATATGAAGAGCAACTGCGCTCTCTGACAACGCGTTTGAGGGTGAGCGACGCAGTACATTTCTTTGGATTTGTTCCCTACCGTGATATGCCTGCGCACTACCGCTGGGCGGATGTTGTTGTGGGTTGCACCCCTCCCGGGGGTATTGATAAAGTCCTTCTGGAGGCTATGGCTGCGGGATGTATCGTGTTCACATCCAATGCCGTCATGCGTACGCATCTGGGTAACGACGCCGACCGACTCGTGTTTTCTGTTGATGACCCTGTTGCCTTGGCGCAAGCCGTGGCAGGCGTGACTGATTTTGCTGAACTCTCAAGTCGCATGGCTGGTCTTGTGGGCAAGCACACCGTTACTGATGTAGTGAGCGCTATCACCGCACTGCTATGAAGATTCTATTCGTTGCTCCGGCGTCTGATTTTACTCATCAGCTGCATACGGCGTTGGAACAAGAAGGTAACTTGGTCACCTATGTCAACGACCGAAGTGATTATACACTCCCCTCGTTTCTGCGAGGATTTCGGGGGCTTTGGCGTCTCACGCGGCGGATTCCTTGGTGGCGTGCCCGAGCAAACCGCGCTCTCCAGCAGGAAATTCTTCGTCTGGCAGAGACAAGTAACTGCGAAGTGCTTATTGCTAGTAAGGGGATGAATATCACGCCAGACACCCTAGCGTGGTTTCGGAAACGCGATATCCGGTCCGCGGTTTGGTTCGGCGACAATGCCGCAAAAGAGCCATACCGATTGTGGGTTTTGCGCGTCGGTCCGCTCTGGGATCATTTCTTTAGCTTTGACGCATCGATTCTGACCCAACTTCCTTCGACAGGGCATGCAAAGCCACATACCCTGTCGGTCGCAGTCGACCCCGCCGTCTTTGAGCTCCAGGAACTCTCGGCTGAGGACCATCGACTGTTCGACTGCCAGGTCTGTTTTATCGGCGCTGTGTATCCGGAACGAGTCAAGATTCTCGAACAAGTTCAGGATCTTGATCTGAAGATTTTCGGGTGGCCTGGCTGGAAGAAAACTTCGCTGGCACGCTTCTACCACGGACCACTGAACGGACCAGAGTCAGTCCGCGCCTACCGTTGTGCACAAATCTCGGTGAATATGAATGCACGGCCGTTTGCGCGCGGACTCAACCTCAAGACATTTGAAATCTGTGCGTCACGAGGATTTCAATTAAGTGATGTACCGCCTGATCTTTACAATTTTTTTGAGCCCGAGCGAGAGGTTGCTACATTTTCCCCCGACGCAACCTTTCGTGACCGCGTACGGTATTGGCTGAACCATTCCGATCAGCGTCACAGGATTGCCGATGCCGGATATGCTCGGGTAGTACGCGATCATACCATGCGTAATCGTGTGAGGGAGATGCTCCGAATCATAGAAAAGCCCCCCAGCCGAAGCTAGGGGGTGCTGGTGCGCAGGATCAAAGGTGGGAGCACTCCTTGTCCCATAGAGTGTTCGTAGCGGAGTGCTGCGGCAGAGGCGTTGAAGGGGATGTGCAGTGTCGCTCGCACATCATGCTCAGCATGGTCGCGGAGTTCAACGAGGCGTTCCGGGGTGAGCGTATCGGTGTACACGAATGAGCGATACCCACCATCGGGCCGACCTTTGTAGTACTCGGCGGTGGTACGGTAGTCCACCTCGATACTATGGAGCCGGTCGCCCGTTTTGCCGTAGGTATAGGTCCAGTGACCAGGGCGAGTGGCGTGGGGAACCGCGTCATCGTAATACGGTGTGCCGGGGTAGGTCGTGATGATTGTGATGTCGAAGTCATCCGGTCTGACCTCTTTGAGCCACTGTATGGTCTCACCAACGGTAATCTCCGATTCGCCCGGGTGTCCGATAGACATGAGCGCCTTGACCTTCAGGCCATGGTCATGTGCGATTTTGAGGCATCGGGTATTGTCGTCTCGGCTCGCCTTCTTCTGGATGTTGGTAAGCGTACGCGGGGATCCCGACTCGAATCCGACAAGGATCCAGCGGAACCCAGCTCGCCGCATGGCCTCAGCTTGCTTCTCATTGAACAGTTCTGCTTTGATGAATCCACGCAGGCGAAACTCGACGCCAAGGTCTCGCTGGGTGTCGCCTATGAGCTGCATCAGCTGGATCATCTGTGGATTCACGTTGAGCTCGTCATCGTAGAGCATGAACCCTCGGACGCCGTAGGTTGTGTGCAGGTGCACGATTTCTCGTACCACGTGCGCCGAGCTTCTCGTACGGACGCGCCGGAGTGAAGGCGAGGCACGTCCTCCACAAAATCCACACTCAAACGGACAGCCGAGTTGGGCGATGAGGCTCAATGCACGCACGTCGTCGATGGTGTAGTGGTAACTGTCCACATCGACCAGATGACGGGCAGGGAACGGCAGTTCTTCCAAGTTGCGATTGGTCAAAAACAGCTCAGTTCCGGGAATATCGGCGTCGATCAGGGCCGGCGCATCTGGCATCATCGCGCGGAGCATGGCTTCTTCGCCGTCACCAGCCACAATGACGGTGAACTCTTCGTGAAGGCTGGCCAGAGCAGCACATGCTCGTCCCCGATAGCCACGGGCACATTCTTTGCGAGCGGCGGCGTTAGTGACCGTCACATGTGGCCCACCGAGAACAATCTTAGCCGTTGGTAATTCCTGACGGATGACGCGCGCGATTGCCGTCGCCGCTGGTAGCTGGGGTGTGGTTGCGGTGATACCGAATATCACATCCGCACCCTGGCGACAGTAGTCCGTTACCGCATCGGTGTAGTTGGCGATTCCGGACAGGTCGAGCACCTGGGTGGCGTGCTTTTGCTGTTCCAACACGGCCGCGATTTTGAGAATCCCCAAACTCATGAATACCCGCTCGTCCAACAAGAAGGGCGAGGGGGGGATAATCAGACAAATCCTCATAAGACCTCCTTGTCAAAATACTCAAAATATATGGTACCATGGCGTTGCGATACCACAATCTGGACAATGAGAGTATTATTCTTTGGAATCTATGACCCGAACTACTCGCGCAACCGCGTGCTGATTAAGGGCTTGGCTATGAGCGGCGCAGAAGTCATTCCTTGCAATGATCGCTCGTGGGGACCGCTCAAATATCTTGCCCTTATTATCAAGCACTTCCGCCTCCGTCACTCGTACGATGTGATGCTTGTGGCATTTCCCGGGCAGTCAGTGATGCTCCTGGCGTGGATACTGACTCGTAAACCGATTATCTTTGACGCATTTACATCGCACTACGAGGGCTATGTACTGGATCGCAAGACAGTTCCGCCAAATGGTATCCATGCGCGGTGGTATCGTTGGCTTGACCGTACATCCTGCCGCCTTGCTGATATCTGTCTGACCGACACGGCGACGCATGCGGAATGGTTTGCGGAGGAGTTTAGATTGCCCCGCAAGAAATTCCACCCGATTTTTGTGGGCACCGATAGCGACATGTTTCGGCCGGTTCCCGAACCGTCGGAGGAGTTCACCGTTCACTTCCATGGCCACTACATCCCGCTTCAGGGTACAGAATATATCATTCGCGCCGCGGTGCTCCTGAGGGATCACGGAGTTCGTTTCAATCTCATCGGTATGGGACAGACATACCGAGCGGATCGCATCCTTGCTAAGCAGTTGAATGCCGACAACATTACCTTTATCCCTAATGTCCCATACTCTGACCTGGCTCGCTGGATGGGTCGTGCCCATATCTGCCTGGGCATTTTCGGCGACACAGCCAAGACGACAAGGGTTATTCCGAATAAGGCATATGAGGCCATGGCGATGGCCAAACCGCTTGTGACCGCAGACACATCGGCTATCCGCGAGTTGCTGGACGAGCGGTCGGCTATCTTGATTCCACCGCAGAATCCGCAGGCATTAGCTGATGCCATCCTGCGATTACGTCAGGATCCGGAGCTTCGACACCGACTGGGCCAGGCCGGCCGGGCAGTATTGTTGGCCAACGCTACTCCCGCTATACTGGGCAAGCGCGTTTTTGATGTTATCACCCCACTGTTATGAGAGAAGACCACTACAAGGGCAGGGTTGTCGCGTATGGTATGAGTCACACGCGCCGTGACCGGATTCTAGCGTTGGCGAAGGGAACCGGACAACGGATTCTCGATATCGGGTGTGCCGCCGGCGCCCTCGGGGCATTGCTCCGTGAGCGTGGCAACTGGGTTGGAGGAGTGGAGCTCTCTGACGCGGCGATTGCTCTGGCGCGTCAGCGCTTGGACGAGGTATGGTCGTTTGACGTTGAGAAGCTCTGGCCGCAACGGCTCACCGATGAGCCGTTTGATGTCGTTATTCTCGGAGAAGTGTTGGAACATGTCTTTGATCCGATCGCCGTCTTGCGAAGCGTTCGAAGTATTCTTACGGACGGTGGCTCGATTATCATTACTACTCCCAACTTCATGACCTGGACAAATCGCCTCCGGTTCTTAGTCGGAGACTTTCAGTACGAGGAAGAAGGAATGTTTGATTTCGGCCACATCCGATGGTTCACCTATCGGTATCTCCGGAAAGTTCTCAGCGATGCCGGGTTTATGGTTACCGATGAGCGACACATCATATTTCCGGGCAAGCTGACCACACTTCTGAAACGCTGGCCATCTCTCTTCGCGTGGCAATTTATTGTGAAAGCAAAAAAAGATTAATATGACCCGCAAGATATTTATTACCTCCTTTCCGTACGTCTACGAACGATATTTCAAGATGTTCGATCGTTTCAAAGATAAGAACAAGCTGTTCTTTATCTTGCCCAATAACTGGCAGGCGAAAAGAAAGGGGCGGTATATTCCCGTCCCCGCGAGAGACGACATAC
>CAYZRE010000006.1:0-27161 GCA_964479835.1 uncultured Candidatus Saccharibacteria bacterium | reverse complement strand
GTCTAAGGCACAACACTTCCTTCTGACACTTAGCATAGATTTAGGGACCTTAATCTGCGATCTGGGCTGTTTCCCTTGCGACCATGAAGCTTTGCCCCCACAGTCTCACTGCCGGATATTACACGAGGGTATTCGGAGTTTATTTGGTAGGTCTACCCGTGAAGGCACGACTAACCAATCAGTGCTCTACCCCCCTCGCTACTGTCCGACGCTGCCCCTAAAGGCATTTCGAGGAGAACCAGCTATTACGTAACTCGATAAGCTTATCACTCCAAACCTCAAGTCATCCCAAGATATTGCGCCATCCACGGGTTCGGTCCTCCAGTGTACTTTCGTACACCTTCAACCTGCTCAAGGTTAGCTCGTCACGCTTCGGGTCTTATACGACCCACCGAAGAAGATTTCCTCTAATGCCCGTAAAGGCACTAGAGTGAAAAGTTCTCAGCGCGCTATTCACACTCGGTTTCCCTGCCTGTGCGTCCCAGAGGGACTTACAGAAAGTGAATCGTATAAATTCGTTGGATCATTCTTCAATAGGCACACCGTCACCCGACGCGGCTTGCGCCGTGCAGGCTCCGGCTCTTTGTAGGCACACGGTTTCAGTTACTATTTCACTCCCCTCACCGGGGTTCTTTTCACCTTTCCCTCACGGTACTGGTTCACTATCGATCACACAATGTATTTAGCCTTACCCAGTAGTATGGGCAAATTCACCCAGGACATTCTGATCCCGGGCTACTCAGGTAACAAAACAGGAGTTCGATTGTTTTCGGTTACGGAGCTCTCATCCTCTATGGCCGGCCGTTCCAGGACCGTTCTCCTAACAGTCGAATTTGTAACTCCTTAGAATATCAACTACCGACTACGGATTGCTCCGCACCCGATAGTTGAGATTCAGCGTTCTATCCCTATAACCCCTGCATCATCTTGCGACAGTACAGGTTTGGGCTCTTCCCTTTTCGCTCGCCGCTACTAAGGGAATCTCTTCGATTTCTTTTCCTCTGGCTACTGAGATGTTTCACTTCGCCAGGTCAGCTTCCCGCTTGCGCGGAATACCATGAGTTCGTCATGGTGGGTTACCCCATTAGGAAATCTCCGGATCACAGGCTGCTCAACGCCTCCCCGAAGCTTATCGCAGTCACGCCACGTCCTTCATCGCCATTGTGTGTCTAGGCATCCTCCGTGCGCCCTTCTTTCCGCCTTCATACAACTACGATCCCTTATAAAGTCAGGATCACATACACTACGGTGATTTTATGCAATTGATTACCCATAAATTTTCAACGGACTTGCCGTATGCAACCTGGTCTGGATTCGCTTGCCAGGCGCTCCTTCCCTCGGGAAGAAGCGCCTCGCACACCAATCCCTACCTACTAAACCCCTTGTTTTTCTACATTTTCTCAAATAAAATCGCCGCTTTCGCGGCGCGGGTAGCGGGCCAATTTGGCACACACTAACTCACGCTTGCGAGGCTTTTGAGATATGTAGTACCGTATTCATTTCGTGCTATAAAGACTAGCAAATCGGCCTAAATAAGTCAATAGTCCGTGTCCACACCGGCGTTTTAGGCCGTCAGTATCTCCGGCCCCTTCTCGGTAATGGCAATCGTGTGTTCAAAATGCGCCGAGAGCGAGCCATCAGTGGTCTCGTAGGTGAAACCGTCTTTACCGTCGCGAATGGCACCCTTGCCCATATTGATGATGGGCTCGATGGCAATGACCGCACCGATTGGGAGGCGCGGACCCGCGTGTGCTTTGCCGAAATTCGCTATCCAGGGCTCCTCGTGGAGCTTGTCACCGACTCCATGTCCGCCCAATTCTTTGGCTATCGAGAAGCCGTTCTTCTCTGCGTGTTGTTGAATAACAAACCCGATATCTCCCAGATGCCCGTTGTCGCGACACATAGAGACGGCTTTTTCCAGACACTCGCGGGTCACGGCAATGAGGCGGCGTCTTTCTTTGTATTCCGGTTTTTCCTTGGCCGCGTCTTTATCCAGATTGGTGACCAATATCGTACGGGCCGCATCGGTATGAAGCCCCTCGTGAACCACGCCGAAATCCAGCTTGAGCAGGTCGCCCTCTTTTAAAATATAATCCGAACCGGGAGTATGCACGGCCTGGGAATTCACCGACAGACAGATGACATCGGGATAGCCGTTGTAGCCCAGAAAACTTGGTTTCACATTATTGTCCTTGATACGCTGGGCGGCGATGGCCGAAAGTTCCTTCGTGGCCATTCCGGGCTTGGCGATGGTAATGAGTTCATTCAAAATCGCGGCCAAAATATGACCCCCGTGGCGCATCTTCTCTATTTGTTCCGGTGTTTTGAGATTGAACACCTGAAGACTATACAATAAAAAATGACTTCTGACTACTCCTTCGGCACCGGCTCACGATGGCGCTCCAGGATGCCGATAATCTCTTGATGAATGCCCTGAATCGTCTTTGAACCGTCCACTTCGTAAATAGGCAGCCCGGCATCCTTGAGCACTTGCAGGCACGGCTCGGTGAGCCTGCGATACTCCTGAAAGCGCATATCTAAGAGCGCTGCGTTATCAAGGGGTCGCACATACAGCTCACTGCCATCCTTCGGACATACTTTGAGGTGGGAAAATTCGGGTGTGCCCGGTATCGGATGGCTATTGGCCCGACAAAAGCGGCGCGATGCAATGCGGCGCTTTGATTCTTCGCGCTCCAGATTCAAGTACAGCACCGTGACGTGCTGGGCACCATACAATTCGTTCAACACGGGGATCTCGGCTTTGGCTTCACTCACTGTACGCGGCGAACCGGAAAAAATAATACCTTTCCCTTGCGCGGCACACGCATGGACGAAATCGAGCATAACCTGGGCGGTGAATTCAGGAGAGTTGAGCTTGCCGGTATCGAACAACTCCCGTTCACGCACAATCTGTGGGTCATCGGGGTCAGCCGCGAATTTTTCGCGAAGGAGTTTTGAACTGGGCATCTGCACCATACCGAACTCTTCCACAAGGAGGTTAGCCTGTGTGTCTTTACCCGATCCGGGCGGTCCGATAAAAATAATTACTTTGTTGGCATACTCGTCCATGTGTCAAAGATACCATGTGCGGATTAAAAAAGCTCGGCACCTTGGTGCCGAGCCGGGACCTCACGCGTTGAGTTCGCGCCACTGTTGCTCCTGTTGCCTGGCCCACTCAAGGAGCGACACCCATGCAATGTCGGGTTCTGCGTCGTCATCGACGCTCTTCAGGCGATTCCACAAGTAGACCGAGTGTGCGGCAGCGGCGCGCATCCTACCCAGATTCACCTCGCTGCGATCCCGATGGAAGGCGCTCACTGTCTGCACGAGCCGCAGGATGCCCCCTTCGAATGTTGTCTCGGCGACCTTGATTCTGCGGCGACGGCGCCATGCGAGAAACGGCCAGAGACAGAATATCGCCCAGAAGATGAGAGCGATAAGCCACCCGGGTGGCTCGACGTGCGGTTGCGGTTGATACACCAAATCTGCGAGGGCGAGATACTTCATGTCACCCTCGCTGCATGCGCTTCATGCGGTAGCGGAAGTAGAGCTCGATGACCCCCAAGAGAAGCGCGGCTGTGATCATGAGCTCAACATTGTACTGCCCCGCGTCCACTGCTTCGAAAAAGTGCCTCATAACACCTCCGAAAATATTATACCACGAATACATAAATAAGAAAAGCGCGTGGGGCGTAACTGCCCCCACGCGCTCCGACTACCGGCCCTTCTTGCCGCCCTGCTTCTGGTCGTCACCGCCCTTGCCCTTCTTGTTCTTCTTGCTCCGCTTCTTCGGAGCGGGCGCGCTGGCGACGATGCGGCTGTCGCCGTACTTCTTCGGCGCGTCCGGGTTACGCGAAGGCTTGGACGAATGCTTGTGTACCCGGTGCTTCGGATTGGCCTTCTCGACTCGGGGCGTGGCCTCCGAGAACACCTTGTTCACGATGCCCCGATTGTCGGGACGGTACAGCGCCGCCTCCAAGGATCTGACGCGCTCCACCCGTTCCCATCCCGCGCGTTGCTCCCGACGCTCGGTCATGTTCCAAGCGTTGCTCTGTGCCCACCGCTCCATGAGGAGAAGTGCCTCGCTCGTCGGAAACATCTTGATGCCGAACTTTTCGAAGAGCCGGTCCCTCGCGCAACTGTCGCAGAACTCCATCGAGAGGATTTCCAACCTGTTGAGCGGGAGGCGCTTCTCCACCCGAGTCCTGCGGACTTCGTTGTACATCACCTCCACTTCGGGCACGCGGCCCTTGCCCAGCAGGAAGGTCGTCCCGCAACGGGCGTGGCAGACCGTCCCCGTGGCCGGAATCGTCGTTGCCGTCATCACCTGTCCCATGACTACCCCCTTTTGAAACGACCTATCTCTTAGCGACTATGAGTATATTATACTCTTTTTATGTGATAAGTCAAGAATCGTTAAACGGCTCATTTGGTGAGCCGTTTGATTGCGATGTGGCTTTTGCGGGGCGGCCTAGTACTCGTAGAGCGAGAGTTGAGCCTGAACTTGTTTCATGACTTCCAACGCCACTGACACGACGATGAGGATGCTCGTACCGCCGACGGTGAACGCGGTGATGCCGGTAAACCCTTGCACCACATTAGGCAACACGGCAATGGTACCCAGGAATATGGCACCGACGAGAGTAACGCGGTTGAGGAGGTGGTTCAGGAAGGCCGTGGTCTGGGGACCGGGACGGATGCCCGGGATGTACCCTCCCTGCTTCTGAATGTTCTCACTGATACTCTTGGGATCGAAGGTAATTGCCGTATAGAAGTAGGTGAACGCGATAACCAGAATGAAGTAGAAAATGCCGTAGTACAGCTGATTTTGCAAAAACTGACTCACCATCATCGACACGCGGGCAACTACGGCTATCTTTGATGCCGCGAAGAAGCTGGCAATGATGCCCGGAAACAACAGGAGTGACAGTGCGAAGATGATGGGAATCACCCCGGCGTTATTCACGCGCATCGGCAGATAGGTGCTCACGCCGCCGTACTGGCGCATGCCGCGCACACGACGGGCATAGTTGATAGGAATGTTGCGTTGCGCTTCGCTGATGTAGACGACGCCGGCGATGACCGCAAGACCTACCAGGACGAAAGCGACATAGGTAAACAGCTGGTCGGGGGTATAGGTGAAGATTGATTGCTGGATACTCTGGGGTACCTGCGCCACGATACCGGCTAAGATGAGCAGTGAGGTTCCGTTACCGAGATTTTTTTCCGTGATGAGCTCGCCCAGCCACATCAGGAACACACTGCCCGCAGTGATGATGGCAAGCGTCGTGAGCATCTGCACGCTACTGAGAGATGAAATAACCTCTTGCCGCTGAAGGATTGCAAGAAATCCGTAGCCCTGAACCATGGCAAGCGGGACGGTCAGAATTCGGCTGTACTGATTGAATCGCGTGCGTCCCGTCTCACCTTCATATTTATACATTTGCTCCAGCGAAGGGAAAATCATCGTCAGCAGCTGCATGATAATACTGCCCGTGATGTAGGGGCCCAGACCCAACATCGCAATGGACAGCGTCGCAAGCGACCCTCCCGTGAATGTGCCGTACAGGCCGAACAGCGCGTTCTGGCTCATGAAGTCTCGCAAACGCGATGCATCAACAGCCGGAATAGGAATACTGTGCAGTAACTGTGCAACGGCCATGAGGGCAAGAATAAACAGGACCTTGTTGCGCAGCTCCTTACGTCGGAATATTTGAGCGATGATGTTCATTTACTCTTCTATTGTACCACCTGCCTGTTCAATCTTCTGCTTTGCCGTCGCTGACACCATAACGCCCTTAAAGGTTAATTTTCGTTTGAGGTCCCCCGTTGCCAGAATCTTGACCTGATCCGCTCCCGCAGAAATGAGTCCTTTAGATTTGAGCGTCTCAATGGAAACGGTATCCCCGTCGCTGAAGATATCCAGGACGCGGACATTTACCTCCCACGGCTTGTATCGCTTGATGGAGAAATAACGGTGCTTGCGATGCGGACTCTTGTTGCCGTGCTTCTTGCTGGCCCCGCGTTGCTTCGGGAACAACTGCCAGATGCGGTTGTCGCCGCCACGAAATCCGGCGCGCACCGTTGCACCGGCACGGGATTTTTGTCCCTTTGTTCCGGCTCCCGATGTCGTACCGCGTTTACCTCCGCGTCCAACACGCTTCTGGCTCTTTCGTGTATGTTTTGCTTTGAGATTAGAAAGATGCATGGCGGTTGATTACTTAAATTTGACCTTGCCCGCGCGAATTTTCCCCAGCGCAACCATCGTAGCGCGTGCGATGTTGATTTTGTTGTTGGTGCGGCCGGTGAGCTTTCCGGTCAGACCGGCAATGCCCGCCATCTGCGCGACGACGCGCACGGCGCCTCCGGCTTTAATACCGGACTTGCTGGGCTTCAGAATCACCGACGCGCTGGAGTATTTACCGTCTACCTGATACGGGATGGTACCGTCCTTAATGACCAGCGTCACCAAATTCTTTTTTGCCTGATGGTACGCCTTCTGAATAGACTGTTGAACATCGCGGCCTTTCGCCAAACCGACGCCGACGCGGCCTTTGCCGTTGCCGGCAACGACAGTGGCGCGGAACGAGAAGCGCTTGCCGCCTTTGGTAACACGGGCAACGCGTGCGATGTCCAGGGTACGCTGATCATATTCGGGCTTCTCTTGAGGACGGTCGCGGCGAGGACCACGGCCACCGGGTCGGCCCGTGTTACGGCCTCCGCGTGTGCCAAAGCGGCCTCCGGCCATCGGGCGCATTGCCTGCGGGCGTTCAGTCTGCACAGGCGCGGCAACGGGTGCCGGCGCAGCTGCGACGGGGGTTTCTACCGGCTCCTGATTTGTGGGTGTGTTCTCTTCCATATGATTTAGACGGTGATGCCTCCGGCTCGCAATGCCTCGGCAACAGCTTTAATGCGTCCATGATATTTGAAACCGGCCTTGTCAAAGACGACAACGCTCACGCCCTTTTCTTTGAGAAGTCCGGCGAGCTTTTTCCCCGCCTCGGTTGCATGCTCGGTTTTGGTGCCCGCCTTCTTGAGTTTTGCATCGCTGATAGCAGCAATCGTTTTGCCCGTCACATCATCGATGGCCTGCACATACACATGTACATTGCTCTTGAACACGGTCACGCGAGGACGCTCGGCTGTTCCGGCAATCTTTGCACGACCGCGGTTTTGGCGGCGTATGCGGTTGACCCTCTTAGTGATATTGATGTCAGTCATGGTGGTCAGAGTTATGCGGCGGTTGCGGCCTTCTTGCCCGCCTTCTTCTTAATAATCTCGTCTGAATAACGGATACCGCTGCCCTTGTACGGCTCCGGCAGACGCTTGGAACGGATGAGCGAGGCCACATGGCCCACAACCTCTTTATCGATACCCTTCACGGTGATAGTAGTCTTGTCGACAACGAATTCAATGCCTTCCGGTGCCACCACTTCGATGGTGTGGCTGTATCCGAGCGACAGTTCTAAGTCCTTGCCCTTAAGCACCGCCTTGTAACCGACGCCCTGGAAAATCAGTGTCTCTGTCCATCCCTGACTGACGCCCAGAATCATATTACTGACCAGCGCGCGCCACAGACCCCATTGCGCGCCCAGTTCGCGACTGGGATTTTCTGATGTGGGCGCAACATGAGCCGATGTACCTTCGACGGTAACTGAAATGCCTGCAGGTAAGTGCTTCACCAGAGTTCCCTTGGCACCTTTGACGGTGATGGTCGCGCCGTTAACCTCGATGGTCACATCGCTGGGCAAGGCAATCGGTTTTTTTCCTATTTTAGACATTGTGTATGGAATAAAGTGGCTTTGGTAGGCGAAGCCTAACTACCAAATTTCAAACATAACTTCGCCACCTAAGCCATTCTTACGCGCATCCTGCGAAGTCATGATGCCTTTGGATGTGGAAACAACCGCCGTGCCGTACCCGGACCGGACCGCGCGAATTTCGCTTGCCTTGATGTAGATGTGGCGGCTGGGGCGACTGATAATACGCAGACCCGCAATAGCGCCTTCACTGCCTTCGATATACTTGAGCGCCAAGTCCAAGTATTCCACCTCAGACTTTTTAGTCGTGCGCGTGCGACGCTCCACTTCACTGACATAGCCGGCAGTCTTGAGCAGTTGGGCAATCTGCAGCTTCACTTTTGAGAACGGAACAGATACGCGTTCATGGCCAACGGCCTGCGCGTTCTTGATTCTATTCAGCATGTCAGAAATGGGGTCCATGGTCGTAGATATTGATTACCAAGATGATTTACGGATACCCGGCAGAAGCCCGTCGTTGGCAAGCTCACGGAAACAGATACGGCACAACTGAACCTTGCCAATATAGAAACGGGAACGGCCGCAGCGGAAACAACGGTTCACTTTGCGCGAACTGAACTTCGGCTTTTTGTTACTACGGGCGATTGTTGATGTTTTTGCCATAGGTTATTTTTTCAGAGGGAATCCTAGGAGCGTGAGCAGAGCGATTCCCTGCTCACGGTTTGTGGCGGTCGTGGTAATGGTAACCTGCAGACTGAAAATATCTTTGACATTCTCCAGGTTCACCTCGGGGAAAATACTGTGCTCGCGGATTCCGATGTTCAGATTACCGTCGCGGTCAAAGTTCTTCGGGTCAATACCGCGAAAGTCTCTCGACAGCGGCAGGGCCAGCGACATAAACCGGTCAAGGAAATCCCACATGCGCGGTCCGCGCATCGTGACTGCATACCCGACCGTCACGCCTTCACGGACCTTGAAACTCGCGATAGATTTTTTCGCCAATCGGGCAGATGGTTTCTGTCCTGTCAGTAAGGCCAAATCACGCGCAATCTTCTCCAGTGCTTTGTCGTCTTTGTGAATGCGCCCAACGCCGACATTGAGTGTCACCTTGGTAATACGCGGTACCGCCATAACATTGGCAATACCAAATTGCTTCCGCAGAGCGGGAGCGACGATCTTTTGGTATTTGTCGGTTAGGCGTGACATGTTGAGGTTATAGTATACTCACTTTTTGGTTTCTGTAAAGATTCCTGCTAAAGCTGCGTCTTCGTTTTCCGGTCAATACGGACCTTGCTCTTGCCGTCGTCACCCAGCTCCCAGCCCACACGGGCCGCTTTACCGGTGTCTTTGTTCACGACGGCAACGGCAGCCGCCGCAACCCAGCGCTCCATCGAAACAATCTGACCTTTCTGTCCTTGCTTGCGGGCTTTCAAATGTCGCTTCACCGTGTTCAATCCTTCCACGATGACTTTGTTTTTGACCGGGTCAGTGCGCAACACGGCACCGGTCTTGGTCCGGTCTTTTCCGCTCAGCATGATAACTTTGTCGCCTTTTTTGATCTTCATATGCTTGTATTAGACGAGTTCCTGCGCCAACGAGGCGATGGTCTGGTAACCCTTTTCCTTAATCTCGCGCGGAATCGGCCCGAAAATACGGCCACCCTTCGGTTCCTTGCCATCCAGTATGACCACTGCGTTCTCGTCAAAGCGCAGTACAGTGCCGTCTTTGCGGTGCCACGGCGCGCGTTGGCGTACCACGAGGGCCTTGAGGATATCTTTCTTTTTCACGGCCTTGCGGGGTTCGGCGACTTTGACCGACACTACGACGATATCGCCAATTTGGGCATAACGACGGCGAGTACCACCGAGCACCTTGAACACTCCGACCCTCTTGGCGCCGGTGTTGTCTGCAACATTTACGATTGAGCGGGGCTGTAACATAGAATTATGAGTTGTTGGCTTTCAGCTTTTCAATAACAATCCACCGCTTGGTGCGGGACAGCGGGCGCGTCTCACGGATCATTACCACATCGCCCGTGTGATATTCTCCCTTTTCGTCGTGTGCCTTGTAGCGCGTGCTGACTTTGTAATACTTCTTGTACATTGTGTGCTTCTTCAGGCGCAGCACTTCAACAACGACCGTCTTGGTCATCTTGTCGCTCACGACCGTTCCCTTGAGCGTGCGGATTTTCTTCGGTTGTTCGGTTGCGGTAGTCATGTTTTTTATTTTGCGGTTCTCAAGGCGGTCATAATACGGGCGATAAGGCGGCGGGTTGCTGCGATGTCGCTGGTGCGCTTGAGCTTTTTATCAGCCAAATCAAAACGAAACTGTGCGATGTTGCCACGCGCATCCTGCAGCATGGTCTCCAGTTCGGCGGCGTTTCGGGTTGTCAGATCAATCTTTTTCATCGTATCGAATTAGCGCTTCACAAACCGCGTTTTAATAGGAAGCTTGTGCGATGCCAGACGAAGCGCCTCACGCGCAACCTGCTCGGTTACCCCGTCAACTTCAAACAACATGCGACCAGATTCTACGACCGCGACGAAGTGACTTAATGCACCACGGCCGCCGCCCATGCCGACTTCCGCTGACTTGGCGGTACGAGGCTTGTCGGGGAACACGCGGGTCCAAATCTTCCCACCGCGTGCGAACAATCTCGACATGGCACGGCGTGCAGATTCCAGCTGGTTCGCCTTCACCCAGGAACTCTCCTCCGCCTTGAGGCCGTAGGCACCAAACGACAGTTCAGTTCCACGGGAAGAATGCGCCTTCAGGCGTCCCTTGTGTACTTTCGTGTGTTTTACGCGGCTGGGCTGTAACATGGTTCAGTGATTATGAATTGGCTTCCTCTTCGAAAATATTGCCCTTGTACACCCACACCTTTACCCCGATGGTGCCGTAGGTAGTGTGTGCCGTGGCCCGCACGAAGTCGATGTTGGCGCGCAGGGTCTGCAACGGCAGAGAGCCCTCTTCCATATGCTCTACGCGTGCGATTTCTGCGCCGTCCAGGCGGCCGGACAGCTGTAACTTCACACCCTTCACATCGCGACTTGCCATCACCTTCAGGATGGTCATCTTCATGATACGGCGGTACGGGGTGCGCTTCTCAATCTGCTCGATAATATGCTCGGCGATAACAGCGGCCGAGGAGTCCGGGCTCTTCACTTCCTGGATTTCCAGCTGAATGGGGACCTTGAACTTGAGCAGCTGTCCCATCTTCTGGTTGAGCTCCTGCACACCGGTACCTCCACGGCCAATGATGAGACCAGGACGGGCGGAGTGAATGGTGACACGGATGGCGTTGTTGCCGCGTTCGATGAGCACGGAATCTACGCTCATATTCTTCAGACGCTTGGAGAGGAAGTCGCGGATGGCCAAATCATCTCTCAGGAACTGCGGATATTTTGCGCCACCAAACCAACGGGAGGCCCAGTTCCTGTTGATTCCCAGTCTCATCGAAATTGGTGATGCTTTCTGTCCCATAGTATTATTTTTTTGCTTTTACCTTTGCCTCCGGTTTTGCTTCAACCTTGGGAGCGCGCGACTCCAGCACTACGCTCACGCGACTGGTCTTTTTCTCAATCGGACTCGTGCGGCCGAAACCCTTCGGGCGGTACCGCTTGAGCTTCGTGCCCTCATCAACCCACATTTCTTTGATGAAGAGCGTGTCGCGGTCGAGCTTGTAGGTATTCTGCGCATTCGCAATAGCAGATTCAATCAACTTCACGAGCGGAACGGTCGGGCGCTTTGCCATATGGGCAAGCTGGTCAAGCGCAATCTCAACATCCTTGTGCTTGATGAGTCCCACCAGCAACCGCACCTTGCGGGGTGAGATGCGCAGACCGTTCAATTGTGCCTTGATCTGGATCATGTCTTATTATTTCTTTGCCGGTGCTGCTGCTGCGGCAGCGCCAGGTTCAACTTTCGCTGCCTGTGCGGCATCGATTTCTTTCTGCTTTGCGGCAGCTTCGATTTCTTTCTGCATGCGTCCACCGTGCCGTGAAAACTTGCGGGTGTGTGAAAATTCTCCCAGCTTGTGACCCACCATGTCTTCCGTGACCAACACAGGAACGTGCACCCTACCATTGTGAACACCGAAGGTAAAGCCAATCATCTCCGGCACAATCGTGCAGGCGCGGGCCCAGGTTTTGATGACTTTCCGCTCGCCGACCTTTGCCTTGCCCACTTTGATGAGCAGTTTCTTGTCGACATACGGTCCTTTTTTTAGACTTCGTGACATGGGTGGGTTTGAATATTATTTCTGGCGGCGGCGTGCGACGAATTTGCCGGATTTCTTCTTCGGGTCGCGTGTCTTGCGTCCGCCGGTCACCTTTCCGTGACGGGTCTTCGGGCGGCGGGTTCCGCGGCCCTGGCGACCTTCTCCACCACCATACGGGTGGTCCACAGGATTTTGCGCGGTACCGCGCACCTTCGGACGGCGGCCAAGCCAGCGGGAACGGCCCGCTTTGCCCAACCACACGCTTGAATGCTCGGCATTGGAAAGCTGACCGATGGAAGCAAAGCACTCCCCGGAAATCATGCGCATTTCCGAAGACGGCAACTGCACCTGCGCAAGCCCAGCATCGTGTGCGAGCACCAGCGCACCGGCACCTGCGGAGCGCACGATGACGCCACCCTGGCCCGGACGCAATTCGATGTTGTGCACCATAGTACCTTGGGGCATATTCTTGAGCTTCATGCGGTTGCCTACGCGAACCGGTGTGCGCTCTGAGGATACGATGACATCGCCGACATTAAGATCCTGCGGAGCCAAAATGTACGACTTCTGGCCATCGCGATAATTCAAAAGTGCGATACGGGAAGTGCGGTTCGGATCATACTCGATACCCGCGACCGTGGCCGGAATATCATATTTGTTCTGTTTGAAATCAATCATCCGATACAGCCGCTTTACGCCGCCTCCGCGGTGCATCGAGGTGATACGCCCCTGGTTGTTGCGGCCGACACTCTTGTGAAACCCGTGCGTGAGCGACTTCAACGGAGCAACCTTCGTCAGATTGCTGAAGTCGTATCCCTGCGCATGGCGTCGTGATGGAGTTGTCGGTTTGTAGTCTTTCATGTTCTGAAATAAATCAAGGGTTGTGCGTTCTTATGGCTGCGCCTGTGCGATAGTTTGGCCGGCCTTCAGTGTCACAATAGCTTTCTTGATGCCTCCCTTGGTGCCTGCGTGACGGCCCAGCGTGATTTTCTTTGCCGGAAGACGGACCGTGTTCACTGCGATGACATCAACCTTGTATCCGCGCTCGACTGCATCGCGTACATCGGTTTTGGTAGCACGACGGTCAACTTCGAATGTAAACTGGTTTGCCGCAAACCCGCGCGTGCTTTTCTCGCTGACAAAATAACGCTTGAGCACGGAACCTGCAGGTGCCGACACCGACGGCCCTGCCATCGGCTCGTCCTGAACCTGCGCCTCCTGCACAGGAGTTTTGGGTTGTTTCTTTGACTTGTTGAAAAGATTGAATGCCATGGGATTATTTCTTTTTCACCGCAAAAGTCTTCTCGGCAATCGCAAGCGCATCCTTCGTCGCGATAATATAAGGGAAGGCAAGCGTCGTGAGCACATTGAGGTCCTGCGCACGGATGGCCTGGACATGCGGCAAGTTTGCAACGGCACGCAGGGTCATCGCATCGTCTTTGCCGCCGGGCAAAATCACAAGGATGCGGCCACCTGCCTTATATTTCTTGAATCCTTTTGTCAGCGCACTAAGTGCCACGGCTCCGTCTTTTGTTTTTCCCGATGGCAAGTCCAGCGACCCGACAGCAATCAAGTTGCCTTCGGTGACACGCGCCGACAGCACTGAGGCCAACGCCAGACGCGCAGCGGTTGTGGTGACCGTCTTTTTGAAATTTGCGTCCTTGGTCGGACCGTGTGCAACGCCGCCGCCGACCCAAATGGGAGAGCGGATGGAACCGTGACGGGCTTTGCCGGTGCCCTTCTGGCGCCACGGCTTTCTGCCACCGCCACGAACCTCTGAACGCGTCTTCGTATGTGCCAACACCTGTCGCTTGTTGGACATCTGTGAGGTGGCGACCTGCCACACAAGGTCTGCATTCATGGCAACCGCAAAAAGCTTGTCAGAGACACTGGTGGTGCCCCCTGCTTTTCCGCTTTGGTTGTAGGTCTTGATATCCATCTTTCTTATTATGAAATGACCTCAAGGAGCGTACCCTTTGCTCCGGGAACAGCTCCTTTGACCGCCAGAACGCCGCGTTCTGAATCAACGGCAATTACTTTCAAACCGCGCACTGCAACGCGCTCCTGACCGTCGCGGCCTGCGCCGCGAGTACCTTTGAGCGTGTGTTGCGGAAAGCGTTGACCGATAGAACCCACATGGCGCAGAACATGATGGTGACCGTGAGAGGCGGGAGAACCATGGAATCCGTGCCGTTTCACGGCTCCGGCAAACCCCTTACCCTTGGTCAGACCGCTCACTTTGACCACATCGCCGGGAACAAAGATTGAGACATCGACTTTATCGCCGACAACCAAATCTTTACCTCCGACCGCCACTGCCTTGAACTCACGCGCCCAACGGAAACTGCCCAAATCCTTATAATGTCCTTTGAGCGCCTTGCTCAATTTACTTGCCTTCTTCGTGCCCGCTCCCAACTGCACTGCGGCATACCCGTCTTTATCGGCTGTTTTGACCTGTACAACGACATTCGGAGATGTCTGAAGTAGGGTTACTCCAATGAGTTCCCCCTTTTCGCCATAGACCTGGGTCATACCCAGCTTCGTGGCCAATATGAATTTGTTCAGTGTTTTCGCCATCTAATCAATATAACGACGCCCTTTGCAACAAAAAAGCCCGGCTCGGGCATATATGCTCCAAAGCCCACACGGAAGTATCCTCGAGGGACTTCCCGCATGTGCTGTCAGGGCGGCAGGGCTCTAACCCCAGACGCCTCTACCAGCCTGTAGACTATACACGAACCAGACAAAACGCGCAAGTGGGCTCAAAAAAGAACGGCTCATCGGATGAGCCGTTTAAAGAAAATCCCCTTTGTCAAAATGCAATGCCCATACTCACTGTGAGCGGGATCTTCACGCCACTGTTGTGCGCGGTCAAGTTTCCGTTTGAGTAGTGGCCGATGCTGACGTCGAAGTTGATAGCGCGCCGCTCTGTAATGTACACCCCCAGTCCCATAAGATCCTGGAAAGTGAACTTCCTGGCCGTATCCTTGCCGTCGATGGGGCTCCGAGAGATGTAGGTAGGGCCGGCCAGCGAGTAATACAGGTATGCGTCCAACGGCTTTGTGCGAACCAGCGTGAACTTGAACTGCGGATAGACGGAGAAGGTCCAAAAGTTCTGGCCCTCTTGTTCACTCCACCAATTACCAATACTCGCACCCGTGTCCAGCGAGAACATCCGGGCGGTGTGGTACACATTGCGCTGGTACCGCAGATGGAGGCCCCGCATCACCCTGGCACTGCCTCCCCAGAAGATAGGAATCTTGCTGGAGAAAAGACTATTGACTCCCGTCCCTAGCTCGTTGGTCGAGTGGCCAATTTGGACAAGGTGCCGGGGAAAGACAGCACCCGAACCAGCATCGGCCGCCACGCGGTATGACGGGCGTTCGCGAAGATTCAGCACCGCACCCGTTGAGAACACCAGGGTACGCGGCTGACGGATGCATGCCTTTGCCGGCGTGTAGTCCGCGCCCGCGCGCAGGTCCCAGGCATTGTTGAGACGGTAGGTGAATCCTGCCCCCAAGAGATAGGTTGCGTAGTTCGCCTCACGGACGGCCACATCGACGTCGACCTTGAACCCGCTTCGCGTCATGATGCCCAGACCGCCTTCGGTGTATAGCGAGAACGAGCCTACGAGTGGCACCGTGGAACGGACGGTCAGGCCGGCCAGGTTCGTCAGGACTGAATGGCTGGAGAGCTCTCCACTGGAGTCGCTCACATCCTCGTACCTGACCCACCGGAGAGGGCGCGCATAAACGATTTGCGCCGAGAGATGCTCGGTGAAGCGGTGACCGAACCCCAGACGGGCTCCCATCGGAGAGATACGGACCGACCGGACCTGGTATCCCGGCTCCAGCGCACTCCCCGAGAAATGGTTGTCGATGTACCCGACATTGAAGTCGAAGAATGAATTCGACAACCCGAACGGATACTGCGTGCGACGGTCATCTTCCGCGCCAAGGGCGCTGGGCAGGGCAAGAGCAACTGCCAGCGCCAACAGTAAGGCCATCCACCGCATGTGTCCTCCTCACTTTTCAAACAGCACACTAGCTATACATGGAATATCGCATTTCGCCAACTATCAGAAAACCCCCGATGTCGGGGGTTTTCTGATTACTCTGGCCAGTTTACATTTTAATCTCGATATCCACACCAGCCGGAAGCGCGAGGTTGGTGAGCGATTCGATAATCTTGGCCGTCGGCGCGTAGATGTCGATGAGGCGCTTGTGGATGCGCATCTCAAACTGTTCGCGCGAGTGCTTGTCGATGAAGGATGAACGGTTGACCGTGAACTTGGAAATCTCGGTCGGCAACGGCACCGGGCCGATGGGCTTTCCGCCGTATCGCTCGATGGTGTCCGCAATCTGACGCGCGGATTTGTCGATAATCTTATTATCGTACGCGCGCAATTTTATGCGGATGCGTTGCTCTTCCTTTTTTTCGACTTTTTTGGCTTTGACCATGGCAAGGAACGGAAGGGACTAACGATTACTTGATGATTTTGGTAACGGCACCGGCGCCGACAGTCTTGCCGCCTTCGCGAATTGCGAAGCGCAGTTTCTCGTCCATGGCAACCGGATTAATGAGGGAAACCTTTACGCTCACGGTGTCGCCGGGCATAACCATCTCGGCTCCTTCGGGAAGGAATACCTCTCCGGTGACATCAGTGGTGCGGAAGTAGAACTGCGGCTTGTACCCTTTGAAGAACGGCGTATGGCGTCCGCCCTCTTCTTTCGTGAGCACATAGATTTCTGCTTCGAAGTCGGTGTGCGGCGTGATGGTGCCGGGCTTGGCCAGAACCTGACCGCGCTCGACATCTTCTTTCTTCAGACCGCGAATCAGGATACCGGCGTTGTCGCCTGCCATACCTTCGTTGAGCGACTTGTTGAACATCTCGATACCCGTGATGACGGTCTTCTGGGTCGGGCGGATACCGACAATTTCGATTTCGTCGTTGAGCTTGGCAATACCGCGCTCGATGCGTCCGGTCACTACCGTACCGCGTCCTTCAATCGAGAAGATATCTTCTACCGGCATCAGGAACGGCTTTTCAATCTCACGCTTCGGCTCTTCGATGTAGGTGTCGCAGGTGTCTACGAGTTCCTTGACTGCCTTGGCGAACGGGTCATCCAGACTCTTCGCTTCCAGCGCCTTAAGGCCGGAACCGCGGATAATCGGGGTCGTGTCGCCCGGGAACTTGTACTTCGTGAGCAGTTCGCGCAGTTCTTGCTCAACCAAGTCAATCATGTCCTTGTCGTCTACCATATCCACCTTGTTCAGGAAGACAACGATGAATGGCACGCCAACCTGACGGGCCAAGAGAATGTGTTCGCGGGTCTGCGGCATTGCGCCATCGGTGGCGGCAACCACGAGAATCGCACCGTCCATCTGGGCGGCACCGGTAATCATGTTCTTGATGTAGTCGGCGTGTCCGGGAGCGTCGATGTGCGCGTAGTGGCGCTTGGGCGTCCAGTACTCCGAGTGGTGCAACGCGATAGTGATACCGCGTGCCTTTTCTTCCGGAGCATTGTCGATACCCTCGATACCCTCCACCCGGGCTCCATAGCCCTCTGCTTTGAGCATGTCACAGACATGCAAAATCGCTGCGGTCAGCGTGGTCTTTCCATGGTCAACATGCCCGATGGTACCGATGTTGACGTGTGGTTTGCTACGATCGAATGCTTCTGCCATGGGTTTGTTTGTTAGATTTTAATTATTCTACACGGATTGCCTATGAAAGTCAATTATCCTGCCCCGTCCCCTGCGATTCCTCCTGGGCTATCTGCTCTTTGAGTGTCAGTATCTCCTGATTCAGCCGTTCCAGCACTGAATCCTGCGTAACCGGCACCGGAGGTCTCGACTTGGGCCACCGGGCCGAAATCGGTACTTCCTGCGGCGCTTCACTCGTCCGCAGCTCCTTCACTACCATTGGTGAGTGCCCCTCCTCGACCAGCACCACCGTCCCGTACTCTTTTATTAATTGTCGTATCTGTTTGGTATCCATAGTTTATTTTTTGCCCTCCTGAATTTGAGCGGTTACATTTGCGGGCACCGGATCGTAGTGACTGAAGGTCATATTGAAGTTCGCGCGTCCCTGTGAGAATGACCGCATACTCGTGGCGTACCCGAACATCTCGGATAATGGTACGCGTGCGTCGATGACTTTCAAGCCCAGTGAACCACGGTCGGTGACATTGAGAATCTGGCCGCGCCGGGAGTTCAGGTCGCCGGTTGCCGCGCCCAGAAAATTGTCGGGCACAATCACCTCGACTTTCATGACTGGCTCAAGAATCACGGGCTTTGCGCGACGGACTGCCTCCTGTAGTGCCATACTCGCGGCGATTTTGAAGGCGATTTCCGAAGAGTCGACATCGTGGTACGAACCTTCGTAGACGACGACCTTCAGGTCAACCAGCGGAAATCCGGCGATAACACCCTTGTCCAACGCTTCGCGGACACCCTTTTCGATGGCGGGAATGAATTCCTTAGGAATTGAACCCCCCTTAATTTCATCGTCGAATTCGAAGCCTCCGCCACGGCCCAACGGTGTGACGCGGAGCCAGCAGTGTCCGTACTGTCCGCGGCCTCCCGTCTGCTTGATGTATTTGCCTTCGGCCTGCGCCTCCATCGTGATGGCTTCTTTGTAGGCAACCTGCGGACGGCCCGTGTCAGCTTCGACGCTGAACTCGCGACGCATGCGTTCGACGAGAATTTCCAGATGTAATTCACCCATTCCCTTAATGATGGTCTGCCCCGTTTCGATATCGGTGCCGATGCGGAAGGTCGGGTCTTCGTCGGACAGTTTGCGCAACGCGACTCCCATCTTTTCCTGGTCGGCTTTGGTCTTTGGTTCGATGCGCAGAGAAATAACGGGTTCGGGGATATCGATACCCTCCAGCGCAACCGGATGGTCAACTTCGCAAAGCGTGTCGCCCGTTTTTGTATCTTTCATACCCACGGTCGCGGCGATGTTTCCGCAGAAGATTTCCTTGATTTCCTGACGCTCGTTGGCGTGCAGGCGGACGATGCGGGCGATGCGCTCCTGCTGGCCCGTGCGTGTGTTGAGCACATAGGTGCCCGCGGCGAGTTTGCCCGAATAGACGCGGAAGAATGTCAGCGAACCGACATACGGATCGGTTGCGGTCTTGAATGCAAGCGCGCGGAACGGCTCATTCTCGTCGGGAAGCACCGCGATTTCCTCGCCCGTGTTCTGGTCGACGCCCGTAATTGCGGGAACATCGGTCGGAGCGGGAAGATAGTACGCGACGGCGTCGAGCATCAGCTGTACACCTTTGTTTTTCAGTGCCGAACCGACAAACACCGGATATATTTTCCCGGCGATGGTTGCCTTTCGTGCAATTGCGCGCAGACGAGGCAACTCAATCTCTTTGCCTTCGAGGTATTCACCCATCGCGACATCGTCATTTTCGACGATTTTTTCAATGAGTGTGTGGCGCTCTTTGTCGGCCTGTTCTTTGAGCTTGACGGGGATGTCTTTGGATTTGATAACCTTCTCGCCCTTTTCGCCTTCGAAGGTGATATATTCCATCGTCAGCAAATCAACAATGCCCTGGAAGTGCTCCTCGTGACCGTCAGGAATCTGGAATTTGACCGCCATGGGAGATAGCTGATCGAGGATACTCTCGTATGAGCGTTCGAAACTGGCACCGAGGCGGTCCAGTTTGTTAATAAAACACAGGCGCGGCACATTGTAGTCGTCTGCGTAGCGCCAGTTGGTGAGCGACTGCGGTTCGACGCCGGCAACACCGTCAAACACGACAACTGCACCGTCGAGAACCCGCAGTGAACGCTTCACCTCAATAGTGAAGTCAATGTGTCCCGGCGTATCGATAATGTTGAGCTTTACTTTCTCGGCTTCTTTATCGACCGCGTCGGTCGGTGTCCAGTAGGCGGTGGTTGCGGCCGCGGTGATGGTGATGCCACGCTCCCGTTCTTGCTCCATCCAGTCCATCACGGTGTCACCTTCGTGCACCTCGCCGATTTTGTGACTGGTGCCGGTATAAAACAAAATGCGCTCCGATGTCGTGGTTTTACCGGCATCGATGTGCGCAATGACGCCGATATTGCGGATTTTTTCGATTGGATAATCAGCCATACAAAAACAAACTTTCTCACACTCCGGCCTTCTGGCTTATTTCTTTCCCCACGCCAAGTGGGCAAACGCCCGGTTGGCATCAGCCATGCGGTGCATGTCTGCCTTTTTCTTCACCGCGTTTCCGGTGTTGTTGAAAGCATTCATGAATTCTTCTGCAAGCTTCTCGTTCATGGCGCGTCCCTTACCCGAGCGGGCGGCTTCAATCATCCAGCGCAGTGCCAGCTGGATACGACGCTCCGGACGAACTTCGATGGGCACCTGATAGTTGGAGCCTCCGACGCGACGACTCTTGAGTTCCATCGTGGGGCCGGCGTTTGCAATGGCCATATCCAAAACCTCCATGGCAGGCTTCTTGAGTTTCTCGGCAGATGTATCAAGCGCGGTGTAGACGATGCGACTGGCAAGACTGCGCTTGCCCTCCTTCATAATCTGATTGATGAGCTTGGTCACCAGAACGCTCGAATAGCGCTGATCGGGCTGGAGAACATGTTTATCGGTAATGGGGCGACGCATCGTATAAATTTCTAATTATTTAGTGGCAGCGGCCTTTGGTCGTTTGACTCCGTATTTAGAGCGCTCCTGTCGGCGGCCTTCAACACCCGAGGCATCGAGCATGCCGCGAACAATATGGTATCTGACACCGGGCAAGTCTTTGACGCGACCTCCGCGAATCATGACCACCGAGTGTTCCTGCAGGTTGTGACCAACGCCCGGGATGTAGGCAGTAACCTCCATGCCGTTGGAAAGGCGGACGCGGGCGATTTTGCGAAGAGCCGAGTTTGGCTTCTTGGGAGTCGTAGTGGAAACTTTCACGCACACACCACGCTTGTACGGTGACGGGTTCGGAACCGGGCGATTTTTGAGCACATTAAAACCGAACGCCAAAGCCGGAGACTTGGTCTTCGTCTTGGCGGTCCTGCGCGGCGAGCGCATGATTTGATTGAATGTGGGCATACGAAAAAATGTGAGCCTATTCGGCTCTAACTGAAAACTGCAGGAACAAGTGTATCAGAATAACCGCTGACCTGTCAATACATGAAACAAAAGGCCAACAATGGGGTATAACGCCGGGAAAATCACGAAGATCACCAGGACTAACAAAAGCCACTGGTAACGGTATAACGAGTGCATTGCTGCCGGAAAGAATGTGCCTAAAATCCAGTGGCCATCGAGCGGAGGAACAGGAATCAGATTGAACAAGGCGAGGCCAAGGTTAATCAGAACACCGTAGGACAGAAAACCAAGGACTACGGGGTCGGCAACCTGCTGGAGCAGGCGAACTGAAACGCCAAACAACAGAGCCAGTATTATGTTGGTAAGCGGCCCGGCAATTGCTACTTTGGACGGTCCCCATCGGTGATCATTGAGGTTGTGGGGGTTGTAGGGCACCGGCTTGGCATAGCCAAAGAGAAACGGCGAGCCCGACAGATAGAGAATGAGCGGTAAGAATACGGAGCCCACCATATCGAGATGTTTGATGGGATTGAGTGTAAGCCGGCCCATATCTTCGGCGGTGTGGTCCCCCATTGAACGCGCCGCAAAACCATGCGCAAGCTCGTGAAGCACCACGGAATAAATAAAGATAACGAATACGACGATAGCGGTCATGGGTGTTGCCAAAATATCAGTTTTCGTATACAATGTCCAAACTATGGCCGTCAAATGCCCCCAATGTCATAAAGGTTCCCGCATGGTTACCAGCCGCGTGCTTTTGCGCGGTCACTACAATCCGACCGGCAAAACCCGAAAGCGCCCCAATCTCCAGTGGGCCAAAGTTGCCGGCAAGCGCGTCAAGATGTGCACCGACTGCATCAAGACGCTCAACCGTACCCCCAGGACTGCGTAGTCCTTTTCCAGAAAAGGAGGCTCTGTGATACGCAAATGCTTTTGCTTCGTGTTTGCCGCAGTCCTCTGGACTGCGGGCGTCTTCGCCGAAAGTAGCGACCTGACTGGCTGGCAAAAGGTAAAGCTGGTTGCCAGCTATCCGCTCGCCATCCATCAACTGCCGCTAATCACCGTCCACGAAGGAAGTCACTGGCTGGTCGCGCGTGCGTTCGGAGACAAGCCATCCATTCACCTGCTCTCTTCCTATGTGGAGACTGAGAGCGGTGATAAAATCTTGGCGTGGGGATACATCAAGTTCCAGAAAGTGCCGGAACCGGGACGCAATTCGCTCATATTCATCGCACCCTGGGTGATACAGCTTCTGGCGGTAGACCGCACTGCCGAATGGGCATATGGTCGCGACCATATCCGTATCGATTCCTTCGGCGACAAGTATGTCCAGAACGCACTGGCCCTCAATATGTTCTCACCGCTCCAAAACACATTCTCCAAGCACGGAGACTTTGGCCAGCTCGCCAACCAAACACATATCCATCGCTTCATCCTCGGTGCGGCAGTACAGACGGCCTACATCGTCTCCTACAACCGCATCATGAAGGCACGCGGACACAAGAACTCCACATGGGTGCTCTACATCCACCGAACCTTCTGAAAAACCAAACACCCCGGGCCACTCGCCCGGGGTGTTTTTTGTCAAAAGTAGAATTTTAGTATACAATCGCAAAGCAATATCGGGCTGTGGATTGTTAGTTTTCGTCGTCGCGGTCGGGCCATCGTATAATGGTAGTACGCGTGGCTGGGGGTCATGCAGCTGGGGTTCGATTCCCCATGGCCCGACCAGGGCGACGAAAAACTCCCGGCAGCCCGACAAAGTGCTCCCATCAAAAAATCCCGCGAGGGGATTTTTTGATAGCCCGATCCGCATCCACATAAGCAACTCAGCAGTTTGCTGGTATTGGGGGCCGCACCCCCGACGGAGCAAGCCATCGGGGCTGATATAAGCCTCCCTGATTGCAAAGAGTTGTCCTAAGGCGTATGCAGACCGATCGAGCTACTATAAGAATAGCCTGCGCTCAAACCGCTGCAAGTGCATAACAAAAGGGGGCTACTTCTTACCCCAGACACCGACCGAGCCACCGCTAAGAACTTGGGCGGCCATCTCTAATTCCTCGTAGATACCCTCAATGAGATCGACCTCTTTTGACTCAGCCAATGTGACCCAGCGGAAATCTGACATGCTGGCATCCGGGAACACCTGACCGCCCGCGTGGTCGGCTAGGCATGAGATGACCAGTGATGGGTCGTCTCCCTCACGCACATCCGCCAGCGAGGTGACATAGCGGATGTTTTTGATATCGATACTCGCCTCCTCTTTCACCTCCCGCCGCAGAGCTTGCTCGAGCACATTGTACCAGTAGTCGGGCGTGTCCTTGGGCAGATGAATATAATCCTCGGTAGTGAGCTTGCCACCGGGAACGGTCCATCGCGACGGAAATTTTTTCTCGGTGGGCGAGCGCTGCATGACCAAAAACTTCCCGTCTTTGACGACGATGGCGGTGATGACTACTTTGAAGAGTTTCTTCGCATCCATGACTACTCGGTAGTGCCGTCGAGATTCACATCCTGCAAAATCGCTTCGTTGATGTGGCGGTAATCATGCAACTCTTCGAATGAGAACCAAATACCGATTTCACGCTCTGCCTCTGCGGGCTGGTCAGAACAGTGGACGAGGTTGCGAATGCCGCGTTGCTCCGCATCCGAGAGCGAATACGAATCAAGTTGGTAGTCGCCGCGAATAGTGCCGACATCGGATGCCGTCGGGTCGGTGGTCCCCACGAGTTTCTTCACCACCGCAACAGCTTGGTTGCCCTCCCACACCATAGCAAACACGGGAGATGCCTTCATGTAACGCACAACACCGCGGATGATGTCCTTGCCGTATTCGATGGGCGGACGCTTCTCGTCTACGGCCTTCCCCGCTTCTTTCATAAGCTTGACCCGTTTGATCCCTTTCTCTAAATACCAGACATCATCTTTTCCATAGTGTTCGGTCAGACGCTTCTCGTCAGCAGACAACATCTTCGCGGCAACGAGTTTCAGGCCAGTGCGCTCCAGACGGTTCATAATTTCGCCAATCAACGAGCGTTGGATAGTGTCGGGTTTGAGAATGACGAATGTTCGTTCAGACATGAGTGCTTGATGTTAGTTTCGTCTGTCCACGATACAGCGAAATCAACCAGACGGCAAGCGCGGCGTAGAGTGCAATCAGCAGAGCGGGAGAGATGTGCACTTCCAACGCAGCGTAGGGAAGAAATGCAAAAAAACGGATGACGGTGAGCTGATACGCCGCTACCAGCCACGCTAACTGTCCCACAAGCGCTCCCAAAAATGGCCAGAGCATACCCGCGACCGCGGTTGCCAAGCCGAGCGCCATCGCGATGGGAACGAGCGGCAGGACCAGCACATTGGCCGGGAGTGTATACACCGCAAGTTTTCCAAAATCAAACAGCAACAGCGGGAGTACCAACACTTGTGCGGACAGCGTTGTGGCCACAAGTGTCGCCAGCGGTTTGAATTTCAACCACCGCTCGAGTGCGGGCTGGAGTAACGGCTGGACATACACGATGCCCAGTACCGCAAGGAATGACAATTGGAACCCGACATCCCAGCGCAGTAACATCGGATTGAACCAACACATCAGTGCCGCCGACAGCACAATGGCGGTACCCATATCTTGCGCGCGACCCAGTTGTCGCGCAGTGAGCACTAACACACCCATGAGCGCGGCGCGTACAACCGACGCGGTCGCACCCACCAACACTACGAACAGTACGATGCCCGCGACTGCGAGCCAGTATGAGCGTTTCCGTCCCAACGGCGCCAGCAACGACATGAGCACGGCTGCGACGATGGTGATGTTGTATCCCGAGATGGCTAGAATATGACTTGTACCCGTGCGCGAAAACTCGTCTTTGATTTCCTGACTTACCACGCCTTTTGCCCCGACAAGAATGCCCGCCAGATACGATGCCATCGGTTGTGGTACCGCACGAGCGATACTGTCAGTCACAGCAATCCGCACTCCGGCGAGTGTCGCCCCCGCAAACAAACGCGCTCGGGTAAAACGGGAGAGATTTAAATCGGTGGGGACGCTGTACTTCGGAAAATACATCGTCGCATGCACACCGTCTTTCGCCAGATAGGAGATGTAATCAAAGTCATCGAAAGTTGTCGGCCGTTGGAGCTTGCCGTCAAGCACCAGCACCTGGCCTTGGCGCGGTACAATCCAATCAGGCCCCGATACCAGCACACGGTCATTGATATCGATAACCCCATCCCCCATTTGCACGCGAAGGACACGGAAAGTGTATCGTCCGCCGTTTTTGGTGGCCTCAAAATCGCCGTCCACATATCCGACCAGTAACGCTTTCGGTTTATTGCCGGCAATTTCCCATAGCGCTGATGGCGCATCAAATGCACCTCCCGCCCACCACATGCCAACAGCCGCAGTTAAAAGAATCACGCCGATAGTAACGGCGGCCCAACGACGCACGAGAAGTGCCGATGCGCCGGCAAACACACATGCCCACACCGCTAGCGGCGGAACCACAATAAAAGACGTGACGGCAATTCCGCAGAGAAATCCGATACACCCCAGAAGCAGTAGCGTTGACCGGTGCATGCGGGAGGTTACCACAATGTAACTCAGAATCGCAAAGCCGCTCTGCGGCTGCGATTCTGCCCGCTTTCACTCTGTCTTGTACGGAGTGAAAGCGAAAAGAGAAACGGCTCATCGATGAGCCGTTGTACCGAAGGGGTCAGATATCCCTTTGCGGCCATCGGGGTGGCGCGGAACGCTGTGAGATGATGAACTGCCAGAGACTGTAGCTCAGAAACAGAACTCCGATTGGGATGGCATGCGGACGGCCGCTGGTCCCGATGGCAACGCCAGCCAGCATGTTCAGAAACGATGCCAGGCCGAACCACCAGACCCGCAGACGCCACGGTCCCGAGGTGATACCCCAGAGAGCCCAGCTTACAGAAACAAACGATGCCCATAGAAACATCAGCACCGTCGCATCGTCGTTACGGATTAGCCATGCCGAATAGCCAGTGGCGAATGCGAACAGCCACAGTCCTGCCCCGCACAGCACCGATATCGCCAGCAGACCGTCTTGGATGACGCGCCTGAGCTTCTGCACCATTGCTCCCTCCCAAAAAGATCAGGAGCCGAATGTACAACAAATTTTCCGTCCCCGCAAGCGAGCGATTAGTTGCAAACGCCAGTCGTGGCAAAGCAATTTGGACACGAATAGCAGGAGCCGGCCTTAAACATCAGCGTCCCGCAGTTGTTGCACACAGGCGCATCAGCATTCGTTGCCGTAAGCGCGTGCGGCATGACTGCTGCGTCGGCAATCTGCTGTGCATTCGGAGGCGTTACCGAGACATGCTCAATCTGCGAACCGCCACGGGGACCGCTGTCGGGCCCGAAGAGTTCTTCACGATCCGCATCTTTGAGAAAACGAGTTCCCAGATAACGGAAAATATAGTCCATGATGCTTTTCGCCATAGGAATATCGGCGGTGTTGGTAAATCCGGCCGGAGCGAAACTCATATCCTTGAACTTTCGCACGAGCGTTTTGAGTGGAATGCCCGACTGCAGACACATACTCACCAGTGTTGCGATGGTGTCCAAGAGTCCCGAGACCGTACTGCCCTCTTTTGCAGCAACCAGAAAAAGTTCGCCGGGTTGCCTTGTGTCAGGATACAGACCGATAGTCATATAGCCCTCATACCCGCCCACCGAAAACTTGTGCGTAAGCGCAGGACGCTCGTCAGGCAGGTGGACACGGGTGTATCCGTTTATCTTTTCAACAAGGGTTGTCGTTTCTTCTTTCACTTTTTCTTTGCTCGTGTTCAACGGCTGAACACCCTTGGAACCGTCGCGGTAAATAGCAATGGCTTTGAGGCCGAGCTTCCATCCTTGCATGAACGCACCGTGAACATCTTCGACGGTCGCATTTGCCGGCATATTGATGGTCTTCGAGATTGCCCCCGAGATGAATGGCTGTGCCGCGGCCATCATGCGCAGATGCCCCATGTAGCTGATGCTGCGCACGCCGTTGGCCGGCTTAAATGAACAATCGAATACCGTCAGATGTTCCTCCTTCAGATACGGCGCACCTTCGATGGTTTCGTCCTCAATGAGGTACGCTCCGATTGC
>CAYZRE010000005.1:0-35162 GCA_964479835.1 uncultured Candidatus Saccharibacteria bacterium | reverse complement strand
GAGAATGTCCAAAACGCGGTGCGTCACATCCGGGCTCTGCCCGGAATCAACGACCACTGGTCGGAAGTCGAAGTGGATGTGTTCTGCGAGGCACAGCGGGCGTTGAAGACGCTGCTGCTGTACTGGTTCCTGTTGCCCGAGCTGCGCCGGAAGTTCAAACGCGTTCGAGTGAGGACATCCAGTTGGGAACTGGCCAATCCGCTCAAGGAAGTGCGCAACATCCTGTTCGACCTTGCCGCGCTGTTCGTGCCCGGTCTGGCCGGCTATGCTCGTCGCACGCGCATCAAGAGGTCTATGACGATATAGTTCAGGAGCGCGGGGTCCCACAAGGACCCCGTTTTTTATTTGCCGATAAGAATTTCTACAACATCGCCGTCACGGACGATGTAGTCCTTGCCGACGGTATGCAGAAGCCCCTTTGCGCGTGCGGGGCCGTAGCCGCCGCAGTCGAGCAAATCTTTCCAATTGATGACCTCTGCGCGGATAAACAGGCGCTCAAAATCGGTGTGAATTGCGCGGGACGCACGGGGAATGAATTCGCCGATGTGCGCGGTCCAGGCACGGGTCTCATCGGGACCGGTCGTAAGAAATGATAAAAGTCCGAGCGTGTGATACGCCTCGCGAATAAGCCGGTCCAGGCCTGACTCAGGCAGGCCGAGCTCGGTGAGAAACTGCGCCTTTTCATCGTGGGGCATTTCGGACAGTTCCAGCTCTAGTTTGTTGCACATGACTACATACTCGGAACCGCCCATTGCATCAATTAACTCGGAGGAGGGCTTCCAATTCTCGGCCAGCTGGGTATCGGAGACATTGATGACATAGATGAACTTTTTTGCAGTCAGCAGGCCAAGCTCTCTGACGAGTTCCCGCTCATCGTCATGTAGCTCCAGTTGGCCTATCAGCTTGCCTTCCTGCAGGGCGGTCGCGAGTTTCTGCAGATGCGGCATCTGCGCGCGGGCGTCCTTCTCGTTTTTTGCCTTGTGTTCGGTGGTGACCAGTCGTTTCGATACGGTGTCTAAATCGGCGATGATGAGCTCGGCGTTAATGATGCCGATATCGCGCACGGGGTCCACGGTCTCGTGCACATGGATGATGTCGCCGGAATCGAACGCGCGGACAACTTGGGCGATAGCATCAACTTCGCGGATATTCGCCAAAAACTTATTGCCTAAACCCTCACCCTGACTTGCGCCTTTGACGAGTCCGGCGATATCGATAAATTCGATGGTGGCGTACAGTTTTTTTTCTGATTTCGACAACTCGGTGAGCTTGTCTACGCGGTCATCGGGGACTGCAACGACTCCCACATTAGGTTCGATGGTGGTGAAGGGGTAGTTCTGGATATCAACCTGCTTATTCGTCACCGCCTTGAACAGTGTCGATTTCCCGACATTCGGTAACCCGACGATGCCAATAGAGAGTGCCATAGCGCACCATGATATAATGAATAGGGAGGGATGGCAACGCTCAATCCTACAATTTTTCGTGCGTATGATGTCCGCGGCGTATACCCGGATGATTTCGATGCAGCTTTCGCCCAACGGCTGGGCGACCGCATAACAGCATGGTTGAAGGGGGGAACGATTGTTGTCGGTCGTGACGCGCGGGCTTCCAGTGATGAACTTGCTTACGCGCTCATCGACGGTGCCCTACATGCCGGCGCGCGTGTCGTAGATGTCGGCACCCTTTCGACGCCGCAATTTTACTGGGCAATTCGATCATTGAATGCCTCCGGCGGTGTCATGGTGACCGCATCGCACAACCCTGCTCACTATAACGGGTTCAAGGTTATTGCCAATAACCAGGATACTTTGGAGGTCATCGGCGGACACGCGGTGCGTCAGGTATATGACAGCCATGGACACGGGCACCGGGCCGGTGGAAGCATTGAATATCGTGATGTCAGCGATGAATACGCTGCGACTGTTGCCTACGCCGCGGGATGGAAGGGTGGAACTGAGCTGCGATTGTCGATAGATGCGCCTCATGCAGTCTTAGCGGTGTTAAAGGGATTGGGCCCTATTGCCCCAGACCACGGGTTGGCGATACGCGTGGATACCGACGGAGACCGGATTGCGTTCTATGATGACGGTCAACTTATTCCCGCAGATTTTATCTTTTTGCTCCTGGCCGAGCAGTTACACCTTGAGCCGCTCGTGTTTGATTTGCGATTCTCACGCACGGTGAAGACGCGCCTGCAGGCGCGGAGCATCCCGTTCACCGTTTCAAAAGTCGGGCGAAAGTCCCTGACAGAAGCGATGCATGGTACCGGGGCAGCGTTAGGTGGGGAGACCAGCGGGCATTATTATTGGAAAGACATGGGTGGCATGGAATGTCCGGAGCTCACACTACTGCGCTTGTATACCATAATACAGAACAGCGGCAGAACACTTTCGGAACTGATTACTCCCTATCGTCTACTATATAAAAGTGATGAGATCAGTATCCCTGTGCGAGACCGTAAGCAAGCCGCCGCAATTCTGCAGAATATCGCCACGCATTTTCATGATGCAACGATAAGCCGTGAGGACGGCCTGACCGTTGAATATTCTGACTGGTGGTTCAATATCCGACCATCAAATACCGAGCCGGTGCTGAAATTAATAATGGAGGCACATGAGAAAAACCTCCTAGACCGGATGGTCAAGGAGGTTCAAGCGCTGGTCAGTTAGACTGCCCAGTCGTCGTTGCTTTGTCCGCTGTTGGCAAGCTGATCGGCCGGGATGTCGTTGACCGGATCAACGGGCTCCGGGCGGGATGGCAAATCCTCGAGCTCGATGATAATCCGCCTGATAGGCGGACACGGCCCGACACCTTTGGGGCTACAGATGACGACCTCTTCTTCTGCGGCCCGCCTCAACGGCGCAGACGCATCGCCAAACTCCCGGACCAGCCTCTCGTCGGACATATTTCCTCCCGCGGGTTTTACCGTAGACCCATCTTTGTCTTGATTTCCGAAAGGTGAGTGCTGGCGATTATTCTGGCCTTTTCTTCCGATTCAGTCAAGAGGCGCTCAAATGCCGGCACATCAGCTACGAGCGCTGCGCGCCGTTCTTGGAACGGCTTTAGGAACCCGACAATAACTTCGGCGAGCTCGGCTTTGAATGTGCCATAGTTCTTGCCGTCATACTCTTGCTCCAGTTTTTTAATGGGTATACCTGAGAGCGTGGAATAGATAGTCAGCAGGTTGGAAATGGCGGGCTTTTCTTTTTCGTCGAACTGCACGTCAGTACCGGAGTCTGTCACGGCTCTCTTTATTTTCCCGCGCACCGTATCGGGATCGTCGGACAGCGCAATACCGTCATCGCCGGTTTTGCTCATCTTTTTTGATGGCTCTTGCAGGGACATGATGCGGGCACCATCGGCAATGAACGGCTTTACCTTCGGGAAAGTATCGCCGAACAGGTGGTTGAATTTCGCGCCCAGCTCGTTGGTCAGTTCGATGTGCGGAAGCTGGTCCTCACCCACCGGAACAGTATCCGACTTATAGAGCAGGATATCGGCGGCCATGAGTACCGGATAGGAGAGCAGGCCAAGATTGTTCTGGTAGCTCGCTCCTTTTTCGCCCATCTCCTGTACCTGTTCTATTTTTTCGCGCCAATTCGGCAGGCGCTCCAGCCATCCAACCGGAGCGATGGTAGACAAGAGCCACATGAGCTCGGCGTGCTGGGGGACGTGCGACTGACGGATGAGCAGTGATTTTGTGGGGTCAACGCCGGCGGCAACATAATCCAGCAAGACATCTTGCACCTGCTGGGGGAATACCCTCGGGTCGTACGGGGTGGTAATGCCATGCAGATCGACTGCCGCAAAGACGCACTGTGTGGTATCGGGCTGGTTTTGCAGGTCAATCCAGTTCTTAATCGCACCTAGATAATTGCCCAGGTGCAATTTCCCTGATGGCCGCATGCCGCTAAAAATCTTTGTCATATGCTGAAAATCATAGTATAAATTGGGGACGATGAAAAGAGAGCAGAAACTCAAGAACGCCGAAGACTACGAACCGCTCATTGCGCGGGAGCTTGAACACTACGCTCCGCTGGCAGCTGATGCGGGGGTATCTACCGATGTCCTCGTTGAGGCGGCGAAGCTTGGCATCCGCGACGGTATTCATACGCACCGCTCTTCCAAAGACTGCAAAAACCGTGAAGAAGAGTGTGTGACATACAATGCCCGACACTTCATCGATATCACGCTGGTGCGTGCGTGTTTGATGGCATCCAGCGAGGAAGAGATGGAAAAAGCAGAGGAAGTGCTCATGCAGCTGATTGAGGATTGACGGGGCTCGCCGTTTTGGGATACTTGGGGTAGTTCCCACGCACTAATTGAGGAGGAGAAATGAAGAGTCGCGCGCTGTTGTTCTTGACCATCTGCGGCCTCGCCGTTCTGCCCGCCTGCAACCAATCGCCGTCGGACCTGCCGACGCTGACCATCAACCAGCCCAGGGGCGGTGAAGTGGTCGAGTTGGGCACGCCCATGACCGTGAGCTGGACCTGCGCGGGGTGTGAGGCTATTCTTGGTACGCGCGGTGTCGCGGTGTACGCGTCCGGCACCATATTCGGTGACGCGCGCGTGGCGCGGGTTCCCATCGGTCTGGGCGGCCCTACCGACAGCTTCGTCTGGACCGCCGGCGAAACGCTGAACGGCAGCCGCCGCCTGCTGAATCCCGGCACCTACCGCCTGGTCCTAGAGACGTTTCAGGAGGCCACAAAACCTCTCTCCGCCACCAGCGGCCCATTCCAGCTCGTAGTCACCATCCGCTGACCGCAACGCCCGACCCCTCGCAGGGGCCGGGCACTTTCTTTTGATGTTTAGAAAAGAATGACCACCCCGACGAAGGGTGGTCTGCGCTCTAGGCGCGGGTAGCGGAACCCTTGCAGGTCTTGCAGTCGTGGCGCTTGGTGTCATCTATATCGTACTGTACCCAGTACTCTCCGGAGCCACCGCAGTCGGGGCAGGGCTGGTAATCCTCGTACAGCTCTCGCAGAATACCAAGCTCGTGCTTGGCCATGAACATCGCATCGGACAGTTCATGCTGGCGAACCCGTAGGTGACCGCGGGCGGCGGCGGGTACGGCATCGCCGGTCCGCATGTCCACCTTCGCCCACATCTCGTCTTCGTTCTTCCAGCCCTCGAGAGCCTTTTCGATCTCGTCCATGCGCTGACGCAGAAAATGCATGACTTGGAGCGGCGAACCCAGCCCCTGGTGACGGTATGCTGTTGCCATACTCTGACCTCCGCCCGCGAAAGTACCATTACTCCTGTAATTCGTCAACGGTATCCGCGAACAGAATAAACGGCTCACTCGTGAGCCGTTTATTCTGTGAGTCGTTAAGCTATCGGCGACTACACTTCTATAATCACCGGAAGAATCATAGGGCGGCGTTCTGTTTTTTGGAACAGGAACATACCGATTTGGTCGCGAAGTTCGTCTTTGAGGTATGCAAGGTTCAGCGGGCGTGCTTTTTCATTTTCCACGATAGCGCGCACGCGCTTGCGGACTTGCATGAGCAAATCTTTTTGTTCTTTGAGATAAATGAAACCACGGGAGATGATATCGGGACTGGTGCGCATGCGGCCGGTCTTGGGGTCCACAATACAGACGATGGTGAACATACCGTCTTCGGCGAGTGCCTGACGGTCGCGGAGCACGACATTACCGATATCACCGATACCCAGACCATCCACCATGATGAGATTCGACGGTGCGACTTTCTTGTCGAACCACCAAGTCTCGGGCGTGAGGTGCATAATCTGGCCGTTGTCGGCGATAATGATGTTCTCTTCAGGAATACCGACTTGCTTCCCCAGTTCGCCGTTGGACACCATCATGCTGTACTGGCCGTGGTGTGGAATGAGAAACTTGGGTCGCGTGAGCAACATGATTTCTTTCAGGTCCTCCTGACGGGCGTGTCCGCCGGCGTGGATGTCCATCATTGCGTAGTGGTACACCTTCACTCCAGCGCGGTAGAGCATGTCTTTGAGATACTGCACCGACCGCTCGTTGCCCGGGATTACCGAGCTGGAGAAGATCACGGTGTCCTTTTTCTGCATCTGGATGTGCCGGTGCTCGGCGTTGACGATGCGCATGAGCGACGCGCCCTCCTGGCCCATGGCGCCCGTGGCGATGACCGTGACATGCTCTCGGGGGTAATCGCGGAGCTGTTCCATCGAGATTTGCGTTCCTTTTTGCATCTTGATGTAGCCCATTTCTTTGGCGATTTCTACATTGGTCTTCAGAGAGTAGCCGTCAAAGATGACTTTGCGACCGTACTTTTCTGAGAGCTGGACGATTTGCTGCATGCGGTTAATCATCGAACTGAAGGTTCCGATGATAAGCATGCCGGTCGCATCCTTAAAGATGAGATCCATATTCTCATAGATGGTCTGTTCCGAGACCGAGTGTCCCGGCCGTTCGGCATCGGTGGAATCAACCATCAGTGCCAATACGCCCTTATCGCCGAATGCGCGCAGTTTTTGCAGGTCTACAGGCTTGTCGTTGATAGGCGTCGGATCGAACTTGAAGTCGGCGGTGTGCATGAAGTTTCCGACGGGTGTTTCAACGAGGACGCCCAAGTCATCAGGAATATTGTGGTTCATGTGGAAGAACTCCACGATGAAATAGTCGCCCATCTTCACGCGATCACCGTCTTTGACCACATGAATAGGAAGTTTCGGCAGTTGAGGGAACTCGGCGTGTCGCTTGAGGACGAGATTCTTGGTGAGTTCTGCTGTGTAGATATCGGGGTTGCCCAATTTTTGCTGCAAATAGGGAACGGCACCCACATGGTCCATGTGGCCATGTGTGAGGATAAGTCCGCGGATGCGGTCGAGTTTACCGTCGAGATATCCGACATTCGGAATGATGAAGTCGATACCCGGCATGGTTTCATCGGGGAACTTGATGCCGACATCGATAAGGAGGATGTCATCCTTATATTCGAGCATGTAGCAGTTCTTTCCGATTTCACCAAGACCACCCAGCGCTGCGACTTTGAGTGTGTCGTCGCCGGCGGTCTCTCCCAGTTCTTTGGGTGCGCCAATGCGGCCCTCATGCATTTGCGTGGGCTGGAGATGACGCTGACTCGGCAGTTTCTTGCGGGGCATGCTCATGCGACGATCGCGGCGGCGTTTGCCCCCCTGACCTCCCGATTCGTCATGTCCGCCGGAACTCGGTGCACCCTGTGGGTGTGAGCCGTGGGGTTGTTGCGGACGGGCACCTTGGGACTGTTGTGTCTGCGAGCCCTGGGCGCCGTACCGCATATTTCTGCGGCCACGGTTCGGATTACCGCCTCCGGCATGGTATGCCCGTTGGGGGATTGGCTCCTTCTTCTGCGGCGTTTCCGTAAAGGTCGCTTGCGGTTGTGTTCCGGGCGTCGGCGTCGGCTCTAAGCCCGGGCCGAAGCCCGGTGGATTATTGTTGTCTTCTTGCTGTGTCATGCGTTCTGTAACTGTTAGAGAATTAATACAGAGAGGTTGTAAGAGGACTTGGCGACATCTACTGATATCGCATCGCTCCGGTGTTCAAGTCCTCTCCCACGTACTCATAAGATTCAATATCAACACTCTCAAGAGTATTGATATTGAATTTTTGTGCTCGGGAGAGGACTTGAACCTCCACGGGATTGCTCCCACACGCCTCTGAAGCGTGCGTGTCTGCCAGTTTCACCACCCGAGCCCCCTTACTTATTTGCTTTTAGACGCTTGAATTCATCAATCCACTTCGTGCTCGCGACATCAATGCCTGCGGTAGTCGCCATATGCCAACTGGCCCAGAGAGCCATCACATACGCGTTGAGTGCCTTTTCCAGAGGTGACGCACCCACTAAATCGATAGTAGACACAGTATACCCCATCGAGCGCGCAATTGCAACAAACGCTTCGATATCCTTGGCGTCGTGAGGTCGCTCCTGGGTATCGCGAACAACGACAGGGGCCATGCTCGCTTTGGTGGCGCCTGACCACCCCATGATTTCATTGTGGGCGACCGAGGGAAAACTGGCTGACCAGCTGTGTCGTTTAGCATTTTCATTCATCATGGTCTTAAAGAATCCGGCAACCCTGCGCCAGGGGTAGCTCGCATAAAAAATCGGGGTCATGCTGCCCACCTCGTCTGCGAGAGCCTTGCCACTATCTTCCCGAGCAGCCGCATCGAGTGCCGGAAGCTGGTCGGTCATGCCAAGCATTTTAAACAAGGCGCCGGTCATCAGGCCTGCATTAAAGCGAGGGGGCGTTTTCGTGTCGGGCAGAAGTGTCAGCGGCACGCCGTCTGCTTGCGCTTTGCGTGCGAGTTCTCCGCCAGTGGTGATGACCGCGACCGCAATGCCGGCGGCGCGCGCCCTATCGTATGAGGAGATAGTCTCTGCGGTGCCACCAGACCAGGAAGTGCATATCACGAGGTCGCGGGTGTTTGCCGTTGCGGGTAGTTCCCAGTCCCAATGCACGACGACATCGTGACGGGCCAGTGTCAGCATTTCACCGGCCACACTTGAGCCGCCCATGCCGCAACAGATGATGCGGTCGAATGTAACATCTACGGGCGTACCGCGTGCCGCGCCGTCCTTGAGCTGTGAACCAAACGAGAGAATTGCGTCGCGCATTGGATTATTTTAGGCGTCGCGAGGTGTCAATATACCAATCACGGATGTCAGTAAACCGGCCGTCCGGCGTGGCAATCATCTGAGTATCGAAGCCGCGTATATCGCGGGTCAGGCCGTACAGGAAGTGCGGACTGTACAGAAAAACTGCGGGGATATCTTCGATGAGAATCTTCTGAAAATCGTCATATTTCTGTCTGCGCTCTAACGGGTTGAGCGTTGCACGCGCCTCTTCCATTAGTTTATCTGCGGTGTCGTTCTTGTAGAGCGCCAAGTTCAATCCCGGCTCCTGACGCTGACTTGAATGCCACATCGTGAATGGGTCCGGATCGATGTTCATGATTTCACCAAACAGTAAAATCTGATAGTTACGGTCTTTGATTACTTGCTGGAGTTGCGAGATGGGAAGCATCTCAATCGACACCTTCACACCCAATTTTTCCCACTGCTCTTTGATTTTAACCGCGACCGAGGAAAGTTCCGACCAGGTGGAGGTGGTAATTTTGAGCTCCAGCAAGTTATCCTTTCCTTTTGCAAGGATGCCGTCAGCGTTCGGGGCCCATCCGCCTGCTTTGAGAACGGATTGCGCCTGCGCCAGATCGTAATCGTAGGTGCGGACATTCGGATTGATGTCCAAAATGCCGCCCATCATCGGAGAATTAATGAGAAAGGCGTTGCCATCCATGGCGTTGTTGATAATCTGCACGCGGTCCGTCGCGTAGTTTAGAGCCAGTCGGACATTTTTATCGGTAAGCGCTTTTGACTGGGTCTGATTAAAGAACAGCGCGTAATAGCGGGGCATCTTCAACTGCTCGAGGTTGATGCGGTTACGGAATTTCAGTTCAGATATGTTCTGACCGGACAGGTATCCGATGTTGTCGATGTCGTTATCGTTGAACGCGGTAATGAGCTCTTCTTCAGTGCCGTAGAAGCGGAATTCGATACCGTCTATATGCACACGCCCGCCGTAGTACTGCGGCCATGCTTCGAGTTTGTACGAGACGATGCGTCCCAGATCGCTTTTCACCAGCGACGCGAAGCGCAACGGGCCGGAACCAATCGGCTTGATGTTGAACTCGCTCAAGCTGAAATTACTTGGCTTCACATTTGCCCACAAATGCTTCGGGAGTATGCCGAGCGTCAGAATGTTGGGGAATTGTGCATATTTTGCTTTCAAATGAAAAATGACGACGCGTTCGCCGGCGCGCTCGACGGTGACGCCTTGCCAGTTGCCGCGGACCGCCAATGGCGTGCCGTAGTCGGAGTTTTGTGCCGTTTGCACGGTGAACAGCACATCATCTGCAGTCACCGGGGCACCATCATGCCATTGGGCGTCATCTCGTAAGGTGACGCTGTAAGACAAGCCATCGGAAGTAATCTCCGGCATCGAGCGTGCCATATCGGGTACCAATTTTCCCTGACCGTTGTAGCGGTACAGCCCGGAGAACACTAAGCTTGCGAGGTCACGGTCGGCATCGCTGGTTTGTGACAACAGCGGATTGACCAGGCGGGGCTCTCCAAGGATGCCTTCCACAATCGTGCCACCGTTTGCGGGTACCGCGTTTGTGAAATGGTAGTAGGTGGTCAGCGGAATAGAGAGGAGCGAACCGATGATAATCACCGCACACCCAAGCACAAGATACCGCTGAGTTGGTCCGAGCACTTTCGGTAAGAGTCGCAAACGGCTCTTAAGCGGCAGTTTCCGCGTAAGAGCGTCTTTGATGGTCTCACGACTCGGACTGCCACCGGGGTTGAGGCCGAAGAAATCTTCCAGGTGATTATCGTATTTATGCATCCGACGAATCGAATATTAGGCGCCCAATACGAGACGGGCGATAGAGACACCGATGAAGAGAATCGCCATGACGATAGTGACATAAAATACGCCCTTCTCCACGCCGCGTTTGGTGCTGTATTCCATGCCGGTACCACCGATACCCGAGCCCAAACCCTGTCCGCGCTGCTGTAACAGAATGGAGATAATAAGAAGAACCGCTGAACCGACCTGCACATAGGTGAGTATATTTTGCATAATAAATGATAATTAGTTATTCGTCGGTGCCCGGTTCAAACAGCACATTGACCACGCTGACGATAATCGTTGCCCACAATAATGTCCAGAGGTCCATGATGGAAACGACGCCGGTGATGCGGGGGACGAACCACAGGATAACGGCGTTGATGACTGTCGTGAACGCCCCCAGCGTAATCAGGATAAGCGGGAGGGCGAGCAATTTCAGGACGGGGCGGATGAAGGTATTCAACGCGCCCAGCACCAGACCTGCGAGGAGATATCCTGTGACGCCTCCGGCCACGGAAAATCCGACCAAAAGGTAGTCAGCCGCCCACAGGGCGAACGCGCATACCAGTATTTTAATGAGGAATCTCCGTACCATTTCAGGCTTCCATGCTAGCACTTTGGCCTGAATTATTCAACCATACCCCGGCGGTGGCGGCGACGGTATTGTCCGATGGCGAAGCGGTGAGCTTCATTATCTATATGCACCAGCAGGTCGCGCATCGCACGGGGAAGGTCGGTGAGCATGCGGATTTTCGAGTCCAGACCCGAGAACAGATGGTCAGCTTGGTGTTTATCATTTTTGGTCAGGGCGATGACGGGAACATGATGCCCAGCGGCATCGAGCGTGCGTACCATCGCATGGAGTTGCGCAATGCTTCCGTCGACGAGAATCAGGTCAGGTAGCGGCCACTCGTCGTGTTTCAGTCGGCGCGTCAACATCTCGCGCAGTTGAGCCGTGTCACCACCTGCATCGGTCCGAAGATTGAACAGCCGGTACTGTGTTTTATCAGGTCGGCCATCAGTGAACACCGACATCGCGCCGGAGGGGTGACTGCCCTGCATGTGGGCCACATCGTACCCTTCAATGCGCTTCGGAATATCTGCCAGCCCAAGCTCACTGACCAATTGTTCGGTTGCACCCAGATGACGGCCGGTCAGTTGGCGACGCCCTGCGACAAGTTGTGCATTTTCAAATACCCGACGGATACGCCCGATGCGCTGCTGTAACTCGAGCGCCTCATCGAGCTGGTGCGTTTTGCCCAGATTCTTCATCTGTGTCTCAAGTCGGCCGATAAGCAGTTTGCGTTTGCCTGTCAGGATGTCGGTGATAGCGCGGATGTTCTTTCGGTATTCTGATTTCTGCACGGCCGTCGCGGGAACACGCAAGCAGCAATAGCCCGGGCATTTGCCGATGTGCGCGTTCAGACACTTCACATGGTGTTTTTGCTTGCAGGTGCAATAGGGGAACAGGCCGCGGAGCCATCGCACGGTGCTTTGCAGAGCGCCTGCGTCGGTGAACGGACCGATGAGGCGACGAAACGGCTTTTTGATGCGCGTACTGCGGATTTGGTGGGTAACGATGGGTTGGGGGAACGCCTCGTCGGTCAGCGCGACATACGCATACTGTTTATCGTCGCGCATGACGATGTTGAATTTTGGTTTGCGGAGTTTAATCAGCCGCGATTCCAAAATAAGCGCCTCAATATCAGTCGGCGTGGTTTCCCAGTCAATCGTGCGGGCCTGGACCACCATCGCCATGGTGCGCGGGTCTTTTGTTTTCGCATACGACGAGAGCCGGGAGCGGAGATTCATGGCTTTGCCGATGTATGTAGGGCGTCCTTTTTTGTCGCGCCACACATACACGCCCGGCGTTGTGGGTGCTTTTTTGATTCGTGCCGTGATCCTCGCTATTTCCATAATCTGTTATTATGACACAAAAAATAGACAGAATCAAATCCAGATTGACATGCCGAAGTTCGGCGGTACACTAATGAGAGACCAGTTCGTTAATTTCAGGAGAGGAGAATCGCATGAGCGCCAGCAAGCGCCGCAGGACGCATGTCGAGATTCCGCTCCCGGAGCGCTTCGGTTTCACGCGCGCTGATGTTGAGGCAATGCGGTTGAGCATGAATGCTTTTCTTCTCAACAACCATCCCCCTGAATATCGAGAGGACCGCAAAGCACGGGCGTATAATAATCGCGTCATCTGTCGGCGCCTCTGGGCACTCTACACCGGTCGCACAAGTCGGACATCTTCCTTGGCGTTTCTCAAGCGTGCCTACGAAGCGGCATGGGTCGCTCATGACAATGCTTTGAGACTGGGTAAGTCAGAGAAGGAAGCCCAACGTTCGGCGATGGTGTATGCCCAACTCATCGTAGAGCAAGGAATCGGTCTTTACGAACCTCCTCCCAGGCTTTTCAAATCCGGCCATTGAGGTCTCGCCCGCACAACGCATGTGCGGGCGCTTTCATTATTATCAGTGTCTCGCTATGCTATCGATATGAAGGATACGGATCGAAGCATCAGCACGACTCTGGCCTACTACGGCGCACTGCGGCGGCCGCTGACGCTCGTAGAGTTGTGCGTTCGGCTCATACCTTCGGAGCGGTTGGGCCACCGCGGTCCGCGCCCGTCCCTAGGAGATATCGCTTCGCACATGGATACCCTTGTGACCGCCGGAGCAGCGGACACCGAATATGGGCTGTACGCACTATCGGACACATCCGACGGATTCGGTCAGCGGTTTGTTCGGCGCCAGAAAGAAAGTGCCCAGAAATATCAGCGTATGTTGAAGTACGCGTGGTGGCTGCAGGTAGTACCGTATGTGCGCACACTGGCCGCTAGTGGTTCGTTGGCTCTGGGTGGTACAAGTCGCGAGAGTGACTGGGATATGTTTGTCATCGTGAAATCTGGAAGACTCTACACCACGCGAGCCGGACTGCTGTTGGCGGCGTCGTTGATGGGCCGACTTCGTACCAAACGCATGCGAGTCGCGCCCGACAAGTTTTGTTTTAACCATTACATCACGACTGACGGGCTGGCTGCCCGTCACCGGAGTATCTTTACGGCACACGCCCTGGCGTGGTTGATTCCCGTTTTCGATCCTTACGGTTATGTGCGAAAATTGTGGCAAGCAAACCGATGGATATGCGACTTTTCAGCGCAGGCGGGGGACACCGATTTCGTCCGCCGTAGTGTGTCGTATTCTCGAACACTCAACACAGTGCGCCGGACACTGGAGATATTGCTGGAAACATTCGCAGGTGCTGTGGTTGAGCGCTCGTTGCGAGTGTGGATGCAGCGACGCATCGACCGTGAACCGGCAACACACGAACGAGGCGGTCGGATTGTTGCCGATGAACACGAGCTGGAATTTCATCCCCATTCTTTTGAGGCCGTGGCCCTGGCACGCTATAACGCCACATTAGCACGCTGGGGCATGGGGCAGTATGCCGAGCACGACTCGGGGTTGGCACGTTGACACACGCTTACTGCGGCGATATAACGAATCTTACGACATTCGTTCTTTTAGGTCGTTTCCAATCGACAACCAATGAAGAGGAGGGCGTATGAGTATCGCGATGATTCTGGCACTGGTGCTGGCGACGGCACCATCTCTGCGGGCTCGTCCCGTGCCCGCCATCGTACCATTGGCCGAGATTCGGCCAGGCATGGAAGGATACGGCATCGGACCGGTCAACGGCACAGCGCGAGGCCGTTTCTCGTTCAAGGTGGTGAGTGTGGCGCGCACCGGTAGTGACCCCTACCCGCTCATCGTAGTTGAGCTGTTCGTCTTTGGAACGCACCGTTCGGAGCCGGGGCTCGTGATTGCAGGCATGTCAGGAAGTCCGTTGTTCGTGGGCAACCGTCTGCTTGGAGCCATCTCACGCGCGCCTACATTCCCACTGGACTCAAAGGGGTATGTCTTGCCCGCTGAATTGATGGCCACATTCCGTCCGCTGGCGTTGAGCGAGTCCGAGCCGTTCCTGGAACCGGGGTCGGCGCAACAATGGAAACCGGGAGAGTCGTATGTGTACTGCTCCGTCTGGGGCGATGTGAATCGTTGTGCCGGAGCCACTATCACAACCACGGGAACCGATGGCCTCGTGGTTGCCCAGGGACATCTGACCGCAAGCTGGGACAACGGTGATGGAAGCAAGAACGACAAGTGGAAAGTGGCAACCGGACCCCAAGCCATGCCCGTATGGAAGGCGCGAGTGTACGGCAAGATTCCTATGATGCACTTCTCCACTGTCATTGCTGGGCCGAGGGGTCCCGTAGCAGGCGTCATTATCTGGAACGGCGAGTACGGACACATCATCCGCCCCGACCGCCGCCCGCTGAGTATTCCGATCAGCGCGACAGTGACCGGTTCGCGTGCCCAGGCTGTTCGGCGGACCTTTCGGGTCTCATATTCTCCCGAAAGCGTTACGGGTATCATGGGGTCACTGAAAGGCATTGCCCTCTTGGAGTTTGGCGGTACACGGCCGCTCATGCTGCGTGCGACTGTACGGATTCGGGGCATCGCCGAACCGTTCCACATTCAGGAGGCGTTCATCAACTGGGATGTTGCATCGAAGGACGAGGAAGGTGGAGCATTGGACCGGGTGTTGAGGTGGGCACTGTTGTGGACCTACCCGCGAGCCATCGTAGAAAGCGTAGATGCGGAGGTATTCCCTGCGACCGCCGAACTGTATGAGCCACAATCATACCGAGCGACGGTCGGCGCTGACAGTGCGTTGTCGATACAGGTGAATATACGCCGAGAGCGCGACTACACGATGTTCACCAAAACGGTTTCGGTAAACCAGGTTGAGGGCGCATCCGCCTATGTGCTGGTAACCGGCGGTTGGATTCAGAAGGTAACGCTCTCGATGCTCCCGCTGGCACAGGCCGTCGTAGCCCTCAAGGCGGTGGATGATGCGTCGGCCCTGTACCTTGTTGCGACCACAACAACCCCCGGAGCGGTCAAAGAGTCCGCGTTCTCACCCGAGGGTTGGGCACCCGAAACCGACCGGATGGATGTGCATATTCTGGCAAAGGTCACGGGCGCGGGCGTCGTGCTCGTCGTCAAAGACGATGAGCCACTCAAGGTGGAATTCGCACAGTAAGGGAAAGAGGCGCAGTAACCTAGCCCGGTGTCACCCATTGACACCGGGCCTTCTTTTTCCTAGGATAGCGCGACTGGCACTTTGATGGTCGGAGTGCTAATGTCTATTTGCTAACAAATTAACCTATCAACGCATATGAAGATTAAACCATTGCGCGACCAGGTGCTCATTGAGCCCTTGAAGCAGGAAGTGAAGCGGGGCGGTATTATTCTCCCGGACACCGTCCACAAGGAGCGTCCGGAGCAGGGTAAGGTCGTAGCGGTTGGTGAGGGAAAGTTCGTAGACGGGAAACTGCAGAAACCGTCGGTTAAAAAGGGGGACATCGTGCTGTTCACGAAGTATGGGCCCAACATGATTAAGATTGACGACAAGGAATACCTCATCGCAAAAGAGGAAGACATTCTGGCAATCGTGTCGAGTGAAGCGAGCAAATAAAACGAATACACATGGCAAAACTCATCCAATACAAAGACGAAGCACGCGAATCCCTGAAACGGGGAGTCGATAAGCTGGCGAATGCGGTCAAGGTGACGCTGGGGCCCAAGGGTCGCAATGTGGTGCTTGACCGTGGGTTCGGCTCGCCGATTATCACGAAGGATGGCGTCACCGTTGCAAAAGACATTGAGCTGGAAGATAAATTTGAGAATGTCGGGGCAGAGCTGGTGAAAGAGGTCGCCTCCAAGACCAACGACATGGCCGGTGATGGCACCACGACCGCCACGATTCTGGCACAAGCCATTGTTGCCGAAGGGTTTTCGGCTGTTTCATCGGGGGCCAATCCTATTGTGCTCAAGCGCGGCATGGATAAGGCAACCGATTGGGTCATCGCCTATCTGGAAGGTAAAAAGAAGAAAGTTACTACTGAAAATCTCAAGGAAGTTGCATCCATCGCAGCCAATGATGGTGAGATTGGTAAGCTTATTGCTGAGGTGTTCAAAGAGGTCGGCAAAAATGGCGTGGTGACCGTCGAAGAGTCACAGTCCACTGAAATGGGTAAGGAGATGGTGGAGGGCATGCAGTTTGACCGCGGATATATCTCTGCATACATGGTGACGAACGCCGAACGCATGGAGGCTATCTACGAAGACCCCTACATTCTCATCACTGATCGCAAGATTTCCAGCATCAACGATATCGTGCCGCTCTTGCAGAAAATCAATCAGGCCGGCAAACGCGATTTGGTTATCATCGCCGACGATGTGGATGGCGATGCATTGGCGACACTGGTGGTCAACAAACTGCGCGGAAACTTCAACGCGCTGGCCATGAAGGCCCCGGGCTTTGGCGACCGAAAGAAAGAAATGCTTGAAGATATCGCCACGGTGACCGGAGGAACGGTCATTGCCGAAGAGAAGGGGCTGAAGCTTGAAACCATGGAATTGACCATGCTCGGTCGCGCTCACAAGGTGAAGGCAACCAAAGAATCAACGACCATTGTGGACGGCAAGGGCAAGAAAGGAGATATAGAAAAGCGCATCTCCAACATCAAGGCCCAGCTGGAGAAAAGCACTTCATCTTACGACAAAGAAAAATTGCAGGAGCGTCTGGCAAAACTATCCGGCGGCGTTGCAGTTATCAAAGTCGGAGCGCTCACCGAGACGGAAATGAAAGAGAAGAAGTTCCGCATTGACGATGCTGTGTCTGCAACCCGCGCTGCGTTGGACGAGGGTATCGTATCGGGTGGCGGGGTAGCACTGTTTAACGCGGCACGCGCGCTGGCGGGTACGAAGCTCAAGGGCGTGTCAGAGTTCGGCGACGAAGCAAAGGGCGTGAACATCGTGCGTTCCATTTTGGAGCGTCCGCTGCGCTCCATTGCAGAAAACGCCGGCAAGGACGCCAATGAGGTCGTTTCAAAACTTTCGGAATCCGAGGACGGTCAGGGCTACGATGCCGCAAACGGCGAATATGTGGATATGATTGCCGCCGGTATCATTGACCCGCTCAAAGTCGTGAAGACCGCCCTGGTCAACGCGGTCTCTGTTGGCTCGCTCATCCTTACCACGGAAGCCGTAGTCACCGACAAACCCGAACCGAAGACTCCTCCCGCACCGGGTGGTGGTATGGGGGGAATGGGGGACTACTAGTCGCTCCTCAAGAACAAACGGCTCATTGTATGAGCCGTTTGACTTTGCATGAACAATTGTTGTATAATCGTATCGAGGGGGATGAGACTTTATGGTGGACTGCACGGAAGAGATTCTTGGAGATGTCTCACCCGAGGAGATGGCGCTGGCGATGGAGGTAGCGTTCCTGCAGGTTCAGCAGCTCGTGGGAATACGCGGCCCCTTGGCAGCCCAGGACGAGGTCATCTACCGGGCTCCGGGCGGACTCATCCACACGGGTCCTCTGGTGGTCCTCAGTACAGATGCCATGACCGCGCTCATCGCGGGCTTCATGAACGGCAATCCGAGAAGCATCCAGTTGCGGGTCATGCGGTCAGAGGTGGTCCGCGTGGCGGATGCCGAAGGTATCGTCCATCGTATCCTCAGTGAGGCGCATCCGTGTCCTCACTGTCACCCGGGCAAGGCGGTGCCCAAAGGGAACTAAGTGCAATCATTTGGAGGTGTCATAATGAAGGAAGCTGGGGCGGCGGTGGTCGAGAGGACGCCCGACGAATTGTTGGAGCGGGCGAAGAAGGGCATACGGCCGCTGAGGCTGGACCCCGTCGGGGAGTGTCCCTACTGCCATAATGGCCGTCTGGAGCGACACAGTGTGACTCAGCAGTTGGACATCAGCTCGATGGCCATTGGTAGTCCGCCACATCCCGGGTTTGTGGTCCTCGCCTACTGGGCGTGCATGAACGAGGCGTGTTGTCTGATGTTCTGGCGGTTTCCGCGTGTACCCGTACTGCGGCGTCACGATGGCAGTACCCCGCGGGGCATCAAGCACTGAAGCACCCGAACGGCTCATCGAATGAGTCGTTCTTTTCTATAAGAAGAACCCCATGCGTTGTAGCATGGGGTCGGACGAGTCTGTTTTTACATGTGTGGGTCGTCGCGCACCTCGGAGTCGAGACCCTCGGCGCGGGGGTCCAGCTTGCAGAGGTTGGCAAGCGCCATCTCCGGGTCGGTTCCGATGCCGACCCTTTTCTTGTCGGGAACATTGCCGGCCAGTCGCGCCTCGCAGTGGATGTTCGACAGGCGAGCGATGACGATATGCGGCTCGGGGCGGCAGGCGACTGCGGGGCCGAAGAATGTCGCGCTCATGGTATGCCCTACCTTTCTAAAAGGGGGACTGAACTTTCGATAAACATTATACGGAAACAATTCTTTAGAGTCAAGGACTTCTGTGGATTTCAGTATCGGACAATAAGTGGAGTAGAATTGGGCATGGTGATGACCCGCTTGAAGACCCGTTTTATTTTTGTATGTGGCGGAGTCATGTCGGGTATCGGTAAAGGCGTGACCGTTGCATCTACGGGGCGCATTCTCAAGGACTACGGATTTCGTGTGTCGTGCGTCAAAATAGATCCGTACCTGAATGTAGACGCGGGCACGATGAATCCCACGGAGCATGGGGAAGTATTTGTGACCGATGACGGGATGGAGACGGACCAGGACATCGGCAACTACGAGCGGTTCCTGGACCAGGATATTCCGAAGACGAACTACATGACCCAGGGGCAGGTGTATCTTTCGGTCATCCAGCGTGAGCGAGCTCTGGGATATAAAGGGAAGTGCGTTGAGCCCTATCCGCACATTCTGGAAGAAATTATCGGACGACTCAAACGCGCGGCGAAGACATCGCGGGCGCAGTTCATGCTCGTTGAGATTGGTGGTACGGTGGGTGAATTTCAGAATGCGCTATTTTTGGAAGCGGCACGCATGATGAAGCTTCGGTCTCCCCAAGATGTCCTGTTCATGCTGGTCTCTTATTTTCCGATTCCGGCGATGCTGGGAGAGATGAAAACGAAGCCGACACAGAATGCAGTTCGGCAAATGCAGGCAATCGGAATCCAGCCGGACATCATCATTGCGCGCGCCAGTGTGCCATTAGACTTCCCGCGTAAAGAGAAGGTTTCTGTTTTCTGCAATGTCACGCCACACGACATCATTTCGGCCCCGGATGTCGAGTCAATCTATGATGTGCCGGTGAATTTCGAGAAAGACCATCTCGGCAGACGCATATTGGAAAAAGTTGGTCTGAAGCCGCGACATCATCTGTCGCCGGCGTGGCGAGCGATGATACGACGGATGCGTAACTCACGCATCCCGGTGCGCATCGGCATCGTCGGTAAATACTTCGGTACCGGGGATTTTATGCTTTCGGACTCGTATCTGTCAGTTATCGAATCCATTCGCCACGCGGCATGGTCGCTCGGAAGAAAACCGGAGATTGACTGGCTCAACGCGGAGCACTACGAGAAGGACCCTTCGAGCGTCCGAGAACTGGACCGGTACCAGGCGATTATCGTGCCGGGCGGATTTGGTTCACGGGGCGTAGAGGGGAAAATAGCCGTTATTCGATACTGCCGCGAACAGAAGATTCCATTTTTGGGTCTATGCTATGGAATGCAGTTGGCGACCGTGGAGTTCGCGCGCAATGTGTGTCGGATGCGAGGGGCGCACACAACAGAGGTTCATCCGACGACGAAGTACCCTGTCATTGCGACCATGGCCGAGCAGGTTGCCAACATAGCAGAGGGACAGATGGGCGGTACGATGCGTTTGGGAGCATACGACTGCCAGTTGGACCCTCGGAGCCGGAGTTATGCGCTGTACCGAAAAACGCGTATCTCCGAGCGGCATCGACATCGCTACGAATTCAACAACAAGTATCGCGAGCGACTTGTCGAGCACGGGCTTTTGATTGCGGGTACCAATCCACAGCGCAATCTTGTTGAGATTATCGAGCTCGCCGCACACCCGTTTTTTGTCGGGACACAATTTCATCCGGAGCTGAAGGGGCGGCCGCTCTTTCCGCATCCGTTATTTGTCGGACTCATGAAGGCTGCGTTGTCGCGGAAGCCATCATATTGACCTCTGGTGTCCTTTGTGTCATCTTCGCATCGTCCTTTCACAAGGAGAGAGCCATGAATCGAATGAAGTCCCTCATCCTCCTGCTTGGAGGATTCGGGGTTGCGTTGATGGCGTGTGGAAGCGAATTGCACATGCCGGGCGAGACGGTCAACATGCCGTCCAGTGTTTCCGTCGGGCCACAGTCAGATCAGCGGCCGGGTGGGAGCGGGGCATCTTTTGACCGAAACAGTCGCATCGACATTCCCAGTACCTTCCCGGTATTCGCGCACTACATGGACTGGGCGACAGTGCCTATCGGATGGGATATCGCGAGCACCATGCCGATTCGTCGGGACAACCCTGCCGGCGGCTACGACTCAAAGAACCCGGAGGTCATCCTCCAGCACAACGCGGAGATGCAGGCCAACGGCATCCTGCCGATGGTGTCCTGGTGGGAACGCAATTCGAACTCCGGGGACGCGATACTGGACTTGTACCTGTCCATTCCTGGTCCCCAAATCGGCATTCTGTACGAGGCGATCGGTCCGGGGCGCATGCAGTTCACGGGTCAAAGTCCGGTCGTGGTTACAAACGGATTGTCCTGGTCGAGATTCGGATCACCGGCGGGTAACATCGACCTCGAGAATCCTGTACACGCGGAGATGTTCATCTCTGACATGCAGCACCTGCAGGAGAAATACTTCAGCCGCTACCCCGATCGGTTCTACCGTATCGACGGACGGCCCGTGGTGTTCATCTGGATTTCGCATGCATTTGTGGGGCCGTTCGATCAGGTAGTGGCGCGTGCCCGCGAACGCTCATCGTTCTACTTGGTCGGTTCCGAGTTCGGGGTGCCGTGGGGAGTGTCTCGCGGACACGAGACCGTTCTGCGCGGCATGGATGCCATCACCTCGTACGGGTTCTACGATCCTGTCCGCTACGGACTGGATATGGACGCCCGTTTCCTGACCGACTACAAGAAGGCCGTCGATGACTGGGTGTTGTGGCTGTCTCGCAACAGCCCGCGGACCAAGCTCATCCTGCCGATGAACTTCGCCTACGACGATACGCTCATTCCCGACCGGCGCGGCACCGTGTTTCGGAGCTCGTACGAGGTTGCTCGCGCATACGCGCAGATGGTGCGTGGACTCCTGGCGGACCCGTGCGGCTCCCAGCGCATCCTCCAGGTCGCGTACCTGACATCCTATAACGAGCATTACGAAGGAACTGCGGTCGAACCGTCCAAAGAGTACCAGGATAACTACCTTAAGATCATTCGCGAGACATTTGCGGTACCGGCGAATACCTCGCCAGTGCCACAAAGTTCCCCTGGTGCGTGCAGAGACAGAGAAAGGGAGAGAGAAGGCCCCGCCGGCGACCACTAGGTCGCCGGCGTCTTTAGTATTGAAATACGACTGTAATGCGCTACACTTACGCTATTAATGCCCGCTATCGGAGCGATTGCGGGCCTCTATAATATCATGTGGATTCTTATCGGAGTCGTCGCGGTAATCGCGCTTTGGCTGGTAGCGGTGTATAACGGTCTGGTACGGTCGCGCAATCGGGTGAAAGAGTCTTGGTCTGACATCGATGTTCAACTCAAGCGCCGGTACGACCTCATCCCGAATCTCGTCGAGACCGTGAAGGGGTATGCCGCTCATGAGTCCGGCACGCTGGATAAAGTGATTCAGGCGCGCGCCAGAGCGATGGGTGCGCAGTCGGTCGCCGAACATGCACAGGCGGAGAATATGCTCTCCGGTGCTCTGAAGTCACTTTTTGCGCTCGCGGAAGCGTATCCCGACCTAAAGGCGGTCTCGAGCTTCAACCAACTGCAGAGCGAGCTGTCGGACACCGAAAACAAGGTCCAAGCCGCGCGCCGATTCTACAACAGCAATGTCCTGACGCTCAATAACAAGATTGAGACATTCCCGAACAATCTGTTCGCGGGCATGCTCGGTTTCAGCAAGGAAGTCTTCTTTGAACTCAACGAGGCTGCAGCGCGCGAGCCGGTGAAGGTACAGTTCTAGTTCGCTATGGCGGAGAACCTCTACACGCATCAGGACAGTAATGTCCGAAAAACATGGCTGCTGATGTCGGCCATCTTTGTATTACTCATTGGGTTGGGGTGGCTGTTCAGTCGCGCCTATGGCAACCCGATGATTCTGTACGGTGTGGCGGTGTTTAGTATCACTGCGAATGTCGTTTCGTATTGGTTCTCCGACAAAATCGCACTAGCGTCTTCCGGTGCGGTTGCGGTGACGCGTGAGCAGAATGTCCGTCTCTACCGTATCGTTGAAAACCTCTGTATCACCGCTGGGTTGCCTCTTCCGCGACTGTATATGCTCCCCGGCGCACAGATTAATGCATTCGCCACCGGCCGTGACGCCAAGCATGCTGCGGTTGCAGTGACCCAAGGCGCATTGGAGCGCTTGGACGATAACGAGCTGACCGGCGTACTCGCGCATGAGCTGTCGCATGTCGGCAACCGCGATATTCTGCTTTCTACCGTGGTCGTGGTGCTGGCCGGTGTCATTGCGGTTATGTCAGATATTTTTCTGCGTTCGAGCATGTGGGGAGGTCGTGGACGGGACAATAACCGCGAGGGCGGCTCGCTGTTCTTCGCGCTCGCATTGGGAGCCGCGATTCTCGCACCGATTGCCGCGACGCTGGTGCGGTTGGCAGTATCTCGAAAACGCGAATATCTCGCCGACGCCGACGGGGCACTGCTGACACGCTACCCCGAAGGTTTGGCCACGGCGCTGGAGAAGATTTCACAGGACCAGATGCCACTGCCTCGAGCATCGAGCGCAACGGCACACCTGTATTTTGCCAATCCGTTCCGTGGCCGCTCGGCACAGTCTTGGTTCTCTCGTCTTTTTATGACCCACCCGCCACTTCAGGACCGCATTCGCATTTTAAGAGGACTGGACGCGCACGAAAGCGCTTAGTACAGTCATACAAGGAGGTGCTATGAAACTGCTCATTGCCACAAAGAATCCCGGAAAGCTTAAGGAAATGCAGAGCTTTCTCGGGGACGATTTCGAGTTAGTGTCGCTAGCAGACTTTCCGGATGCACCGGATGTGCATGAGACCGGGCCGACTTTCTATGAGAACGCCGTGCTCAAAGCCAAAGCGTACTTTCAGTGGTCCGGCATTGCGTCCGTTGCCGATGACGGTGGCCTGGAGATTTACGCGCTGGGTGGTGAGCCGGGCGTGTACAGCCGCCGTTGGCCAACACCCGAAGAGCACGCGTCCGGTCAGATGCGTGAGAAAACTGACGACGAACTCATCGACCTCGCGCTCACCAAGTTGCACGGCGTTGCAGATCGTTTTGCCCAATTGCGTGTCGTCGGAGCCTACTACGATGGTGCACACACCCTGACTGCGGCCGGTTGCATCGACGGCACCATTGTCACCGAGCGGCCCCTGTCCTGCGAGAAGGGGTATCCGTTTCGGAGCATCTTTCTGGTTCCAAAGTTCGGTAAGCTCTTCAAAGACCTCACCGCCCAGGAGCACGAGGCAGTGAACCACCGTCGGGCCGTGTACAACCAGCTCCGTGAGCTTATCCTCGCCAAGGTCTCCGTGTGAGGCCTTGCTTTTCAATCATGAAGAAGCCATTCAAACAATTCAAAGACAAGCGGATATATATATCCGGAACTGATTCAGTTGATAGTGTTATGACTATCAACTGGCTTCTGGACCGTGGTGCGCGAGTGACGGTTGTCGGGGCGCATAAAGATTCGGAAATAGGGAAGCGTATCGATGAACATCTCAAGCGCACCGCAAGCGACGGCGAGGCATATGAAAAAGTTCGAGCGCAGCTTTCCTGGACATCTAACGACTCCACACCTCTTACCGATGTGCGTGCACTTTTTCTCTCTGTCTGGAAGAAGAAGGTCATCGGTATCACCGGGAAACATGGTAAAACGACCACGGCTGTGTGGGCGGCGCACTTAATCGGCGATGCGGTCGTAGCAGGGCATATGCCCGAGCGTCCGCTATTGCCGGCCCTCGACAGTCGAGCGCGCGTTGCAATTATCAAATTTTCGGATGCCGTTCCCGCATCATTCAAGATGGCGGTGGTGAGCACCGACGCGATGTCGAATCTTGATGCGGCAATTCAGGTCGCGCATCTGGCGGGAACATCGAAAACACAGATTCAGCGTCGCATGAGCACTTTACCGCAAATGTCTCTGCGACAAGAAGTGGTATATCAGTCGGCAAAGCTCACGGTGATTAACGATGCTCTGGCAACCGAACCCGCTCGTGGCATTTCAGCGCTGCGCCGATGGGGTGGCCCGACCTGTGTACTCATCTGCGGCGGAACCGACAGGAAGTTTGATTATCGGGAATGGGCCCGGGAACTTCCGAAGCATGTGCGTCCGACCAATACAATATTTCTCACCGGCAGTGCGACGAAGAAAATGCGCGTTGCTCTTGGCTCCGATGGTCGCGGCATCCGCGCCTATGACACGCTTGCGGCTGCGTTCAAAGCGGCGCGAGTTCGTTCTGGACTGTATGTTTCATCCGTGGTATTATTTTCTCCCGCTGCACATAGTATCGAGCTTTTCGCCGATGAATATGACCGCGGCCAGCAGTTCAATACATTGGTGAAGCGGGAACTGGGTAAAAAATAAACGGAGCACCGCATCACGGAGGCGTCGCATAGTGGTCTAGTGCGTTCGCTTGGAAAGCGAATGTACCGAAAGGTACCAGAGGTTCGAATCCTCTCGCCTCCGCATGACAGGTTTATTGTTGAATGGGAGAAATGTTAGGATACTCGTATGAGGACTCCAAAATTCCCAAGTGTAGCAGTATTCGTACTCTTTTTTGGTATAGCACTCATTGAAGCACTACGGAATAGTAATTGGTTAGAAGCCGCGCTCTTCATGGCCCTTGGGGGGCTGTCTCTGTGGGCGGATTGGCGAAAAGACTAAACAAAGCCGATTTGACTTATTTGGCCATACCTGCTATAATGGAGAGGTAACAGTACGGAACTCTGCCGCGGGGCGGGGTAAGACTCGAATCTCATTGCGTCCTATGTGACCCACTGCAGAACTCTCGGGTCACGTATCGCAATAAAAATGCAGACAGAAGAAACACCCTCCTCGTCTTTCGAGGGGCTTGGAATCAGCGATGTATTCATGCAGGTACTGGAAAAGTACAAATTTACGGTACCTACGCCTATTCAGCACAAGGCAATGCCCGTGGCGCTCAAAGGTGATGATGTCATCGGTATCGCGCAGACCGGAACCGGCAAAACGCTTGCCTTTGGTATCCCGATGCTCCAGCGTCTCTACGAGGGCAAAGTACAGGGCATCGGCCTGGTACTGTTGCCGACACGCGAACTTGCGATGCAGGTTGACGAGACGCTTGGTCGCATCGGTGGGCACATGGGACTGCGTACCGCGGTGCTCATCGGTGGCGAAAACATGCGCAAGCAGGTGATGTTGCTACGCAAGCGACCGCATATTCTTGTGGCGACTCCCGGCCGACTACTGGACCTGGTTGAACAGGGTTATGTAAAACTCGATAAAACCGGCGTACTGGTATTAGATGAAGCCGACCGTATGTTGGACATGGGATTTGCACCACAGATTAATCGTATTCTGAAAATGCTTCCGCCCCCTGACCAGCGCCAGACACTGCTGTTTTCGGCCACGATGCCCGACGACATCGTCACCATCGCCAATAAGCATATGAAGTTACCGGTGCGCGTTGAGGTTGCCCAGCAGGGAACAGCGGCAGAGACAGTAGAACAGGAAATCTATATTGTCCGTAAAGAAGACAAGATAAATATCCTCGCGGATATCCTCAATCAGTACCATGGTTCGGTGCTCCTCTTTTCGCGCACCAAACACGGAGCCACCAAGTTGTGCAAACATCTTTTGGAGATGGGGCACAAGTCCGCTGAAATTCACGCCAACAAAAGTTTGGCTCAGCGTATTCGTGCGCTCGAAGGTTTCAAGAAAGGACAGTACCGCATTCTTGTTGCAACCGATATTGCCGCGCGTGGTATTGATGTCACCGGCATCGAGTTGGTTATCAACTTCGATTTGCCTGACAATAGCAGTGACTATGTGCATCGCATCGGTCGCACCGGCCGCGCCGGTCTGGCCGGTCGCGCAATTTCATTGGCGACACCGGACCAGCGCCAGGATATCCGCGACATCGAGCGCATTATTCGCAAACCGTTGCCGGTGGCTAAGCACTCGAAGCTTTCTGTTGAGATGCCCGCTATTGCGGCACATCAACGCGGCATCATGGGCGGCCGCAGTCGCAGCTACCCCCGCCGTCCCCGATTTACCCGTCGCTAATCATGATACGATAAACGCATGATGACACCTGTCACCATTCTGACCGGATTTTTGGGAGCAGGAAAGACAACGCTCCTGAACCGAATTCTCACTGGCGATCACGGTAAGCGCATCGCGGTTGTGGTTAACGAACTCGGAGACATCGGTCTGGACGACCGTTTTATTGCGCGTTCCGACGGCGATATCGTCGAGCTTACCAACGGATGCGTATGTTGCAGTGGACGCAATGACACCATGGAGGTGCTTCTCTCCCTCGTTGCCCGTTCTAAGAAAGGCGAGCCCATCGACCATGTCATTATCGAAACGACAGGACTGGCGAAGCCCGCATCGTTGTGTCGTTTCTTTCTGGCGGATTCTCCGCTGAAAGCATTCTACCGTCTCGACGGCATCGTCACAGTCGTTGATGCGTTTCATGGGACCAGCCAGCTTATCCAGTTCCGTGAGGTCAAAGAACAAGTGGCGGTTGCCGATGTTATTCTCATCAATAAGACGGATCTTGCCGATGAACCGCAGATTCATAATCTTGAGGAATGGCTTCACGGCCTTAACCCAACCGCGCCTATCGTGCGCGGCTCACGCGGGCAGATTCCCTTGGATAGTATTTTAAATATCGGCGGATTTAATCTCGTGGGCAAGGAACATATTTTGGAAGAAGGGCATGACCACACGCACGACAGCGATATCAGCGCAATTTCAATACGACAGGAAGAGCCGCTGGACCGCGGCAAATTTATCAAATGGTTGACCGAACTCGTTGCGATGGAGGGTGGGGATCTTCTGCGTTACAAAGGAATTCTCTCGTTCAAAGGTATCGCCAACCGTAGCATCCTGCAGGGCGTACACATGATAAAAGAACTCGAAGATGCGGGTCCATGGCCCGACGGCGTGATACCGGCCACCGAACTGGTGTTCATCGGACGGCGTCTCATGGAAGATGTTATCCGTGAGGGAGTACGCAATTGCGTCGCGCGGTAGTATACTGAATGCATGCAGATGATGTTGTCATTTCTTGCGGGAGTTCTCCTGGGGGTCGCGTTGACTTGGTGGTGGCTTTCGACAGCATATCGAAATGCGGTTAGGTCATATCACGCTGACGGTCAATATAAACCAGTCAGACAGGCGGTGGCGCGACATCTTCGCGTGCACGGGACGCTCAATCTGGCGCAAGCAGGACGCATGATGGATATCGGCGACGCAACCGCACTGCAGTATCTGGACCAGATGGTGCACGAAGGATCGCTCGCGCGCCATGATCATCGTGACGGGGATGCATTTTATACTCTCAGGTGATAGGCTAATCGCAGCACCTCTGAAGGAGGAAATATGGACGTGCAGGAGATTAGGTTTTTGGTTCGTTTCATCGAGGAGTCCGATGCAATTGAAAGCATCGATAACCCACCGGGGAATATCCGCCGACAACTGGATGAAGAAATCAATCTGCAACGCGTCGGTCATGGGGGCGCGCTGTTGCGAATGCGCCACTATGCGTCTGAACGGGTTCTGCTGACCGAGCGCATGGTCAAGATGGTTCAACAGTTCATTACCGAGGAGCAACATCTCAAGGGTGCGCCGAAGCTCCCCGTCGAAGAGCGTGGACACTGGCGAGAACACGGAATCGTGGTCGGGGGGAGGTTAGGGACTCACTGGCAGCTTGTGCCCGAGGAGATGTCCTACCTCATTGCCGTCATTCGAAAATGGCAGGACGAGTCCCGAGCAATGACACCGAACGAGAATGTCCGTGCTATTGCGGATTTTCACTACCGCTACGAACGCATCCACCCGTTTGCCGACGGAAACGGTCGTAGCGGTCGTGCGTTGGTGTACTATCTGTATCGGTGGGCAGGGCTGGAACCGTTCGTGTTCACCAATCATGACAAACGCGAGCTGTATTATCCCTGCTTCAACGAGTTCGGTCCGGACCTGATGCGTCGGTACTTTCTTGAACGGACGCAGCTCTCGTGAGTGCTCGACCGTCCTTCGTGGACGGTCGTTTTTATTATGCTAAAGTGGTTATGGCTCGTTGTTATACAAAACAAGGGAGGCTCGAATGGAAAATGTGGCTAAGGGCCCCTTTCGCATGGGGCTGGCGTTGACGCTGTTGGGGCTTCACCTCGGGGCGCTGATTGGTGTGGTGTACTGTCCGCCGTGGCAGGCCGGCTGGGCGGTGATGCTTTGGGCGTTGCTCTGGTATGTGCTTCGCTCGCTGGGAATCACCATCATGCACCACCGATATTGGACACACGGCTCCTTCAAGTGTCATGCGTTGGTGCGCTGGTTCTGGATGATTCCGGCGACGGTTGCCTTCGAGGGGCCGGCGTGGGGTCCCGAAGACCTCGAGCACGGGAATTACTCAATCGGATGGGTGGAAAACCACCGCCAACACCACGCCTTCACCGAGAAGCAAGGGGACCCGCATACACCGAAACTCTTCGGTTTCTGGTGGGCGCACTGGAAGTGGTTGTTGTATCAGACGCTGTTGCCTCGCGGATACCACCCGGCGGACACGCTGAAGAGCGACCCGGTCGCCCGCTGGCAGTATCGTCTGTACCTTCCTATCGCCATTGGGCTGGGGTTCCTGCTTCCATTGTTCGTGTGGGGCGTGCCCGGTCTGGTGTGGTGTGGATTTGTGGGCGTGGTCGCACACCTCCACTCGGCATGGTCCGTCAATTCCATCGGCCATACCTACGGCCGGCGACCCCGCAACCAGGATGGCAGTGTGTACACCGACAACGAGGCACGCAACAACCGGCCGCTGGCACTCGTCACTTCAGGCGAGGGGAATCACGGGAATCACCATGTGAAGCCCACCAGCGCACAACTTGGTGAGCACTGGTACGATGGTGACCTGGGGTACCTGATTATCTGGCTCATGAAGTGCATGGGCTTGACCTGGAATGTCAATAAGTTGCGGACATAGTTTTCGGTGGTGGGGCGCACGGCGTCCCACCTTTTCTTTTTATAGTGGATATGTCCGTTGTCAGAGAAGATGCACTCTGGTATATATAAGTCATGATAAAGGAAAATCCGACATTTGATCCCGATAAGACGCAGGAGTTTCATCCCGCCAGACTGAAACACAAAATAGAAGATCAAATCGAGCAAGCCGGCGCTGACCTGAAAAACATGGTTGCCGAGCTTCCCGGAGGAATTATTCTCCACGATCTTAAATTCTACGGAATGGATGTAACATTTGTGGGGACCGATGAAAATGGTGTCGAGTTCGCCGTGCCGTACCATGAATTTGAGAGCGTAAAACTGCGGCCAAAGTAGCTCTTGTAGGGTGGATAACTTCGTGGTATCATCGGCCTATCATATATTACCGCCACTAGGCGGTCTTGCGGTCTGTTTGGAAGCTAATGGCTACTAGCGACAAGCTACTGGCTTCTGCATGTGAGCGATACAGTTGAACAAATCAAATCCCGCCTCGACATAGTTGATGTCGTCTCCGGGTATCTGAAGGTTCAGAAGGCGGGCGCAAACTATAAAGCTCGTTGTCCGTTTCACAACGAGAAAACTCCGTCCTTTCACCTGTCGCCTGAGCGGCAGTCGTGGCATTGCTTCGGCTGTAACAAGGGGGGAGACATGTTTTCGTTCGTGCAGGAGATTGAGGGCATCGATTTCGTCGAAGCTCTGCGTATTCTTGCCGGCAAAGCCGGCGTGCAGATGCAACAGCGAAGACCTGAAGACGAGCGGGCAACCGGTCAGCGTCAGGCTCTACTTGCGGTTGCGGAGCTTTCTGCGAAGTTTTTTGAAAAGCAGTTGTGGCACAGCAATGCGGGAGAGAAAGCGCTCGCGTATTTGCGGGAGCGTGGCATGACCGACGATACTATTCGCGCATGGCGTTTGGGATGGGCGCCCAACGATTGGCGCGCACTGACCGGATTTCTCACCGAACAAAACCACCAGCCTGCGTCTATCGTGGGTGCGGGAATGGCGGTAGATAAAAACGGACGCCCCTATGACCGGTTCCGTAGCCGTATTATGTTTCCCATCGGTGACGCCAACGCGCAGGTTATCGGATTTACGGGGCGCGTGTTCGGAGCCGAGGTTGCCGTGGACGGTGAGCCATTGGCAAAGTATGTCAACACTCCGCAGACGGCAATCTACGACAAGGGACGGGTTCTCTACGGTTTGGATAAGGCCAAGGTGGATATGCGCTCAAAGGATGCGTGTCTGCTCGTAGAGGGAAATGTTGATGCCGTGATGTCGTGGCAGGCGGGCGCACAGAATGTGGTCGCCACTTCCGGTACGGCTCTCACGCCTCACCAGTTGCGCATGCTCGGGCGTTACAGCACGAATCTAGATTTCTGTTTCGACGCCGATGAGGCGGGCAAGACCGCAACCCGTCGCGGCATTGGTCTGGCATTAGCGCAAAGCTTTAATGTGCGCATTCTGACCATCCGCGATAACGAGTGCAAGGACCCCGCCGACTATGTAAAGAAATATGGAGTCCAGTGGAACGAAGTCGTTGCATCTTCAAAACCGGCACTGCAGTTTTACTATGACGAAGCGGTCGCCTCATTCAATCCCGCATCGGCGCAGAGCAAGAAATCCGTCATCGCCTCGCTCGGTCCGCTTATTCAGCGGCTCACCAGCCGCGTGGAGAAGGGACACTGGGTCGGGCAATTGGCAACACTCCTGCGTGCCGATCAGCGAGCCGTGGAAGCCGATATTGCCACAGTGAAAGATGATATCGCCGCATATGATAGACCCGCTGATGAAGAAATTACGACTAACAAGTCACCGGCGATAAGACCGGAGCCGCTCGACACGACCTCACAGGAATTGTTGGCGCTGATGGTGCGTCAACCGGCATTGGCAACACAACTGACCGAACTTGCCGACCACCTTGATATCCGTGTTGCCGCAGTTGTTGCTGACCCGGCGATGCTGGATACGACCTACGACGGCGAGCACCGCCACCTCATTGATGTGGCGGTCATCAGAGCCAATGAGTTGTGGCAGGATTACACACCGGAACAGCTCGAAGTACATATGGCCTCGCTGGTGAATCACATACGGGAGCAGCGTGTACGGGCACTCCGATCGGGTGTGGAGCTGGAAATCCGACAAGCTGATGCGGCAAAAGATACCCACCGCCTGCAGGAACTGGTGGAAAAATTTCAAGACTATACAACCCAATTGAATCAACTGCAGAACATCCAATCATCGAACACTCCATCATGAAGAAAAAGAAAAAACAGAAGCACAGAAAATCCGCGTCGAAGAAAAAGTTCAAAAAACCGGTCCGCCACAAAGCGGCTAAGCGAAAGGTTTCCCGGAAGGCCAAGAAGTCGCTCAAGCGCAAGCCGGTGCGAAAGCCGGTACGCAAGCACAAGATAGTCAAGAAAAAACCCGCCAAGAAAATCGCGGCGTTTTCACGCTCGCCGAAACAGCCGGCGATGTCGGAGGCGGCGATTCAACAGCTCATCGAAAAAGGGCGTGCCCGCGGTTTTGTGACGCACGCGGAGATGCTGGCGACTTTCCCGAATATTGAAAAAGATATCACCGGGCTGGAGACGCTCTACGAACGGCTGGAAGGCTTGAGTATTAATGTCATCGAGTCCAGTCGTGTGTTCGATGAAAAGGAAGCGAAGGTCTACGAGGAGAAAAAGCGGATTGAAACAGAATTTGACGATTCCGCCAGCGACAATGTGCAGATGTATCTCAAGGAGATAGGCAGATACCCACTACTGAACGGCGAAGAAGAAATCGAGCTTGCAAAACGCATCGAGCGCAACGACGATGCGGCCCGTTCCAAGCTGGCGGTTTCCAACCTCCGTCTCGTGGTGTCCATCGCAAAAAAGTATGTCGGTCGCTCGGCGAATTTGTCATTGCTGGACCTCATTCAGGAGGGGAATATCGGCCTGTTCAAAGCCGTCGAGAAATTCGATTACAAAAAAGGATACAAGTTTTCTACCTATGCAACCTGGTGGATTCGTCAGGCAATTACCCGCGCACTGGCGGATCAGGGCCGCACCATCCGTATTCCGGTGCACATGGTAGAGACCATCAATAAATATCAGCAGGTCGTACGCCGCTTGGTGCAGGATCTCGGTCGTGACCCGTTGCCCGAAGAAACTGCTGCGGAAATGGGTATCGGCGTGGACAAAATCCGCCATATTATCAAAATCAGTCAGGATACTGTTTCACTTGAGGCGCCGGTAGGTGATGATGACGATGACAGCTCGCTGGCGAACTTCGTGCCTGATGAAGACACCATTTCCCCGGCCGTGAGCGCGCAAAGGAAGATTTTGAAACAATACATCAACGAAATCGTAGCCGATCTGACGCCGCGTGAGCAAAAGATTCTGGACATGCGATTCGGTCTCACCGACGGTGTTACCCACACACTGGAAGAGGTGGGTAAGGTGTTTTCGGTCACGCGTGAGCGTATCCGGCAAATCGAAGCTAAGGCATTGGACAAAATCCGCCAGCATACAAAAGTCGAAAAATTGAAAAACTATTAGACAAACGCAATTTTTCGTGCAGAATCTAATGAAAGATTCTGCCGAAAAATTGAAGAACTACTAATACAGTCCATGGAAGACACCACGGAACAATCTAAGGAGAAGCGATTGAAGGAAATGCAGACAGAGCTCGCCCGGCTCACCAAACTCGTGTATTACGATGACCTCACCGGTCTGCTGAACCGTCGCGGGTTCAACGAAGAGGCGGGGCGCGCATTCCCTCTCGTTTCCTACGGTACTACCAACATCGAAAGGCGTGTAGACTTTCAGGTTCCGTTCTCGGTCATTTTTCTCGACATCGACAACTTCAAGGCTCTCAACGATACTCACGGACACGCGGCCGGCGATGCGGCACTCAAGGCGGTCGCCGAGGTTTTACACAATCATCTGCGGACCGGTGACCTGTACGGACGGATGGGCGGGGAGGAATTTGTGGCCGCCATTATCGGAGCCAGTGCCCATCACGCATCAACTATTGCGGAAAAGTTGCGAGAGTCCCTGGAGCAGATGCAATTTGAATGGGAAGGCGTGCATATCCCTCTGACAGCGAGTTTCGGTGTTGCCGAATACACAACCGAGCAGACGCTTCATGGACTCATCGGAAAAGCCGACCGCGCTATGTATCAGGCAAAGAGAGCAGGCAAAAACCGCGTGGTCGTGTCTACTGAGTAGCAGCATTAAAGCTTGCGGAGCTCCTTGAGATCGTGATCGGGGATGTAGAGAATCAGAAGCCCGACGACGATGCCCGCAATTGTCGAAAAAATATGTCCGCCATCGAAGAAGAGCTTGTCAATCCAGTCCAGGACATACCAGACACCGCGCCAGATAAGCACCAAACCTATAACCAGAAGGAAGCTGGACGCGAAGTAGGAAAGACGGTGATGCAATCGTCGGGGCATGGCTTCATCAGTATACCATAAAAGAAAAACGGTCCCCGGGAAGGGGACCGCAGCGGTTAGTCACCGGCGAACACAAAGTGGCAGATGCCACAGCGAACCTCGTAATCGCCGAGGTCGCCGGGTTGGACTCGGTTCGTGGTGCCATGCAGACGCTGGGTGTACAGCCCCTTACGGTGCTTGCACTTCATGCACACCCCCGCATGCACCTTGACCTTTGCGGCCATGGCCATGATCTGGGGCATCGGCCCGAACGGCCGTTTCTGGTAATCCAAGTTCAAGCCGGCCACGATGATACGGAATTTCTCGCGCCGCCGCATGTCCAACGCTTGTTGGAGTTCGGGAAGAATCCAGCTCGGGAAGAACTGGCCCTCATCAATCGCAAGAAGCGAAATGGTCGGGTCGGTCCAGATGAGCCGGAATTCTTTGCGGGTGGCGACGACGCGGGCCGGGTATTTTTCGGCCGGTTGGGGAATACCACCCACAATGCGTCGGGCAATGATGAACGGCTCGGGGTGTCGGTCGGTCATGGGCCGGACGGCAATGACCTTCTCATCGCGGTGCTCCGCCTGCATGATGTGGTCAATGAGCTTCCAGCTCTTCGCCGAAAACATCGGCCCCGTTTCGACCCTGATACTCGCGGGCATTTCCTCCTCCTCCCTTGAAAAGACGCTCCGAATGCGGTATACTACAGTCCGCAGTCGCCAGTGTAGTACAGATTCCGGGATAGCTCAATGGTAGAGTACTTTGTATGGCTTAACACAACGTGCTATACTAATGGGATGTTAATGGAGTGTAAGAAGCACGGCAGTGTGAGCCATTTCAAGAGGCCCGAAGGGACGTTTCGTTGTGGCAAGTGTGCATCGCAATGGGTCACTGATAGTCGGGTTAATAAAAAGAAGCGACTCGTCGAGCTGTTCGGGGGAAAATGCAGAATTTGTGGGTACAAGAAGTATGCAGGCGCCCTCGATTTTCACCATCTGGACCCTTCTAAAAAATCCTTTGCGCTCA
>CAYZRE010000004.1:0-36870 GCA_964479835.1 uncultured Candidatus Saccharibacteria bacterium | reverse complement strand
GCCGGGCTAGCTCATCGGTAGAGCGCTGCCCTGAAGAGGCAGGCGTGCCCAGTTCGACTCTGGGGCCCGGCACCAAGATTGATGAATCAGAAAACCGCCTAAGGGGCGGCTTTCTGATTGTGCCCTTTTGCGACAATAGACTTATCCCTACAAGCTATCCACACTCTCTACGGCAATACTATAATGTGCGACGCATCGTTATCCCCAGATCGATATCCACTCCTTCCGTATTTTCTTAGTAATGTGCGACATAAGTATTTCGCGACATATCACCTGCCGAACTGATTGCTTGAAGCTATTTCCGTGCTATAATGTCCCTGTTCGTTGCGGGTATCGTATACCGGTATTATGGGTCCTTGCCAAGGACCAGAAACGAGTTCGACTCTCGTTACCCGCTCCAAAGACCACTTCCCTGTTATAGCCCTCTAGTGCTCAAAAAGGCCCCATTTTAGGGCCTTTCTGGCCATTGACTTTAGGGGTCGTATTTGCTATACTGTATGTACAATCCAGCGTGTATTATGAGGGGTAAATGAATGGCTCAATAGGCCATTTTTTCGTCCCTCTGCACTGCCTGATGAGCCGGATTGCAACACCGCCACTCCATCGAAGGAAGGTCCCCTAGCGGGACCCGCCGGAGACAGAGACGGCAATACCATGAAGACGCTAAATCGCATCCTGGTAGTCTCGATCGTTACCATCTCACTGATGACCTCCCTGACCGCTCAGGCCGGCTTCTTGGACTGGTTCCGTTCTAACGGCGCCACAACCCAGGAGTCCGATAGCGGTTCCTTCAATGCCCTGTACGCTTCCGTTATGGGAGCAACGCAGGCCGATGAGGAACAGCCTACTCTGGTAGCAAATGCTGTTGCTCCGGTGAACTCACCGGTTGGTGGCCTCTCGAAGGCTCTCCGCCGGATCCACACAGTCCAGGTGTCAGGATACAACTCAGAGGTCGCTCAGACCGATGCCAGCCCGTTCATTACAGCTAAGGGAACCTACGTACGCGACGGTATCGTTGCGGCCAACATGTTCCCGTTCGGTACCGCCATTAAGTTCAAGAACTGTGGCGGCATAGACCCGGATAAGATCTTCGTTGTTGAGGACCGCATGAATACGCGGTACCAGAATAACGTTGACATCTGGTTCGCTGACCATTCCGTTGCTGTAAAGTTCGGACGCCGGACCTGCCAGATTGAGGTTATTCAGTAACCTCAAAGCAAAACACCCCTCACGGGGTGTTTTGCTTTTTGTCCGCCCTCCTGGATTCGAACCAGGGACCTTCTCCTTAAGAGGGAGCAGCTCTACCAACTGAGCTAAGGGCGGTCTGTGTCTGTAACGGGGTCACTCTTGTGTCCCCGGAGGGAATCGAACCCCCATCAACAGCTTCGAAGGCTGATGCTTTATCCATTAAGCTACGGGGACCCGTGAAGAACCCGAACGGATATATTCTAGCACAAAAACGGTGACAGTTCAAGAAACCGCCCCTCCCCTGTTTCGTCGCGTGCGGACGCGTTCCACTACTGATGGTAGCACATGGATAACGCGGTCAATGTCTGCGCGGGTAGTATCGCGACCCAGAGAGAAACGAAGCGCACCGTCGAGATACTGCTTCGGCGTTTTTATGGCACGCAACACATGAGACGGTTCTACGCTGTGCGCGGTGCACGCTGACCCCGAGCCTGCCCGAATACCGTGCCTGTCCAGCTCCAATAGAAGATTTTCGCTGTCAGCTTCCGGAATCGAGATGTTCGCATTGTTTGCCAATCGTCCGGAACCATCGGGACCGTTCAATCGGGCATCCGGAATCGCCGCAAGAATACCCTCAATCAGACGGTCCCGCAGTTTCGAAACGCCAACGCTATCGGACTTTTTTACCAACGACAGCGCAGTCGCAAGGCCCACCGCTGACGGGATATCTTCCGTGCCTGCGCGTCTGCCACCCTCCTGAGAACCGCCAAGGATAATCGGCGCGACGGCAACGCCACGGCGTACAAAAAGCACAGCAGCACCATGCGGTCCGTATACTTTAGCGCCGTTGAGTGTCAAAAGGTCGGCGCCAAGACGCTGAACATCCATATCAAGATACGCGGCCGCCTGACATGCATCGACATGAAACAGCGGGTACACGCTTCGGTGGGCTCGCCGCCAATTCGCAATCGCGCGACCGATGCGGACAATCGGTTGGATGGTCCCGATTTCATTGTTTGCGTACATCACTGACACCAGGATTGTCTTCTTATTAATTGCGCCGATGACATCTTGTTCGCGCGCGACCCCCTGTGCATCAACAGGAACAAAAGACACGCCGAACCCTTCCGCGACAAGTCGGCTCACCGGTGCGAGCACCGAAAGATGTTCAATGGGCGTAGTGACGATATGACCGCCCCTTCCCTGTGCGTGGGCAACTCCCAGGATAGCCAGGGTGTTGGCCTCCGAACCTGACGAGCAAAACACAATCTCGCCGGTGCGTGCGTAGAGAAAACTCGCCACACCTGAGCGCGCAGATTCTAAGACCTTGGCCGCACGACGGCCTGCGTCGTTAAACGACGATGGGTTACCCGACAGCCGTAGTGTGCGCTCCATGGCACGCACCACCCGGGGGTCGGTTGGCGTTGCGGCAGCATAATCAAGATAAATCTCTTTTGGCATTCGACGGCTAAGCGTACCGTCGCTCCGGCCATATGACAAGCGCCACGAGTGCGGCGATGAGGCCGATGTCGCGCACCATCACTTCATCGAGTCCGTGTATCGCCAGTATTGCTCCCAGAAAAACGATTGCTGCCATTGCAAATGCGCGTGTGAAAAATCCGGTCACGAAGCTGACCGCGACAAGTACCTCGAAGATACCGTTGAGAAATATGACATCCGTGGCGCTCATGCCGATAACTTGTGCGGCATGTTGTGCCCATTGCGGCATCCACGCATCAACCCAGTACTGCGGCTGGATAAATTTGTTCACCCCGAACCACAGAAAGACCACCGCCAGCCCAATCCGAATCGACATCTGTGATGCGTGAAGCGACTTGTACATACCCGCCCATTATAGGGCCTGTATGTTCTGTCACAATGGTGCATAACCCTATCCAGATGCGTTCTACGCCGTTGCACAGGCCCCCTCGAGGAAATCCAGCGTGCGGTCGGTCAGCATGCGCTCGTGAAGAGCGTTGCGAATTCGTTGCGGGTCAACCTGTTCTTCAGTCGCCTGCCCCTGACGAATAAGTTCACCGATTGCTTCATTGAGCGCCGCCTCCACCTCATCAGGCGATACGGTGATGCTTTTTTGCTTTGCCGTCGTCCGCAGTACCAGTGTGATGCGCACCTGTCGCTGGGCTTCCGCATTCCAGTCTTTTCTAAGGTCGTCTTCGGTCTTCTTCATGCGCGCAAGATACATACTCAATTCGATACCGCGACCCTGAAGGTCGTGTCCGAACCGATGTACCATATCATCGAGCTCACTCTTCACCAGCGCATCCGGTGCCGGCACGGAAGATGTTGCGATAATAGCATCGAGGATTGCGAGACGGACGCGCTGTTTCTCTTTGGCGCGCTTCTCGTTTACGATGCCTTCCCGAAGACTCACCCGAAGTTGCTCCATGAGCGTGAAATTGCCGAGCGATTTTGCAAAGGCGTCATCTGCGATTGGCTTGAGAACGGTCTGCACACGACGCACCGTAACGGAAAAATCGACGTGTTTACCGGCTACCGCCGATTCGTAGTAGTCAGCCGGTGCGGTGAGCGAGAACTGTTTGGTCTGACCTGCCGTCAGGCCGACCAGCTCTTCCTCAAATCCCGGCATAAAACTCTTGCCCCCGATGACAAGCGGATGATTCCGACTTGAGCCCCCTTCGATCGGCGTGCCGTTTATTGAAGCGTCGAAGTCAACTTCGACGCGGTCTCCGACAAGTGCCGCTTCCACCTTATCCAGAAATGTCGCGCGCATGTTGCGTACGGTATCCAGTGCCTCCTCCGTCTCCACTTCGGAAACTTCAACCGCCTTGCGCGGGACTTTGATTGTCTCCAAATCCGGCAGAGTCACCTGCGGCCATAGGTGCACCTGTACACTGTAGTGCAGTCCTGTTGCGTCGTTGCGCTCGACTTTCAGGTCAGTCGTTCTGATGATATCCCACTCTTGTTTGACGACCGCCTCACTGAAACTTCCCTCCAGGGCAAGCTCTAATGCTTCGGTGCGTACAACTTCGGTGTTGAGTTGTTTATCAACGAGATGCTGTGGTGCTTTCCCTCTTCGGAATCCTTCGACGGTCACCTCTTGAGCAATCTGTTTCTTCGCTTCTTCTATATAATGGGAGAGCTCGGGCGCGTCGAGCGTAATGTCCGCAGTAAGCGTGGAGGCGTCCGTCGTCTTGGTCGTTATGTTCATACAACTGGTTCGGTTTCGGCGGCTACCGGTGCGGCCGGTTCTTCCGATGATGCTACTTCCTTGGGGCTGCGCACATCGATTTTCCAGCCGGTTAGTTTTGCGGCAAGGCGCACATTCTGTCCGCCTTTGCCGATTGCGAGTGAGAACTGGTCGTCAGCGACCTCCGCCAGTGCAATCTTGTGCTCCATGTCGGTCAGGTTTACCTGGAGAATCTTTGCGGGAGAGAGGGCGTTGACGATATAGCGCGACGCATCGGTGTCATACTGGATAATATCGATTTTTTCACCGGCCAAATCGTTGATGACGGTCTGCACGCGAACGCCACGCTGACCCACCAACGAACCGATCGGGTCTACTCCCTCTTCATTCGATGCAACAGCAATTTTCGTGCGACTGCCGGCCTCTCTGGCAATACCCATCACGATAACGGCGCCACTGTCGATCTCCGGAACTTCCATACGGAATAATTCGCGCACCAGGTTGGGGTGCGAGCGCGACAAGACAATAACCGGGCCGCGTGCCGCGTCTTCAACTTTGACGATGTAAAAGCGCAAGCGCTGATCGATGCGGTAGTGGTCTGAAGGCATCTGCTCGGCTGCCGGTAACAAGCCGCTGGCTTTCCCGAGGTCGATGAACACCAACGGTCCCTCCCTGCGCTGTACGATACCGCTGATAAGTGTTCCCTCTTTGCCGCGGTACTCCGCCATCATCGCGCCACGCTCCGCTTCACGGAGACGCTGAATCACCACCTGCTTGGCGGTTTGAGCGGCAATGCGTCCGAAATCACTCTTGGCCTCGAGGATAACGACAACCTCATCACCAATCTGCGAATTTTTCTGCTGTTTGCGTGCATCTTCCAGGATGATGTGCTTCTCCGGGTTGAACTTTACGCGAATCTGACCTTCGGCGTTGACTTCGTGCTCGCCGGTAATTGCCTGGCCCAACTCGCGCTGGCGCTGAATGTCGACGATATCAATGCGGTCTTGGGTTACTTTCTCCGGCAACGGTCCGGTAACATATCCCTCTTCATCAACCCCTTCTACGACATAGTGCGTCTGGGTGATGTCCATTTCTCCGCTTCCGGAGTTGAGTTTGACCTTAATAATCTGACCCTTCTTGCCATAATCGCGCTTGTATGCGGCCGCAAGTGCGGCCTCAACGGTCTCCAGTACGCTCTCCTGTGGGATTCCCTTTTCCTCGGCAATCTGTTTGATGGCCGATACGAACTGCTTAATATCTATCATGACTTGCGTATTTAGTTGTTACTACCCTACAAATGGAGGCCCACTCTCGTGGACCTCAGTACAACCATCATAGCAGGTTGGCAGGAGAAGTCAATAAACGGCTCATTCCGTGAGCCGTTTAGTTGTTGTCCACAAAAAATCGTTTACAAAAAGGGCTTCTCGCGTATGGTAGCCGTGTATGCCGACCTCACCCGCACAGCCCACAAAGCCCGACATCGCGGCCGAACTGGAAAAGAAGTTGTCCAGTATCGGCGCAAAGGAGCAATCGCTCTCTGCGCAAACGCTTGCCACAGAGCTCGGCCTGTCGTTCGCAGACATTAAAGGTCTGCCTATTGATCCCGAGGCACTCAAGGTTGTTCCCGAGGTGCAGTCCCGCGCAGCCGGCCTCGCTGTTGTGCAAACAAAAGGTGCAGTAGCTGTTGTTGCAGTCCTCGACCCGCGCACGCCTGAAGCCGCAACACTCTTAAAGGAACTCAGCACGCGCTACACAACGCTGAAGATACTCATGGTCGCCCACGCAACTATGGAGGTCATCTGGACGCGCTACGCGACTATTAAAACCATCGCAACATTCGAGGTGGGTGCCATTAGTGTGGACGACGCGGTAATGGAGCAGGCACAGGAAAAGATTAAGAACATCAACGACCTTAAAGGCCAGTTGGAACAGATTCCGGTAACACAGTTGTTTGAGATTCTTATCGCCGGAGCGCTTTCAACGAGCGCATCCGACATCCATTTCGAACCGGAATCTGATGTGTGCCGTCTGCGGTATCGCCTCGACGGTCTTCTGCACGAAGTTGCCACCATCGACAAGGCGCGATATCAACGCGTACTCAATCGCGTCAAAGTGCTGTCGAAGATGAAGTTGAATATCACCAAAGCGCCCCAGGACGGACGATTTACTATCCGCCAGAGCGATGTCGCCATCGAGGTTCGTGTTTCCGTTCTTCCGAGCGAATACGGAGAATCTATTGTGATGCGCTTGTTGGATCCGCGCAGTATCCAAGCAAACCTAGAAGACCTTGGCATGCGCACCGATGTGCTCACCCAGGTGAAGGAGCTACTGGCGCGACCCCAGGGAACACTGCTCACGACAGGGCCCACCGGCTCCGGAAAAACCACAACGCTGTACGCGTTTCTGAACCACCTGAACACGCCGGACATGAAAATAATCACCGTGGAGGACCCTATCGAATACCACATCAAGGGGGTCAATCAGACGCAAGTTGAACCGTCCAAGGGCTATACATTCGCGGGAGGACTGCGTGCTATCGTACGCCAAGACCCCGACATTATTCTCATCGGTGAAATCCGCGACCTTGAGACCGCGAGTATCGCGTTGGAAGCTGCGCTGACCGGCCACATGGTGCTGTCCACCATTCACACTAACGATGCGGCCGGCACCATCCCCCGCCTCATCGACCTTGGAGCCAAGCCGGAAACAATCGCCCCGGCGATGACCATGGCGATGGGCCAACGACTTCTGCGTAGACTGTGCGTGTCATGCAAAAAGAAACTTCCCTTAGAGGAAAAGGATACACAAAAACTAGAGGAGCAGATTGCTCCGATCAGTAAGCGGTTTGATCTTTCTGCCACCGATGCATCGTCCGCCGTGTACGGTCCGGTCGGGTGCGGCAAGTGCAATAGTATTGGCTACAAGGGCCGTGTCGGGGTCTACGAGGTGTTTGAGGTGACCCGCGCGATGGAGCGATTGATTCTTGATGAGGCCTCGGTTACCGACATCCGCGACTTGGCCATCAAGGAGGGCATGGTCACCATGCTGCAGGATGGCTATCTTAAGCTGTTACAAGGAATCACATCGGTAGAGGAGATCCACCGCGTTTTGGGATAGCAAAAGAACCTTTATAACCTGTAGGCAATATCCACGACCATAGGGTCACGGGACAGGATAATTCCGAGGAGAGATCCAGTCGAAACCAAATCTTCCGAGCTAAGAGAGTATCCCGACTGAACCGGCATGCTTAGGGCACTGGGTTCAGTTGCCTACAGATTATAGAGGTCCTTATTGCAGCGTACCAGCATATATTCTATTCCATTTTTCTATGAATGTCAAGGAGCCCCAGATAACCCCCCGGAGCGGTCCCGACGACCAGTTACTGGACCTGACCCTACGCCCAAAAAGCTTTGCGGAGTATGTGGGGCAGGAGAAAGCAAAGGAAAACCTCCGCATCGTACTGGGTGCCGCCAAAAAGCGCAAGGAGTCTCCCGAGCATGTCCTCCTGCACGGTCCCTCGGGTCTGGGCAAGACAACACTGGCCTATCTGGTCGCGCGTGAGCTCAATGCCAATATGCGCATGACCTCCGGAACTGCTCTCGAGAAGGCCGGCGATGTGGGCTCTATACTGACAGGGTTGTCGGACGGTGATGTATTGTTTATTGATGAAGTCCACCGCCTCAACAAGATGGTTGAGGAGGTCATCTACCCAGCGATGGAGAATTTCAAGCTCGACATCGTCATCGGCAAAGGCAACGCGGCCAAGACACTCCAAATTGATCTTCCCCGCTTCACACTGGTTGCCGCGACCACGAAAATATCGATGCTTTCGGCCCCATTTCGCTCACGCTTCGGTTCCAGCTTCCGTCTTGAATACTACACGCCTGACGAGATCGAACGCATCATCACCCGCTCGGCCGGACTCTTGGGCATCACGGTCACTAAGCCTGCACTCGCGCTTATCGCCCGCTCGGCGCGCGCCACTCCTCGTGTTGCCAACCGACTTCTGAAGCGCGTCCGCGATTATGCGCAGGTGCATAACATCGCGGACATCGATGAGTCGACCGCAAAAGCCGCACTGCACATGTTGGAAGTCGATCCACAGGGCCTTGAGGAAACCGACCGAAAGATATTACTTGCCATTGCGACAACATTCAGCGGCGGTCCGGTCGGACTGAAGTCAATTGCGGCTTCGATATCCGAAGAAGAAAGCACTGTCGAGGATGTCTACGAACCGTACCTCATGCGCTTGGGCTTCATTGCCCGAACTACCAAGGGACGCGTCATTACAAAAGCAGGGCGTGATCATGTTGGCGTACCGGATCCTGCGTCTCTGAAGTTGGATTTCTAAATTGTTACCATGTCCGGACACAATAAATGGGGTCAGATAAAACACAAAAAGGGAGCCGCTGATGCCAAAAAGAGCCACGAATTCGGAAAGTTATCGCAGGCAATAGCGGCAGCCGCGCGAGGTAACCCCGACCCCGGCACGAATATGCGATTAAAAGGAGAAATCGAGCGTGCTCGAAAAATAAACATGCCAAAAGATACTATCGAACGGGCCGTCAAACGAGGGTCCGAACTCTCCTGAAGATATGCGCTATCTTGGTATTGATCCGGGGACCACAATCATTGGCTACGGCATCGTCGAAGATGCCGCCGGCTCACTTCAGCCGCTCACCTGGGGTGTCTTCCGTAACCCGGGAACCGATTCGATGAAGGACAAACAATCGACTGCCCTGGCGCTGACCAAGCTCATCACCTCCTACAAACCGCAGTCGGCCGCCGTGGAGCGCCTGTTCTTCATGAACAACGCAAAAACAGCTATGGCGGTCGCCGAGATGCGCGGCGTTATTATGCTCACGCTCGCGCAACACGGAGTCCCTGTTGTCGAATTCACGCCCCAACAGGTAAAGCGCGGCGTCTGTGGTAACGGCCAGGCAAAAAAACCGCAAGTGCAGGACATGGTGCGCATGCTGTTGCGCATCAAAGAGAAAATAAGTCCGGATGACGCCGCTGATGCACTCGCGCTTGCGTTGTGCTGCTCGACCGCACAACGCAAGTATTGACATCGCCAAATGACTGTCTACAATAACCCCATGAACAAAGACGAACTACTACTTAGCACCGTCGCAGGGCCCGTCGAAGAGGTGTTCGACGACAAAGACGAGGAGGATGAGGACGAAGAGGACAAGAAAAAAACAGAGGAAGACGAGGAGGAAGAAGAGAAACAAGAAGAAGAGATTCTGATATAAAACGCCCCGGGTTTCCGGGGTGTTTTATTATTTCACCTTTACCAACTTTCCCTTGCCAACTTTGATGATATCCTCACTATTAACCTCAACATCCCACCGGGTCGCAGTCTTCCCGTTAACCGACACTGCCCCCTGACTAATAAGTGCTTTCGCTGTCGTGGTAGATGATGCAGCCCCGCTAACTTTCAGGGCATGAGCTAGCGATCCTGCTGTATCCGCTGGTGATGGGGACGGTTCATTTGCTTCGGAAACAGCACCTTCTCCGTGATACATGCGCACCAGCTCTGCGGCTAAAGCTTCTTTGAACTGTCGCGGATCACCCGCCGCTTGCTCATCTATCCATGCCGCATCTTTCCGGGTGCACAGTTCAAATATAGTTTTAGTCATCTTATCGTCAAGCGCGAGAACTTTGCGGCGAATCTCCTGTGGACTGTCATCGATAGCAATGAGCGTGCCCTCTGACTTGCTCATCTTCTTACCGGAGACCACATCCACAAGAAGACGCGTAGCCAGTACTATTTTATCTTTGCCGAGAATTTCTTTCTCGAGCTCTCGGCCTACTAACATATTAAACGTTTGGTCATTACCGCCAACCTCGCCATCGGTACGAAGAGCGACAGAGTCGTACCCCTGCATGAGAGGGTATAAGAACTCGCTCACATGAATAGGCTGTTCCTTTTTCAGACGCTCTTGAAACATGTCGCGTGCCAACATTTGCTGTACCGTTACCCGTGCGGTCAGCGACAATACCTGCTCCATATTCATACTACTGAGCCACTCACTATTGTACGCAACTCGAAATGAATCTTTCGGAATAATTTTATAGGCCTGGTCCAGATAGGTTGCCATGTTCTCCTCTACCTGGTCAGCTGTCAGCGCCTGCCGTGCCGCACTCTTATCTGTGGGGTCTCCAATACGTGCAGTGAAGTCGCCGATAAGGAGTACTGTGTCGTGGCCCAGTTCCGCAAGGTCCGCCAATAGGAGCATCGGAATCGTATGTCCAAGATGAAGCTCGGTTCCCGTCGGATCAATGCCGAGATATATGGTTAGTTTCTCCTGACCCGCTAAACGCTCGGTAACATCTTCAAGCGAGGGGAATGCGTTCTGAACCCGCCTCTTAAGGGTGTCCTGCGTTTGTGTGAGCCGATTCTTTGGCGACATGCTGTGTATTGTACCGAGAAGAAAAAATATTGTAAATACGACATTTTTGTGGTATATTCGCCCAACATGTCATATCCATCCTGGCTTCACATACCGAACCTACAGCCGTTCCTACGGCGTATTCGCCGCGGCAACACCCCTTGGCGTACCTGGCTCTCCCATGCACTCGTTCTTGCAGCATGGGCAGTGACGCTCGGTGTTATTGGTGTTTCCTTGTTCGTGATGTACGCGAAGAGCCAAGTTCCCGACCCCGAGTCAATTATCTCGCGTCAAGTAAAAGAGTCGACGAAGATTTATGACCGAACCGGGAAGATAGTGCTCTACGACATCTACGACGAAGAGCGTCGGACGGTGGTTCCCTGGGAACGCATCAGCGACACCATCAAGAAGGCGACGATGGCGGTTGAGGACAGTGGTTTCTATGAGCATAAAGGATTCGATCTTAAGGGCATCGCTCGCTCGCTCCTAAACAACCTCGAACAGGGGTTCGGGTCCGGCGGCGGCTCGACAATCACCCAGCAACTCGTTGGTAACGCATTAGTGGGAAGAGAGAAAAACCTGACTCGAAAAGTTCAAGAGCTTATTTTGGCAATCGAAGTTGAACGGAAATTTACCAAAGACCAGATTTTTACGATGTACCTGAACCAGGTCCCCTATGGCTCTAACGCGTATGGTATTGAATCGGCAAGTCAGACTTACTTCGGTATTCCCGCATCCGATCTCTCCCTGGCACAGGCTGCGGCATTAGCTTCAATGGTGCAACGTCCGTCGTACTTGTCTCCGTATGGCACACATATCGATGAACTGTTGGGGCGCAAGGATTATGTGCTCGGACGCATGCGTCAGTTACACTCGATTGACGAACAGCAGTACCGAGACGCATTAGCGGTGACTCTCGAGTTTAGACCGAAGGGTAGCACTCTCGCAGCTCCGCATTTTGTGCTCATGGCACGCGATTATGTAATCTCAAAGTATGGCGCAGATATTGTGACCAGTGGCGGATTCAAGATTATCACCACGCTTGACGCAGACCTACAAAAGAAAGCGGAGGAGTTGGTGGCAAAGTATGCGGCAATCAACCGTGAGAAATACAAAGCCACCAATGCTGCTCTGGTGGCCATCGACCCGAAAACCGGTGAGGTGCTCGCGCTGGTCGGTTCCGCCGATTATTTCGATACCGGCAATGAAGGAAACTACAATGTCGTCACTGCACAACGGCAGCCCGGCTCTGCGTTTAAACCGTTCGCATATGCCGCCGCATTTGCCGAAGGATTTCCCGACAGCACCATCCTTTGGGATGTGAAAACTGAATTTAATCCGTCGTGCCCGCCCACCGCAACGGCCACAAAAGATCGAACTGGTCAGGATTGTTACCACCCCAGAAATTATAGCGGCACATTCTCCGGCCCGGTGACAATGCGCCAAGGACTTGCACGCTCATTAAATGTCCCGTCAGTAAAAACATTGTACCTCGCGGGCATCGATTCGGTTATTGATCTGGCGACACGTATGGGTATCACCACACTAGGTGACCGTTCACGATTTGGTCTTTCGTTGGTACTGGGTGGCGCTGAGGTCCGCCCTATCGACCTCGTATCGGCGTATGGCGTTTTCGCCAACGAAGGGGTCCGTTTACCGTGGGGTCTCATCCAGCGCATTGAGATTAGCGATGGTACCCTACTAGAAGAGCGCCAGACAACTCCGGAACGCGTACTGGATGCCCAAACTGCCCGACTGATTAACGATGTGCTTAGTGATAATAACGCCCGTGCGCCGGCGTTCGGTTTCAATAACTCTCTCTATCTACCCGGTCGTGATGTGGCCGCAAAGACGGGCACAACACAGGAGAACAGGGATGCATGGGTTGTTGGTTATGCGCCCTCACTCGCGGTAGGTGTGTGGGTTGGAAATAATCACAATGAATCCATGACAGCCGCCGGAGCCGGTATCAGCGCCTCGGGACCGCTTTGGAACGCGTTTATGAACGCTGCGCTTAGGGGTTTACCCTCTGAAACATTCGTAAATCCGAATCCTATTATAACCGACAAGACGATACTCAATGGCACACCGGACGCCCACACGATTTTGTATTTCGTTTCAAAAAATGATCCGCTCGGACCCTACCCGTCGACACCGGGAAATGACCCCCAGTTTGCTAATTGGGAGTGGGCTGTCCAGGCTTTTTCCGGTTTCCAATAATTACCGGACAATAATCCGCTCCACACGGATATTGCGAGATATAAGATACGACTGAAGTTCCGGGGCGTGCAATAACAATTCGCCTGCGAGTGTTTTATTCGACGTGACAATAGTAAGAACCTTATCCGCCTCCTGATACCGCACAGAAATGCGCGCGGAGGTGTCTGAGTAGCTTTGTTGTAAAAATTCCAACACTGCCTGTTGTGTAATGTCCGCAACATTCCCTTGCTGTCCGACCAATTGCTGACGCCGGGACAGTGTGTTTTGGATTGATTTAAACATGCCTCTTAACTACGCAAGGGCATAATAAGGTACACAGAATCTCTTTCTTGAGTATCGGGCCTCATAATAAAAGGGCTCCCTTTTCCAGTGAACTCCAGAATAACTTTATCTGTTTGAATTGCTTTGAGGCCATCGAGAAAGTAGTGGAAGTTCATAGAGACGTCAAAAGGGTCTCCCTTTAGGTTTGCTTCCACTCCCGCCAATGCCTCACCTTTACTGGAATTCTTTCCACTAATACGGAGCCCTTTCTCGTCACATTCCAGTTTAATATCAGAGATACTCGACGAGAATAGCGCGGCAACTTTTGCCGCATTTTCCAATTCATCCCGCCGAACCAATACTTTTGCAAGCGCGCGCTCCGGAATTACCTTTCGGTAATCCGGATATCGACCATCAATAAGACGTGAAACGATTTCAAATTCTTCATGGGAAAACGATATTTGATTGTCGGCGACGCGTATTGTTATATCACCATCAATATCTCCCAGAATTCGTCCCAACTCAGAGATAGTACCTCGAGGAACAATAGCGGAGTTAGTTACTCCGTGTTGTCCGACCGCCGTGCGCTCCGCGAGACGAAAAATATCAGTTGCCGCCATAACAATTGCGTCGCTATCAAACCGTAGAAGTGCACCTGCAAGTTCCGGGCGTGAATCTGATAGGGCGATAGAATCTGACACGGTATTAATAAGTTGGCGTAATACATGAGCCGACACAGTATAGTGATGTCCGCCTTCTACTTTTGGAGTGATGGGATATTCAGCAGCATTAAAGCAAAGTATGGTTGTTTTATAAGACCCTGCCTGTACGGAGAGGGTGTTCTGTTTGAGATCAAGAATAACATTCTCCCCGGGCGCATTTCGCACAAAATCCGCAAGCATTTTACCGGGAACCGCAATTTGCCCTTCAGAGTCTACCTTCGCTCCGATAACCGAACTCACACCGACTTCTAAGTTCGTTGCCGAAACCCTAATCCGCCCATTCTCGGTACGCAAAAGCACATTACTTAAAATAGGAAGTGTTGTATTACGCGAAGTGACTCTCTCTACAAAACCAAGTGCTCGCTGGAGTCGTGTTTTATGTACAAGCGCTTTCATGTGTTCTGTATTAATAAGATAATTACATACTACTACTTACTACTATGCCTGTGGATATGGGGATACTATTCTACTCCGGCCCGGCCCGCTTATATTTTTTACATCTTTCATATTGTGGATGAGTACCGTATAAGTCGCGGTCTTGTCTTGATAATTTTACTATCAGACACCACACCCTACAGTATTCACAATTTTCTCCTCATGTTATCCGCAGATTTTTCCACACCCTATTAATTAACGGTCGAAGGAGTCGTAAATGCGTTGTCGAATCATAACCAACTCGTTCTTAAGAGGTTCATCTATACCCTCTTCCCGTCTTATTTTTTCGCACGCATGAATAACAGTAGAGTGGTCTCGCCCACCAAGTTTTTGGCCTATTTCAGGGAATGAAAGTTTTATCTCTTCGCGTAAGAGGTACATCGCAACCTGCCGGGGTTTTACAATCTCTTTCTTCCTGCTTCGTTTTGTAAGGTCTGCCGAGGCGATACTATAGAAGTCTGCCACGGTCTTTAAAATGACTTGAGGCGACGTTTTACGGTACGGGATGGCAAGATATGCATTAAGGATGTTTTTGACCTCCTTAAGGTCCGGGGTGCGGTTGTAGATTTGTGAGAGCGCAATAACGCGGTTGAGCGCACCTTCGAGTTCGCGGACATTTTTTTGAATGTGGGTTGCGATATAGGAAAGAACCTCGTCGCTTAGTTGACTCGATTTTTCAACAGCTTTTGACTTCAGAATCGCCAATCGAGTTTCAAAATCCGGCATATTAATCTCCGCAAGCATTCCCCCTTCAAGTCGTGACTGGAGGCGCTCTTCAATCGCGGGAATCGCTTTCGGAGGGCGATCTGATGTACAGACAACCTGCTTATTGCGATTGTGGAGCTCGTTAAAGATAGTGAACACAATCTCCTGGGTTTTGTCTTTTCCCGCGATGTACTGAATATCGTCAATAATAAGAATATCCAGGCGGGAGTACTGGGATTTAATATCTTCGATTGTCCGGTTCCGGATTGCTTCAACGATATTACCGGTGAGTTTCTCTCCTGTTGTGTAAAGTATTTTTTTATCCGGCCAATCGCGGAGCACTTGATTCCCGATTGATTGGATGAGGTGGGTTTTTCCAAGACCTACGCCGCCGTACATGAAAAGTGGGTTGTAGTGTTTGCCGGGGCTTGCGGCAACCGCCTGCGAGCAGGCAAAGGAGAATTCATTAGAGGAACCGACAACAAACGAGTCAAACGAGTATTTTTTGTTCAAGTGGGTGACCTTGTCGATTTCTTGGCTCTGGTCAGCCGCAGTTTGTTCTTGGAACTCTTTTTCAATGATAATTTTTGATATGTCCTGTCGCATCGGTTCCGGTTTCGGTTGACCGACGATATACTTCACTTCACGGATTTCATTTGAGAGTTTGTGTATGGAAGTGAGGATTTGGCGGTTGAACTTGTTCTCGAGCCACTCTTTTACAAAACCGTTGGGCACGCTGACGGTAACAGAGTTCTGGTCTCGTGCAACGATGTTGGTATTCTTAAACCATGTTGAGAAGTGCGCTCGGGAAAGAGAAAGTTCCATTTCTCCGAGCACCGCTTTCCAAATATCTTCGTGCGGTAGGGATGTCATAATCGTGTTTGTGGGCACCTCCAACTGTTCGCTGTGTCGCCAGTATACAGTGTCACCCGTCACACTCAAGCACGCCTTTAGCCCGAATTAGTGGACAGAGTGTTTATAACAAGTGGAGAACGGCGGGTAAAGATTGACCAGTAAGTTTAAACAGTGTAGATTGTTGATGGTATGAAAATCACACGATATCGTCCAAAGAAAGCGAAGCGCAGCCGTAAGCATGGCTTTCTGTCACGCATGGAGACCAAGTCCGGCAGAAAGGTAGTGGCGCGCCGCCGCAGTCGGGGGCGAAAAAGGCTTTCCGTATAGCTACGACCGCCCCGACAAACGATCGGGGCGGTTTTCCGCACACGCACATGGCACTTCCAAAAAAGAACCAATTGAAAGGAAAGCGTGAGTTCTCGAGATTGTTTTCAGAGACACGCCCGGCCGCATCGGAAAACTTTGCCTTGCGTGTCACTCGGGACCAATCAGGCACCGAAATGCGCTTTGCGGTTGTCGTGCCTGCAAAAATTGTCCCGCTCGCATCTGCACGCAATCTACTCCGACGCCAAACCTCGGCGGCCTTGTCCCGCATTATTCGTACAGCGAAAGTCTCGTCCGGTATTCGTGCTGTCATATCAGTCAGGACGCCGCGTTTACCCGAAGCAGTCGTGCTGGAGCAAGAACTGCTGTCGCTGATAAAGAAATCTGGTATCTTATAGAGATTACACTATGAAACGCATCATGACCCGCGCCCTGCGCGCATATCAGGCCATCAGTAGGAGTGGGACCACAAGCCCGCTGCTTTTAGGGGGATTTTCAGGATGCCGCTCGTGGCCGACCTGTTCGGAGTACGCGCTGGAGGCTATCGAGCGAGACGGTGCGCTCAAAGGCACCGCCAAAGCTCTTGCGCGCTTAGCACGGTGTAACTCGCTCTGGCCGGTTCAAAACCATGGGTAATATTTTCACCACGGTCATCTATCAACCGATACTGAACCTTACTATCTTTTTGTACGGCACGGTCGGCTTCGGAGATCTGGGCGTTGCTATTATTGCGATGACCATCCTGATCCGGGCCTTGTTGTTACCGCTGTCGATGAAGACGGCGCGCTCGCAGAGGGAAATGGCGCACTTGGCGCCGCACATCGAAAAGGTAAAGGCGGAGCACAAAGGAAATACCGCCGCCCAATCGGAGGCGGTCATGAAGCTATATAAAGAGAAAGGTGTCAGTCCGCTGGCCGGTTGTCTGCCACTACTTCTCCAGCTTCCGATACTCATAGGGGTATACCAGGTGTTTTTGAAGATTTTTAAACCGGAAACGCTCGACCTGTTGTACAGCTTCGTCCCCCATCCGGGAAGCATCAACCACATCATGCTGGGATTATTGGATATCAGTAAGAGTAACCCCGTCTTAGCAATCCTCGCAGGCGCTACGCAATTCATTCAGGCCCGTGCAGCCATGGCGAATCAGCCGACGACCCCGCAAACCGCCGCGCTCAATCAGCAGATGACCTATCTCCTGCCGGTGATGATTATTGTCATCAGCTGGAACCTTCCGGCCGGGCTCGCGCTCTATTGGGTTACCACCTCGTTGTGGTCCATCGGAGAGCAGTTGTATTTGCGTCGTCGTTCAGTCATACTGGCCCCATGAATTCGGAAAACACCTCAATCATTGATGATTTTGTACGGCGCGTCGCCGAATATATGCAGATTCCCTGCGAGGTTTCCGTCGTCTCCGTTGAGGGCGGCCCGGTCCATGTTGCCGTACAGGCCCAGGACAACGGACGGCTTCTTATCGGAAAAAACGGACAAAATCTCAAAGCGCTCGAACATGTCGTCCGGGTGATGTGGCTCCGGCAGAATCCGGAAAACCGCTCCGTCATTGTTGATGTCAATGATTATCGCGCAGAGCGCTCTAAGGAACTCATTCAACTGGTACGGGAAACCGCAACACGCGTACAACAGACGCGGCGTTCAGAGGCGTTTGAACCGATGACATCGTATGAACGGCGCATTGTTCACACCGAACTGGCCACCTACAGCGATTTGTCGACCGAAAGTGTCGGGCAAGACCCGCTTCGCAGAGTCGTCATCAAGCCACTCTAGAGCGGAAAAAGATACAATCGCTGATCGAACAGGTTTGTAAAAACGAAATAATCCTCGGACGAAGAGACAAGAGGGTCGATAACTCCGATAAGCGTTGCGCTTGTTCCGCCGTAGAGGCGGTTTTGTTCTCCAGTCGACATATCGAGCGTGACGATGTCGTCCACCGTTGCGGAGCGGTCTGCGGGCACATCGCGGCTCAACGAGTTTTTAGCGGGGACACCACAAGTTATTATCATCGCAGTGCCATGCCAGGCGCATTTCCGCGCACTGGTCGAAAGTCCGAGTGAAATGTCCAGGCCGGACCCCGCTTCGCGGTACCAGAGCGAGACGCCCTGCTCGGGAGTAAAGTACGAGTACAGCAGTCGTGTGCCGTCGGGAGACCACAGATATTCGAGATTTTCACGGTTGGACATCATGACGGTCAGTGCGCCCTCGAGGTCCACGGCCGACAGATCGGTTCCCGGGCGGTCAGGGCGGCGAGAGGCCATCGAGAGCGCATTCTTAATGGGCCAGTACAAACGGATTTCTTGTGCGCGAGTCGTCATCAGTTTCCGCGGGTCCGTACCGTCATGGGCACTAATGAATAGTGCTGATGCGTCTTTCGTAGGTTGTATATACGCAACCTGACGGCCGTCGGGAGATACCGCAAGAGCCGTAATATCTGACCCAATAATGGTGGTTGCCTTAGTCTTATAATCGAATGAACGATAGTTGATACCAGCAGGATCCTGAAATGCGGAAACAACCACTGTACTGTAGGGAAGCCAGTAGGTACGGATGAACCCCGGCAACCGGGTAGCGGAGAGGGTGTCGGTCTTCAGAGTTCGGAGATTCACCGAGAACGCCTTGCCGGTTTCTCGTTCGTAGTACTTGGCTGTGTCGCTCTGTTCACCGGCGGTAACAGAAACGACCGTATTCTCACTGATTGATTTCGGTCGCGTCCAGACACGATCAGACGCAGAAGTTAAAGTCAGGGGCGAGGCGACTGCATCCGAAAGCGATGCCGTCTGCACGCCGGAAGAGCGAAACATCAGTCCCATCATCACCACGGACATCACAACAGCCGAAAGCGCACCCGCCTGGAACAGGCGGAGGCGGTTTCCCTGCGGAAGAAAATTGAGACCGGTATGTGACGGCATAATTAGGTTGCGTAACCCAGAGCGAGAGAAGAAGGCACTTGCGTTTCCCGCGGTTGAGTAATGGGCATTTGTTGGCGCTGTCGCGTGCTGACCAATTGTTGTGCGCGCACGACCGTAGCGATTTGTCGGGCGACATATTGAATTTCGAATTGCTCCAAACGGTCGATTTGCTGATGGACATGCTCCAGATGCGGCATAAGTTTTTTCACCTTCTGATATGCAATGTTTTGGTCAACAAATACTTTTATCACCTGCCCGATATATAATGGCAGCACATCGATAATAGGAATGAGCTCGATGAGCTGGGTGATGATGGTGTCGCGCACAAATGTCGAGACATACGACTTTCCCGCAAATGCCATACCCTCGACTTTCGTGGAGACGAGAAGCCTGATATTTCCGGAAGACTGTAGCGCGGGGCGGAGGCGTTGTTGCAGAAGTGTCAGTTGGCGTCGTGCTGTCGCGTGGACACCAACGATGGCATCCCCTCCCTTATTGATTGCCGTGACGCGCCGAACCATGAACCAGACAATCATCGGTATTGCCCAGGAGACAACCCACCCGAAGTCGAAGAAACTTAAAATATCAGCGAGTGTGGCGACAAAGAGTGCCGCTACGAATACGATGAGAATCGTTTTCTTGATGTTGTTGGCGAGTTTCTTCTCGAGATCCCCGCGCGCGGCACTGTTGCGTGCGTATTGTGCCTGCGCACGCCGTAATGCGTCCAGTCCACTCTTCATACGTCCGGCCGTTACTATGGAGACGCCTCCGGTCGGAGATGTAGCATCGGCACGCTGCGTGCGGTTCAAACCCGCTGGTTCGACCTGTTTTCTCGCAGGAAGCGCGAAAACGCGCATTTCCTCCGCAGACAAACGACTGCGGGTGGTGTCTGCCTCCTGTTCGCGCGCGATGGCGGTTTGAATCTCACGACGCAAACGGGAAACATCGTCAACGAATTGCTGGGAAGATGCGATACCGTCCGGCGAGGCCATCTGGTGTTGGACTTCGCGGAGCTGTGCCTCTAATAGCCGTCGCGTGCGGATAGCGTCTGCCATATCACGGGCGGCGTCGGCCATCCGATCCCTGATGCGGGAGAGTATCTGGGTTTCTTGTGAGGTAAGTTCGCGGGCCATGGATTTCAGTTACTTCCCTATTTGTGCCCACTCCTGTTTCGCTTTCTCAATTTCCAAAAGCTGTTTGGGGTCGGAGGTGATGATCTGGTCTTCGGCGTACGAAGCGAGTACGCGCAGTCCCACATGGTTGGAGCCGAGGAAGAACAGACCGAACCCGACACGGGCCTCCAGGAGATAGTATTTTTCCGAATCGGTGAGGTTGAATGTCTGTTGAATAATGTCGATGGCAGCCGGAGACTGCTTCATGAGCATCTGCATGGACGAGTTAGTAACAATGGCCTTGCCTTGTGCGGTGCTCATGAAATCCGGGATGTCCTGTGAGATGGTGGTCACGCCGCAATAGTATTTGCGGCCGCGTTTGGCGATGTTGAACAGAAATTCGGCGCCGACCGGGAACTTCATAACATACCACGCCTCATCGACGACCATAATGCGTTTTTTCTTTTCACGCCGTACCTGCGTCCAGATGTAGTTGAGTACCGAATACATGGCAATAGGACGGAGCTCGTCCTCTAAGTCGCGTATACCGAACACAACAAGCTGGTTTTCGAGAGGGATATTCGTAGGGTTGTTCAAAAATCCTGCAAAGGTGCCGGTGGTGAACTTTGTCAGGCGCGTCGCCATTCGTTCCGCGCCGGTCATGCCCTCGAGCACATTTTGCAAATCGCCCAGAATCGGTGGTGGGAGTTTTGAGAAATCAGTTTCGGGAACGATGTCTTTGATGGCGTAGGTCTGAATAAGCGCCTGGTCCAGCATCGACTCCTCTTCGGGGGTGAGGTTACCGCCCATCAGCAGTTTGATAAGGCCGCTCAAGTTCAGGATGTGAGAATTGAATACATCGCTCCACGACTCCTCGTCCTTCGGGGTCGGCAAATCGAATGGATTGATGTGTTGGTCGGAGTTGATTGAAATCTTGATGTTCGTGCCGCCAACGGTATCAGACAGATATTTATACTCATCTTCGGGGTCGATAACCAACACTTGCGTACCCAGCACGAGGTACCGCAAAATTTCCAGTTTCACCGTATAGCTTTTGCCGGCACCGGACTTTGCGAACATCACTGCGTTTGCGTTTTCCAACGAGAATCGGTCAAACAATACCAAGCTGTTATTGGTGGTATTAATACCGTACAGGATACCGGTGTTTGAGGTCAGGTCGCTGGAAACGAACGGAAATGTGGAGGAAACCGGATGGGTGTTCAGTGAGGTAAGTGCCTGGAGACGATCATCGGCAAGCGGTGAGGTGGTCAGGAAGCCCTCCAACATCCGAAATGTGGACTGCTTTGGTACCACCAGGAGTCCGTCGAGCATACTTTTAATAGTACCCTCGGTCTCATCGAGGTCTTTGGGACTATTCTCATAGATGGTCAGATACATACCAACATGAAAGAACCGCTCAGTCCCCTGCTGGAGGTCGTCGCGCAGTGATTCGAGGTCTTGTGCACCGGTCTCCAATACCGGGTCACGGACCTTGCCGGCCGCCTCCTCTTCCATGATTTGCGCCTGTACTTTGGTAAGCTGGGTGCGTAGCTGTTTCAGCACATCGGCGGTGGGTCGCGGATTAATATAGATGGCGACATCCAGCACCTTGTCGAGGTTTACGATAGGAGAGAGCCAGTTCGCGTTGAGGAACCGGGGGTAGGTCGCGATGAAAATAGTGCGGACATATTTATCTCCGATTTGCAGGTAGTTGGGCGTGATTTGCATCGCCGAGGGCGCGATAGTCAATGATGATGTGGTGTCAGTGGAGGGCATGGATTACGCGTTAGTTTTCTGTGGGGGCGGCACGACGGGGTTGTAAAGTTCGTTGAAGAGCTTCAGCAGTTCCGCTTGCTCGAGCATGTGTCCCTGCAGACCCATGCCCGACAGCCCGCCGATAATCAAGTCAGCGCGCTGTTGCAGTTGTCCCTTGTAGGAAGTCAATTGCTCGGAAGTGACTGACTGCTGTGCGGTGGGACTTTTTTTGAAAACATCTTTGATGCCCGCGATAAATCCTTTCCCCTCTTTCGTCGGCGTCACTGACAACGGAATTGCAACATAGAAATTCTTCGCCATGATATTGGAAAGCGAAGATAGTTCGCCGATGAATCGAATGTATTCGGTCGCCTGCACTTTCAATAGCTCATTAGTCAGCTGTTCTGCTGCTGTTTGCACATTCGCCAGGTATTCCGAGATGTCGAATCGGCGGGAGTGTACAATCATCTGTATCGGAAAATCAATCGAATTCAGGAATGATGCGTATTGCTGGAGAATCGCCGCCTGCTCATCACTGGAACGCAGTTCAAAATTAATAGCACTGACCTGCACGATACCGCGCAACGACCCGTCTTTGAGGAGGGCCACCCCATCACGGAGTTCTTTGAGCTGAATCAAATCTGTTGTGGAGGGGTCATTGGCCATTGGGAGGCGGAATGAATTGGTTAGGGTCCTCTTTGATGCGGTAGATGTAGCGTTTGGCTCCCAGCGCGTATGCCAACATATAGGCCAGGTAATTGAGGAACGGTTGGCCGTCGATTTTCAAAAATGCCAACGCTCCGAAAAAACTAATCGCCAAAAGAGCTACGACCGCAAACAGGATTCCGTTCAGAAGGATGTATGCGAGCGCCGTCATACTGACGCCTCCGGCAACAAACATAAACTGTTTGAGCGTCAGCGGCCCGATAATCTTCGTCTCCGTCTCGATGAATTGTGGAACTTGGAATTTCATCTCTATTTCCGCAAGTCTATTATATTACGAGCGGGCGTCTTCGACGAATCGGGACCGGGCATCACGGGTGGTACCCGTTGGGTTAGCGGTGGTAATTCCGGCATAGCAACGGGTGTCACGGCACGCTCTCGGACGACCGGTGCTGCGAGGGTACCAATCACTGAAGAGACCTGTTGTGCCAGCGGAGTTGAAAGACCGAGGCGCTCCAATAGCGCGCTCACGCCAGCGGGTTGAACTTCTCCTGCCAGCACAAGGTAGATGATTTTGGCAACGGCCTTGCCATAGCTCTGTGGCAGCGTGCCGGCAACGATGAGATTCGCGATGGCCTCGGCGGTGTCTGTTCCTACGAGGACCAGTTTTTCTGATTCCGGAAGATTCACAAATCTTCCAAGGACGACACCCTGCTCACTGTCGGTTTTCCCATCCAAATAAGCAGACAAGGGATTATACGCGTTGTATTCTTCGACGGTGATTTCCATGTTGATTAGACTGTTTTTTTCGGCCCCTCCTCCCTTGGTTGACTTTCTTCTTTTCCTTTCTTTTCTTCGGGTTCGGTGAATTCTTTTTCTGCCGTCTCTGCCGTATCCCTTTCTTCTTTAATGGTCCTTCTTAGACGCTTCTTTTCCATCTCATCTTTAATAAGAGTATCCGAGATTTTTTGCAGACGCACAGCCTGATCCGTTGTTCCCGCAGCCATACGCATATTTTCCTGCTGGCGTGCGTTGAGGAAACGTCGCTTGAAGCGATCGTGGAAATTCTCGCCGACCTCTTTCATTGCATCTAGTGAAGAAATTGGAAGACCACCGGGGTTTGCATCATTTGCTGCCTCTGCACGCTGAGCAAAGGACTCTTCGGCGGCAACCCAATCTTCATCTTTAAACTTCGGCGCCTCTTTGAGGGCTAGTTCGTTAAATGAATACGCTGTGCCGTCGGGTTTCTGTTCTATCTTCATATTTGCCCCTGCTTCGAGCACCATAATCTTATTCCTTCCCCCCTTGGCCGCATCGTAGTACTTCTTGGCATCTTTAGGGTCGCCGATAAGAGTCATAAACGACTGCAGCTCTGCGGCATCTTTGAATTTATGCTTGGGGACATTCTTGATGAGTTTTTCGTTTCGTCGTTTGACGAAAGCAGCCATCGCTGTGGGCGATATCTGGGTATAGCGTTGGCCGACAGCACGCAGTTCGTCCGCATCTAGTTTGTCGTCTTCCATGAGCATTTCCGCTGCCGCAAGTGCTGCATCGCGGTTACCGCTTCGTGTGAGCGTCTTGAGACTCTGGGTATTTCTATCCTTGAGCTCCTTAACTTGGTCCTGGAGTCTCTTCCGTTCCTCCGGTGTCCTGGCTTGGGCGAGTTGATTCTCCAGTACCTGAACTTGCTGTTTGAGGGGCTCCTCAACCCGTTCACGCTCTGCCTTAACTCGTCCGGAAATCGCTTTTTCAAATTCTGCGGCACCGCCGCGCACGCCCAAACGAGCACGGGCCAGCGCTCTTGCTTCTTCCTCTGTGCGCATCAATGCGGGGAATCTCCCACGCGCCGCAGCGGTAATGTCTTGCCGTGCTTGTTGTGCCCGATCAAGCGCCGCTCCTCCGTATGCAGTGACGCCGGTTGCCCGGCCAGTGGCACGCCCAATGGCACCAAGCTTGGCATTCCCTTCTTGGAAGACACCCATCCTGGTGGCCCATCCACCGATGACCCCGCTTCCTGCGACAGTGGTCGCAAATGACGACTTCAGAGACAGCGCGAGTCCGCCGACGAAGATAAGCACCGCAAAAGCATAGAAGAAAAATTGCTGTATGAGCATTCCTGATACACCGATAGTCCCCCCGGCCCGCGCCAACTGTGCCATCATCTCTCCCGACCCGCCCAGCATCACAAGGCCTGGGATGAGCGAGAGTAAGTACAACGGCGCGAACAAATTCCATGCAATCATATGAGTCCACCATTTATGCCAGAACCCGTTGTTTCCAGGAATGGCATAACTTGCCCATGCTAATGCCGCAGTGGCAAGAAGTACCCATACCATGATGATACGCAAGGCAAGAAAAATAAACGCGGATAGAAGACACGAGATGAGGAGTAAAATCATCAGTGCGCTGAAAATTGCATTTCCAATAAACATGAGCTTATCGTTTATTGGTAGGGTTGGGATAGCAGCCGCTACTCGCTCTTGCTGGGTCATCGCCCCAACTCGGGCAATCTCGGCGGGTGTGGTATTAAGACGCGCGGCGAGGATTTCCAAATTACAGTCTCCGATGCCCTTACGAACCGTGTAGTCTTGGGTGCCGAAACTGATAAATATAAAATCCGTGTCGACAACCGTCTTCTCCTCTAGGAGGCATTTCTGGTATCGTATATTTTCAGCGTCGGTGCGTGTTTTTATGGTATCGACAATGGGAGCAGAGAGTGCTGCCGCTATGTTCGAAATCGATGTCCCGATAGCAAGCGTGTTGGGCTTCATGTTCTCAATGAGGATAGCTCCCGGGTCTCCCATGACTCCCAGCACAACCTTTGCGGCCTGATTGGAGGCCAAAGCGACTGTTTTTCCGATTGCCAGTGAAAAATTCATCAGTATCGCTGCAATAATGAGCGGCATCAGCGCCGTGCGGTAGTGCCAACCCCCCGGCACCCAGCCGGTAGCGTTAAATATTGTACCGAACGAGATACCGATGAATATAACGATGAAGACAAGATTTGCCATATCGCGGATGGTGGTCCACGCGACCCCGACGACCTTCAGTTGAGTGGTAATCTCAAGCGACAGCACCCATTTGAGTGCGCCACCCGATGCGTTGAGGAGTTGAGCGAGTAAATCGTTGACAGCAACGAGCATGCTGAGAATCATGCTCAGTAGCGCATCGAATGGAACGACAATATCAAGCCACGCAGCATGCGCCGCCACAGGTTTGGCTACAATGAAAAATGCGACCGCCATGCCTAAGACGATGGGGAGGAGTCTGTGTATTCGTTGGTGAGTGGCGGTCATGTGGCGTTACATATTCCCAGGTTCTGTGCAGATGAGGGTTGTCACGCCGGGCTGGCGGATAACATTGTTGGGGAGTAGAACGTCGACATTCACTTCAAGTTCAAATGTGATGACCAATCCAAAGCCGGAGTTGTTGGGACGACAACTGCCGATAGCTGACAGATTTCCTGCTTGACATACCGCCTGGAGAAACGGAATGTTCATGCCCTGGAGCACCGAGCCGCCATCGGGGGTCAGCATTTGCGGATTTTGACTGATAGCAGCGCGCGTTGCGGTTAGTACTGCCCCGCGGGCAAGTGCTTGTGCGGCCTGGTCATTAATTGCACAACTGCAACCAGGAATACCGCCGGTACATATAGGGTCGTCTCTATCTCCGGACCCGGGTACCGGTAACGGAGAAGGAGTGCTTTGATCAGCCGGATCGCGCCTGTACTGTAGCTGTGCGAGAGGCTGGGTCAGTGACATGAATGAGCTGACAAGATTCGCTCTGACATCGTTAACGACCTCACTGGTTGTGCGGGGGTTGGTAATCAGGTCATAGAGTGCCTGACGCTGGGCGTTGACTTCTGCTACGACTCCCGCGGCGGGCTGTTCGATGTTTGAATACTGCAGACAGGTACTGCCGTCTGCAGCCATGACCGCGCAGCTATTACCGGTTGCGGGATTTATTGCGCGCAGAGCACCGACGCCTCCCGTATTTGCGAATTCGTTTTGTGCGGCCTGTTCCTCATCGGCAACTTGTCGCCTGACTTCTTCCTGTGCCAACAAATAGGAGCCCCAGATATTGTTTTGCGGGAGCATCATAGCGGCAAACGCTTCCGTCGTTTGGTACTGCGGGGCTGCGGGGTTAAAGTCGTCGGGCAGTGAGCACCCGGCATCACGGATGTAAGAATTTTGGCCGTCTTCATTCCCGCTCAGCGGAGGGGCCGCATTTGTGGGGTCGTAGCTGAAGAGACCTTGGAGTTGTCCGCTCACCCATGAACAATGTTTGGTGTTTGCCATCTCGTTACGGGCGATTTGCAGGCCGCGGTAACGGTTGTCGGCCTGGAATGCACGCCAATCTTGCACATACACCGCTCCGCCGTCGCGGCCGTTTTGCAACAAAATTTCTCGGGCGGCATTAATAATGGCGCGTATATCTGACTGCGCCGCACAATCTGTGATGAGGTCATTCTCAAAATTTGTCACTACTTGAAATTGTGCTTCCCGTAGATTTGCGGAGGCTATATCGGTCGCGCACGCTCTCGCGGAGTTTCCCACGCCTGGCGAAGTATGGATGCTCCCTAAGATGCACATGAGCCATTGCTCCGGAAAGTTTGAAAATGATTCCAGGTATGCTTGTCGGGTGCGTGCTATCGACTGCCGGAGATAATTGCTGTTGAAGCGGTCAACGATATTGCCGATGTTCTGTGCGGCGCACTGGATATCTTCACTAGCTTGCTGGATGTCGTTTATCGTGAACGCACGAACAACGACGGGCAGCGCGAATAGTGCAGCTACGATAAGGGTACTAAAGATAGTACGGCGGTCTATCATTGTTTGAGTTTGACGGAAATCGCCTTCGTAAAATCATACATCAGGTTTTGCGTTCCCTCATACTGCAAACGCAGGAGACCGTTCAATGCCGCAGAGCCCAATAAGGGGTCCTCCTTGAATGTGGCAAGAAGCTCGTAATAGCGCTGTTGTGCACGCAACATTTGTACCGCGCCCGTGTGCTGTGGTTCGAATGATTTCGGCACTTCAATCGCCACGATTTTCAGGGCACGGTCTTGCATGATCGAGGCGAGTCGATGAGCTTCCTTAGAGAACACCGCATAACGCTTGGGGTTATCGGTTGTCCAGGACGGACTCGCGAGCGGAACATCGCGGAATGTATCGAAGAACGCACTGGTGTCGGTAGTCGCGGGAAGAATGATTTTCAGAAATGCCACAGACATCGCACGCACATACGCAATCTTCGACTCGTCGCTGTCCTCGATAATCTTGAGGGTGTCACGCGGTATCGTGATGCTCCGGCCGTATTGAGTGGCCATGGCTTCGGCGAGCAACTTCACTGATGCTTCGTAGTTCGGACTGTTGGGGTCGAGGTCTCCGGCCATGAGGCCGCCCACGGCGAGATTGGTGATGCGCTTTGTGGCGTTCTGTGTCGGATCGAGAAAATCATTGGGACCCTTCACGAGCGGGTTGTGTCCCGTGAGGACCTCTTCCCCGTCCACAAATCCATCACCGTCGGTATCGGGGTTATTGGAGTCGGTACGCCAGTAAGTCTCATCGCGGTCGATGAGACCATCGTTATCCGAGTCTGTGAGGTCGTTTTTCAGGGCCAAGGCGTTTCCCGCCGCCGCTGTTTTACCGGATGGCGAACCGGGCGATAGTGACGGGAGCAGGTACGAAACAGAACCCGCGGCTGCGAGTACCAGAACGCCCAAAACAATTCGGAGCTTTCCGCTCATATTCCCCTCATTCTAGCACAAACTTGTGCGCGAAAAATCTAGGCTTCGTGTGTATATCTATTCAAGTGCGGAGACCAGGCGAAGCCAGTCGGGAACCGAGAGTTCCTGTGGGCGGGCCATCGGAGAGATACCAGCACGCTCCAGCGTTTCCACGGGTATCGTCGCTTTGAGTTGCTTCCGTCTCTGCCCGAACGCTTTTTTCGCGACGAGCAGTACGCGTTCCGCAATTTTTCGCTGCTCATCGGTTGCTGTCGTTTCAATTCTTATGACCGCCGAATCCACATCCGGTATCGGACGGAAGCTTCCACGGGAGACGCGCATCACCGCCGAAGGATTCGCGTACAGCTGTACCGATAGTGCCAGCAAGTTCATGTCGGGCGGTGTGGCCATCATGCGATGTGCAACTTCTTCCTGCACCATAAGTACGGCCAATGAGGGTGCTGGCCACTGCTCCAACATCAACCGTAGCAGGTGCGAGGTCAGGTAGTACGGAATGTTGGCTACGAGTTTATAGGAGTTAGCTTGTAGCCGGTAGGCGGAGGGTTCAAATTTCAGTATATCGCCCTCAATGATCTCAAGATTTGAAGCGTCGGCGAATTTTTCCCGTAAGAGTTCAACGAGCCACCCATCTTTCTCGATAGCGATGATGCGAGCGCCGGTTGCTACAAGGCGTTGGGTAAGAGCGCCCGTTCCCGGACCAACCTCAACAACCGTATCATCGGGAGATAGCTGCGCTGTAGTAACGATACGGTCGAGCACTCCCTCGTTGACGAGGAAGTTCTGTCCGAGCGATTTCTTGGCGTGTACGCGTATCTTAGTCGTCATAGTCGATGGCGGTATCGGCTTCAACCCAATCTTCGGGCTCCAGCTTCTGCCAGGAGAGCAAATGAGCGGGCACCTCGGACAGAAAGCGTGACGGTATATTGGCCTGTCGTGAACCGTAGATGTTGCGCCACTTGGCCAGACTCACAAACAGGCGCTCCTTCGCCCGCGTGATTGCCACATAACACAGCCGCCGTTCTTCTTCCAACTCATGTGGCGCCCAGATGGTGCGGCTGTGCGGGAATAATCCCTCCTCCATGCCACAAATGAACACGATGGGGAATTCTAAACCCTTTGCCGCGTGCATCGTCATCAGCGTGACCGCCTCATCCCCCACCGCTAGCTGGTCGGTGTCCTGCAGAAGCGCGACCTCTTCAAGAAATTGTCCCAGTCCGGCCGGACCGGCGCTGTCATATTTTTTTGCCACGGTGAGCAGTTCGCGAACATTCTCGATGCGTTCCTCGGCGGCACCCGGCCCGTCGAGTGTTTTTTGCGTGCGCAGATATTCTTCGTAGTTCGTCAATTTGATGATGGCGCGCACCACCTCGCTGGTTTTTTTCTGCTCCGCAGTACGTTTGAGTGTTTTTAATAGCGAGTGCAAGCTGGCGAGTGACTTACCGGTTCTGCTGGTGGGTGGATAGTCGCCCGACAGCACGCCGATGGCAGAGATGCGGTCGGAGGCTTCGACAGCAAAAATACGGTCAACCGTGACGGGTCCGATGCCGCGCGTAGGCACATTGGCAATGCGTCCGAGACTGACGACATCGACGGGATTATTAACGAGTCGCGCATAGGCCAGCAAGTCTTTGATTTCACGGCGCTCGTAAAACCGGATGCCGCCCACGATGCGGTAGGGCACGCCGGCGCGAACCAGCTGTTCTTCCAGCGCGCGGCTTTGCGCATGCGTGCGGTACAGCACCGCGCAATCGGAAAGTGTGTAGCGTTGGCGTTGCAATGTGCGCAGAGTGTCAATGAGATGTTGTGCTTCGTGCCGTTCGCTGACCGTTTCAGTGACCGTGATAGCATCTCCCGACGCGTTGTGGGTCCAGAGGTCTTTGGGAATCTGTGCTTTATTATTTGAAATGATTGCCTGTGCAGCGGCGAGAATTGTTTTCGTTGACCGATAGTTTTGCTCCAACAGAATTACCTTTCCTTTGGGCCAATCTTTCTGGAAGTTGAGAATATTGCGGATGTCGGCTTGCCGGAATTGGTAGATGGACTGGGCATCATCGCCGATACAAAACAGATTTCCGTGCCGCGCGGCGAGCATACCGATGAGCGTGTACTGGTCGTGACTGGTATCTTGGTATTCATCCACCAAAATATAGCGCCACGCGTCCTGATACCGCGCGAGCACTTCGGGATGTTCGCGGAACAGGCGCACGGGAAGCATGATGAGGTCGCCGAAATCAACCGAGTTCATTGCTTCCAGTTGTGACTGATAGGCGCGGTACAGTCGCGCGACAATTTTTTCGGTGTATCCTGTCCCTTCGTAGTTCTGTGGTGAGGTCAGTTCGGTTTTAAGTTTCTGAATTTTTGCCAACATCGCGCCGGGAGTATGGCGTTTCGGGTCCAACTCCAACTGCACCAGAAGACGCCGCATGAGCGCCTGCTGGTCGCTGGAATCTAAAATGGTGAAGTTGGGACCGTATCCCAGTTTCTGTCCGTGTACGCGCAAAATACGCAAACCGACCGAGTGGAATGTTCCCAGCGTCGGTTGCGCGCTTTTCGCGCCCAACAGTTTGTGTACGCGCTCTTTTATCTCTGCGGCGGCCTTGTTGGTGAAGGTCACGGCAAGAATACTGGTGGCGGGGATGCCCGATGACAACAAATATGCGATGCGGTGCGTCAGCGCGCGCGTCTTGCCCGAGCCGGGCCCGGAAATGACCAATACAGGGCCGTCCGTCGTCGTGACGGCCTCGACCTGCTTTTCATTGAGGCCTTCGAGGATATGATTCATAAATGCGCTGAGGATAGCAGAAAATACTGAAAGAGAGCTCCCACAAGCAAAATACAGGAAGCGATTAGTCGCAAAGATCCAGCTTAAACAGCTGAAAATTTGGGTCCCTTGCTAGGCCCTGCTCATTCATAATTTTCGTCCGAGCGTTACCCTCCTCACACCACACTCGTGCTCTGTTTCTATTTCTGATGACCATCGGTGCCGTTACTGCAACTACGACAAACAGGCAGATAACGAAATGGAAAAACATTTGATAAGCGCGCGTTGTTCCAGATTGGCTAGGCCTGCTAGAAACTATTGGAACTACAAGAAGAATAAGAAGTTGGCAGAGTAGATAAAAAAGTACCATCGGCCCACCCTCAAAGCCTACTGCTCTTGCGCTCGCCGCCCCCAACAATAGAGCCGGAGAGCCGCTCAAGACAAGCGAAATGATGCAGGTGCGAAGATATTGGTTCATGGGGTTATAGCATAGCACTACCAGCAGTCTTTTGGGTAATAAGGAGCGGCCGAATAGTGGACCTGGGGAGAATCGGCTTCGCCTCTCGGCGCGCCGTCGCGTATCTCGGGCTAGCCACCGCCTCCGGGCAACGCCAGCTGGCGTCGCATCCGTCCGGCGTTCGATTCTCTCCACCAAGACTACAAGTTACTCGTTGGCATGCCAAATGGCATCCCAACGAGTACATGTGGACCTGGGGAGAATCGAACTCCCGCCTCAGCAATGCGAATGCCGTGTAATGCCACTTTACTACAGGCCCATGAGCCAGTGGAAAATAGCATAAAACGCCGTATTTGGCCAGGGTTGTAAGAGATTAGCGCCGGCGTCGTCATACCGCTTGTACTGTCTTTGTGTTACGCTCTATCCCATGAAAAAATACATCGTATCAACCCTTACGCTCGTAGCGGTTCTGGGAGGTTCCATCTCCCCTGCATTTGCCGACAACGGCTCCGGAATTCGCGGATTTTTCCAGAAATTCCAACAGGGACGCCAGGACGACCGTCGCGATGACGCGGAATCCAAGAGCGTAGCATTGCGCTTAAAGCATGAAGCGGATCGTCAGGAACGCATTACCAAATTCTGGCGCAAGACCGGCGAACGCCTCCAGAGATTGATCGACCTCGAGACGAAAATGGCTGATAAGATAGGAAAGCGTCTCCAGAAGCTTGAAGATGCGGGCAAAAATGTTTCCTCACAGAAAGCCCTTCTTGCAACCGCCCGCCTGAAGATTACCGACGCGCAAACTGCACTGACGAGCGCTTCGGCAGACACGCAACTAAAGGCTCTCATCGAGCAAAACAAGCCGACAAGTGAGATTATGGCTCGTGTCCGCGTACTGCACAAAAACGTTCTTGCTGCGATTCGCGAAGCACACAAGGCGTTGGTTGCTGTAGTCGTCTCGACCCGTGGAATGTCCGCCCCCACCCCCACTCCGTAACCCATTTCAGAGCTCACAGAGGGAAGGCGTAATGCGCCTTCCCTCTGTGTTGCATCATGAAAGAGAAGCCGTTATTGTGCGTCATATACTATGAAGCAGACCCTTGAAGAACGGTTTGTAGCGGCGTTCGACGACCATTCGAATGCCATCTTCCGATTCTGCTTCGCGCAGACCAGTCAGCGCGAGCTTGCGCTGGACCTGACCCAGGACACTTTCGCTCGCGTGTGGAGGTACCTGACACAAGGGAAAATCGTTCAGCAGATGCGTCCTTTCTTATACCAAACGGCCCGTAACGCAATCATTGACCACTCGCGCAGACCGTCCGCGCAGTCGTTGGACGAGATGCAGGAGTCCGGATTTGATGTTGCTGACGAGCGCACCTCCAGTCCCCTCATGACGGCCGCAGCTGCAGAGGTACTCCGATTTGCCGGGATGCTGGAACAGCCCTATCGGGAAGCCGTCCTGCTCCGCTATGTTGAAGACCTGATGCCGCGCGAGATTGCGGAGATTATCGGAGAGAATGAGAATGTCGTTTCCGTACGTATCACCCGTGGCATGCAGAAACTCCGTGAATTAATGAACACATGACAGAACAACCCGAACAATTGATGTCCCGTGGCCGTGAGATTTCCATGACCGCCACCGAGAAGGCGGCAATGCGCCACAAGCTGTTAGCATACACGCTTTCGTATCATCCCCGCGTGGTAGCGGCAACTGTCGCGTGGTCCTGGGTTCGCCGGCATGCCGTGGCGTCCTCACTGCTTGCGACAGTGCTCGTGCTTGGCGGTACCGGCGTTTCCGCTCACATGGCCGGCCCCAATGACACGCTCTATAACTTCCGATTGCAAGTAAATGACCGCATCGAAGCGGCGGTGACGTCGGGCGAAGACGCCCAATTCGATGTGGAGTTGCAACAGCTTGAACGGCAGATGGACGCAGAAGAAGGGGCCTTCGATGAAACACTTGCGGACGAAGAACAGAAAGAACAGGACGAGGATTTGAATGATGATGAGAAGACGAAGGATCTCAACCGGAAGGACCAAAAAGAATCCGATGACGACAACGATAACCTCGAGAAGGAGCTCCGGGAGCTTGAGCGCGATTTGCAGCGGGAGGAATCTGCGACTATCGAACTGGAAATCTAGCCAAAGTCGTGGTATTATGGCGCGGCGCAATCGGCAGCAGAGTCGGGCCGTAGTATACCGGTAGTACGCGCGATTCGGGTTCGTGAAGACCGAGTTCGATTCTCGGCGGCCCGACCGAATCACAAAAGACCCCCTCTCGGGGTCTTTTGGTTATACGTAGTATTTCTTCATGCGCTCTTGCTCTTCCTGCTGGAGCGCTTTTTCGATGCGCTGGAGGGACTTTCGCAGTTCCTCCGGGGTCTTCTTATCAAGCTCCCGTACTCGCTTCAACAGCACATCGCGCTCATTGAGCGACGGATCATCGAGCACTTCTGCCAGCAGTGAATTGAGCATGATGCCTATTTTCGGACCGGGAGGCGTCGCGAGTGTCTCCATAATGTCGGCACCATTTATTTTGAGCATTTTGACCGAGAGCGCGTCGTGACTCACTTTGTCGATCATATATTTGAGGTGCCGCAGCTTGTATGGAACCGCTTTGGGTGTGCCCGAACCGATGCGGTCCCCTTCCCGCACGCGCAGGAGGTCGTCGATGTTCTCCAGCCCGACATTGGCGACAAGACGCCGAACCGATGATTCGGTTACCTCTCCGACGCTGTAGTAGAACATGTGATAACGGACGAGGAGCGTCACCTTCTCGGAGACATCATGCGGGAACTTCAGGCGTTCCATAATTTTCTTTGTCATGGTAGCGCCGACCCCGTCGTGCGCGTAGAAGGTGCAATGCTTCCCTTCACCACGCTTGCTCCGTGGCTTTCCCACATCGTGCAGAAGACATGCCATGCGCACCGGGAATGAGTATGTTTTGTCGGCCGCGTATTTCATGGTCCGCAGATTGTGCTCCCAGACCGTGTAGATGTGGTGCAAGTTCTGCTCGACGCCAAGACCCTCGCGCAGTTCGGGAATAATGAACTGCAGGAGCCCGACATCTTCGAGGAGCTGTATGCCATCCAATGCGCGCGGTGTGTCGATGATTTTGATGAGCTCATCCCGCACGCGTTCGGCAGAGATGTCTTTGAGCGATGCCGCGTTGCCGGTAATGGCTTTGAGCGTGGCGTCATCGATGGCGAAATCGAGAGAGGTCGCAAACCGCACGGCGCGCATCATGCGCAGGGCGTCTTCTGTGAAGCGTGCCACGGGATCGCCAACTGCGCGGATGACTTTGTGCTCGATATCCTCTCGTCCCCCGTGCGGGTCTACGACGGCACCGTCCGATGACACGGCGATGGCGTTCACCGTAAAATCGCGACGCGACAAATCCTCTTCGATGGTCGGCGCAAATCGCACCGTGTCGGGATGGCGTTTATCGCTGTAGGTGCCCTCGATGCGAAATGGTGTTACCTGCACGGTTCGCACGATGGGGTCAACATCGCGCGTTTTGATAGTGACCGTGCCAAATGAGTTGTCGTAGAAGTTGTCCGGGAACAATTCCTGGATACGCTCCGGCAGTGCATCGGTGGCGATGTCCCAATCGGTCGGATGCCGCCCCATCAGAACATCGCGAACACACCCGCCAACGACGAAGGATTTGTAGCCGCTATTTTCGAGTGTTTGTAGTATCTCTCTGACTTTCGGATGTATCTCCATAGTGGTTTTGGTGCCCCCGAAAGGAATCGAACCTCCATCGTACCCTTAGGACGGGTCTGCTCTATCCGTTGAGCTACGGGGGCGTGCCCGCTACATCATACCTTGTAATAGTACAGTTTTTATGGTATTTTTTCAACCGTTTCGGGCCTATGGTGAAGCGGTATCACACGTCCATGGCATGGATGAAGTCGGGGTTCGACTCCCCGTAGGTCCACACAAACACCCCGATAATCGTCGGGGTGGTGTGCTATACTGCAGACACTATGGACGGACAGCAAAAAGGCAGCATGAACCTTCCGGAGTCGAAGCTTCCGTGGGGCCAAGAGCTCGGCGAAGTTCCTCTGGATTTCCGGTCAAGTTTCCATTGGCGCGTATTCCGTATCATGTCGGAATTCGTCGATGGATGGCAGTTCATCACCGACTATAAAAACACCGTCTCCATTCTGGGTTCTGCGCGTTTCACTGAAGATAATAAGTGGTACCAAGTTGCCCGCGAGCTAGGCGGACTACTGGCCAAGAAAAAAATCGGAGTCGTCACAGGCGCCGGGCCCGGCATCATGGAAGGCGGAAATCGTGGCGCGTATGAGACGGGTGGGGAAAGTATCGGCATCTCTATCAGGCTACCGTTTGAACAGCGCAGCAATCCCTACATTACCAAGAGTCAGCCGTTCTATTATTTTTTCGTGCGCAAGGTGATGTTGTTTTACACCGCGCAGGCGTACGTTTTTTTTCCGGGCGGGTTCGGCACACTGGATGAATTCTTTGAGCTGGTGACGCTGGTACAGACACACAAAATCGACCGCGAGTCGGTCCCGCTCATTCTAGTTGGCAAAGAGTACTGGTCACCGTTGCTGACATATATCAGTGACACGGTCTACGATAAATATAAAGCCATTGATAAAGAGGACATGCAACTATATCACCTCGTCGACACTGCCCAGGAGGCGATGAACATTATCTCCAAGTACCCTCCCCGCAAGGAGATTTACTATTAGTAAAGAACGACCGCCCCATGGAGGGCGGTCTGGTCAGTACTGCTTGAGTGGACGGCGGTGCTCGGTCCGACTGAAAACGGTACTTCCACACCGTGGGCAGGATGCCTGACTCGTGCCCAGCGTCTCAATCCAGAAATGCTGGCACATGCTGCAGATGCAGTCATATTCCGCTATCCCAAGCGGCTCATCAGGAATTCGTGGTAGCTTGGGACCCTCAATCATGTCGCCTCCTTGCCTTTGAGGAACTGATGTATGGAATACCATGCAATTGCAAAAAACGCAAAAAATGCTATAATATTCCCGACCGAGACAATGAAATACTGGGAGATGTGGCTGAGTGGTTGAAAGCACCGGTTTCGAAAACCGGCATACCCGAAAGGGTATCGGAGGTTCGAATCCTCCCGTCTCCGCCAGATTTCCAAGTTTGAACCTTAGTGTTTGCAACGTGTTTTGACCC
>CAYZRE010000003.1:0-38837 GCA_964479835.1 uncultured Candidatus Saccharibacteria bacterium | reverse complement strand
AACCAGCGACCTTCTCCTTAAAAGGGAGCAGCTCTACCAACTGAGCTACGGGCGGATGTCGGGCGAATTTCAAAATACCACGCTTTTAGGGTCCTTTCAAGGCACGGGCAGCCTGCCGCCTATACCGTAGGCGCCTATTTTTTCCCCAATGCTTTTGCGATGAGGGACTTGAGATCCTGATTGGAAACCGAGGGAATACTCGTCCCGGTCGCATGCGGGGGTTTTTCCGGTTCGCTAGTTCGACCCTTGAAATCAACGGGTTCGCTCTTAAGCGCATCCAACGGCGCCCCCGGCGAGCGTTGCGGAGGCCGGTCAAATCTTTTCGGCGGTCGATTGTCGTGTCGAGGTGTCGTGGCGGGTCGGGGTGCCGGCGCCTCCTGGCGCTGGGGTGGCCGCCCGACAGACTGCGACGGAAACGGTGCGGTTGGGTGCGGTGGTTCGATGGGAGCCCGCCAGGCGACAATTGCCGCCTCCACCTCGGCACGCGGATGCGAATACATCGTACGGGAATACTCGATGACCTCACTGCGGGTGCTGTGCTCCGGTTTTGACGGTGTATCCATCGTCATGGCTGAAAACGCGTGACTGGTCACTCCGTCAATCATCAGCTTGAGGTAGATTTGGCGAAACCCAAGATTCACGATATCGGTCGCCATGAACTCCGGCGCAAATTCTTTTTCCAAAAATTCCGCGTCTTCGGCTCCGATACGGAACGAGATAATAGTCCCCACATTACCAAATGCCGCTTCCGCGACTTTCTCATCCAGTTGTTTGATGTACTGATGTCCGACAATGAGGGAGAGATTGAATTTACGCGCCTCCGAGAGAATATTGGCGAACGATGCGGTGGCAAAGTTCTGAAACTCATCCACAATGAGTGTAAAATCGGCGCGTTCGTACTTGGGAATATCGACGCGTGACATCGCCGCTAATTGAATCTTGGTGATAATCATGGCGCCCAGCAGGCGACTGGCATCCTCACCAATACGCCCCTTGGAAATATCCACCAGGATAATTTTTCGCTGGTCCATCGCTTCGCGCATATTGAAGGTCGATTTTGCCTGTCCGACCAGATTTCGTATCAGCGAATTTGATACAAACTGTCCAACCTTGTTCTGAATTGCCGCAGTCGCCTCGCTGGCAAATTTGTCGCTGTATTTTGCAAACTCCTGCGTCCAAAATGCCTTCACTTCACTATCGGTGACCTGGTCAACGACGCGTTTGCGGTATTCTTTCTCCGCCAGCATGCGGTTGATGCCCAGAAGTGTTGAGCCCGGGGCCTCCAAAAGGGCCAGGATTGTGTTGTTGAGAATGTACTCCATGCGCGCCGACCATGCGTCTTCCCAAATCTTCTTAAACACGGCCATCATGCCATCGGCGACCAGATGGCGCTGATCAAAACCGACTTGTTCCATGACATTAAACCCGACCGGATACTGCATATCCGCAGGGTTGATGAAAATGACATCTTTGACGCGCTCGGGAGGAATATAATCCAACAGGTCGAACACCGCATCGCCGTGCGGGTCCATGAAGCAGAGCCCTCGGCCGTCCTGGATGTCCTGAATCGCCAGCGTCTTCAACAGCTCCGATTTGCCCATACCGGATTTTCCGATGATATACATGTGCCGGCGTCGGTCGTCGAGCTTGATGCCGAAGTTCGATACCGAGTTCCGGAACTCGGTATTTCCGAACAGCACGACATCGTTGTCAGGGTTTTCAGGCATAATTTAGCGGGTTGGGAGCATTGCGGGAGGCTGGCCTTTCTTCGACTGCACGCGTGGCATCAGCGGCGCTTTTACATTCAAACTCGGCAAATGCCACAGCGTCGCCAGTTCCTCGGTGTTGAGAATAATGGAAAATTCTTTCGGATTTGTCGGTGGCAGCGAGAATGCCCGTTTGCGATATGAACCGTACATGCGTTTTTTCTTTTTCATCGTCCGTTCCTCCGTGAAAAAACCCTTATCATGGGGAAATATCCAGGGCAGTAATCCTTTGTCCTTTGTCCCCGGTCCGGGTTTGAAGGTATTCATATTATTGTGGAACAATTGTTTGAACATTGCATTTACGCTTGCGGCTCGCGCGCCGTTAAATGCCTCTTTGCGTGCCGCATAAAAAACACGAATGCATGCCTTGAACGCAAGCTTCGAGAGTTTTACCTGTATCTGCTCAAGTGCCAACTTATCCGCGGGTGTGAGACTCTGGAGACTGAATGGTTTTTCTTCTTTTTTCTTTTCCTCCACAGTGGGCGACTCCATAAATGCGCCCACCAGTGCCCCGATAAGCTTAAACGGCAGAGAAAACACCATCAGAAGGAATGGTTCTTGGGCCGGCTTTGCCTCGCGACCGATGAGCTTGTCGACAACCGCCTTCCCGGCTTTGACCCAATCGCCCCCTGTCGGCCGGATAACATATTGGAGCCACAGATATTCGGTCGGTTGAAGCGCGCTCATGATTTCCAACAGCGGCGCCAACGGGTCCAGGCGCGCATATTCGTCTTTGCCGCCCGCCTCCTCGAACTCCGTCCAGCTCTTGATGGGATATGCGGGGGGCTGGGTAAATACGAACTCGGTACCGGACACATCGTACTGTGTGGGGTCGAACTCGTCGGGAAGTAAATTTACATAATCTTCGGCGATTCGGATCTCTGCCTGTGGATATTGCGCGAAGATAAGTGCTTCCACCATATTACGCGCACCTTCTGTGCATCGGACAAAAAAATGTGTCGGCCCGCCGTTGGAAACTATCTCCAAGGTAAACGAGTCCGGTATCTTGCCGCCGAATACCTGTTCTTTCCATTTAACACCGCCACCGTAGCTAGCGTGCAGACCCGCGAAAAAGTTCTCGGCGGCTTTCGGGCTGCTGTAAAGGATTTCCGGTGGCGGAATAACTTCCAGAAGTGTCCATTTCATGCCGGCAATATACTTCGCCTTCTGGTATCCCATCCATGAGGAGTACGCCATCATTGCCAGTACCAGCGGCAGCCATGCCCACCAATACTCAAAAACCAGCGAGGATCCCCGCCCAAGCCACTCGAGAATGACAGAAATATCCACCATGTGTGTGAGATGTGTTCTAGAGAAATTATACCACAGAAGCACAAAAGGCCCCCGTAAAGAGACCTTCCGTTGACCCGCCGGTTGTTGGCCCGGATACTCTGTTTTATTTCTTGCGCAGGTGGTAGTGACCGTCCTCGTCTCTGGCGAAGGTTCCGGAATCCTGCAGATTCAGAAGGATAGTATTCTCTTTCACCATGCGTACCGCGCCTACCTTGGCGACTAAATCCGCACGCTGGAGAGGCTTACCGTTGGTCTTGAGAATATCCACAAGCACATCTTTGACCGTGCCGGATTTATAGCCCCACTCGGCCAGTGCATACATGCCACGGCCGACCAGTACGAAACGACTGTCCTTGATAAGCTCGTTATGGACGGTCTGCACATTGACTTTTTTCGCATCAAACTTTGCGACATTGATAAGTTTGGCAATCTGACTGAAATGCTGGGGAGCGCCCGCCTGACGGATGACCAAATAGGCCTTGTCACGGACACCCTTGGGACGAATCTGACTCCAGTGAGTCAATCCCATCTGACCGAAGATGTTACTCCCCAAATCCTTGCAGATAGCTGAAACGGTCGCCAGGTGTTTCTCATTGAATGCGGAGCCGTCCAACGCGACGACCGTTTTTTCCTGTGCCAAAGACACCAGCTTCGCTGACGGAAGGACTAAACCATGACCGGTGAGTGCCGACACGAGAGCGGCGACCTGTCCGCGAAATGCTTCCAGTGTGCGTGTATCACGGGCCCAAAATGCATGAAAATGATCATTGTCAGCTAAGCGGGTCAATTCCTTCTCCAAGGTCAGTGCAAATACCAGCGAGGCATTGGCAACGGAATCCTTGTCGGAACCGGACACCATCTTGAATAATGCACGCTCCTTGATGACTCCCCCCTCTTTCGCAATAAACTCCTTTGCAGAAAGGGAAAAACGGGCCAGTTCGCGGCTTTCTGCGGCAGCTTTGGTCAACTGGACCAGAGCGAATTCTTCGATTTGGCGCACCCGTTCGCGGGTGATGCCGTAACTCTTTCCGATGGACTCCAACGTTTCCTTGGAGCCGCTCTTGAGACCGAACCGACGCGACACGATGTCCCGATTGCGCGGGTTGAGTGTTTTGACCAGTCCTGCAACTGTCTTGGTCAGATTTTTGATATCGATAATCGCCATGGGGATTTGGGTTATATAGTAGCAATTAATATAAATTCAGTCAAGCTCCTCCCCTTGAAGCTTTCCCGCCAGTGGACACTGACTCTTCATTACCCGAAACGAACCGGGCTGTCAACGACCTTTATCGCCCGCCACGCCGTCCCATCCACACGAGGATTGGCGCTGCGACGAAAATCGACGAGTAAGCCCCCAGGCCAATGCCGAGCATTAACGCTAACGCAAAATACTTGATACTTTCCCCGCCGAACAAGAAGACGGCCAGGGACGACAGGATAACAACTAGGGTGTTATTGATAGAACGGACCAATGTCTGCATAACACTTCGATGAACCACATCGGGCAACGGCTCCTTGGAGCCGCGGAGAAGGTTCTCGCGAACGCGATCATAAATAACAACCTTATCAGAAACGGTATATCCTAGAATGGTCAGGATGGCCGCAACATAGATGCCGGTAATCTGTACACCCATGAAATGGCCGAGTACCGCGAAGACGCCCATCGGAATAATGATGTCATGGGCAAGACCAAGTAATGTACCGGCAGACATCGCCCAAAGAGATAGCGAGCGCGATAATGTCCGGAACATCCATGCGATATACACAAGCACCGCCACCAGAAGAATAATGATTGCCGTGACGCTCTTGCGCTGCAGCTCTGCGCCGACCGCGGGGCCAATAGAGTCAAATCGCGCTTCGGTCATTTTGGCGTCCGGGAAAGCTTCGTTTAAAAGGCGTAAGACTTCCTGGTGCTCCTCCTCGGTCAGAGGCCCGCTACGGATGAGGGCCCCCCGGTCGCCGCTGGGGCTCACCGAAATCTCCTGCAGTGCCGGCAGGTTCAGGTTAGTAAGTACAGCGGTAATGTCATCGGTAGCAGGCCGCTCCGAGAACTGAACCTCCAGAATACTCCCGCCCGTAAAGTCGACACCGAAATCTAAGCCATACACCATCAACGCGACCGCCGCCGCTACAAACACGGCAATCGATATGACAAACATACTGGTGTAGATGTGTTTCATGTCAGGAAAACAGCCAACGATACTGCCCCAAGCGACCCGCGAATGCGCGCAGGAAACTACGGGTTACAACAATCGATGTGAACAAGCTTAAGATAACCCCGATACCCAAGGTAAGCGCAAACCCACGCACAATGGATGTGGTGAACACATACAAAACAAACGCACTGATGAACGCGGTCACATGGCTGTCACGGATGGACGGCCATGACCGGCGAAATCCCTCCGTCAATGCCATCCCGAGCGGTCGGCCGGCAGATAACTCCTCTTTCATGCGGGCGAAAATAAGTACATTAGCATCCAATGCCATGCCCAGCGATAGGATGAACCCCGCCACACCCGCGAGTGTCAGCGTCACCGGCAATACCTTATAGACCGCCAGCGTGATGAGCAGATACACCGCAAGCGCCAAAATAGAAGTCGCACCGGGCAAACGATAGAAAAAAACCATGAACAATGCGACCAGGATAAGTCCCCATATGCCGGCGCGTAAACTGTTACGCAGAGACTGCTGGCCAAGGGAGGCGCCGATAGTCTGTTGAGAAATGAGCTTGATGGGAACGGGCAGGGCGCCGCTATTGAGACGCGTTGCCAGCAGTTTTGCTTCCGCTGCACCGAATGTCCCCGTAATCACCGCGCTTCCGTCGGTAATCTCGCTCTGCACAACTGGGGCGCTAATAGGAGCTCCGTCCAAGAGGATAGCCACCGGTTTGCCAAGATTGCGCCTCGTGATGGCCGCAAAAAGCTTTGTCCCCTCGTCGTTGAACTCCAGCGCGACCTGCGGCTTGCGAGTCTGTGGGTCAAATGTCACCGAAGCTCGCTTGAGCTGTTTGCCCGAAAGTCCTGTGGACACCCATGCCTCTGCGTCCAGAAGAACGCCCTGCTCCTTGAATTCCAAGAACGGCGTTTCGCCGATAAGTTTGATGGCCTGATTCACATCGGTCACACCCGCGATTTCTACGATAAGACGGTCGGTTCCGGACACCTGGACCGTCGGCTCGGAAACGCCGAAGAAGTTGACACGACGCTCCACGACATCTCGAACACCCTGCATCGCCGATGCTTTATCCACATCGGGAGCCATACCGGAGAAATCAGCCTGATAGAGCAGGTGTGCGCCGCCAAGTAAATCCAGTCCGAGTATAAATTGCTTCTCGCCGACGGCGGGAATTTTAATCATCCACTTCGGAAATACACTGTTGAGCGCACCCGTCGCGCCGTTGACCCAATTTGGAGCCACAAAGACAAACAGTACGAGCGAGACGAGAATGATACCGAAGAGAATTTTGGAATTTCGTGCCATGCGAGGTTCTCTGACGCCGCTCATGATGACAATATCGCTCACTCTTGTCAAATCCAGCTCATAGACCTAAACGGCTCACCAAATGAGCCGTTTACTCTTCGAGTTTTTCGGCCTTGCCCTTAGAGGGCTTTTGAGAGGCAAGCCAGTCGCGCAGAAGCATGGTGGCGCGAACATCGTCCTCGTTGTAGCGAATAATGCGGTCGAGCGATGCGCGATCGCCGGTGCGCAGCCATGTGTCATACCACACGACCGACTCGGCGCCACCGGCCTCGGCATCGCTCCAGGCGTAGCCCAAGTACTTCGCCACATCCTTTAGTGTGTAGAAGTAGAGCGGGAGCACGACTGAATCAATAGTCTTCTGGTGAAGGTCAACGGAGTGTTCGTGGAACTTCTGCGCCAACAGCGGCGGGACTCCGTGCCGCAGAGCGAGTCGATCGAATACCATTTTCTCGTAGAACGCATAGTGATAGATGGCGAAGTCTTCCCACTTTGCCAACTCATCAAGAAACTTTGCCCACATCGCCGCCTCATCTTCCGGCTTCTCCGCAATCAGATGGTAGTAAAACACCTTGTTCGACTTCGTGTCGCGTACGAGCATGCCCAACAAATAATCAACATCCCTGGTCGGGTCGGATTCGATGTCGAAAAAAACCTCATACTGCACCTGTGGGAACATCGGTTTGCGGATGATGAGTGGTTCACCGCTCATGAGCACGCGTGCCTGATTTTGGAACCGGACGATTTTGTCATACTGCCAGTCCTCCAGTTTGCCGCGCAGGTCGTCGCCATCGGCGGCGGCAAGTTCGGCGACCGTGTGAATGCCGATGCCATACAAGCGTCGCTGGTCGGCCTGCGAAAGCCGGTAGATAAGTGATACATCGTTACAGCCCTCGGTTCCCTCCAGGCACAACGAATACCACGGGGTTCGTTTGCAACTGGACTTCAGAAACGGCGCCGGCTTATCGCCCGCGAGGATGCGCTCGATGTCTGCGCGTGTTGTGTGGAACTGGGATACAAAGTCTCCCACCAGAAACGACCGCTCATGGCCCTGCGGGTCAATAACGAATGCTTCAGTAGGCCGCACACCCTGAATCTTCTCCAAGATAAGAGAGTAGAACACGAGTGGGAATTTGTGCTCGTCCTTGAGTTCGAGATTGCGCTGGACATCGTAGGCAACATATTGGAAGTCGCCCAGCGAACTGTGGCCCGGCCGAGCTTCGAGTAAATCCGGCATCCCCACCCAATCTTCGGTCATCAGCACGCCGTGGTAGATGTTCTTGCCCTGCTTCATCAGCGCCAATGTTGCTAAGTATGCTTCCTCCAGGTCGCGGTACTGTTCGGGTTTGAGCTCTTCGAATTTTTTGTGCGCTCCCAGCGAGCCGGCCGCATCCTGCATCTTTCCTTTGTAGATGATATCCAACAGCGGCGAGGTCTCGTGCTTCTTTGAGCTGTCGGCGTAAATGTCGTACCAAATCCAGTGAGGACACTGGAAGAACTTATAGAAGTGCGTAGCTGATAATTTTTGCTTTTGCTCCATAGAGAAAGTCTAACACGAATAAAAGAAACGTCCTGCCGATTACTCGGCAGGACGCAGAAGGTACTTGAGGTATTGCTGGAACTCGGGTGCCGCCCGGTCGTGGACATCCTGCGGGACGAAAACCGGACGGATGAGTGCGCGCACATACCTTTCGGTGGTGAGGTACTTGTTCGCCACCGCCCGGACATCCTCCGGGGTCACCTTGGCCATACGGTGACGAAGCGAGTCCAGACGAATGAGCTCGCGGTCGCCGTTAGAGATGTGCGTCGCGATGCGTTCGCAGAGACCGCCATGGTCAAAGAGCCACTCGTAGTCCAACGTGTCCATCTCGTTGTGGCGGATGGCCTCAACCTCTTCAGCGAAGGCCGTGCTTGTGTCACTGCGCAGATGTCCGCAGATGTCCGTGACGAGCGCCTCGGCCTGCTCAATATACGAAGTACCGCCGACACTTGAGAACCAGGCTTCCAGGAGGCCGTGATGTTTGGAGGCATACCAAGCTACTGCGGGATGGTAGACACCGGCATCGATGTCCGTGTTCTCCTCGCGGAGCGAGCACTCCATGCGCATCTTCATCAGACGCGCGAGGACCTCCAACGCAGGGCCGTCCTCGGTTAGAAACGACTCGGTCGGCCACGCCCAACCCACATGGGTCTGATGGATACCCGCCCGATCGATGACGATGTCCCGCACGCCCGTGAGTTGCGGCATGTCGTCACTGCCGTCGTATTCGGACGCAACGCCTTTATAGGGCTTGAGCTGGTCCAGACCCGCCTCGGCAACCAGCTCCAGTGCATCCTTTTGGGTCGGACCTCCCAAAATAGCGAACATCTTCTCCGGTACGTAGTGGCCGGCGGCCCACTGCTTCAGACGGCCGATTTTGGTCACCTTGCGCAGTTGAGCGATATCCGCATCGCCCGGTCGTCGCACCGGATTGATTCGGTACAGCTCGTAGTGCAACATGTCGCTGATACGGCGGCCGAGGTCATCGCGATACAGTGCCGTTTCGTTGCGTACAGCTCCGCGTTCAACGAGCAGACCCTTGAGATCGTAGAGCCGCACATCGCTCTCGCGATTGTTGTGCGCCTCGATGACCGCATCCCGTACCATGGTCGCCATGAGCGGGAAGGTGTCCTTCAGGTATGCGCGACGGCGCAAATCGAAGTGCCCGTAGAACGTGTAGAACCATGTCGTGCAGATGTTGATGTCCATACCATCGGAACCGCCGAAGTAGCGCTCGAGCATGAGGTTGACCTGGTGGTCGTCGTAGGTGTTACTCCGACGACAGACGATGTGCTCCCACAGATGTGCAGCACCGTCCAACCAAGACGGGTCATCAGCGCACCCCACCGCAACGCCGACTCCGGAGACATTGGCAAATCGGTTCGCCCAGTTCACAACGAGCATTCCGTTCGTTTTGAGCACGCACCGCTTAAAGAGGCTCCGATCGCCCATGGCACTCTCTCCTTTCCGGCTTTTGAACGAGCCGTGATGAGAGTAAAGAAAAATCCCTTCCGCCGCAAGGACGGAAGGGAGTAAGCGCACTGTGCGCTCAGTCGAAGCAGAGGTAGGCCCGTTCGTAGTTTGTGTATTCCCAGTACTCCTCACGAGAGTACGGGTCGTACACGAGCACGCGATCCGTAGGAACGAAGTACCACCCGCAGCCGTACAAAGGAGCATACGGATAGGGCCAGTAGAACAGGCGCCATGCGTTCCGGTAGCTGTACCAGAGACGGTCGTGCGAGCCGAACAGGTTGCCGCGGTAGAAGCGGCGGTCGAAATAGCGCGAGCCACCGTAGGAGCGCGGGAAGCGGTCACGAGCCCCATGAGATCGCCCGTCGTACTTGCGCCAGCTGTACCGATCGTAGTTGCCGTTCGGTCTCGGCTGACGCCTCTGGGCATCGGTCTTGGTGCTGCGGTCGCCGTTGTTGTCGCGGTCACGGCGGCCGTCGTTCGTGGATTGAGGCTGGCGACGCTGGGCGTCACTGCGGTCTGCGGGCGCCTGCGTCTTTGTCTGCTCGCCCTCGCGAGCCTTCGGAGGCGGCGTATCGCGTTTGCGCTCAGTCTTCGTCTGCTTGTCGTCGCGGGGCTTGGCATGTTCCTGTGCTCGGTCATCCGTGCCGGACCAGGCGACCATGATGTACCCGGGTTCGAAACGGGTGTTCGGAGGCTCATCGAGCATCGGCTCCGCGTCGCTGACCTTGCCCGTACCACTAGGTCTGGGCTTTGCTTTGTTGGCCCAGCGCCACTTGAGATTCGTGTGCAGGCGGCCTGGCCGGTCCTTGTTGGGCTGGTCGACCCACCCGTCCAGCGGCACAAGCTCCGATGAACCCTGGGGCACGATAGAGTACGCAGAGCGGGACGGCTCGGACGCCCGGGCGAGATGCACGGGTCGGTGAATCGCGATGGGGTCACGCTCGGCAACCTTGGCGCGCGCGAACTGCTCGTCGAGTGTCCTCTCGTCAACAGCAATCCCTTGGGTGCTCGGGGCGAGTGGTGTGAGCATCTCCTGCTGCTGTCGCAGGAGTTCGTTGGACTTGCTGATGGTCGAAAATGACCAGGGGATCACGAACGCTGCCAGCGCGAGGCCGGCGATGAGTGAAACCAAAGACTCCTTCTTCAGACGGTTCTTCATTTCTGCCTCCGATTGTCAGTGAGCGGGTAGCACCCTCACTATACTCCGCCTCTAAGCAGTGGCAACACGCCCAAGAACACCAAGACGCGGGTAATGTTTCACTTCATGCTTCGGAATGAATGATTTCAGATACCGGCGCTGTGCGGATGAAAACCGGCGTGCCAACAAACCTTCCATTGAGAGAATCGAGCGTTCTCCACTTCGAGGCAAGATGACATGCGCGAGCTCGTGCATAAGTGTCTCTACCTCTTCGTTGCGGCTCTTGTGGGTATTCTTGGCAGGATTGATAAGGATTTGCACCCAGTTGCCCGACGGGTGAATATCGGGGTCCATAAGGCCGCGAATAACCTTCCGGTGGGGGTCGTCGGGGTTCACCAAACGCTTCTTGCGGGTCACCCTGACCCGTTCGCTCTGCAGAACGAGCACAAACTGACGGAACACCCAATCAACAAGCGAATCGCCGCTTTTCGGCATAACTGTCAAGTCTTTTTGTGCGGCTCGTTTCATGGAATTGGGTGTTCGACTGCGGCATCGTATACGGGCCGGCACTATGACGCAACCTTGACGAATAGCCGCTCTTCTTCTGTAAATATGGCCGGCTATTCGTGCCCAAGCGCATATGCGCGAGGGCCTACAGAAGATATCTCTCGCGTCGGAACGACGCATTTCCGCATTTGTTTGCATAAAAAAACGCAGAAAGCCCCCTCTCGGGGCCTTCCGCTCATAATAAAAACCCGTCCTAGAGGGACGAGCTCTTTTTTCCGAACAGTGCGTACAGTGCGGAAATACCAACAAGAAGGTACACGAGCCGTGCCAACCACGAACTCAAGTCCAATCCTATGAGTGAAAACAGATCTTTCCCAAACAAACCCACGAGGGCCCAGTTCAGGCCGCCGATCACCAATAGCCACCAGGCGATTTTTGCGAATTTCACATAACCACCTCCCTTCAATCCTGTCTGCGCAGACAGGTCTGCTGTATTATCTCATCGAGAGACACATCTCACAAATGCAGTAGTCCACAGGTTCGTTCACGATCACGATGTTTTTTTGTATATGAGGTCCTGTATTACGATGCGGACATTCTGGCCTCGTAACAAAATAGCTTCGATGGCGTTCAGGAGCCGTAGATTAGGACGCTGTCCCACTGACTGCAGTACTGATGGGAATGACATGATACCCTCACATTCCAGAGCCGTGCGGCCTGTCTGCGCCAGCTGGACGCCGGCAGTATGATTTTTCGATTGGGGCGACAGGCCCGTCGCGACTAAATCTCCGATGCCTGCCACAGACAAGAGAACCAGCGGATCAGCATGCATCAGTCTGCCTATTTCCAATATTTCCTGAACCGCCTGTGCAAATAACCATCCTCGCGTGTTACTGCCCAAGCCCAGACCGTCGCCAATACCAAGCATGATGGCATACACATTCTTCAGTACGCCGGCGATGGCAACTGAACGCGCATCGCTTGACCAGGACAGTTGCAACACAGACCCATTAAATAACGCCATGAGATTTGCGGCCACCGCATCATCCATGGCGGCGATGACCGCCATGCCCGGGAGACCTGAACCGATTTCGTATGCCAGCATAGCGCCTCCCATGATAACCACCGGCTGGTTTGGCGGGAGTACTTCGGTACACACCTCGAACATTGTTTTTGCAGTCGGTGATTCAAGGCCCTTCGCGAGAGAGACCACCACGGTCGTTGGCTTGATTAGAGCGGAGTATTGCGACACCGAGGGGCGCATCGCCCAACTGGGGATGCACATGAATATAAAATCAGCGGCCGGCACAAGCGTCTCCAGCGGCTGTCTCGGACCTCCGCACTTAGCCTCATCGATATCCCAAAAAGCCACTTGCGTGTGGTCCTTCGGCATGATCTTCCCAAGCGCGGTTCCCAGGGCTCCGGCGCCGATAATGAGCACTTGTTGTGGCATGTCAGAGCATAAGATGTCCTACGATGATACCCAACAGAATTGCCAGCCCACCAACTATCATCATCCGAAACGCCCGACGAAGTATCGGAAGACCGGTGATCTTAGCTGACACGACACCAAGAAGGAATAAAAGTCCGAGAGACAGGGCGATTGACTGCAAAAGTGCATGAGAGACATCGCTGACGAGGTACGGAGAAAGCACGAAAAGACCCGTCAAGATATATGAGACAAACATGACAAACCCCCCTGCGACCGATACTCCCCAACGAGCGCTCCGCCGGGTGCGTGCTTCTTGCACAGACTCCTCGGATAATGTACTGCCGATACCCATGGAGAAAGCCTCCACGAACACGAGGACGACACCTGATAGTAACAGCGTGTTGCGCTCAACAGAAGCGGCGGCGATGCCGGACACAAACCCAACGGTCGAAACCAGCGAGTCTTCGACACCGAAGATAAAATTGCGTAAGAATCCCTCCTTTCGCATGTCTTCAGTATACGCCATCCATGCCGCTCCTGTATAGCTTCAGTATTATATAAAATCGCCCAGAATTAACGGCTCATTGAGTGAGCCGTTTGTGCTCCTCGGTATCCAGGAGTCCGCACTTCTTGAATTTTTTGCCTGAACCGCAGGGACAGGGGTCGTTGCGACCGACATGGTCGGAGTGAATGGTGACTTCAGATGCGGCGGTGTCGTTGGTATCCAGTTTTGCGATTGCTTCGTCGCCGGTAATATCGGGGCGCTGTTCTTGCAGGGTTCTTTTTTTCTCCTGGCCAGTACCAGATGCCGGGTCCGTCATTTGCACTCTGAAGATGATGCCCGCCACGCGTCCGGCAATAGTGTCCATGAGCGTCGCGTACATTTGTTGTGACTCAATCTTGTATTCGACGAGCGGGTCGCGCTGGCCGTAGGCCCGCAGACTCACGCTTTCGCGCAGGTGCTCCATGGCTTCGATGTGGTCCACCCAAACATCGTCCACGGCACGCAGGATAATCGCCTTCTCAATGGCACGCATTTGCGTATCCCCCATCTGCTGTTCATGCGCTTCATACAAACGCTCGACTTCGTCCTGCAGGTATGCCACAAGCTCATCGGGGTTAGCGGCTCCGAACGCGCCCTCGGCGGCTTTGGCCGTCAGGGTGCGGTGCAATGATTCATCAAACGGAGCAATAGCGCGACATGCCTCGGCAATTTCTTCCCTGTCGAACTCGCCTGTCTCTTGATTGATATGCGCATACACCAGCGAGCGCATCTGCGTGTGCAGATAATCCAGAACCCGGTCTTTGTTGTCTGACGATGTGAGCACCTCGCGGCGTAGGTTGTATACAGTCTGGCGGTGCTTATTCATCACATCGTCATACTCCAGCACATATTTTCGGGAATCGAAGTTGCGGCCTTCGATGCGGCTCTGTGCTTGCGCAATCGAACGCGAGACCAACCGATTCTCAATGACATCTTCATCGGTCACGCCCAGCGTGGTCATGATGTTCGTCAGTCGGTCTCCACCGAACACGCGCACCAACTCGTCTTCTGTGGAAACAAAGAACTGACTCGCGCCCGGATCACCCTGACGACCGGCACGACCGCGGAGTTGGTCGTCGATGCGCCGTGCTTCGTGCCGCTCCGTGCCGAAGACACACAGCCCGCCCAACTGGAGTACCTTGGCTGCTTCGGTTTCATCGGACGGGTTCCCGCCCAAGATGATGTCGACACCGCGTCCGGCCATGTTGGTTGCGACCGTGACCGCACCAAGCCGTCCGGCCTGCGCGATGATTTCCGCTTCCCGTTCGTGATTCTTTGCATTGAGTACCTGATGGCGAACGCCCGCGCGGGTAAGCAGGAGTGACAGCATCTCGTTTTTCTCAATCGAAACCGTACCGACGAGAACCGGCTGTCCCGTCTCATTGCGTCGTTTAATTTCGGTCGCCAGTGCACGAAATTTCCCTGCCTCGTTCTTGTAGATGCGGTCGGTGAGGTCTGCTCGTATCATCGGCTTGTTGGTCGGCACGGCGACAACATCCAGTGTGTATACTTTGTGGAATTCTTCAGCGGAAGTGCGGGCGGTACCGGTCATACCTGACAGTTTTTTGTACAGACGGAAATAGTTCTGGAATGTCACCGTTGCCAGCGTACGACTCTCGCGTTGAACCTTCACATTCTCTTTCGCTTCAATGGCCTGGTGTAAACCATCAGACCAGCGGCGTCCGGGCATCAGTCGGCCGGTGAACTCATCGACGATAATAACCTCGCCGTCTTTGACCACATAGTCTTTATCAAGCCGGAACAGAATTTGGGCACGGAGCGCCTGCTCCATGTGGTGCACATAGCGTACCCCGCCCTCTTCATAGATATTGGCGATACCCAGCCGGCCCTGCACTTTGTCGATACCGGCATCGGTGATACTGACCGCCTTCAGCTTTTCGTCGATATTAAAATCCTCGCCCTCCTTGAGGTGCGGCACAATGCGGGCAAACGCCGCGTAGAGCTGTCCCGATTCTTCGTCGGGGCTTGAAATGATAAGCGGCGTGCGTGCCTCATCGATAAGAATGGAGTCTACCTCGTCAACGATGGCAAAATGATGGGTATCCTGGGGGCGCTGTGCCATCGCATCAACCGACATCGCCATATTATCGCGCAGGTAATCAAATCCGTACTCGTTGTTGGTGCCGTAAGTAATATCCGCTTCGTAGGCAACACGGCGTTCTACCGGTCGCAGGAATTCGTGCACCACGCGGAACGAACCGGTAGCATCGCGCTCGTCATCAAGTGCTTCTTGCTGTGCAGGACTGACATGCGAGGGATCGTAGAGATACGACGCATCATGGTTGAGCACTCCGACACTGACGCCCAACGCATCATAAATTTGTCCCATCCATGTCGCGTCACGCCTGCTCAAATAATCGTTCACCGTAATAACATGCACCCCTTTGCCCTCCAGTGCATTCAGATACGCCGGCAGAGTCGCCACCAGTGTTTTTCCTTCACCCGTGGACATCTGTGCGATTTTCCCCTGATGCAAAACCATGCCGCCAATAAGTTGGACATCAAAGTGGCGCTTTCCTGATTTACGTTTCGATGCTTCCCTCACTGCGGCAAACGCTTCCGGCAATATATCATCAAGCGTTTCGCCTCCCGCGAGACGGGAACGCAGCGCCGGTGTCAGCCCGCGTAACTCGTCGTCAGACAACGCCTGCATGCGCGGTTCCAATGCGTTGATGCGCTCTACGGCAGACGAAAATGACCGAATCGTTCGGGCATTGGCGTCAGGAAAAATTTTTGAGAGGAATTCTAACATACTATTGAGTGCGCCACAGCAGGAGCAACGGGCTGTATTACTCGGACGAGGGCTGGCGCTGGGCTTCGGTGAGCTTGTCTTTGAACTTCTTTATCCGTACTTTTAGCTCGTCTTTGACATCGACGACAGCCGAGTGCAGGTCATAGTTCGTCGCCTCGGCCCGTAACAGTTGGCCGCCGATAGTAAGGTTCGCTTCGGCGTAGTAGATGGCACCCGAATGGTGATGTTGGGACGGGATACCAACTTCTACCTGCACCTGGGAGGGTCCGATATCGCCAAGCAAATGCTCGATATCAGCCATTTTCTCTTCAATGAATGCCCGCAAAGGAGCGTTCAGCTCCAAGTTCTTCGCGTGGATACTAATATTCATGCTACGAACATGCTACTCTTTTCGACGATTTTTTCAAGTCGCATAAACGGCTCATTCAATGAGCCGTTCCCGTATCGCTCCCTACCGCCCCGATATCCCGACTCGGTATCGCTGTCTCCGTCTTCTGACGGAGCATCTCGTTCTCGCGCCGTCGCGCTCCGAAGCCCCTCGCTGGGATACCAGGGCAGTCTGTCGCTCTCATGGGATTCTCCCTGGACTGCTGATTTTGAGATGACCGCGAGGCGCAGAGCGAGCACTCTTTCCCAGGACCGCCGTATTCGGATGGGATTCAAGACGGCGGCGAGGAGTAAACCGAGGCGTACTCATGTACGACGAGGGAGCACCGGAGCCGACAACGCAGAAGACCGCCGAATCCGGCGGTCCAAGCGGAGCGAAGGTGGCACAAAATCTGTGAGTGCCTACCTGAGCGCAGCGACTAGCGAGTGATGTCAGGGCCAGTGTCATACCACGCAATTTCAGCGCTGTTGACGACAAAGATCGCTCCCCAATCACGGAGGGAGGCGTCCCACTGGGCCGCAGTGATGTGCATCCAGTGCTTCGTACCATCAGGCCATAGGGCATACACTTTTTGCTGCCCGTCTTCGCGCACATAGTTACTGGTCTGATATCGGAGAAACACTTCGTTCGTCACTTCCGCCACCGGGCGGTTCTCGAAGCCATACAGTTTCAACACACCTTGCGGCAGATAGCGGCGGTATGGACCCCAAACCACATAAATCTCTGCCTCTGTGGGGCGACGAATCAAATCACCATTTATCGGCTGTGAAGATTGAGGCAACGGCGTGGCGATTGCACCGGGAATCTCTGCGAGCGACATGGTGACCGTTACCGATCTTTCGACGATGCTACGATTGATGACCGATTGACTGATTCCCTGGGCAACCGCAACTGTTGCGGAGGAAATTTGAGAACCGTTCGATTGCGTGGGGACTACGACATCAGCGCCACCGTACACCGACAGAAACGGTATGACACGGCTACTGCCGTCGCGATATTGCGCAACGACCGCGCCCCGCCATAGGGCATCGGCTGACCCCGAGATGCGCACATTCATATTGGCCGTACCACCGGTAGCCGATACATCGTTCTTAATCCAAAGCGGCTGCCACTCTTTCAACGATGCAGAATAGTCAGAACTCTCGTTGGTGCCGTCCAGACGCGCACTTACGACCGGAGCTACGTGTATTTGGCGCAGTCCGTCGCGCTCATAGCCGTAACGCGGATCAACGCCCCGATCATTGAGATATGACGCAATCATCCAGTCAGAAAATATATCGCCAAACCGTTCGGCCTTGCCGTTCTGTGAGAGCCACTCGTCGATTGCCACGATACCGGCCGCCCTTGTTCGTGCGGTCGAGGCAACGATGGCCTGCCCGTACCGGTCTGCGAGATAATGAATGAACACGGACGCGATGGCGTAATCCAAGGAAGTGTTCGGCCACTCAACCAGCGAGTCCGAGGGCGTACGGACAAATGACTGCGCGCGTCGCTGGAGCGTACTGCCCGCATAGGGATCACTGAGCCCCGAGACCGTAATTGCGTATTCGCTCCGCGCTTCATTGAGCCATACATCGTCCTGGACATTCCGGAGCAGTTCTTTCTGATTGAAGGAGGTCAGGTGCTGAAACTCGTGCGCCACATATGTCTTCCCCGTCGTGATGAGAACGCTTTCGACATTCGCATATATCATTTCCTGTTCGTTGCTGTCGGGGGCGCGGTCTTTGGTGTAATTGTGAATCGTTTCAAAGTATCCGCCGTTGCCCGCAATGAGTCGCTCCATCACCATAACCACATGCGAGTCTGAATCGATACCGGGCGTGTTCTCGCTACCATAGAACGAGGTGATACGGGGGTAGATAGTCGAATCGAACTGGGCCGAGAGTGCGTTGAGGTTCGTACCGAACTGGCTCTCTTCAGCTGAAGTCAAAGCTCCCCAATACCGGTTGTCAATGTAGAAATATCCGTATTGGCCTACTGCCCGCAAGGTGAAAGACGCAGTGGTTGCGCCCAATGCATCAAAAGAGGAGTTCACTCGGAATGTCTGCGTTTGTCCTAGTGTATCGGCAGAAGCGGGTAACGCAAAGACAGCCGAAATGGCAAACCACAGAACAGGTGCATACATGCGCCTCATTGCATCGAGTATATCAAATAGGACGGATGGGGTCTACTGCCATCTTCAGGGGAAAATTGACTATTAACATATTCTGCTATATAATAGTAAGACGATGCTCAAGAAGCTCACCCTCATCGCCTCCGACCTCGTCGCATTCTACGGCGCTTTGGCACTCCTGCTTTTGGTGCGCCACGGGAAAGATACGTGGCAAAGTCAGTGGGGCGTTCACAGCACCCCTTTCTCGTTACTTCTGCTCGTGTGGCTGTTGGCCCTCTATATCTCTAATCTGTACAACCGGCGCATGATGCGCAACGACCGCTATTTTTTCACACGCCTGGGACAGGCCATGCTGGTCGCAAGTATTGCCTCGGTACTCTTCTTTTATCTCATCCCCTATTTCGGCATTACGCCCAAATTAAATCTGTTCCTTTTTCTGGTCGTATTCGCTTGCATCATGTCGGGAACCCGGTACCTCTACAACAAGGTCATCGCCCAAGGCACCAAGGAACGACTGCTTATCGTGGGGCTTAACAATGAATCGTTGGATTTGGCGACACTTGTCACCGACAACCCGCAACTGGGCTATCGTGTCAGTGCGTTAGTGCGCCTGGGCCAGGAGGGGTTACCGCTGATTGACGGTGGCGTCCGCTGGCCGGTTATCGACGACCTCGAAAGCGTCGATCGGTACATCGCGGAAAGCGGTATCGACACGGTCGTCATCAGCCCTGCGGCCTATCAGATGAGCGAGGTTGTCGGCCTTTTCTACGGTGCACTCTCGCGCCAAGTTGATTTCACATCGTTGGCCTCTATGAGCGAGCATCTCACCGGTCGTGTACCGTTGGGAGCAATTAATCAGGCGTGGTTTCTGGACAACATGTCCGAGGGTTCCAAGAAATCCTTCGACACACTCAAGCGCGTCATGGATGTCGTCGCGGCAGTCGTGCTGGGCGTGCCGACAATTATTTTGACGCCGTTCATCTTACTGACAATATGGTTGAGCTCACCAGGATATCCGTTTATCCACCAACAGCGCACCGGGCGCGGCGGCAAACCGTTTACCCTGGTAAAGTTCAGAAGCATGGTTCCTGATGCCGAACGGACCACGGGTGTCGTCTGGGCTGATAAGAATGATTTGCGCATCACTTCAATCGGAAAGTTCTTGCGCAAAACACGATTGGATGAGCTTCCACAATTGTGGAACATCATACGCGGCGATATGTCATTGGTCGGCCCGCGAGCAGAGCGACCAGAATTCGATGCACAGCTCACCCAACAAATCCCATTTTATCGCGAGCGGTATCTCATCAAACCGGGCCTGTCCGGCTGGGCACAAATAAACTATCCATACGGCTCTTCGGTCCAGGATGCCGCTCAGAAACTTCAATACGATTTGTACTACATCAAGCACCGGTCACTGGCACTGGACGTTGCAATCGTCCTCAAGACAGCCAGTATCTCTCTCCGCCGCGCGGGTAGATAGCTTTAAGCTTTGAGCTGATAGCTGTTAGCTTATAGAAAATGATAACAAAATCATTCAAAGACCTCATCGTATGGCAAAAATCCCTTGAACTTACCGAGGAGATTTATCGGGTTACTGCAAAACTTCCGAGAGAAGAGCTCTACGGCCTCACCAGTCAAATGCGGAGAGCAGCAGTTTCTATTGCTTCGAATATCGCTGAAGGTAGAATGCGCAGTACCGCAAAGGATTTTAGTCAGTTCTTAAGAATTGCGTATGGATCTGCGGCTGAACTTGAAACACAACTATTGTTGGCAAATCGATTATTTCTAATCGGTGAGTCGCAAAAAACTTTTAATCTACTCGAAGAGGTCCAAAAGATGCTCGCGACTATGATTAGTCGGCTGAGGGCGTAGATATTCCATCCCCCCTCACAGCTCACAGCTAGAAGCTATCAGCTAGATACTTCCTCCGAGAGAACGAATAAACTTCTCGGCATCGGCTTTGACTTGAGCGTCATTCGGGAATAACTCGATGAGTTTGCGAGAAGTTGCGATTGCGTCCTGTGTGCGGCCGGCTCTCGCGTACGCCTCCGCCAGCGATCTCCAATACTGAGAATTAGTCGGGAAACCGGCGGTCAATTGCTGGAATACCGCTATAACGCCATTCATGTCGTCTACCTTTAGGAAAACATTCACTAACATTTTTGCATCGTTTTCGGTAAGTGAGTGCCCCTTTTCCAGTGCGGTACTGAAATACCCGACGGCCTCCTTCAGGCCCGCCGTATCATCGGTCTTCGCGGCAATTTGATATCTGACCGTACCCATATACCAATAGGTAGTTCCGACATCCGGTTGCAGTTTCGCTGCTTTTTCAAACCAGATGAACGCGCTCTGGGCATCTCCTTTGTTCAGATATGCCTGCGCGACTTCGTAGTATGTGCGCACAAATGTCGGGCTGATCTCCAAAGCTTTGGCGGATTCTTGGAGTGCCGTGTCGTTGTATGGGCTCTTGGAACTTTCTTTGCCCAATGTGAGATAAAGCCGCGAGAGATAGAGGTGCGGTAAATAGTCCTGGGGATTTTCGGCAACATTATTCTGTATGTCTGAAATCGCCTGCAGGGTAACCTCGGTAAAGTTTGGAACCTTTGAAATATCCGTCGAACTGCTTAACTCGAGCAGATACTGGGCGAATCGGTGCCGGAATTCATAGCGTCCGGGGGTGTCGTAATCAATCGCTTCTCGGTATTTGTTGACTGCACCTACCCAATCTCCCTGCCAGCCGGCGATGATGGCGCGTGTTGATGCGTAGTTCGCCTTCGTCGGTCGAACGTTCGTCGCGTACACAGTAATCATCACAACAACGCCAAGTACAAGTGCAGTTGTGACCTGTAGCCCAGACCACGGAACCCTCCTCGCTCTCCGCAATTTATCATTTTGCACTTGAAACTTTTCACTTCCGTCCATTCCATGGACGGACACATGCATCGCGTAAGCCAACAGCATGAAGAATGTGAGAAAGTTCGCAGAAGTGTCGAAGATAAAACAGTTATGGATGATGTACGCAATCGTCATGGCAGTAAAACCAATCCCCATCACCCGTCCGTCCCCGGGCGCATGCATCATCTTTGCTAATACCCAGAACAAGGTCGCAAAAATACTGATGTAGGTGAGCAATCCCACCAGTCCCATAGTCACCAGCACCTCCATGAACATGTTATGCGCCCGGTCAAAGAATGTTTCCGCGCCCGGCCCGGTGAAGAATTTTGGATTAAAGTATTTGCTGAACGGAACATTGAAGTTCTCCGGGCCCCAACCAAGCAGCACTGTCTTGGGATTTTCACTCCATCCCTTCAGGCCGGCGGACCATGCCCAGAAGCGCGTTTTTACGGTGAATGTACTGCTGGAAAAATCAGTGATGCGTGTGAGATACGGCGAGTTCTGTACGAGTGGGGTGGCGCGCAGCATGATGGCCAGAAAAACGAAAACAACAAGCCCGGACAGGCCGGTCAAAAGTGCAGTTTTCGCCTTCCTACTGCGGTCGAGAGTACTCCATAGCAATGCCCACACCAATACACCAACTACAATACCAACGAGCGAACCGCGCACCGCAGTAGACATGGCCGCTAATAGCATCATGCCACCCGCAATCCGGTACCAGATGCGCCAGTTCTTTGCCGTGCGCTGCATGAATGAAAGTGTCAGTGCCAAAAATGCAGCCAGAATCTGATGCCCTGCGAACAACGCCGGATTTCCGATGGTCCCAAAGATACGCTGACGATTACCGGAACCGAGAATGAATGACCAATCGGTCTTCTGCAGGAAGCCATAGATTGCTGATGCAACTCCAACGGCAATCATAATATCTAAAAGAATCTGCCAATCTCGCCGTGTACGCAAAACCGACACCATCATGATAAAGAAGGCGAGATAGTGCCAAAAGGTAAACAGGCCGCCCATGCGCTCGAGCGTGCCCCAATAGCTCTGCATCGAGGCTACCGAAGTAATACTCGTAAGCGTGAATGCGGCGGTAAACGCCACAAAGGCCCACAGAATCGGATGGCTCTTGGGCAGATAGCTACGATCGCGCCAGATGAGTAGGAGGTACAAAACGCCCATCACCTGCACAATACTGCGCAACACCACCACCTTCCCGAAGTGGAAGGGTGACATGTACTGGCTGAAAATGACTAGCGGCACAAGCGCGCTGGCGTAAATCAGCCAGCGCAGCCACTTTGCCAGTCCGGGTTCGTTATTCATGGCCTTCCCATATTATAGGGTCTGCGCTGATGAGGCAATATGTTCGCCCTGTAGATGACGAAACAAATAAAGAAGCGACACTCCATGCGAAAATGTGTACCAAGCGGTCACCATTGCAACAGCACCCAGTACCCCCCAATGCCGCATAGCAAGCAGAGCCAGCGGCACGCCCGTACAAAGCACAACTATGTTTATGACAATACTCACCCTTACCTTATTAATGACTCGCCACATCGGCCCCAACGCGACACCCAGACCGAACAATGCACCAAATGGCACTAGCCAATACACTAAAGGTACGGCTGCGGCGTATTGTGCCCCATATAATATCTGAAAGACCGGACGCGCAATAAGCGCGGCAATACCCGTCACGAAAGCTGACGCAACGACAGCAACTCCAGTAATCCGGATAAACCGCGCGCGCAGATATAGAGGTTGCTGCACTTGAATCCGGGCGAGCTCAGTATTCAGTAGTACCGACACGGGACTCAACACCGCAAGCGCCAATGTGACCCATCCCAACGCAATTTTGAAATAGGATACATCGGTAGCCGTCAAGAAAAGCGCTGCAAGTGCTACGGGTGCTGCACCATAGAGCATCGCAAGATTGCGATCCGCTAAGACCCACAGCGTGGGACGGATATACTGTCGTCCTGTGTCCGGAACATCTTTCCACAGCGAGTCGATTGACGGCACCAGAGGCCACGCCTGACGCAAGCGCCACCAGAACGCGGCTGATGCCATAAGCACAACGAGCGCCCCGATAAGATGTCCGAGCGAGGCACCGGCAACACCAAGTCCTGCGAGCACAAGTCCGACAACGAAGCCCTGCCGAATTGTCTGGTCAGCGAATGTCAGCGCCGATAGCTTGCCAATGCGTCCGAATACCTGGAGAGCTAACTGGGTGGGCGTAAGTAACACCGTGGACACCGCTGATGCCATGAGCACCGCGAATGCGAACCAACCGAGCATACGGTCGCCGTAGAAGTGGCCCGCAAGCGCGGGTATGGAAAGTCCAAAGACGAATACGATTGCCGCGGTGATGAGAACAAATTTCCCTAAAAAAAGAATCGCGTCCCGCACGCCCGTATCGTCACCGCTGTGATGTGCGCGAGACAACACCGGAGCCATGGCATCGGCCGCTCCCGCGCCCAACAGCACACTCCCCACGGCAGCCATCGACATCACAATCGCAAAACGGCCATATTCATGTGGCCCCAGTAGCCGCGCCAACACAACACCGGCAATCGCCTGAACCAACATGGCCCCCACGGAGCCAAGCTGGAATTGCAGTGCGCCACGTACGAATGGGTGTCCGGACATGCGTCGAAGGAATGGAATCACGCTCAATATCGTACCAGATTGAATTCAATCCCGAAATGAGGTATACTACACACACGATGATTCAAGATGTCAAGAACACGCTCCGAAGCTGGGTCCTTTGGAGTCAGCAGTACGCGCGAACCGATATGCTGTATGTCGCGCGTGGTGGAACTTGGGTGACAGTCGGTCACATCGGAGGCATGGCGCTCTCATTTCTTCTTGCCGTCTTCTTTGCGAACTTCACCTCACGCGAACTCTATGGTTCGTATAAATTTGTTCTCGCGGCTGTCAGTGTGCTGGGAGCGTTGTCGCTGTCCGGACTGTCGTCCGCTGCGATACAGGCGGTTGCCCGCGGACACGAAGGTACAATCGGTCGGGCAATGCGCCTGCAGTGGCGATGGTCATGGATACTCACGCTGGCCGGTACCGCAGCTGCCGCATACTACGCATACCATTCAAACTTCACGCTTGCATTTTCATTTGCAGCCGCCGCGCTCATACTTCCGCTTACCTCAACACTCAATATCGCCGGGGGATTCTACGCGGGCAAGAAGTTGTTCCGTGAAGGCACAGCCATCTCCCTGGCATCACAAGCGTGTACCGTCGTCGCGGTCGCCGCTGCAGTTCTCATCTGGCGTTCTGTCACCGCAACTGTACTGGCCTACTTCGCGGGTTCGCTAATCGGCGCGGCGCTTACCTACGGTTACATGCGGTACCGACTGCACCCCAACCATACTGTTGATGAATACGCCATCGCGTTTGGGCGCCACTTGAGTTTTATGAGCGTTATCAGTGTTGCAGCCGTGCAGGCCGATAAGCTCTGGGTCTTCCACGGCGCCGGAGCCGCACCTCTTGCTTTATACGCATTTGCCATTGCCTTCCCCGAACAAATCAGGGGTATCATGAAAAGCTTTCTAAATATTGCCGTTCCAAAGTTCAGCACAACGCCATCGGAAGACCTTCGGGGCAGTATTCTGGACAAGACGCTCCGGCTGACCGCCGCGGCCGTACTGGCAGTGGCCGCATACTGGGTAGCCGCACCCTACCTGTACCGTCTGTTCTTTCCTGCATACCTTGATGCTGTCATGTACTCCCGCATCTATGCCCTCGGGCTTATCCTTATTCCCGGCATAACCCTTTTTGGGACAGGAATTTTTGTGCGTAGGCAAACTAAACGTATGTATATGCTTCGTCTGATTCCCGACATCGTCGCCCTTGCGCTAGCTGCAACGCTCATCCCCCGTTATGGCATCTGGGGTGCAGTCGCCGAAAATACCATCACCTGGAGCATGCTATTCATCTTAAGCGCTCTCCTATTCCTCTACGAACGCGGTGCGCGTAGCCGAAGCAAGTAGACACGCTCGTGCATGGTGTTGGGCGCCAACCGCTCTATAATCCACTCCGCGACAGTCTGAATAAGTCGTGCAAAGAACGACGGCAGTACCCACAGTTTGGGTATAAAAATGCCGAGGGTTCGCTTCTCCAAAATATCGAACGAGCTCGCGATATAATGCTCGTATTCTTGAAATGTACGATAATCCACTATATATGGTTTATTGCGGAGTTTCTGCCGTGAATACCATGAGTAGCGGTTCGCCACTGTGATGATGGCGTAGCCGCCATGATTCACACGCTCCACTATCCATTCAATTTCCGCTTGTGGGTCTGGCATGTGAACGCCAATTTCCATCAGAAGATTGTACTCACCGGCAGGTTCCTGACCTCGCAAGACAAACGTTACCGGATAGCCGGTCGATTGACGCCTTGCTTCCTCCAACATCTTCGGGGCGATGTCGTTGCCAACCATCGCAGCGATGTGACTGGCATTATCATCATAAATACGCCGGAGCACATACCCGTCGGCAGTTCCCACATCCAAAATACGGGCATGCGTCGTACCCATGAGCGCGCGACGCGCAAACACGCGAACGATGTTCAATCTTTGCGCGTAAGAGTACTGGACCGCATTGGTGATACCTGAGAGGTACCGGTCGCGGGAATAGTGGTCGCTCATACGATCATAGAATTCTCGTGTCATAGTGTGTAGATGTTCAGCAGCGCATCAGTGTACGACTGTGCGTTGAATTTCTCAAGGACACGGTTCCGCCCCGCGGCCCCCATGCGCGCGCGCAGATTCTCATCGGTCAGAATCTTCGTCAGAGCGTCTGCAAATGCCTGCGCGTCTGACGGGTCAACAATGAAGCCCGTTTCACCGTCCACAACCAGTTCCGGTGTTCCACCAAACTTCGTACCCACAACCGGTATCCCTACCGCCATTGCCTCAAGATTCACCGTCGGGAATGGGTCCAAATATGTTGAGGGTGTCATGACGAGAGCGCACGATTGCATCAGACACTTCATGTTTTCATGATTCTGTTGGCCGACTATTTGTATCAGCGACGAATCGGCTGCATACGCGACAGCTTTTTGGATAGCCGACTTTGGGCCGCCAGCAAGTATGAGTGTTGCATCTGGCAAACGGATTTTTACCTGTCGCATCGCATCGATGGCGACATACACGCCTTTGGTGCCACTCATACGACCGCTCAAAAGTACTGAATGCTTCGGGAACAAGGACCTCTGTTCGCACCTGATTTCATCCCATGTCATCACATCAATGGCATTGTGAAGCGTTAAAATATTCGAATGAAGCCCCGCGCCGGTGAGATAACGGCCAAGCGCATTACTGACAGCCAGCACCTTGTCTGTGTTTTGTACCATCTTGCGGGTCCACCAGACACGGATACGATTTGAAAAACCCTGTGGCTTCTTATCCTGGTGCGCCTTTGTCGCAGAAACCGACATCACATCATGCGCGGTCCACACGAGTCGCCGAGTCAACGGTCGAACTGCCCGCAGAACCGCAAACGACCACATCCGATGGACACCGTGCGCGTGAATGACATCGGGCTTCACTTCCCGCGCAATGCGACGCGCCTCCCGAACACCTGGCCACGAATACAGCGTCCGCAGAAAGGGCACTCTCACTTTTGGGATGTAGACAATTCGCGAGTGAAGGCCGTCAACTTCTTGTGTTCCGATATGGGACATATCAGCACTTGCGGCAACGAACCACACCTCGTGACCGCGCGCCGCCAGCCACTGCGCGGACTGGTGTGCGATGCGCCCGGCACCGCCAAGCTCAAGGTCGGGATGGTCGTCAGATAAAATAAGAATCTTCATGGCTTCATCACCACAATACACCAACCCAATGCGTGCTTGCATCCAGCCCGGGATGTATCACGAGCATCCAACCACAGTGAAACTCTGGCCGCCAGTGTCGCCAGACGACCAAAAACGCGACCAAGAATTGCTCGATTGTACATACCGAAACAATCGGTCAAATATCGAATCATAATCTGCGCAAGCGATGACCACACGCCCCCACGGCGGACGATGTTGACGACTACGAATCCTGCGTCTACAAATAGGGAAGAAATTCCATGATTTGTGTATCGAAAGTAGTCGTGTGGCTCCTCATGTAGTTCATTGAGCTGTGGCACCGTGATAACCGCATGTCCCCCGGCTTTCAGGATACGAAAAAATTCCTTGGGTGCACGCCATGGTTGCCGCACATGCTCAATCACCTGTGTACAGAGAATCGCATCAAATGAACTATCGGGTACCGGGATGGCTTCAACGGTTCCGACCAACGCGATATCGTCACCTGGTCGTATGTCCATTCTTGTGAGGACTCCGTCAACAAGGTGCCCGTAGCGGTCCGCGGGACCCGCGCCCACATCCAGCACGGCGCCACGCAAATATTGCTTGCATGAGACAACAGCACGCTTGAGCGACATGCGATCCGGCTGTCCGATAAATATATTATTTTTTCGCCAAGACATACGCGTTGGTGTATATGATATCTGACTTCCACATCCGGTTCACTCTCCGAGCAATGGCGTCCGCATATCGGACTACTCTTCTACGCATGGCAGACGGTTTTCTTTGATATGGGTTGGCGATTGTCATACGGATGGCATCCGAAACCACAGAAGCGGGACCCCCAATCGTGCCCGCGTCGATAATCGAAAAACCGGCTTCGCGAAATATCTCGCTCAGACCTGATTGAGAGTACCGAAAATAGTCACCGGGATCGGCGTGATAGGGAAACATAAATGGAGCCGTGACTAAAACGAGCCCGCCATGTTTTACAAGTCGGTATATTTCCCGAACCACGATTGTCGGTCTTGGAACATGTTCCAGTACTTGGTTGCAGACAACGACGTCAAAACTTGAATCAGCGAAGGGGGCAGAATGAACATCGCCAACAACTCCATCTATCGGTGGGGTTAAATCGAAGGCAACATAAACCCCCTGATTCGGCGTTAAAAGCAACCGATTTTTCCCACCACCCGCGCCATAATCTAGCACTTTTCCAAGCATACTATTTCTGTGCGCGATGAGACGCTCACGAGTATCGTGGAAATAGGCCATGAGCTTACTGATAGCGCAGTATAACCATATGTGCACCTTGTGGCACCTCAACTGCCATGTACATCCAGTTTACACGACGAATAGCCGCTTGTATGCCATCAACGGTCGCGCGCCAGCCCGGTAGCCACTGGTTACCGACTACGAGTACCGATGGATGCGATGCAATTACATTGAATGTCATGGTATCCCCTGATAATTGAGGATGCACGACCTGCGTAGAACGCAGCCGTGAAGGTGGCACTGCGTCCTCGTCGAAGACGGCAATCGGAGCCGATGCGCTCGCGATACGGTTCATGGTGTCGATGAATCTCTGCGACTCGGTTGCACCGTTTGCGCCAATTATAGTATCAGTAACGAAGTAGCGCGGCCATGGCTTAGTGAGTTCATAAATGAACACTGACGACTCACAGGCGCCAACCGTTGTTGATTGCCGAAGCGTTAATTCGGTCGATGATAATGGGTAGTGTGAAACAACATACTTCACATTCATCATGCGGAGCACATTCAGCCGGCGCGTGAAGAGACCGAGATTGTCAGCAATGGTACCAGATTGCCTGTTTGGATTGGCTCCGAACCGGTTAGCGTCATCGAACCGGGAGCCGGCGTATCCGATAACATCAGCCGTGCGCGACGGCATGTATGGTTCGTAACCGTCGGCCGACTCAAGACCGTAGAGCAGGGGCAGGTTGGGCTCCAGGAGTTCGCGTCGAAGCGCGAATTCGTCTGTCGAGATATCCCAGCCGCTGTATTTAGGGAACCGGCATCGCGTTGATTCGTCGAAGAGCGCGGTGTCATTGAGTGGCGCGAAGATACGAAACGGTTCGGAGTTACTCGCTTCCTCTGCGAGAATGAATTGCGCGGTCGCTGGTGGTGTCAGGTACGACTGGCGGTCAATCGCATGCAATCGGTTCACATATTGCAAAGAGAAATTCAGAGCGGTCAGGCAGAGCGCGTACACAACGAACTTGCGGCCAGTCACGCCGCTGCGTATCAGCCACAGGAGTGAACACAGGCCGACAAGCAGGACGACAATATTCCAGTCGGTCAAACTGAATTGACCAATCATCTGGACAAGTCGGTCGTGCAGAACGGCAAGATAATGCTCCTTCGAATACCCGCCGCGCAGATTCGGCAATTGGTACAGTATAAAATACTGTTGCGCGAGTGCCTCAACTTGGGCAAACAACACGGTCCGCAGAAGTGTTGCCAAAATAACCACCGGTGCGACAACCCACACGAGTAGACGGACGGCGTAGCTCCAGAATCGCTGAAGCTGTAAGTCCATTTGGGCTCGGTGTTCGGCAATGTAGTCAACAGTGTACCCGATGAAGAGAGCGAGTACGAAATCACCCACAAACATGATGCGTGGGGCCTCCCGGAATGTCTTCAGGAAAGGGAGTATATGAAATAGGTAGACAATCGGCGAATATTGGATTGATGCCAGCAGACAAAAGAGTCCGGCACCCAAGAAGAATGCCCCCTGCGGATATCGGCGAATTACCGAACGAGCATTCACTGCCCCAATGATGAGCAGCGCCAGCGGAATGATACCGAGGTAGTTTTGCAGGGCCGTCCGGTACGGAAAGGGTTCCGGCAGTGCGAACGATGGCAGAAGATAGTGAATCAAATGGTACGGTAGGTAGGCATGCGCAAAAGCCATGGGGAGAGATACACCCCCAGACCTATCAGTCACACTGACGAACTCAAGGATTGGCAGAATCTGCGCGGCGCCGACCGCGAATGATATCGTGAACATGAGGAGCATGAGCGCTCCCCAACGGAGCCAGTGGTACGCGCTGGATGTTGCACGGGCACGCCACCCCAGATATAGCCAGTATGCAGCAACGAACCCGTGTGCATAGATAAGAAACTGTACATGACCCATACGCCAACCAAGCCCTAGCAACACACCTGCCGCAACGCATGCTGTAAGTCGCCGCCAGCCGGCGCGTTCTGCGGCAACGGCTAACAGCCACGCGGTACCAGGAAGCACGATATAGTACCCCGCGATGATGATGGTTCCACTCCAAAGCATCACCTGCCCTGCACAGAGATAGACGAGTCCGGCAAGTGCTGACGCGGCATGCGAGAGTTTAAGATGCCGTGCGAAGCCATATGTCACTGCATATGCACCAAGTATGTAGAAGATATCGAGTAATCTGAACGCGTCGAAGGCATCAACGAACCGAAAAAGGAAGGTGTTGAGCGGATTGAACCAGGTTGTTGAGACAGACAACAGTATCGGGAATCCGGAGATGATACCGGCCTTCACGACTGCACCGCCGGCAGCCATTGAGTGGTAGTAAGGCATGTAGTTCAAAAGTACATCGAGATGGGACGGAATCGCCGAAGCGAACAATGTACTCCGGAAGATGAACGATAGAACAGCAACTGGCAACAGAAATACGCCCCAGGAGAGCAGGCGCCGTTGCATTAGTGGCGATAATTTAGACATCGGCTTGGAGCAGCATAAAACGGTTATCTCTAATCGGGATTCGTAATGGTATTCTTCCCAGTACACTGCCTGCTAACCAAGATGACTGCACGGCTCCCCGCCCCAACCAATGCCTAACCACTGAGAGCACATATGCGACGGTGAACCGTTTTGATATACCTTCTGAAACCAGCACCCTGAATCCAGTTCGACTAGCTAAAGCTCGGAGTGCAGTATCGCCCATCAAGCAGACATGTTCTGGTGGCACGAATGCGTGCCATCGCCGCCCCATCAGCCGCGCCCAGACGCTCCCAGCATCAGGAGTCGTAAGTACCACGGTGCCACCAGGGGCTAGGAGGTCTCTAACGCGAGCCATTGCGGCCACCGGATCGGGAATATGCTCGATGACATCCCAGAGAGTGATAACATCAAAACGACTCCCGGTCGGCACTGCGTCCAGACCGCCGGTTTGAATATCCAGCCCCCGAACGCGTGCACGGGATGCTGCAGCGTCAGAGACTTCAACACCCGATACCCGCCACCCGCGTTCTTGTGCCAACAGAGTAAAAAACCCGTCGGCTGCACCCACATCTAAGAGAGCACCGTGACGAGGATGACGAACTTCAATGCGCTTCATAAAGCGATTGAACACCGGACGCATTGGCTCCTTGTCCGATGCGTAGTCAACATAACCATACCCACGAGTCGCTCCCGAGAAGTAATCGTCGCTATAGAGGTCGCGCGTATCGACGGGCATGGGCCGAAGCGCGAATGTCCCGCATGCGGTACAACGGACATAGGTGAACGCGCCCTGTCGGTGTGACGGTACGCACGCGTCGCGGTCGCAAATAATACAATTCTTCATCTTCGTTTAAATATCATCCGCCACGGCGCCATAAGTCCCTCTCCGATGATATGATTGGATATCTTTGATTCCCCTTCCCGACGATTAGCGAAAACAATTGGTACTTCACGAAATTGCGCTCCCGACTTCCATAACAGATACTTGAGCTCCATGAGAAACGCATAGCCGGATGAATCCAGCTGCGACAAGAGAGTATCGGTCAGATAGTGCACCGGGACCAGCATAAATCCCGCCGTGCAGTCATGGACCGGAAGACCAGTCACTAGTCGGCAGTAGAGGTTCCCGAAGCGGCTTAATATCCGCCGCCATAATTCCCAACCACGGGTGCCTGAGCCATGGCCAACATACCGAGAGCCCATAACTACCGTGCCAGGAGAGGCGTACTCAAGAAGTTTCGGAATGTACTTCGGATTGTGTGAGAAATCAGCGTCCATCATCAGCGCATAATCCGTCCCACCAGCATCACGAACAAATCGGAACGCATGCTCATACGCCTTTCCGAGTCCTTGACGCTGTGCGCGGATAAGCACCTGCACCGCGCTTTCACCGACGGCATGTCTGCGTGCTATTTCAGCTGTCCCATCAGGTGAGGAGTCGTCGACAACGAGAATAGCGGCGCTCGGGGCTGCCGTTCTGACTAATGCAAGCAGAGGTGTGATGTTCTGCGCTTCGTTATATGTCGGAATGATAATGGTGATTCGAGAAGTCATGTGAGCATTAGACATCCACTACCGATGCTATCACATACATTTGGAATCCCGGAATACTCCCCGCCACGGCGATACGGTCAATGCACCATAGTATAGTGGTGACCGAGAACCCAAACAACATCCGAATGAACGAGCCGACGCTTCGATTGCGTTTGAATGCTCCCCAGAGGTGAAGGTTACCAAGTTCATAGCGAAGCCCGGGCCCGGGTCGGAAACGGAACTTGTCAGCCCGAAGTCCGTGCTTGGAGAGGAGCATGCGGAGTGTCTGCGGATTGAAGTAGGTGAGGTGGTAGGGAGCTGTCAGATAGGAAACCGGAACGCCGACGAGAGGAGAAACGCGTTCGGTCATGCGCGCAAACCAGCTCGCGGTATTAGGGGTTGAGAGGATGAGTACCCCGTTAGGCGCAAGCCCCCGACGAATACGCGCTAGGAACTCATCGGGTTCGGGCACATGTTCGATGACCTCTGACGCGATAATCAGGTCATACTGCACATCGCCGGGAAGATTATCGATATCGGCACCGACGATATTGACTCCACGCCCCGATGCGACGACGGCCGTCGTCGCATTCGGTTCGATACCATCGACAATGTATCCGCGCTCCAGAAGTGGCACCGCCACATCCCCCGCCGAGCACCCCACATCGAGCACACGCGCCGGTGACGGTTTCGTTTGCGTAGCAAGATGTATCAACATTCGATAGTGCGGGTTTGCTCGGTCAACCGCCTGTCGCGCATGGTGCCGTTGATAGCCCGATACCGGACTATAAATCTCCCCGAGCTGTTCTGCGGTCGGGGTATTGGCAACCCAGCGGAGACCGCATTGCAGACATCGTAGATACCGCCACTCGAACTGTTCGGTGAGAAGGCGTCCCCCATTGCCATCGATAATACATATGTTTCTCGTCATAAGCGCAGAATAGACCTGTAGGCCTGCTCATATTGAGAGATGACCGAATCCATGTCGTGTTGCCGTGCCCAAGCAATACTTGCCTCCGACATTGCACGCCATCGCGACTCATCACTCAGAATATTAATGATGGCATCGGCAGCTGCCGTAGCATCCCGTTGTGGTACAAGAACGCCATTCTCTGAACTCACTGCATCCTCAATGCCATTGCCGAGCGTGCCAATAACTGGCAATCCCGAAATGGCAGCTTCGAGGAATACGAGACCAAATCCTTCAAAGTGGTCTTCTTCATTCACGGACAAGAGAATGAACAGCCCTGCGCGATGGTATTCTTTTTTAAGTTCTTCTTCGGTAATATGCTGGCGGAAGATGACGGCATCCTGTAGTCCATATTTGTTAACCAGATTTTGCAAACGCAAGAAATACGGCACATCTCGCTGATCACCTACAATGACATACTGCAGGCCCGGAATTCGTTCGCGAGCCCGTGCAAATGCTTCAATTGAGATGTGGTATCCTTTGCGCATTTTTAATCCGCCGACCGAAATGATACGAAGAGGAATTTCGGTTTTTGTTTTGTTTTGCTGATGCTCGGAAGTGACAATCCCCGGGTTAATGACAATGATATGCGCATCGGGAACGCGCTCGCGAATACGTGAGACATTATAAGAGCTAATCGAAACAATCAAATCAGCGGAACTATAAATACGCCGCACCAGCCATCCGAGATACGGACTACTCAAAGGTGCTATTGAGTATGTCCCATGTACCGTAAGAATGAGTGGCTTATGCGTGATCAGGTTCGCCAGCCACGCGATAACACCGTTTGGATATACATCGAGGGCGTGGATGATATCGCACTTTCGCAGATACCGGATGGTACGAAACGCTGCGCCGATAATACCTATTTTTCGGCGTAGGATTGGCAGTGCGCCCCCGACCTCCGTAAGAAGCACCGTCTGGTGGCCACGGCGTTGCAATGCCGCAACAAGCTGCCCCGCATAACGGCCACCGCCACCCTTCGGATTGTCATCGTGTGCGAGAATGCAGATGTTCATTGTTTTCGAAGGTGTTCTGCAAGCCGAATGGATAACGCGCATATCGTAAATGTCGGATTCGCACACCCGCTTGTGGGAAACACCGACCCACCAGCACAGTAAAGATTATCCACAGTGTGCACGCGCAGGTTCGGGTCGACCACCGAAGTCATCGGATCCACCCCCATGCGGGTTCCTCCGAGGTGGTGGCTGGAATCTTGATTAATCGGCCATGGTAACACAGAATCCAGCTTGCTATCGAGCACTCCTATTCCTTGCGCACGAATTTCTTTGTCGAGCGTGTGGTGTAGTTCGATTAACGATTGGCGATCCAGTGCACTCGGTACATGGTGTACTCGTGGAACGAGTTGCCCATACACATCTCGGGTTTCGCCGAGTATCACTCGGTTCTCCGCACATGGCTCCATCTCCATGAAATTTCTTACGCGAATCGAACGGATTAGTGGCGACTCCTTGGAGACCAATCTTGCATACATGTATCGCGCCACGCTCGACATATGTGCAATGACAGAAAACACGGCTTTTGCCGTTGCCCTCCCTGGCGAGGACTCCTGGAGCGGTGTGTCGTCGCCCGTTTCTGCGTAATCACGGAGTGACACTACTTTCCCCGATTGGTTTTTCTTCCACGCCCGAAATACACTCTCCATCTGCTTGAATAAAAAAACAGCACTTGCGACGCCATCGTTGCCGGACCATGGGAAAAGCGGCTCCAGTCGAACATAGGAGTTCAGCACTCCCCGGCTCCGTTGGACATCTTCGGAAAGCCGGAGCCCGGCATAGCCCGCAAATCCATCACTCAAACAGCCGAAGTAGTATGGGCAATCTCCGAGTGGTGTATGGAGTGTAATAATACCGTAATTATTCTTCAGATGGTTCATAAAATATCGCCCCACCTGGTCATGCTCGTTGCCCATGCCCGATGCCAGGAGAAGCCGTGAATTTTCAATCCCGCCCGCAGCGAGCACAAATACCTTCGCATGAATACGGTACTGCTCCTTCGTATCAGATACGACCACCGCATAGTCCACTCGCCCCGTCGCACCACAGAGCTTCGTAACCGTCGCGTGGCATACTACATCCACATTCTCACGCTGGAATGTTCCTTTCCATTCCGTTCCAAAACGCGGGGGCTCCGCGGGAGCTAAAAAAACTTTCTCGCTGATATTCTCCCATCGAGGCTGTAGTTTACCTCGATTGCGTAAATTCTTGAACGCTCGGAATAGGGGATGCGCAGGAAAACGATACCGCAGCGCAGCGACTTCCCAATAGGAACGGAGTTCTTCGTATAGAAGCGGCCAGCCCGAAGCAGCCACATATGACCGTGGGCCCAGATCGACAGGATCCAGTGCGGATGACAGGCCCGACCATGTTGTTGATGTCCCCCCGACGGCGCGCTCACGGGAGTGCTCCTTGATGCTGATTCCGGTGCTCACTACCCGCCGGAGCTCATTGCCACGCGCAGTTTTTTGCAGACCACCACTTTCCAGCATACAGATACGCATACCCGAATCCGCCAGTTCGGTTGCTAGCGTAATACCAGCGGGACCCGTACCGATGATGCAGAGATCGTAGGAGAGGGTGCGGTCTTTTGGGATGGTCTCAAGCGAAGTGAGCACGGGCTAGGATTTTGTTGCCACTAGGAAAAAACTGCTTGCAAATGCGTCCGGTTCATCTATCGTTTTTTGTATATTACCAAAGACATGTGGAAACATGTTTGGCATTACCGATAATAACCGCGCCATCAACAGGAGAAAGAGCTTCGTCGGACCATTGAACCTTGCTTTTGTCTGATACGATAACCGTTGCAGAAAGACAGCAAGTGATTCTTGGGTTGTGGTTTCACCTTTGAGCTCTTGAATATTCCAACCATCTGCAAAGAGGTACTGGAGGCCATACTTGGTAAACCGCCAGTAATCCCCGGGAGTGTCGTGCATTGGAAGTATGAATGGTACTGACACGATAATGCGACCCCCCTGTTTTAGGACCCGCCTCATCTCGGCAATTGCTCGCGCCGGTTCTTTAAGATGTTCCAAGATGACCATGCAGAGAACAACATCAAACTCGCCTTCACGGAATGGAAGTTCATAGACATTCGCGACGCGATCGACACCGGGACCCTCACGAATATCGATACCGATACGGTTCGAGAAAAAACGACCATACCGAGGCCTGCCATAAGAGCCCACCTCGAGCGTTCGCTGATTCGTTGCGTGTGGCGCCACAAGAACATCGAGTCTGTCCCGCGATATTTTTTCTGTAAGCCAGCTCATTGCGTTATGAAGTTTATTATAGCCCTGCCGCGCTTTATCCATGTATAACGCTCGGCATCCTGCCGTGCGCGCTCGGCCCGCGCACGCGACGCCTCTTCCTCCTGGGCCGAGCGCGTGATGCCTTCCGCCAGTGCCCGCGGGTCATCGGGGTGAACCAGAATGGCATTGGATTCGTTGAGTACCTCGCGGATAGAGGGGAGGTCGGAAGCGACGATACACTTACCCGCCGCCATATATTCGAACATCTTCAGCGGAGAGGTATAGAACTCCGAGATTCCACCATCCCGCTTGTTAGGCAGGATAACAGTGTCCGCGGCCCGTAGCCAGAGCGGTATACGGGCGTGCGGCTGAAACGGTACCCAATGCACCTTACCGGCACCGCCAGAGCTCTTCAGTCGGGCTACCTCACGGTCAGTTCCGCCGACGACAACAATCTGGAAACGGTCGTCCAGTAGTTGAGCCGCAGCGACTAGTGTCTCCACACCCTTCCATTCCAATAAGTGCCCGGTGTACATCACGATATGCTTTGAAGAATCGAGGCCCAGTTCCTGCTGGGCATCCAGCTGACTGTGAGAAATCTCAAACTCTGCGGTATCAATGCCATCGGGAGCGACAAGAAGTTTAGCAGACGAAACCCCTTGCTCTAGAAATTTTTTGCGGAGACCTTCGCTGATACAGACGATACCCGAAACCCGGGCCATGAGCTGGCGGTACATGAGTGCGCCGGTATCCTCCGGAAACCGATGCACCTCCCAAAAAATGCTGCGCCTAAAAAAACTCAACAGATATAGAGTGAACTGGTCACGGGAGTAGATGACGCCTTTTTTGAACATCAGCGCACAAGCGGCCAGAAGACCAAACAGCGTCTGTTGGACAACAAAAGCAATCTTCCCTCCGAACCCCAGATGCAGGACATCCAGCGAAGGAAGGTAGGTGAACCGGAACCGGTCCCGGATGCCGTACCAGACGAGGGGGTCCGCACCTTTTGTCTGTTCATACTCGGTTCGGCGTGGCACTACCAGGTGGACAGGGGTACCCGCCTGCTTAAAGCCCTCGCATGTCTTGGCCACCTGAAGACCATAGGCCCGGATGGTCGGCCACCGGGCGTTGAGCACATAGAATATTTCGAGGGAGGGTTTCATGCGATGAGTGAGTCGAAAAACTTTTCCAACCGCAAGGCAATGACCTCGTAGGAAAAGTGTTCCGTCGCATATGTGCGAGCAGTGTGACCCATCTCCGAACGCAACCGGCTATCACTGGCAAGCTTCACCATCGCCATCACCAGCGCGTGATGGTCATAGGGTTCGACCAGAATCCCATTTGATCCATCAATGATGATTTCGTCGATAGAGCCGGTGCGTGTTGAGATGACCGGAATGCCCGATGCCAGAGATTCCCGCATGCTATAGCCAAGTTGTTCTTCCCATCCCTGATAGGGCAGAGAATAACACACGAACACATCAATGAAACTGAACAGGCGCGGTAACTCTTCATTCGGAACAAAATCAATGAACACAACCGAATTCCCTAAGTTGTGCTCGGCGGCATATGCCTCGGCGCGGGATTTTTCCGGCCCGAACCCAACAAATACCAGAGCGATGTCAGACGCCTGCTTACGCGCATCAGAAAATGCGGATATCACCTCCATAATGCCCTTACGAACCTCCAGCATGCCGGCAAATGCAAACACTGTCTTGTCCTGGAGACCGTACTCTGATCGCCAAGTCCCCGTCGCCTCCGGATGGAAAAGGGATGTATCTACACCTGTTTGAGGAATGAGCACGAATTTGTTCGTGTCCACAGTGTACCCTAATAGAATCTGAAGGGCCTTGCGGTTGCTACAGACCACTTTTTCCGCCATCGCCACATTGGTCCGTACAATCCACTCAACAAAGCGAAGTTTTAGGCCCGTTAGCCTCTGTCGATACGACACATTCTGGTCTGTATAGATGATATGCTTGAGGCCGTACCGACGGGCAAGAATAGCATTGTAAAGCGTCGAAAGAAGATTCGGTTCAGTGGCTGTGAACAGGACATCTCCGGGACGGGAGTTGCGCTTCAGGATGCGGCCGATTCCCGGCATCAAGCATTTGAGAATTCCCCCGATAAGCGGGTAGTGTGAGTGCCAGAAGTATGCTTTTGTCGTGACGATGCGTATGTCGTCTCTC
>CAYZRE010000002.1:0-116191 GCA_964479835.1 uncultured Candidatus Saccharibacteria bacterium | reverse complement strand
CGTTAGTCGGGGTGAGATTGGAAAAAAGTTCGGATGAGATTCAGGACAGACAGCAAATGAAATATTCCAGTAATAATGCTAACTTTTGAAGTGATGGGTCTTGGACGGTAGAACTTTTTTGTAAATATGACCATTCACGTCGACCGAAAACATTGGGAGGAACTCATTCATCGTCCGGACTGGTATCTGACACTGGTGCCAGAAATTGCTGCAATCAGGAAGCAAGCGAATGAACAAGACCCCGAACACATTGAGGAATATGTTGCTTACAAACAAGAAGTCTACGATTTCTTTGAGCAACACCTTGCTGCGAATGATATCGTCCTGGGCACCGAAGTAGGCATTTGGGATACAGAGCGCGAGCCGATTGATACTGTGGTGATACACCATACCAGTACTAATCCCGGAATAACTCCGGCCCGACTATCGGCTATCGAACTTATTCGTCTCTATGCAACCTATTATGCCAATCCGATTACTGGTGAAGAATCCATCAGAGGAACACCCATTTCTTCTGGGCACGTGCGCAACGCAGAGCAAGTCTTTTGGCCTTACCATTGGCTTGTTCGTACTGATGGCAGTGTAGAAAGATTATTAGAAGATAACGAAGTTGGTTGGCAGGCAGGGAATTGGGATGTGAATTGCCGGAGCGTAGCGATTGTTTTAGATAACGACTACGAGCACACTCGGCCATCGGACGTGGAGCTCAGTGCCATTACTCAGGTTATCCGTACCCACTATTCGCAAGTACCTAAAGAAAACATTATTGGGCATCGGCAGGTAAACTCAAAAACGACCTGTCCATCAGAGCTCTTTTTATCTAATGCAAGCCAACATGGTTGGCGAGAAGACATTCTCAAAATGGCAGGTGACTAGAATACAAAGCAAATCCTGATTGCCCTTGCAGTAGAATAGTTCTAACGTCGTCTAGTATCCCCAGCTATTGACAGACACCATAGAGATGCTGTAAACTTGTCGCGCTTTGAAGTCTTGGAGAGGAGCGTGAGATGACGCCACAAATTCGACCAAAGTCTGTGTACCAAAAGGACGACTGCCTGTTCTGCGGCGGCGTCGCTGTTCACGAGGCCTGCTACGCCAGGGGGAACATCTCTGCGGCCATCAGGTGCTGTGACGAGAAGGAGTGCCAGCAGAAGGCCAAGAAGATGGCCAAACAATCCGTGGGGGTGCTGGCCTCGTAGGTGGTAGCGGGTCCGGACGGAAAGGGTTCCAATCCTTATCTGTCGGGACCCTTTTTCTTTATGCCAAACTATACGCAAACGACGACATCCTACCTATCAAGATAGTTCTGGTTCGAATATCTCACCACGAGTAACGTCGTCTACGAGCCCCAGGTAACTTGACTAACAAAGAGAATAAATGTTATAAAACGACAGTGACTGGAGGTAAGAATGAAGCGAGTTTGGTTTCTTAAGTACGATGCGCGTGTATGGAATAATCTTCTATACCCTATCGTTGAGCATACTCGACAGCTTGATGGGAAAACAGAGGCGGAAGCAGTTCTTCAGGCGCGGGAAAAACTTCGGCAAGTCGAAGAGGAAGCGCAAAACACTATCTGCAAGCCGACTCGCCCCCGCATTGTATGCACTATAAATCTAGAAGAGGGTGCGTAACGAGGCAGGGCCTGGGGCGACGGCACAGAGCCGGACGCCCCATTCTTTTTTATGCTAAAATATGCCCGAACGACGACATCCCTTTTAGTAGAATAGTTCTAACGTCGTCTAGGAGCTCCAGCATAATCAAAACAGAGGCCCGTTTGGGCCTCTGTTTTGATTCATGGTATGGTGGGCTTGGATTCGAAGGGCGGACCGATGCGATGCCAGTAGGCGTCGCCGGGAGCCCAGGAGCCCGGAGGGAAACGGCTCAGGCCGTGAGCCGTTTAACCGGAGGGTGAATCCAAGCCCCGCAGCCAAGAAATCTGATAGAATATACTCATGAGAAAAGGACTAATACCAGCCATCGTCCATGTTGTGACAATCTGTGTTCTTGTGTTTGCGGTGAGTGCCTATTTTGTCTACGACGATGGTCGTATCGGGTACGTGCTTGTGGTGCTCGGCTTGCTATGTCTTTGGTCGATAAAGCCATTTGGTATCCCTATCGCGTCGCTTGGTCCCGACATTGTCTTCGGCGTCATCGATAACGGGATTCTCGCGGTTATGGCGGTGTTCGGGGGGCGAATAGCAGGAGTCCCGGGTGCCATCATTGGCGGTGTCGTCGGTAACGCACTCACAGACGGTATCGCAGGCATCTTCGAGGGTTACTGGGCTGAGTCCCTCATTTCGGACAAGAGAACCATCCTTGGCGCGGCTGTAGGGAAGATGGCGGGGTGTCTCCTGGGTGCGGGGGTAGTTCTTATAGCTTTGGGGCATCTTTAGTCGTTCCCACTGCGTCCCAGACAGCCAGCAAAATCATGACGAAACATCGGATATATACAACGAGCGTCGCAGGCGTCTATCCCCACTATGTCGCTAAAGCAGAGAGGAAAGGCCGCACGAAAACAGAAGTCGATGAAATCATTCGTTGGCTGACGGGATACAGCCAGAAAGAGCTAGAGGCCCAACTGGAAAAACGGACAGACTTCGAGACCTTCTTTGCTGAGGCTCCCCGGCTGCATCCTTCGCGGGCTTTGATCACGGGCGTGGTGTGCGGTGTCCGAGTGGAAGACATCAAAGAACCAATTATGAGGGAAATTCGCTACCTAGATAAATTAATCGACGAGTTAGCAAAGGGGAAAGCAATGGAGAAGATTTTACGGAAATAGTAAACGGTTATATGACCTGGAGAACTCTGTATTCTGTCCTTGCGGTATTGGTAGGTATATTTTTGGTTGTGTATGGTGGGTACGATGACAGTCCTGGTGGACAATTGCTCGGACTTCTCATGGTAGCATTCGGTCTTGTGCGTCTGAGGCGCCGGCGAATTGCCAAAAATAATTAAGACCATGCATAAAGTACCAGCTGATTTACGAAAAGTTCTTACTTCTTCCCCGGCGACGCGAGTAGCATGGGATGATATTACGCCACTCGCGCGCAATGAGTGGATTTGCTGGGTTGAGTCAGTCAAGAAACCCGAGACGAGGAAACTTCATATCAAGAGAACGCGCGAGGAGCTTAGTGAAGGAAAGCGCAGGCCCTGTTGCTGGGCCGGTTGTCCTCATCGTTGAATAAGCAATGAAGCCAAATGAGTGATATAATATGTTATCCATGTTCAAAAATCCATTCTTAAATGCAGTATACGCCGCACTCTATATTGTAGGCATTGTTTCCGTTTTGAGTACTTTTGTAGATGGCCCCGGAGAGGGTACGATTCTGATTCCCATGGCCATGCTCAGCTTGTTTGTGCTCTCGGCGGCAATCATGGGACTCCTGTTTGTTTATACTCCCGCTAAGATGTTCTTGGACAATCAAAGAGAAGAATCATTGGTTTTCTTTTTCAAAACCGTAGGAACTTTCGCATGCTTTGCGGTCGTTTTCGTTCTTCTACTTTTATTGCGATAGCCATTCCGACATCGTCCCGGACAAGGTCCGCATTCTTTACCACACTCCGCAGACATGGTATACTCCTGTGCTTCACTCCGCTATGGCACCAGGGGAATCCATCATCAGATTTACGGGCGTGTCCTTTGATTATGGACACAACAAACCCATCCTCACGGAGGTGGATTTTTCGGTGCGACGAGGTACGAAAGTGACCATCATGGGCCAGAATGGTGCCGGCAAAAGCACGATTTTTCATCTGATTACCGGTGCACTCAAACCCGAGTCGGGGGATATCCATATTGCCGGTCGTTTGACGGTAGCCTTAGCTCGGCAAGTGGTTTCTCGGGATCAGCTTAATCTGACCGTGCGGGAATTTTTCCAACGGTGCTTTGCAGCAACCGTCTATGATATTGACCCGAAGATTGATGCAGTGCTTGAGGTGGTGAATGTGCATGCACCCCATGAGCGTATCATCCGCTCCTTTTCGGGTGGCCAGCAGGCACGGCTTCTGTTGGCTTCGGCGCTGATTCAGGATGCCGATGTGCTTTTGTTGGACGAGCCGACAAACAATCTGGATACCGCCGGCATTGCCCACCTGCGACAATTTCTTATTGATTACAAAAAGACTTGCTTAGTCATTTCGCACGATGCTGATTTCTTAAATGCATTCACGCAAGGCGTGCTCTATCTAGACCAGCACACGCGCACGGTGGAACAATATCAGGGGAACTATTTTGATGTGGTATCACAAATCAAGGCGCGCATCGAAAAGGAAAACAGCGAAAATGCGCGATTAGCAAAACAGGCGATTGAGAAAAAGGAAAAAGCGAACTTCTTTGCCATGAAGGGCGGACGGCTCCGCGTGCTCGCCAAGCGCATGCGTGAAAATGCCGAGGAAATGGAAGAAGCGCAGGTGGATGTGCGCAAAGAGGACAAAACTATCCGTGCGTTTACGATTCCCGCACAGCAGGGTCTCACGGGGGTTGTTGTCAGCCTCTCTTCAGTCGCGGTAATCAAAAAACACAAAACGACCCAGAAAAAGGTGAACATTGCCTTGCGCAAAAACCAGCATCTACTGCTGGCAGGACCCAATGGCATCGGCAAGAGCACACTGTTGGAAGCACTCGCCTTGGGAACGGCCAAGGGGGCCGTCATCACGCCGGAAACGATTGTCGGCTACTACCGGCAGGATTTCTCGACACTCAACTTTGAGGATACGGTATACGAGTCACTCCGCTCTATTGCGCAGGGACTCGATGAGCAGGATATTCGCTCGATTGCGTCCAGCTTCCTTATCGGGAGCGATGTTATGCACTCCAAGATCGGGAGTTTGTCCGAGGGGCAAAAAGGCCTCGTTGCTTTTACCCGCCTCGTACTCCAAAAGCCCGGGCTCCTTATTCTGGATGAGCCGACCAACCATATTAACTTCCGCCACCTTCCGGTCATTGCTACGGCCCTGGACAAGTATCAGGGTGCCATGATTCTGGTGAGCCATGTTCCCGAGTTTGTGGCGCAGATTCGTATCGATGAAACGTTGGACTTAGCTTTGTAATTCTATGGAGTATGATGTTGTCGTGATTGGTGGTGGTGCATCCGGAATGATGGCCGCCGGACGCGCGGCTAGCCGCGGCAAGCGGGTGTTGCTCCTGGAGAAAAACGCTGAACTGGGCGCGAAGCTCAAAATCACCGGCGGCGGGCGCTGTAACATTACGAATGCCCAAGATGATGAACAGATATTCTTGGCACAGTATGGCGAGGCTATGCCGTTTCTCCATTCACCGTTTTCGCAGTTCGGTGTCAAAGATACATTCTCTTTTTTTCAGTCGCGCGGCTTGCCACTGGTCGTGGAGGCGCGAGGACGTGCATTTCCCGAAACGCAACGAGCCGCGGATGTGTTTCAGGTTCTTCTCAAATATCTCAACGATGGCGGGGTCGAGGTACGAGCCAACGCGAATGTTGAGCGGATCAATGTGCTTGGGGGCCGTATCAGCTCTATACTCGTCAACGATAAGCAAATTACTGCAACCTCGTTCATTCTGGCAACCGGTGGCACATCTCACCCGGAGACGGGTTCTACGGGTGATGGATTTTCGTGGTTGTCGATACTCGGCCATGCCGTGAAAGAGCCGACTCCGACTATCGTGCCGCTGGAGGTGCCCGACGCGTGGGTGAAAGAGCTTGCGGGTATCACGCTCGCGGCCGTGCGTATCAGTTTCTTCTTGGAAGGGGAGCGAAAAATGTCATTGAAGGGTGATGTGCTGTGTACACATTTCGGATTGTCCGGCCCGCTCATTCTGAATGCCGCCGGTGATGTTGCTGATTTACTGCACGAGGGTGCGGTAACGGCGCAGATTGATATGTACCCACAGGACGATATCAGTACACTGGACAAGAAAATTACCGCCGTGTTCGATGCCAATAAAAACAAGACACTTAAGAACATATGGAATGCTATCGCCCCCGTGGGCACGGGGCGTGCGCTCATTCCGATTTTGGAAGGCATAGCACCTGACGCAAAGATTCACAGCATAACCAAGGAGCAACGGCGGAAGATTGTCGATGTGCTCAAAGCATTACCGATAACAATCACCGGCCTGATGGGATATGATCGCGCGGTGGTGGCCGACGGCGGGTTGGAGCTCAACGAGGTCGATACCCGGACGATGCGTTCGAAGCGCTTTGCGAACCTGTTCGTGACGGGCGATTTGTTGCATATCAGTCGTCCTTCCGGAGGGTATTCACTCCAGCTGTGCTGGACAACCGGGTATGTGGCAGGAAGTAACGCGTAGGCGTCAAGTCCCGCAGCAAATGAAAAAACCGAGCATCGCAAAAACCGTCCTCAAGCGATTTCACGAAATTGGGGTCATCAGTTATGAGCTGGTAACACTGCGGTCGGGTAGGAGTGCCGCGCTCTACTGCGATATTAAGAAAGCATATGGCTATCCCGATATACTAAACGCGCTGGCCGAGCTCATCGCCACTAAACTCAAGAAGAACGAGAATTGCATCGCGGTTTCTGGCTATGGCGGTCTTCCTCTCGGCGCTGTCATCGCAGCAAAGTATAAGCGGCAACTCGTCACTGTTCGGGAAATCGTAAAGCCGCATGGCAGAGCGGGATTATTGGGCGGATATTTACCCGGCCGCGGCGATCGCGTCGTAGTGTTGGACGATGTGCTGACGACGGGGAGTAGTATTCGGGCGACGGTGAAGGAGCTGCGAAAAACGAAGGCGATTATTTCGCGGGCCATCGTTGTTGTCCAAAGGAGTCCGGCGCGATTACCAATCCCCTACAAATTCCTTTTCAAGCTGGAAGAAATCCCTTAAGATAAGTCTATGCCTCATAATAAATACATCGCCGTTGGCGTTCTGGTGGTCCTTGGTGTGGCTGTGGCATTATTCGGACCCACAGCGGTGCGCACAGTGAAGGACAAGATGGCGTCTTTTTCTCTGAAGGTACCGTTTACCACACAGGCACCGACCGGCAAGTGGGAGAATAACGAAAACTGCGAAGAGGCGAGTGCGATTATGGTAAACGCATACCTCACCGGCTTTACCGGGGACCAGCTCACCGCAAGCTCGACTCAAGAGTCCATAAGTATCTTGGTCAGATGGGAGCAGGATAACACCGGGCATACTGCCAATAACGGGGTGGACGAAATCGCTCAAATGATAGAAGAGGTGTTTCAGCTGAAGACCGCTCAGCTGGAAGACTTCACCGCAGATGACCTCAAGAACGAGCTTGTACAGAACCATGTGCTCATACTACCTATCAACATGAATCTGTTAGGTAACCCGGAGTATCCTAAAGATCAGAAATACCATGTGCTGGTTATCCGCGGGTATACACCGGCGGGATTTCTGGTGAATGATCCGGGTCTGTCCAGTGGCAGAAACAACCTTTATTCATTCGACACGCTCGCGAATGCCACTTCGGACTGGGATAGCACCAAGAACGAACTTATCCCGCGTAAAGTGGTCTTGTCTGTTTGGAAATAGGCATCTGTGTGTTGTTGCTTGCCGTGCGGAGCCACTGGGCTATAATGATAGCAGTTAATGTAATAGGCGCACCGCTCTGTGTAAGTAATCGCTTGCCCAGCAGTCGTCGCGCTTGTTAACCGATACATGTATAAATCTAAGCAAGTTTCAATTTTCGTCATTGTTGCCGTACTGCTTTTTGGTATGGGCATGGGTCTGATTATGGCCCGAAGCAACGCGATGACGGCGTCAGCAGAAGATAACGGCGGTTCGTCAAAGGTTGACGAGGAGGATGTCGAGGAAATATTTCAGGCCGCGTTCGGACGACCAGCCGATGATGAAGGGAAAAGATTTCATGTGGGGAAAGACCTAAAACAGGTTCTCCGCGATGTCAACAACTCCGATGAGCATAGATACTACTCGGCTCTTTTCAAGTCGGTAAAAGCCTATGAACATGCGATTCGTGCTCCCGGAACATTGAGTGCCGCAGACAAGGAGGCCTCTCTGAACAACATTAATACCGCTCTCGCGACACTGATTGCGTGGGTTGAGACATTGCCGGAACAGGATATCTGTAGGGGAGTAGTTGGATCAGCAGAAGCCCGTACAGCGATTCAGGCGGCATTCGACAGGATGAGTCCGGCAGCCCAGGCAGTTGCCAAGCGGGGCATCTTTAAGGCACTCGACTCCATTGGCGAACCGAAAGACCAGCGACTTTCGTCACTGCGCTGTCTAAGATCACCGTCCCCGTCACCGACAGCAACTGAGTAGTCGGAGCGTAATGCCAAACAGCCACCTTTAAGGGTGGCTGTTTGTATGGCGTTTTTGCTCGCGCGAGGGGCCTTGACAAATCAGGTTAATGGGAATATACTTATCCTACTTGCAGACTAAGAAACAAGGTCGGGTTTCACAATAGAAGCAAACGAAACAATTAACAAACAAACATGACCGGAACAATCAAAACGCTCACGCCTCGTGGATTCGGATTCATCGCTCGCGATGGCGAGACGAAGGATCTTTTCTTCCACTCGAAGGACTTGCAGGGTGTGGTATTCGACGACCTGAAGGTTGGAGATACCGTTACCTTCGAAGTCGCAGAGGGCGAAAAGGGCCCCTACGCTTCCAACGTGAGCCGCGCATAACGCGCATTCACTTCGAAAAAGTCCCGCTACGGCGGGACTTTTTCGTTGGTATGGATAACACGTCTTGACGGCCCCGTAGGGAGTATATAATGAGGGCAGGAGTATTAACTAACAGTATGCTATGTGGTTATACATTGGTATTGCAGTTGTCGTGGTAGTGGTGGCGTGGTTGCTGATGAAAGGTAAGAAGTCGGGCGGCTCACAGCCTCCGATGCAGCAGCCCCCGCAGATGTAGTGAGTGCAACGAAAATAACCAAACGGGGCCGTCAGGCCCCGTTTGGTTATTTTGCGATGCTTTTTTCCGGAGTACCGGAGGACTCCAGAATCAGTACGAGTGAGAAGCAGAGACTGACCAGCAACGGCCCGAACAGTATTCCGATGGCCCCGAACATCTGGATACCGCCCAGCAACGCTACCATCGTGATGAGCGGATGCAGGTTGGTCCCCTGCGAGAGCAATTTTGGTCCAAGTACATTGTCCAATAATCCGACGGCTGTCATACCCCAGATGGCCAGCCCGACAGCGGATGTCCCTTGATTGGACGCCGCGAGGAATAAGACGCAAGGGATCACCACGACCGATGTTCCCACAACAGGGACGAATGACGCCAGGAGAACGAGACTTCCCCATAGTGCGGGGTTGGGAACACCAAAGAACGCGAAGCCAAGTCCTGCAACGATGCCTTGCAGGAGCGAGAGGACCAGCTGGCCCTTGACTGTACCGTTAATGGCGGAGGTGGTGCGGCCCATGATTTGACGTTCATGAACGCTCGAGAGCGGCGAGAGTTTCATTGCCCGGCGTGCCAGTGATGCTCCGTCTTTAATGAGGTAGTAGAAGAACAACAGGAAAAAGAAGAAATTCAGGACGATGCTGGTGATGCCGGTGAATACGGTGCCCAAGTGGCCGACGACCCACCTCAAAAGCTGTTGGAGCCGGTCGCTGACAGCCTGTGCGTCCAACGCGGCCGTAGGCAGGTAGGAGTGGGTGCTCTCCTGGATACGCACCAGCACTTCGCTCACATTCTGACCGGATCCCTGGTCGCGCAGGAGTGTATACAGACCCGCGGCCTCCTGTGCGATGCGGTATCCTATCAGGGAGATCGGAATGAGAATGGTCACTAACACAAGGATTGTCGTCAAAAAAGCTGCCAGCGAACGATTACGAACAACTCGTACGAGCCATGCGAATACGCCGGAGAACAAGAAGGCCATAATACCTGCCAGGGCTATCATACTGGCATACGGCAAAACCATCACGACGATGACTGCCGCTAGGAACACTACCAGTACTCTGAACAACCATGATTCAGCCCTCCCCTTTTCCATATACATCAGTATACACCCTAGGGAGTCAGGAGCATCATTAAGTCACTGACATTAGCGCCGGTAGGGCCCGTGAATACGAGCGCCTGTACTTTTTCAAGAAGAGAGTGTTCGTTAAATTTCCGAAGTGTGTCGGCAGTGTCGAAACCGGATTCGGTGGCCCGTTGTATCGTTGCATCGTCGACCATTGCACCCGCACTGTCGCCGTTGTCACTGCCGTCTGATGCAATTGAAAAAAAAAGTTGTCCCGGCTTGAGAACAGCTGCGGCAGTCAACGCTACATGCTGATTGCGACCGCCGCGACCTCCTTGGGCGGTTACGATAATGCGTGATTCGCCACCTCCAAGGATCACCGAGTGCGGTCGTACGCCGGCGGTAAAGCGTCCGACCAGAGGAGTGGGGTGGTCGTACATGTCAGAGGCGATGACCTGTGTGTCGTACCCCAGAGCCTGCGCAGTCTGTGACATCATCTTCAGCGCGGACTCATTGGAGACCAGCATAATGTTCGTTACATTCTTGAACAGCGACGCATCCTTCGGTGTATCGAGCAGTTCGTAGGTACCCAGTCGGTATCGGTCAATAATTTCCTGTGCGTCAGCAATAGTGCTGGCGTCGGGATAGGTCGGGCCCGATGCCACCATATCCTGCATGTTGCCCGGCACATCGGAGAAGATAAGGCCGACTACCGTCGCGGGAGACAATAATTTTGCCAAGCCCCCACCCTTGAGTGACGATAGATGTTTACGCACGACATTGAGCTCCTCAATGGTGAGACCCTTTCGGATTGAGGCTTCGTATAAACGGGTTCCTTGGTCACATTCACTGGACGGCCAGCACAGCATAGCCGAACCACCGCCGGAAACGATGACCAGCACCAAATCCTCCGGCGAGACCGTCTCGCACTGCGCGACCAGATCGCCGCTGTGCCGAACATTCTCAAGAGAGGGGAGCGGATGGGATGCTTCGCACACTTTGATGGTGTGGCAGACATTCGCACGGGTGCCGATAGAGATGCCCGAGTGCAACCGATTCCCGAGGATGTTTTCTAACGCCGCCGACGCCTGACAGGATGCTTTACCAAATCCGAACACATGCACATGCCGGTACGCGTCAAGGTCATAGTGATGCGCTCCGATAGTGAGTGTGCTGCCGTTACGGTGCACATGGGTGCGCACAGTGGTGGCTGTATCAATGGATGCAAGGCCGGCCTCGATGATGTCCAGAGCGTCGCGACGCACAGGTGTGGTCGCCAGCGCATCATAATTGCGGATGCGATGCATCACAGGAATTTCTGTTCGGTGCCGTTGATGAAGTCAGTGATGGCCTTAGCGGTGACGCGTCGAATCTCCTGCATGGCCTCGGCTGTTTCAAATGCAATGTGCGGCGTGACAATAACATTGGGCATATCGATGAGGATGTGATTTGCAGTCAACAGCCGATAGTCGATGCCTTCTTTGTTGCCGGCGACCGCAGCACGCTCTTCTTTGAACGCGCGTTCTTCCTCGAGCACATCCAACCCCGCGCCCCAGATGGTGCCGTCCTGCAATGCGGCGACGAGCGCGTGGGTGTCGATAATCTCACCGCGCGCGGTGTTTATCAAAATGACGCCCTTCTTCATCTGTGCGAACATCTCCGCATTGAACAGGTGATGCGTTTCTTTGTTGTAGGGGACATGCACAGAGATGATGTCGGACTGTGATACCAATTGGTCGAGTGGCACATATTCGAATCCTTGCTCGGCCGCAAATGCCGCGTCGGGAGCCGCATCAAAGGCGATAACATTCATACCGAAACCGCGGGCGATGGTGACGACATTGCGGCCGATGCGGCCGGTACCGGCGACCCCGATTGTTTTTCCGAACAGATTGAATCCGCCGAGGCCCCGGATATCGTAATCGGTACCCTCTCGTAGTTGATTGTAGGCATGATAGATACGGCGGGTAACGCACAGCAGGAGCGCGAAAGTGAATTCGGCTACCGGATGCGCCGCATAGGTGGTCACATTGACGACGGGGATGCCTTTACCGCGGGCGTACTCCACATCGATGTGGTCATATCCCATCGAACGGGTTGCAATCAGTTTCAGGTCGGGCAGTCGGTCGATGAGGGGTGCGCGAATTTCCGAATTCACAAATACGGAAATCACATCCGCGCCCGCTGCCTTATCGATTGCTTCCGGAGTAAGCTTCTCATCAAAAAACTGTACATCGTGGCCGGACGGCACCAGCGCCATCAAACCTTCCTGCTCACCCGGCATGACTTCAAAGAATACGATTTTCATATATAGCTATTGTAGCGCTGTGCGGCAGAAAAAGAAACGGCTGATGGGTGACTGGTGTCGTGTCATGGGTTTTGGTACACTACCACACATGGAGAACGATGCATCACAGAACCAAGAGGCAAAGCCGTACATGAGCCGCCGCGAACGACGTGAGCTGATGCGTGCCCGTAGCGGGGGTGGCTTTGCGGGACGACCTTCGACCGGCGCGATCCGTCGCGTTCTGATTTGGGGCGGCTGTGTTGCCGTTATTGTGCTGATCGGTTGGGGTATGGTAAAGTTGTCCAAAAATGTTGCGGTACCTACCGGAGACGGTACGCTGTCGGTTTCGGTGAGCGAGCAGGATAACATTCGGGGTCCTGCAGATGCCAAGGTCACCTTGGTAGAATACAGCGATTTTCAGTGTCCCGCCTGTGCCGCTTTTTTCTCGGTCATCACGAAAGCATTGGCCGAGCCGGAATTGAAGGATCGTATTCGCTTCGTATATCGCTACTTCCCGTTACCTACCCACCCCAACGCTCAACTGGCATCGCAGGCGGCACAAGCGGCCGCATTGCAGGGGAAATTTTGGGAGATGCACGACCTGCTTTTTGACAAACAGGACACATGGTCACCACTTTCCACAACAGCAGTCCGAGGCGCCTTCACCGAATACGCACAACAGCTCGGTCTGGACAAGAATAAATTCTTGTCGGACATTGACAGCAATGCTGTCAAAGATCGCGTCAGGGCCGACCTCAACGGCGGCACGGCGGCAGGCGTCAACAGCACTCCGAGCTTTTTCGTCGGTAGCGCGCGCATGCCGCACCCGCAAAGTTACGATGAGTTTAAGCAAAATCTGATTAACGCCGTCAATGCGAATCAATAAATGGTTGATTATTGTGGTTTTTGCCGCGGCCCTCATCGGTTTCGCTGATTCTTCATATTTAACCGCACAGCACGTCCGCGGCGTCGTTCCACCCTGCGTGCTGTTGAGTGATTGCGAGCGCGTACTCACGAGCAAATATGCAACTGTCGGTCCGATGCCGGTCGCTGCACTGGGTATGTTGTATTACGGCTCAATCCTGGTGCTTCTCATCGCGTTCTTTGATGTCAGAGATCGACGGATTCTGCATGCCGTCAGTTGGCTTGTCGGTGCCGGCATGCTCGGGTCGCTTTACTTCGTGTATGTGCAGGCATTTCTTATCGGGGCATGGTGCCCTTATTGTCTCGTCTCGACGGCCATGACCGCAGTCATGTTTCTTGTTGCGGTTGCAATTATGCGCGCTGATTAGGGAGGGCGCTTTGGTCACCGCTTATGCACATATCCATCTTGCCTGCCGCCATAGGATTAGCTAAGATTCGTTCATGGAACCAGAACTGACACCGATGACACCGCAACCTTCGCTTGGGAAGTACCAAGCGTTGTTCAATCGACACAGAGCGTTGTTCAATTACCGCAATGTGACATTCAGTTTGGCGTTGGTGGCTGTTTTGGTCAGCGGCTTGGCCTATTATTTCTACGCTCAAGCACACACAAATCCGGAGCAGGCCCAACGGAAGGAAGTTCAGAATCTGGTTGCCGCTGTAGGTAAGCTGATGGTTCTCCCGACAGATGAACAGCCGGTTATCGCAACAGTAGCCGACCCCGAAAAGCTCAAAGACCAACCTTTTTTTGCTAACGCCAAGAAAGGCGATAAGGTGCTCATCTATAATAGTGCACGCAAGGCTATTCTGTATGATCCCGTAGAGAATCGTATTGTAGATGTGGCGCCATTGAATATCGGTGCCCAGCCAACTCCGACACCAACACCGTCCCGATAGTCTACGCACTCTATGGAACCACAAGAGCAACCGGTCGTTTCCGAACATAAAGCAAGCTTTGCTGTAAGCATTCCGATGGCAATCATGGTTGCTGCCGCGATGGTGTCTGGCTCGGTGTTGTATGTCGGTTCCGGCGGCTCGGCTACCGCATTATTACCGTCTGCACTTCAACCAACTGCCCAACAACCGGGCGGGGAGGAAACAGTAAAGATTGAAGACCCATCGACATTATTTTCCGCAGATGATCCGATGCTCGGCAACCCGAACGCAAAAGTCACGATTGTCGAGTTCAGTGATTTTCAATGTCCCTATTGCCGGCGTTTTTGGAAGGACACCTACGGGCAACTGAAAAAAGAGTACATCGATACCGGCAAAGTCCGCTTGGTAACGCGTGCCTACCCGCTGTCGTTTCATGAAGCCGCACGGCCCGCCGCGATTGCTTCGCTTTGTGCGAAAGAACAGGGAAAGTTCTGGGAATATCGCGACAAGATGTTCGGTGAGCAGGAGAAACAAGGGCAAGGGACCGTTGCGTTCGGCGTGACCGAACTTAAGTCATGGGCCGCCGCGATTGGCATGAACAGTCAGCAGTTTAACGTATGCCTCGACACCCAGAAATACGCCGCCCAAGTGGACGCCGATACCGCAGCGGGTGCGGCCGCTGGCGTAAGCGGGACTCCCAGCTTCTATATTAACGGTCAGCAAGTGGTGGGCGCCCAACCATTCAGCACGTTCAAGAAGATCATCGACGGACTGCTCTAGCGCTACTTCAGCAGTGCATTTATGATGGTGCCATCGAGCTGCTCATGGAGCAGTTCTATTGTTTTTTTGCGCAGAGCTTCGAATGCATGAGTTGCTCGAACACCTAATGCGCCATCCGAAGAGGATGCGATCTCTTGAGTAAAAATATTTGCCCTACTAAGTCGGTCGGCAATGGCGGTACGCGCGGGTGTTGCCCACAGAAATAATCCCAGCGCCGCCAGAAGAGTGAATGCGTATGCCATAGAGAGAAATTAGGGGATGGTCTGATTTTGCGAAGATTGCTGCGTCTCGTTACCGACCAAATCGGGATTGATGGTGTTGAGGATGAGATATGCGGAAAATAACAAGATAAGACCGATGACGGCATTCTTGATGATATCCATCGGTTCACCGAATTTACTCTTTAAGCCGGGAATAATATAAGTAAGGCCGGCAATCAAAAACATCACAAACACTGCAAGGCCTACGATTTTAAGGGAATAGCTGTACAAGTCGCTGACGACCTGCTGCATCGCTGTGAGCGGTAGATTTGGCACGGGGTCCATATCTTCATTATACATGAGCGTACGTATGATGCATCTCACATATCCACCGCCGCCCCCGATAACGCTCCCCGCCCGCCCGGGCATACGCCTGGTCCCGGTGCGTAACGTCGCCATCGCTGTTCGCTCGGCTTTGGTACAGCAAGCGACCCTGCGCATGCCCAGGCGGGCGGGCTCGCCGACATACCGGCGGGGAGGGAGGGGAGGAGGTGGTTGCATTGCTACGATTTGGTATAATCACTCTATGGGAACAACACACACAACAAGGGTGGTAGTGGCCGTTTGCGCGGTGATTGCAGTGGTGGCGTTCATCGGGGGTTACTACTTCAGAGGGGACTCATCGGGCGAAGAGGTGGCGGAACAGTCCTCCAGTCCGACCCCGTCAGTAGCGGTTTCTCCCACTCCGACGGCATCTGCGGCATACAAACCAAGTTCATACACGGTAAAGCTTACCTCGGGAGGCTTATCGCCGAAGGCCTTGAGTATTCGTGTGGGGGACACCGTTACCCTGCTGAATGCCTCCAACACCGCATTCTGGCCGGCATCAGATCCGCACCCGACCCACACGGCATGCCCCGGATTTGATGCATTAAGAGGCCTTGCAAACGGCGAGTCATACACGCTGACCTTCACGAGAGCACAAACCTGCGGGTATCATAATCATCTGGACTCCGCAAACACCAAAATGCGGGGCACCATCACGGTCCGGTGACATTCAGTCTCATGAAATCTGCGGGCTTCAGGAAAATCCCGGCTATCGCCGTGATTTTCAGCTTTCTGTTTCCCCTGGGAGCCGGTGCCACTATCCAGGACGACATCAATCTCAAACAACAGCAGATTCAGGAACTTCAGCGCCAAATCGATCAATATGAGGCGCAAGCAACCGAGGTTGGGCAGCAATCGCTCACGCTAAAAAATGAAATTGCGCGTCTGAACGCGCAAATCGGTCAAATTACCGCGCAAATAAAACAACTGGCTGTCAGCATAGACCAGACCGGCATGGAAATCCGGCAAACGAGCGGTGCAATCGACGATGCCGAGCGCAAAATAGGGCTGCACCAGAGCGCTCTCGCGCAGTATCTTCGGGCGACGGACGAAATGGACCGGAAGAGTTTAACGGAGATTCTCCTACAGCACAACGCGCTGTCGGATTTCTTTGATGTGATACGCCAGATGCAGCTCACGCAGGATAATCTCCACCTAACCATCAGTGCGGTGAGAGAGCTGCAACTGTCGCTCGACGACCAGCGTGATGTGCTCGAAGGTAAAAAAGGAGAGCTGGAACGCATGAAAGGCCTCACGGAACTGCAGCAAAGAAGTTTAGCATCCGTGAAGGGCTCAAAGAACTCGGTTCTTAAGGTGACGCAGGGGCAGGAGGCGAAGTACCAGCAGCTCATCAAACAGTCAAAGCTTGATCTTGCGCGCATCAAGGAGCAGATTTCCTACCTTCTTCAGGGCGGGCTGACCGTGGAGGATGCCGTCAAATATGCGCAACTGGCTGCAATCGGGGCAGGCATCAGACCCGCATTTCTACTTGCACTGCTGGAAGTTGAATCACGTCTCGGAATGAATGTCGGTTCCGGCAACTGGCAGGATGACATGGTAAAGTGTTACCTCCGTCTGTCGCAGATTGCGAAAACCGCCGACCGCAAAGCACATTTCATTAAGCGTTCCGAAGATGAAAGGAAGGCGTTTATTTCCATTACTTCAGCACTCGGTTTGAATCCCGATTCGGTTAGGGTCTCCAAGGAGCCGTCGTACGGATGCGGGGGTGCTATGGGGCCCGCACAATTTATTCCTACGACATGGATCGGGTATCAAGCGGAGGTTGCTCGTATTACCGGGCACACCCCGGTGAACCCGTGGAATTTCCAGGATGCATTCACTGCTTCTGCTATCAAGCTTGCCCGAGGTGGCGCAACAAGCAAGGAACGAGTGGGAGAAATCCGCGCCGCGAAGGCCTATATTAGTGGCAATGCCTCATGTTCGACCGCGACATGTAATTCTTACGCGAATACCATTCAGCAGAAAGCAGCGGTTATTGAGCAGAATCTCTAGTAATGACAAACAGGTCCCGTATGTTATCGTCGGCACAGACCATTACCAATCTACAAGGAGTGCTTATGCGCCGTCGCATGATAATCGTTGCCGTCGTGCTGGTCTCGCTGACCGCCGGCGCATGCGCCGGCCGGATACAAATTGCGGGACCACCCATTGAGATTGTAAACGAAGCCGCACAACCTCCGATGGAACCGGCATCGCTTCCGGTCAAGGCTCTTTTGCTCGAGGAAGTGCTTCCGTCCGTTCTGGCCGTCCAGGAGTCTCTAAAACCGGTGTGCGACCGGTTGGAGCAGATAGACAACGCGGAAGAACTACTCGCATCCGTAGAATTGTCGGTGGGTAGAAAAGAATACCGCTACACAGAAAAACGCGCCGGCGGTGCCGTTACATTCACCGATCCAGAAAAACAGATAGCCCTCGAACTGCTTGATGTGGATCAGTGTACCCTCAGTCAGGTCGTTATTACCAAGCGGGGAGATAAACTAAGCGCACCTCCGGGATACGACATCGAAGTCGTGGCTCGTGTGAACGGCATTCGCTGGAACAACTGGGCTACCGAATACCGCGTTATTAAACCGGTCGGCCTTACCGTTATTGCGAATAAATACCCGCTTGTCGGCGTGGAGCGCGGTGTTCGCACTATCACGCCAGTCTTCTATACACCCTACAGCAAGGAACTCCATGTTCCTGAAATGGTGACCGGCGGGAGAGGATTTCTCGCGAACCTTGCCAAACACGCATATGAAGACCTGCGACTCTTGCGGGTACCGTCACAGACTGCAGGCAACAAGCTGGTCGCTGATGTATCTGCGCTGAAGCCGGAGTTCATCGAACGCTTGGTGCCGAATGAGTTGATGGACATGACCGAGTTCACTCTTGACCCGGCCTGGACCACAGAACGCATCCATGTCGTCATCGGTGCCAATCGCGATCGTGTGGCCAGCTTCACCTGCAGTAAAGCAAAAGCGTGCGGACTGATGCAGTTCACTGCAGGTACCTATGCTCTCATGGCTCAGCTGTATCCTGGAGCCAAGCTGAATAAAGACTTCATAAGCGGAGCGCGTGACCCACTGAATGCGATGAAGGCTGCGGTGCTTTTGCACGATTACAACTTGGCGATTCTCATCAACTCATTTGGTAAGGGGATAGCCGACGACCCGAAGCTCGAGGAATATCTCGCGGCCGCCTACAACACCGGTGTGGGCCGTGTGGGGCCGGTGTTGGCCGTGGCACTGCGCACCAAGGCCGATGATTGGGCCCAAGCCAATGGCAAGGGAAAGAACGAGCATCTGCTTGGTGAGACAAAAGGATACATCGCAAAATTGCGCTATCTGCGTGACCAGTGGCCTCTGCCGCCTTTGGCAAAGGCCGACACAACAATCTCGGACCAATAGGGGTCCGAGATTTTCTCTGTAGATAGACAAGAACCCCTTGCGGGGTTCTTGTTGAAGACGAGATTACCTCTTCTTCCTCTTTGAAGCAGCCTTTTTCTTCTTGGGGGCTGCTCTTTTCTTTCTCTTTGCCATGATTGGATGGTTCGCGATTCAATGCACAAGAGCCGCGGCGCGTGGACACTGCATCGCATTCCTCCTTATGGTTGTAAGATGACGGGCGACCAATGGAGCGACCCCACGAGGAGTTGTTCATTATTGCCGTCACCGATACCAATGTGAATGACCGACATCTCTATTATAAGTTCATGCGAACTCCTTGCATAGAAAAAAGAGTGGATAACTTCTTTCCGATTTGATACATTGCATTCATGAACAGAGAAAAACTAAACCGCGAGGGCTCCCGTCCGAAAGATTTCGGATTCAAATTGCCGAAGGTTGATCGCAAGCTTGGCCATGTCTCCATAGAGTATAACGGTACGATATACAGATGGTTTTTGCGCGAAGATGGTCGGACAACAGTCCTTCTCAATGCTGACGAGCATAGATTAACTGAAGAAGTTATCGAAGCGATGCAACTCCAAGTCCGAAGTATTCTTCGACCGGAACTCATCCAACAGCAGGAACAGTCCTAACGCGCTACGAACACTTTTGTGCGGCTGGTTTGTCCCATAATGAGGGATAGTCGGGATGGCGCACAATGCAAATGCTCCGCAAGCGCGCGACGCACCGCATCGTTTGCTTTGCCTTTCTCCGCCCGTTGCGTCACGGCAATCTCGTAGCGGTCCGGCTCGAGAAGTTTCACCGATGCCACGCGACTGCCCGGTTTTGCGATGACCGTGATGCGCATGACACAGATTATCGGTGCAACAGCGACCGCACCGTTGCCACCAGCTGTGCGCGACTGCGTGCATCGCGCAGGAGATGCCAGGCGCCCGGTGCGACTGACGCTAATATAATAAACAGAACGATGGGGACGATATATTCATCGATGCCCGGAATGGCATTACCAAGATAGTACCCTGCCAGGGTCACCCCGACACCCCAGAGAAGGCCGCCGATAATATTGTAAAAGAAAAAAGTTCTCCAGTGCATACTTCCGACACCGGCAAGAATTGGTGCGATTGAGCGTATGACGGGAATAAAGCGTGCCAGCACAATGGTCTTCGGGCCATGTCGTAGGAAATACGCTTCTGCGCGGTGGATATGTTCGAAATCTAGCAGTAATGATCCGCGTCTTCGAAAAACTGAAGGACCGAACCGCTTGCCGAGCCAATAGCCGGTATTGTCGCCTAAGACGGCCGCGACAAACGCAACCAGAAACAGTGGAACAATAGACAGGTATCCTTGAGACGCTAAAAATCCGGCGGTGAACAGCAGGCTGTCACCGGGCAGAAAGAGACCGATAAGGAGACCCGATTCGGTGTAGACAATCGCGGCGACTCCGATATAGCCTGCGCCCTTGATGAGAGATACCAGATCAAACATGAAGCCAGTATGCCACAGGAGCGGGCGGCCCGCTAGCGGTGTTTGTTGCCATACGGCAATCGCACGCGCTGACGCTCTGCGTGGGGCACGAAGGTAGCATCGTGAATACGATAGATCACATCTTTGCGCTCCACGACCATGTCCCATCCATTTCGTTTCGCGAGTTTTGCAAGTGGCAGAGACGGATTGAAGGCAATAGGATTACCGACGGCTTCAAGAAGCGGAATATCGCCCTCGGAATCACCGACTGCATAGGAGCGCGCAAGGTTCGCGTGGATACCATGCGTGTTCAGATGATGTTTGAGCATTGCCACCTTATCCAGATTTGACGAAATGGGAAACGGTTTCCCATTATAGAGTATGCGTCCCGTGTACTTACCATTCGTAATTTCCAGGGTTCGTCCGATCGCCGCGTCAAACCCCTGTGTATGCGCAAATTGCTCCACCATCGCGAGTGGCGAGTTTGAGAGGGCAATGAGCAGATATCTCTTTTGTTTCAGAGCGGCAATGAGGTCGCGAGTGAAGCGGTAGACACGGTCCTTCTGGTGGTCAATGACACGCTCGATAACCGCGTCAACCAGCACCGACCGAGTGCCGGGGAGGTACTCGTAGTAGGTGTGCACGAGTTTCATGAGGTAGTCGTTATAGTGGCCCTTGCGATCAAGCCAGCGCACAAACGAACGCTCGACCACATCACGCGCTTCATGCGGAAAGATACCCGAGTCGACAAGCGCATTGAACACTTCAATGAGGAGACTGGAGCGGAAGATAGTGCCGTCGATATCGAACACGGCAACCTTCCGTATTTTTTGTGGTTGTGGCGCTTTCATAAAGTAACCGTATGGTACGGCAGCACTCTGCCATGCGCAACGATTGCACATCGCGACATAATATTGCATAATATTTCCGATGTCACAAAAAATAACCCACAAAGGCACGGTTACGGTGGCCATGTCCGGAGGTGTAGACTCATCGGTGGCCGCACTTCTGCTCAAACGCGCAGGATGGCGTGTGGTGGGCGTTTACATGAAACCTTGGCAGCCGATTGGCATGACCTGCATGTGGCAGGCGGAGCGTGCTGATGCACTTCGTGTGGCGGCAGCACTTGATGTGCCACTGAAAACCTGGGATTTCTCGCGACAGTACCGGCGGCTCGTGGCTGCTCCGATGATTAAAGCATATCGCACCGGAACGACGCCCAATCCCGATGTGGAGTGTAACCGGCATATCAAGTTCGGTCTGTTTTACGCGCGAGCCATCAGAGAGGGCGCGGATTTTATTGCAACGGGACATTATGCCCGAATCAAAAAACTTCCCATCAACAACTTCCAACTGACCGCTGCGCGTGACCGGGCGAAAGATCAGACCTATTTCCTGTGGGGTCTCCGGTCACGCCAATTGGCGCGCATTCTTTTTCCTATTGGCGGCCTGTTGAAAAAGGAAGTCAGAGATATTGCCCGTCGTTACCGCGTAGCGACAGCCGAAAAAAGGGACAGTCAAGGTGTGTGTTTTGTCGGAGATTTAGATATGAAATCGTTTCTTTCTTCGGTTATCAAACCGAAATCAGGCCGTATTTTACATGTTGATGGGCGTAACCTCGGCAGTCATGACGGTGCCGGCTACTATACTATCGGTCAGCGGCACGGCCTGGACATAAAGGAAGGCGGCGGTCCGTACTATGTGGTGAAAAAAGACATGCGCGCCAACACCGTCACCGTCGGCAGTGAGCGTGACCTCTACTGCCGTCGCGCCCGTGTCGTGGGGGTCCACTGGATTGGCAACAGGCCTCGCGCGGGCTCTTCTCTGCAGGCAAAGATCCGCTATCGCACGAAAGCGGTGCCGGTCATCCTACGGGGCAGTACCCTGACATTTCTCAAGCCGGTCCGTGCGATGGCACCCGGGCAGTCGGTGGTTATTTATCGTGGCTCGGTAGTGCTCGGGGGTGCTCTTTTGGCCTGATAAATGCAGGCCTATTGCATAATCGCGCGATTTTGGTATACTAGTTCAGCTAACGTAATTAGACGCAGACAGCCCGATGATCCTCACGCATACCTTACGGGATGCAAAGCATATCACCCGTGTGATCAACACCGCGGTCTTTTCTGCGCGTAACACAGATGTCATTAACACTTTCAATTCCCGCGATTGCCGTGGGAATTCTTATCGGGTATTTTCTAAGAAGGTTTCTCGCAGGGCGTAAGGCGGCACAGGCTGAAACACGAGCAGAAGCAATCCTCAACGACTCCAAGGCAAAAGCCCAGGATGTGCTTTTGGATGCCAACGATAAAGCACTCAAGGTGCTGGAAGATTCAAAGCGTGAGGAAGTTGACCGGAGAAAACAGCTCGATCGCATTGAAAACCTTTTGACGAAAAAGGAAAGCGACCTTGAGGAGCGCTCAAAAGAAGTTTCCGGTGAGCGCAGTTCGCTGAAGCACAAAGCGGAAGAACTGGTTGCTTTAAAGGCCGACACCGAACAGGCGCATGCCAAGCAAATTACCGAGCTGGAACGCGTGAGCGGACTCAACCGCGAACAGGCACGGGACCAGATTATGGCGACAGTTTCCGAGCAATATCGCGAGGATTTGTACCACCAGTTGCGTAAACTGGACTCCGAAAACCGCGAACAGCTGGAGCTAAAGGCCCGTGAAATCATGACGATGTCGATTCAGCGATACGCCGGCTCACATATCGCTGATGCTACCACGACCGTCATTTCGTTACCCTCGGACGACTTGAAGGGGAAAATCATCGGAAAAGAAGGACGAAACATCAAAACGCTCGAGCGTCTGACCGGCGTCGATGTCATTATCGATGACACCCCGGGCACGATGGTCATTTCCGGATTCGATCCTGTCCGACGCCAGATCGCAAAGATTGCACTGGAAAAACTCATCGCTGACGGCCGCATCCATCCCACGAAAATCGAAGAAAATGTGGAAAAAGCCCGTGTCGAAATCAATGAGAAGATTCGTCAGGCGGGAGAAGCCGCGCTTATCGAATGCGGCGTCGGCATGGTTGACCCCAAGCTTGTGTATCTTTTGGGTCGGTTGGCGTTCCGAACCTCGTTTGGCCAGAATGTGCTCGTCCACTCCGTCGAAATGGCACATGTGGCGGGCATGTTGGCTGCCGAACTGGGCGCCGATGTGATGGTGTCGAAAAAGGGCGCCCTGTTCCATGATATCGGCAAGGCGGTTGACCACGAAGTGCAAGGCACGCATGTGGAAATCGGCCGGAAAATCCTCGCAAAGTTCGATGTGGACGACAAAGTCATCAAGGCAATGGAGGCGCATCATGAAGAATATCCCTACAGCTCACTTGAGAGTCGTATCGTGCAGGCCGCGGACGCAATATCGGGTGCCCGCCCGGGAGCTCGCCGCGATACGGTTGAAATCTACCTCAAGCGCTTGGAAGATCTTGAGCGTATCTGTAATTCGTTCGACGGGGTTGAGAAGTCCTATGCGATTCAGGCAGGTCGTGAGGTTCGCGTCTTCGTCACTCCCAGCAAAATTGACGATTTGGCCGCCCTTCAGCTGGCCCGCGATATCGCCCAGCGCATTGAGACGGAAATGAAATACCCCGGAGAAATCAAAGTAAACGTCATCCGAGAGACGCGCTCGGTCGAGTACGCTCGCTAGCCGTTGAACGATAGCCTTGCCGTGCGATTCTCTAAGCGTATAGTAAGCGCGAGGAGGGGTTATGGTTCTTTGGTTTGTCGTTGCACTGGCGTGCGCTTTTTCAGCGGGCGGCAGTGTCGGGGCAGATGAATACCCCCCGCTGGTCGGGTATGTCAACGATCACGTGGATATTCTGCTCCGTGCCGATCAGGCGAAGCTCGAGCACGAGCTCTTTGAGTTCCAGGAGCGTTTCGGTATCGAGATCTTTGTGGTCGCGCTCGAAGATGCTGCTGGCCAAAATCCCCAGGAGTACGCGGCCGTCCTTATAAAGGCCTGGAATGCACGCTTCGACAGCAATAGTGCGTACATCTTCTTCTTTCGCAAGGAGAGCGTGCTGGAGAGCCTAGGGGTTATACGGGACGGCGATCCTCTCTGGGCGTTCTGTCATTCGCCGGCAATGAAGAGATTAGAAAAGCACAGAAACATACTTCTGTCGCAGGGGAGACTTCCGGAAGCACTGTTCGTCTTTACCCGGGGCCTCATGAAGGGTCTCGAGGATGAAATCAAGCTCCGCGACAAGACCGAAAATCCCTAGAGCTTTCCGCCCGCCCCACGGCGGGCTTTTCGTAAAACAAAATTAAACGGCTCATTGGGTGAGCCGTTTAGTAGTTTCTGCTTACCAAGAGAACGGATCTGTCGGTATTGGAGCCTCAGAGGGCGCAAGTATTGGGTCGCCGGGTTCGATGACACCTCCTGCATTGCCGTTCAATACATCCTCCCCGGTCCATTCACTGGCTCTGAGCGGACCATTTGACCACCCCAGCTCGGTTACCAGCTTGAGACCACGCTCGGTCAGGAAAGCCCATGCATCTCCGGTCGCCTGCTTATCAAAGGGACCATAGACCTTCGCATCATCCAGATGTAACACATCGCATAGGGCGATGTAATTCTTATCCTTTTCGAAATGTGCCATATTCTCGAGCTTTTCGTGAGGTTCCATGCCGAGATTGTAGCATACTTTGCGGTAAGTAAAATTCCGCATAAAACCTAGCTTTATCCACAGGGGTATTGCAAAACCCGCATTATACGCTGATACTTGCTACATGACCGCACAGAAACCGCCGTTTCATGCGGGCGATCCTAGAGAGGGGGTGCCCGCATGACCATCAAGAAAACTCAGCTTATCCAGATGTTAGCTGACAAATCAGGCCTTTCGAAGAAAGACCAGTCAGCCCAGTTGGACGCTTTCGTGGAAACCCTTACCGGTTTGCTGCGCAAAGGAGAGAAGATTAACATCACCGGCCTCGGTATCTTCAAGGTAGCCGACCGCAAAGCGCGTATGGGACGAAACCCCCGTACCGGAGAGCCCATTCAGATTAAGGCCTCCAAGAAACTTCGCTTTACCGCCTCCAAGGTGTTGAAGGAAGCCGTAATGAATCAGTAAGCAACCGCTGTTGCTTGCATCTGGTTCGCTCGCGTGACATGAACTTCGTTCACATCACCGCTCGCTGCCAGCTGTAGGCGCTGTAGTCATTGTGTCCGGACACAAACAGAACACCCCCGCTCAACGGGGGTGTTCTGTTACTGGAGCGGGATAGGGGAATTGAACCCCTGTCTCCACCTTGGAAGGGTGGCGTAATACCGTTATACCAATCCCGCGGTATATTATTGTCAGTCGGGGTGCCGAGAATCGAACTCGGTCTCCGTGTACCCAAAACACGTGTACTACCGGTATACTACACCCCGCGTTCTGATGGAATATATCATATTTACGGCTCATTGGCTAACTTTGAAAATCGTGGTAAAATAATCTCGACCCGATTGCCCTGGTAGCTCAATGGATAGAGCAGCGCTCTTCTAAGGCGTTGATGTAGGTTCGATTCCTACCCGGGGCACCAACAAAATGGTATGATGTTCGTATGAAGAAATTCTTTATCCTTGCGAACATACTATTAGGAGGATTCCTTATAGTTGTAGTTGCGTTGCCGAGCCTAGCGGGGCTTTTCATTAAGGACGACTATCCTGGTGCGGTCTTCTATCCCGGCTCTCATTCCTGGAATCTGATACTTCAAAAACTCGCTCTCCTCATCGGCTCTGTCGCCTTAGCTATCCTGTCGGTAGCGAGCGCAGCGGCGTTTCAGCGTAACAAGCGCTGGGGCGCTATCGCATTGCCGTTGCCCCCACTATTTATAAGTGGCGCTCTGTTCTATGTCCTGTTCACATCATCGCCGAGCGGGCTTGCATATGTCGGTGGCATCATGATGCTTATGGCATTGGCGCTTCTAGGGTTTTCTGCTCTCGAGATTCTGTATCTTGTATTTCGAAAGACGGCACCGCTAGGGGCGCCTGATGTGGGAGGCCATCCCCTTAAGTTCAATGGATAGAACAGGAGACTTCTAGCTCTTGATCGAGGTTCGATTCCTCGCAGGGCCACAATGCCAAATCTTGAGTGGACGAACTGGACAACGAAAGAAATCGGCACACAAGCCGATGTTGTGCTCGCGGCAAAACGCGCCGACCTTGATGCGGTGTTTGCAGTGCCCGCCGGTCAGCGGTCGTTCACGAATACCATTGGAGCGATGGAGTACGCGGATAATCACGGTGCCGATGTTCAGCAACAGCTCGACTTTCTCGTGAATGTGCACCCCGATGCCGCGATACGAGATGCGGCACAGATAGCGGTAGACCGAATTACGGCAGGCATCATCGAAATGGAGTACGATCGGCGCCTGTGGGACAGTGTACAGGCATGGGTAAGTACCGGTGAAACACTCGATGCTGTTAATCGAAAACTCGCTGACGATGTCATCCGGGACCTTCGGCGTATGGGGTTTGCGTTGCCCGATGAGCAATTCGCCGAACTCAAGCGTCTCATGACCGAGCTGAAACAGCAGGAGGCGCAGTTTGAAAAAGCCATCAACGATTGGGAGGACCACATCGAAGTGACCCGCGAGCAGTTAGTCGGACTTCCCGAGCGGTATGTCGACGGATTAAAAAAGTCAGGCGGAACATACATTGTCTCGCTGGAATATCCCGATTACTACCCGTTTATGCGTCAGGCAGAAGATTCTGAAATGCGTCGTGTGCTGGCTACAAAAAATCTTCGTAAAGGCGGTCCGGAAAATCTGACTCGACTCGCACAGATTATCAGTCTGCGCCAACGAATCGCGAAACTGCTCGGGTACGAGTCTCACGCAGATTTTGCTTGCGAAGTCCGTATGGCAAAGTCAGGTGCGGCCGTGGAGAAGTTTGTGGATGATCTTATTGCCAAGCTGACACCGGCGGCCCGTCGTGAGCTGGTAGAGCTTATTGATATCAAAAAACGTACGCAAGGGTTGGAGAAGCGCGCGCCTATCCATTTTTACGAGATGACCTATTGGGGATATCGACTTCTCAAGGAGCGCCACGATATCGACAGCGAGCAGGTCAAAGAATATTTCCCGCTGGCGGTTGTGATGCAGGGGATGCTCGATGTCTATCAGGAAGTGCTCGGAGTACAATTTTTTCCGGTACCTCATGCCCCGTTGTGGCATGAAGATGCACAGCTCTATGAAGTAAAAGACGGCACTCGTGTTATCGGACATTTTGCATTAGACCTGCATCCACGAAAGGGGAAATACGGACACGCCGCGACACACCCTCTGGTATTGGGACGACAGGAAGAAGATGGCTCGACCACAACCGGATTGACCGCTCTGGTGTGCAACTTTCCAAAACCGACGCCCGTTGACCCATCATTGTTGGCACATGACGAAGTAGAGACGCTGTTTCACGAGTTCGGTCATGTCTGTCATGCGCTGTTGTCGGGCGGCCGATGGCAACGGCAGAATGGGTTTGGCGTGCCGCTGGATTTTGTCGAGATGCCAAGTCAGTTGTTTGAAGAATGGGCGTGGGAAACGGTGGTGCTCAAACGCATCAGCAAGCACTACCGCACCGGCAAGCAGTTGCCTGACGAGCTGATAACGAAGCTCCTGGCCGCGCGACATCACATGGATGCAAACTATCATCTCCAGCAGGCAGTTCGTGCGCTCTATGATGTGCGTATGCACACGCTACCGTCGGACACGGCAGTCCTGCCCGCCCATCTAGCACAGATGTACCGCGATATGAAACTACAGTACGAGGCCATCGACTTGCCCGACGACGCAATCATGGCCGCCGGCTGGTCGCACATGAGCGATTACGACGCGGGGTACTACAGCTATTTGTGGAGCAAGGTGTACGCATTGGATATGTACTCACTGTTTAAACCTCATCCGCTGGACAGGGCGGTCGGACGACGCTATCGCACTGCGGTGTTGGAACCGGGCTCGAGTAAGCCCGAGATGGAGTTGATAAAAGAATTTCTTCAGCGCGAGCCATCGAATGCCGCATTCCTTACTGCGTTGAACATCACCGACAGTATAGACACAAAGCCATAAGTATGGTACAATTAGAACAGAGGTGAGTCATGTATATCGGGGTAACCGGTTACACCGACCAGCGCCAGGTTCGGACAGCTCTTTTGATACCCCCGGCTCTTATGGACCGCCCGTGCATGATCGGTGTACTGGCTTCCCACAAGACCATCCGAGGTCTGCCGGCAGGTAATCCGAAGCGGTACCCGAAGCGCGAAGACATCGCGGGTATCTTCGTGAGCAATCTGTTCGCGTTGAATCTTGTTCACTACAACACGTCCGATCAGACCGAGCTGGCAGCTCAGCTCTGGAGCGCTCTCAAGTGGGGCGGACCAAGCTGTGACGGTCTTCAGCTCAACATCGTCTGGCCTGACCCGCAGGTTGTCAGGGGGCTCCGCAGAAGCGCGAAGCACACGAACATCGTGATACAGATCAACCGGGGAGCCATGCAGGCCTGTGAGAACAATCCGGAACAGGTTGCTAAGCGCGTGTGCAAGGATTACGGCGGTACGGCCGACTATGTCCTCGTGGACGCATCCGGAGGCCGAGGCATCCCGTTGGATCCGGCCGAAGCGACAGCATACCTGGTCGCATTGGACCATGAGCGTCTAAGGTCCGGTGCCGGGTTCTCACTCGTTGTTGCCGGTGGTCTGGACGCTGACAATCTGGAATCCCTGCTCGCGCCCATCCGTCTGAAGGTACCCGAAATCGGTATCGACGCTGAAGGCGGCGTCCGAACCGACGATGTGCTCGATAACGACAAAGTCGCCCGATATCTCCGGACGGCCTACGCATCGCTCTGACCGTGTCCCGCCCTCGTACAAGGGCGGGTTTTCTTATCGCAGCGTCAGTGACGCTTTAGCGATTTTGAGCTACAATAATAATATGTATCTCAATGGAGCGGAGCAATTCAAGGATTTTGAGCTCATAGATTCGGGTGATGATTACCGTCTTGAGCGTTGGGGCGACTTTGTGCTCTCCCGTCCCGATCCGCAGGTCATTTGGAAACGCAGTGAGCCGGCCGAACTATGGGACAAAGCCGATGCCATATTTCGAGACGACAAATGGCGCATGCGCACAGAGCTCCCCGAACATTGGGACTTGCGGTTCAATGATATGGTGTTGCGTGCCCGTCCGATGAATTTTAAACATACCGGTATTTTCCCCGAGCAGGCGGCAAACTGGGAACTGATGAGCGACAAGCTCACCGGCGCAGAGGAACCGAAGGTGCTCAACCTGTTTGCGTACACGGGCGCCTCGTCGGTATGGCTCACTAAACGCGGTGCGTTTGTCACGCATGTTGATGCTTCGCGTCCGGCCATCGGGTGGGCAAAAGAGAATCAGGAAATCAACGGTCTCGCAGCCGATTCCATCCGCTGGATGCTCGAAGACGCTGCGATTTTCGTACACAAAGAAGTAAAACGTGGCGCGCAGTACGACGGTATCATCATGGACCCTCCCGCGTTCGGTCACGGACCGACGGGCAAGATTTGGAAATTCAATGAGCAGATGCCGAAACTTCTGAACGATTGCGTACAACTGCTTTCGCCCGATGCGCGTTTCCTTCTTATCAACGCGTACGCAACGAACACTTCAGAGTTAGCAATCCGCAATCTGCTCGAAGACGCGATGAAAGGCCGCGCCGGTACCTTAGAAGCCGGCCAACTATGTCTCCGCCAACGCTCCGGGCGTCAGCTCTCAACGGGTGTGTTCGCGCGATGGGTAAGGTGATACTATCCGCAGCGGAGGTGTGTGATGGTGAACGGGAGAACAACCTACGGCGAGGTGTTTGATCCTACGCTGGGCAAGCTCATCGGTGACCAGCGTGTCAGGGAGTTCAACAGTGAGGTGCTGACCCTGCTGGGACTTATCGCTAAGCAGAACCGCGTACGAGTTGACCCCGGACAGTATGTGCGTCGAGCCGCGGGAATACTGTTGTTGGCAGCCGGTTATGCCCAGCGTATCGGAGCATCTGACGGCTACGGCGACTTCTTCGAGATTACCGATGCGGGCCGTGCAGCACTGTCTCGCATGTATGCCTAATGCCCTCGGCCCCCGCGTCTTTGCGGGGGTCTTTTCATATCATCAGCGGGGGAGTACGCTATCTATATGAAGAAAATCGTATATATTCTCATTGGAGTCGCCATTGCGCTGGCGATTTGGTTCTACCTGTTGCACGGCGCGGCAGGGGGCGGGTACTAAACGGCTCATTCGGTGAGCCGTTTAAATGTACGGGTCTCGCCCTCATGTCAAAGTCGGTCCGTCGACCGACTTTGCATTCGGGGCCCCGCCTCGTGGTGCCGACTGTTGTCGGCACATCACTCCGGCGGTTCGATCCCCGTTCAGCATCTCCAGGATACTAAAGCACCCTCGGCAGGCGGGGGTGCTTTAGTATTTGGGGACCTAACGGGGATCGAACCCGTGACCACACTGCCACAGAGTGTTGTGATACCATTTCACCATAGGTCCCATATCCACTTGCAAGGACGGAGAAATTATAACAGAATTCTGACACATCCGCAATGACCTCACGCATATTCACCTATTCGCTCGTAGCAGTCCTCGTGCTTGTAGCCCTTGCCGCCGGAGCATGGTATTTTCTTGCGCCTCCGAAGGATGCAACGGCCATGCCGGGCAGTATCGAAGGGACGACAAACTACCCGAGTGAGTACATACCGGTACAAATCGTCTGTGCCGAGCCGGTCGATGGCGGTTCAGAATACTGCACAGAAACTCCCGCAGGTGACAACGAACTGCTGTCCCCCTCGTGGAGCATCGAAGTACCGGCCGGAAAGTACTATATATCTGCCCGTGTGAAGGACCCGTCGGAGATGGGGAGTGATATGGGCGATTACCGCGCATACTACACCCAGTATGTGATGTGCGGACTGAATATCGAATGTACGGACCACACGAAAATCCCGGTGACCGTAACGAGCGGACAGACAACCTTCGGTATCACGCCGTATGATTGGTATATCCGCTGATATGGCCCTTTCCGGCGATGAAAAAAAGTTTGTATTCTTCTGGATATTCGTATTCAGTTTGCCCGTCGCACTCTGCGTCATCGTCATCCGTTGGGTATCGCGATTGACGACCGTGTAATATCTGTGGTACAACACGCCGAGGAGGTGCACCGTGTACTTTGAAGTCCTTTTACGGTTGGGCGTTCTCGGGGCTCTCATCGCAATGGCGGTTACCGAAAGCTGGCTCCTCCTGGGTTGGGCGGCAGTGATGCTCATCTACTTCTGGATTCAGCATAAGGCGCCGATACAGTTCAGTGAGCAGGGAGCTCGTGATGTGTTCGGGTGCACTATCATGATGCAGTGCATGTTGAGCATCGCAGCGGCCGTGGTCTTTGGACATGCCGGCCTCTACCTCATCGCAGGCGGCATGATTGCCAACACGGCAGTTGTCATGACCAACGGTCAGTGCATGCCGTATATCGGCGACGAAGAGTCCAATGCCTGCTACTACGCGCCCAGCAACAAGTTCACGAGATTGCGGTGGCTGTGCGACATCTTTCCTACGACTGTCATTCCGGAGGGTAACTGGTGCGTCAGCGTCGGCGACGCACTGGAGTGCATTGGCGTCTGGGCGCTCGCGGCAGAAATCTGGGTGGCATGGCTCTGACCTTCCGCGTTCGTCCGCAGAAGGTCTTTTTTTCGCCGTTGCGGCGTCCTGTCGAGGATTTCAATATTGCCCCTAATATGCTAATTTGAGACGCAATGACTCATCAGGAGATACGCGAAAAGTTTCGAAAATTCATGGAATCTAAGGAACACCTCTGGGTGGACTCCTCACCGTTATTGCCCGACGACCCGTCGGTGTTGTTCACCACGGCCGGTATGCAACAGTTTAAGCCGTACTACACAAATCCCAAGCTCGCCCCTGCGCAAAGTGTCGCTTCCATCCAAAAATGCATTCGCACATCCGATATCGATGAGGTGGGGGATGAGAGCCATCTGACATTCTTTGAGATGCTCGGCAACTTTTCTTTCGGCGGGTACTTCAAGCAAGAAGCAATCCAATACGCATACGATTTTATCACCAAGGAGATGGACTTGAAGATTGACTATGTGACTGTATTCGGCGGCGATGGCGATGTGCCGGCTGATACCCAGTCCGAAGAAATCTGGAAGACCGTTGCACCGGATATCACCATCAAGAAGTCCGGTCGGGCAGATAATTTCTGGGGGCCGACAGGAGATGAAGGTCCCTGCGGACCAACCACGGAAATCTATGTAGACGGTCTTGAAATCTGGAATGTGGTGTTCAACCAGTACTTCCAGAAAAAAGATAAATCCCTGGAGCCCCTCAAAATCCCGGGCATCGATACCGGCATGGGACTGGAGCGCCTCGCGATGGTAGTGCAGAAGAAGAAAAATATATTTGAGACCGATTTGTTCGGGTCTATCACCGCGGGCCTGCCCGATTCTATTGCTGATACAACAAAGCGGATTATCGCCGACCATGCACGAGCATGTGCCTTTATGATTTCCGGTGGTGTCCGTCCGTCGAATAAAGACCAGGGATATGTCCTCCGACGGCTAGTGCGGAGAATGATCGTTCACCTGCGAAGTTTCAGTAATGAAGTTTTTATTCGGATTGGCCTTGTGATTGATGCGTACCAGAATATCTACCCCGAGCTTTCCCGGGATACGATATTTCCGGTGGTCAAAGCAGAGGCGGAAAAATTTGAAAAAACTCTCGCACAAGGACAGCGGGAGTTAGATCGCCTCTCCATCATCGATGCCGACACTGCGTTCAAGCTCTATGAGAGCTTTGGGTTGCCCTTTGAGGTCATAAAAGATTTAGCCGGCGAAAAAGCAACACCACTGACCCGTGAAGCGTTCGACGAGAAGTTTAAAGAACATCAGGCAAAATCGCGCGCTGGGTCGGAGAAGAAATTCGGAGGACACGGGCTCTTCTTCGATAACGGCGAGTTGAAAGCTGCGGATGCGGAGGAGCTTCAGAAAGTAACGCGACTCCATACGGCTACGCACTTGTTGCAGGCAGCTCTGCGCAAAGTATTAGGAGACGAAGTAACACAAGCGGGTTCTGATATCACCACCGAGCGCTTGCGCTTTGATTTCAGCTTTCCCCGCAAGATGACGCCGGAGGAAGTTCAGGAAACAGAAAAACTCGTCAACGAAGTTGTCCAAAAAGATATAACGGTTGAGAAAAAGACCCTTCCGAAAGATGAGGCTCACAAAACCGGAGCTCTGCACTTCTTCAAGATAAAATATCCCGATATGGTGGACGTGTATTCCGTAGGGGATTTTTCCAAAGAATTTTGCGGTGGACCGCATGTTGAGCGCACTGGCGTGATAGGGAAGTTTAAGATAACCAAAGAAGAGGCTGTATCCGCCGGCGTCCGGCGTATCCGCGCAACCGTGTCATGAATATCCAACCCCATTTCATTATCATGTGCCGGGAAGCGTTTTTATCGGCGGGAACGAACAATCTCAACCTCATCAATGTGTTCACCCAGATTAATGCGGACAAGTTTCCGTTCATGTACCCGCGCTTTGCGCTCGTGGTGAACTTCGACATTGATACCGGAGGCAGTCATGTCTTGCGTACCGATGTGATGGACCCGACGGGAACACAAATCGCCCACACCGAACTGCCGGTCAGTACCAATTCAGGCAACTGGCAGGTGATTGCGAACTTCGAGCAGATGCAGTTCTCTGCTCCCGGTACCTACTCGTTCCTGCTCTCGCTGGACGGCATATCGCTGGGTGCCCGTACACTGGAAGTCAAACCAATGCTTTCTCCGTCCTCCGGCCGAAAAACGGCCATCGCATAATGCCCCACGGATTCTGGGAACAACTCCAACGACCGTTTTCGGTACTGGCCCCGATGGCCGATGTCACTGATGTTGCCTTTCGGTCCGTTGTCGCCGCATGCGGCCGCCCCGATGTACTCTACACTGAATTCGTGTCTGCACACGGCTTAGCGTCGGCAGGCCGCGAGCGACTGATGCTCGATTTGGCGCTCACGAACGCCGACCACCCCATCGTGGCACAATTTTTCGGCACTAAGCCCGAGCATCTTTTCGCGGCGGGGAAGCTCGCGCGAGAACTGGGTTTTGATGGCGTCGATATCAATATGGGTTGTCCCGACAAGGGAGTCATGCGGCAGGGCGCCGGTGTATCGCTGGTGAAGACTCCGGAACTTGCGCAAGAGCTCATCGCGGCCCTCCGAGATGGTTCCGGTGGTCTGCCGTTAGCGGTCAAAACGCGTTTGGGTTTGTACCGTACCGATGAAATGGAAACCTGGATACCCCAGATTCTGCAGGCCAAGCCGGATGTACTTATTTTGCACGGACGGACGATGAAAGAAGCCAGCAAAGTTCCGGCACACTGGGACCTCATCGGCCGTGCCGCTACTTTGTGCCATGAGGCAGGAGTGCTGTGTGTCGGCAACGGCGATGTCATGAGCGTTGCACACGGCGTCGAACTTTCCAAGAAATGGGGGGCTGACGGCTACATGGTCGGCCGTGGTATTTTTCAGAATCCGTGGCTATTCGGTGAGCATGCCACCGACGAACACACTCCGCAGGAACGGCTACAACTTCTTCTGATGCATACCGATGCGTGGACACGACAATGGGGCGGCGTGAAATCGTTCGATCTGATGAAAAGGTTTTACAAAGTGTATGTTTCCGGCTGGCCGGGCGCAGCGGCGTTGCGTCTGCAATTGATGGAAACAAAAAGCGCGGAGGAGGTCCGCGCCATCGTAACCCGGTACCAGGTATGATGATCTCAAAAACAACTTTTCTTGATTATCTCTACTGCTCGAAGAATGTTTGGTTGAAGCTTCACAAACCCGAACTCCTCGTACACTTTGTACTGTCCGATTTTGAGAAGCATTTGATGGAGCAGGGCAACGAGGTTGAGTCGTATGCCCGCAACCTGTTTCCGGGCGGTGTTGAGGTTGTGGCAACGGGGGAGGAGGCCTGCCGGGAAACGGTGCGCTTTATGACCACGAAAGTTCCGGCGATTTTTCAGGCGACATTTATCGTCGACGGTTTTATTGCGCGCAACGACGCCCTCGTCTACAACGCCGACAATGACCGATGGGACCTCTATGAGGTGAAGGGAACTAACTCGGTTAAGGAAAACGGACCCGATCACGACCACATCGATGACCTCGCGTTTCAGGCATCGGTTCTGAAGCGTTCTCACATCGAAGTCGGAAAATACTTTCTCGTTCACCTGAATAAGGAATACACCCGGGACGGCGAGCTCAATATACGGGAGCTTTTTGTGCTTGATGACGAGACAGAAAAAGTACTCGAGCGACTTCAGACAACCGAAGATCAGATGCGGGGCGCAAAGGAATATCTGACCGGTGAAACCGAACCGGTAGGCGGATGTGAGTGCCTATATCAGGGAAGAAGCAGGCACTGCACCACCTTCGGGCATTCGAACCCAAAGGTTCCGGCATATTCTGTCCACGATATCTCCCGTATAGGGTTGAGTAAAAAGAAATTAGAATCCCTTGTTGAGCGGGGGTTGTATGATTTGAGCGATATTCCCGAAGATATGTCGCTTTCGGATATTCAGTGGAACCAGGTCCGAGCACACCAGTCCGGCACGCCGACGATACACCGCGAGGCCATCAGAAAGGAGTTGGAGAAACTGGCCTTCCCGCTGTTGTTTCTTGACTACGAGACTTTTGCACCTGCGATTCCGATATTTGACCGATACCGCCCGTATCAGAGGATTCCTTTCCAGTTCTCTCTGCATATCCTAAAAGATCCGGACGGCACACTGACGCATGTTGAGTATTTAAATGCAGAACGGACTGACCCATCAGAGGCGGTGCTGGCACTCTTGGAAGAACACATCGGCCAGAGTGGAACCATCATCGCCTGGAACAAGTCTTTCGAAGTCGGGGTCAACAAAGAACTTGCCGTCCGGTTCCCGGCTCACCGGGAGTTCATCGATAGGATTAACGCGATGTTCTACGACCTTCGGGAGATTTTTCAAGACCAACAGTATGTTCACCCGGCGTTCAGAGGCAGTACCTCGATTAAGAAAGTACTTCCGGCTCTGGTGCCGGAGTTAAGCTACGAAGATCTTGGTATCAAGGAAGGCGGGCAGGCCTCCGACGCATGGTGGACGATGGTTTCTCCGGCGACATCAGCCAAAGAGAGTGCGACAATTTCCAACGACCTGAAAAAATACTGCGAACGGGATACCGAGGCCATGTACGCGATTTGGCGGAAGCTGTACGGTCTAACGGAAATAAATAACGGTCCCGCGCACTAGGCGCGAGACCGTTGAGAACTAACTTGTCACCGGACGACTCGCACGCGCGTGACGCGCGGCACGAGGTCGGCGAGACGGGTCGTGCGAAAGAAGTGCACGAGGCCACGAATCGTCGGGACGAGGATGACCACCCAGAGGGCGATCACGACGATGTGGCCCAACATGACGGCGTCCATCAGTGCCTCCACGCGGTTCCCAGAGCCGTGACGCGCTGTCGGTTCTGGTACGCCAGGATACCCGCTGCCACGACCGTGCCGACGAACGGCAGCAATATGAATGCCGCCGACGCCAGCTTGTGCGTCGCCGCGAACACCACGGCTTTCTTGAGCATGCTACACTCTCCTTTAATGAACCGTAACTACCTTCTATTATAGCATATTGACATGAAAAGTCAATATGTGGTGTAGCTGGGTTTGAGGTGTCCACATGGCAGGGGGTTTGAGTTCGCAGGAGAACAGGGTATACTGAACTACAACCTTTATCATACTTATTACCCCGTGAAGATTATCAATGTTCTCAAGGACGACTCCTTCGACGAGATTCTGGAGCTGTTCCGAAAGGCGCCTGAGGGAGAAGTATTTCTGGTCTTGCCACGCAACGGCAGACTCTTCCGTCATGAAGACCATTTCGCCGCATTTGCCAGCGAAGCGAGTCAGGGTAAAAAGACCGTCTCCGTTCTTACCCCAAATCCCGATACAGCTGTTTTAGCAAAGAAGTTCGGCTTTACCGTTATCGCATCACAGAAACCAAACAGGCCGGCCTCTGTGGCTCCGGCCCGTCAGCCCGCTGTTCTGGCAAGCTCTCCGCCACCGGCCGACCCCGAAATCCGCGACGAGCAAGACGATGCATTCAGCGAAGTTCCGATGACTTCGGACGCGACGATGGGCAACGACAGTATTGATTCCGACGCAATCGACGGCGACCCGCTTCGCAACATGCATGTCCTGGATGAAGAGGGCAATCCGGTTGATGACAATAAAGACGGCAAAGCCGATGAGCCTGATGCTGAAGATGTATCCACCGCGATGCTCGCGTCTGTGGTAGACGGCATACGGGGCGGGGTACCGCAGAGAACACTCTCTCCGTCATCGCGTGTCGAGAAAGCGGCCCCTATCCCCGTGCAAACCGCACGGGAGCTGGACTACATAGATACGGTTTGGCGCGACAAAGTCGGGTACGGCCGGAGAACGACACTCAATGTCACTCCCAGCAGACCGTCACTGATGACCCGTTTCTTCCATATGCTCGCCGGCTCATTCTCACTGACCGCGCGCAGTGCCGGAGATGCATCTGTTCCCAAGAAAGTTATCGCCGGCATCCTGCTGGCCGCATTTCTCGTCCTGGGTTCGGTCGTGTACGCCACAACCGGTTCGGCGCGTGTTGCGCTGGCTCCCACCGGAAAAACACTGGATACTCAAATCACGGTACAGGCGTCCGATGCATTCACGAGTGTGGACGATGCATTTTATAAAATCCCGGGACAGCTGTTGGAGGTCAGCAAGACCGCATCCAATACGGTCCCCGCAACCGGCAACCGCGAGGTGGCATCCAAGGCGCGCGGCAAACTGACGGTCGTCAATGAATATTCTTCCTCGCCCCAGACGCTGGTCGTGACGACACGATTTCAATCATCAAACGGGTTAGTCTTCCGGACTCTGCAGAATGTCACGGTGCCGGGCAGTACGGTGAACGCGGGTAAGACCGTCGCAGGAACCACAACCGTGGATGTCATCGCCGACAAACCCGGACCGACCTACAATGTACCCGCCGGAAATTTTACCATCATGGCCTTTGTCGAAAAGGGCGAGACGGATAAGGTAAAGCAATTCTATGGTCGCTCCGATCAGCCGATGACCGGAGGTGTCAGCGGACCTTCATCCGTCGTCACGGCGGTTGACCTCGAAAACGCAACGGCAGCAGCCAGTGCGGCAGTCAAAGAAGAAATCAAACAAGCGCTCGAGGCACAGGGCGACGAACTCATGGTGCTTGATGGCGACAAGCCCGTCATGAAGGATGCGCAAAGCTCGGCCCGGGTTGATGACGCCGCCGACTCGGTCACCGCAACCGCCACAGGGACACTCGCCACGGTCGCGTTCCGAAGTACCGATCTTCGGGAGCTTATCCGAAAGAGTTTCCTCAAGCGGGAGCGCCTCATGGTGATGCCCGACAAGCTAGAGCTTTCGTACTCGGATATCTCGTTCAAGGCTGACTCGGGAACCCTGACCTTTACCGTCACCGTGAAGGGCATGGGGTATGCGCCGGTGGATACCGACGCCATCAAGCAGGATATCGGCGGCAAGAATACCGCAAATATCCAGAGCTACTTCAAGGATAAAGAGGGTATCCGGTCGGCCACCGTCACCCTGTCGCCATTCTGGGTCCGTTCCGTGCCCTCAAACCCGGCCAAAATCGAGATAGAACTCGTGTACGACGAGGGCGGCCAATAGGCCGTTGACAGTAAGGGGTCCGTCTGCTAATATAGTCGGGCTTTGCGGAGCGCATCCTTGAACGACCAGAAAAAGCCAAAAGTTATCGGCAGCGTCATAGAGGCGTTGCCGGACGCCACATTTCGCGTCCAGCTCGAGGACGGCACTCTTGTGCTGGCCTACTTAGCGGGCCGTATGCGTCTGCGCTATATCAAGGTCATGATGGGTGACAAGGTCACCCTAGAGCTCTCCCCGGACAAAGCCCGAGGCCGCATCGTATACCGCAATTAGTCGCATAAGTGTGTGACAGCCGATTTTATTGTGTCATGAAAGTCCAAGCATCCGTAAAACCCATGTGCAAGAACTGCAAACTCGTACGGCGCAAGAAGCGCCTGTATTGCATTTGCAAGATTGCCAAGCATAAGCAAAGACAAGGTTAATTTTCCATTAATTATCCCCACCCACCCACCATGCCTCGCATCTTTGGAGTCACCATTCCCGATAATAAGAAAATCCTCTACTCGCTTCCGTATTTGTACGGCATCGGGCTTACGACTTCGGGCATCATTCTCAAGAGCGCCGGCATTGACCCCGACAAAAAGGCCAGTGAACTCTCGGGTGAGGAGCTGGGCAAAATCCAGAAGATTATCGAGCGCGCATATAAGATAGAGGGGGACTTGCGCAAGGAAGTCGGCGAAAACCAGAAGCACTACAAAGAAACGGGCACCTGGCACGGCTCGCGTCTGTCACGACGCCTCCCGGTCAGAGGCCGCACCAAGACCAACAGTCGCACGACCCGTGGCAATGTCCGCCACACGATGGGTTCGGGGCGTTCCAAAGCTTCAGAGAAGACTTGATACTCCAATGCCTACTACACCTAAGAAATCTGAAGTAACCAAAGCGCCGAAGGCGGTTAAGGAACCCAAAGCGGTTAAAGAGCCGAAGGCGGCCAAAGAACCCTTCATTATATCGCCCAAAACTGCGGATGTTGTGGTTGCGGAAGCAACTGAAGCGACCATCGCCACACCGAAATCGGTCAAGCCCGCCAAGAAGCAGGTACTCAACGGCATCGTGCACATCAATATTTCATACAACAACACGCTTATTGCCATCAGTGATTTGGGCGGCAATGTGATTGCATTCTCCAGCGCGGGACTGTTGGGCTTCAAGGGAAGCAAGAAGTCGACCCCATATGCCGCAAACCTCGTCGCCAAGGATGTCATCGAAAAGTCCAAGCGCTTCGGCCTGCTCAATGTCCGCATCGTGGTCAAAGGCGTCGGCCCGGCCCGTGAGAGCGCAATCCGCGGCGTCGCAGGCACTGGCATGAACATTAGTTCCATCATGGACGGCACCCCTGTTCCGCATAACGGCGTGAAATCTTCTAAGCCCCGCAGAATATAAACCATGGCACGCTATACCGGACCACGAGAGAAAATAGAACGCAGACTCGGCGAACGACTCGGCCTCAAAGGCGAGCGCTCCAACTCGCCAAAATCGGCGATGGTGAAGCGTCCGTACCCGCCCGGCCAGCACGGCTCGGGACGCCGCCCGCGCAAGCTGTCCGAATACGGCACCCAACTGCGCAGTAAACAAAAAGTCCGCCAGATGTACCGCATGATGGAGAAGCCGTTTAAGGCGTATGTAAAGAAGGCGCTGGCAAACACGAAAAAGGAATCCGCATATACGGCAGTCATCCGCTCACTGGAGACGCGCTTGGACAATGTGGTCTTCCGCATGGGCTTCGCCCAGTCGCGCGATCAGGCGCACCAAATCGTCGGTCACGGTCACATCACCCTCAACGGCAAGCGCGCGAAGACTTCCTCGATTGTCGTGCGTGTCGGCGATGTCATCGGCATTCGCCCGCAGTCCATGGCGTCCCCCTATTTCAGTACCCTGATGCCGCGTTGGTTTGAGACGCATGTCCCGCCTGACTGGCTGGCAGTCGACAAGACGATTCCGAACGCCACCATGAAGTCCACGCCTACCGCGGAATCCAGCGGCGTACAGATGACGGACTTGCAGGCGATTATCGAATACTATTCAAGGTAAATAACCGGTACAACACGAACGCTGATTGGGAGATCCCGACCCGTAACCTCCTCCCCTCACAGTCAGAGAACGTGCCAAACCACCCGTAATGATACAGCTTCCCGAAGAAGTAAAAGTAGTAAAGAAAGAGGGCAACAAGGCCGTGTTCGAAATCGGTCCTCTGATGCCCGGATACGGCGCCACCGTAGCAAACCCGCTCCGGCGCGTGCTGTTGTCGTCTCTGGAGGGGTCTGCGGTCACCTCCATCAAGATTAAGGGCGTAGAGCACGAGTTTGGTGCCATCTCGGGGGTACAGGAGGATATCGTTGAAATCATCCTCAACCTCAAGAAGCTCCGCTTCCGCTGTTTCTCCAATGAGCCCATCACCGTCAAACTCATCGCCAAGGGCGAGAGCAAAGTCACCGCCGACGACATCCAACTCACCTCTGATGTAGAGCTCATCAACCGCGACCAGCACATCTGCACGCTCACCGACAAGAAAGCCGAGCTGGACATGGAGCTCACGGTACAAAAGGGCCGCGGGTATGTCTCCGTGGAGATGCGCCAGAAAGAGAAACTGCCCATCGGCGTTATCGCCATTGATGCGGCCTACTCACCGGTTCGTCTGGTGAACTTCAGCATCGAAGATGTCCGCGTCGGACAGCGCATCGACTTCAACAAGGTCACGATGGAAATCGAAACCGACGGCGCCGTCCAGCCCGAAGAGGCGATGAAGGAAGCGGCCACGATTCTTGCCGATCACTTTGCGCTTGTTGCCAAGATTGCCGTCCCCGAGCAGGAGGCACGCGTGGCAAAGAAAATTAAGAAAGAGAAGAAAGCCAAAAAAGAGTAGACAATATCGTAATTTCGTGATAGTATACACACCCAATGAAACGCGGTAACAAGCGAGTATTCGGAAGAGAGATGCAGCAACGCAAAGCCTTTCTCAAGGGGCTGTTGACGGCGCTCATCACCCACGGCCGCATCCGCACCACCACCGCCCGCGCCAAGACGCTCAAGACCGTCGCCGACAAGCTGGTCACGCAGGCCAAGCGCGGCACACTCGCAGGTCGCCGACTCCTGCTTCGGCAGGTCGGCACCGAGGCTGCAACCAAGATGTTCAAGGAAGTCGCCCCCAAGTTTGCCGACCGCGCCGGGGGTTACACTCGTGTCATCAAGCTGGGACGACGCCAGTCCGACGGTTCGCCCGTAGCGATTGTAGAATTTGTTTCCTAATCACATGAGCAAAGTTATCGAAATCGACGCAACCAATCAGTCGTTAGGCAGAATGGCATCTAAGATTGCTATTATGTTGCGCGCCAAAGATACACCCGGCTGGACGCCCAACATCCTCCCCGACATTCAGGTCGTCGTGCATAACCTCGACAAAATTGTGTTCAAAGGCACCAAGGCAACCTCTACCATCTACTACAAGCACTCGCTGTACCCGGGCAGTATGAAAGAAGCAACCTTAGAGCAGATGTGGGCCAAGGACAAGAAAGAAGTCCTGCGTATGGCCGTGCGTGGTATGCTTCCCGAGAACCGCCAGCGCGACAAGCTGTTGAGTCACATCCTAGTCAAATAAAATAATGGCAACCACCCAACCCGAAGAAATCACCGTAAAGCCCGCCACTCCCACCTTCGTGGACACTGTTCGCGACGATGATGACATTGAGCTGGGCCCGATGACACTGGAAGAACTTCCCGAGGGAGCCAAGGAGAAGTATTTCGAAGCGGTCGGCCGCCGCAAAACAGCCGTTGCGCGCGTGCGCCTGATGACCCGCAAGTCGGGCGACAAGCTCACCGAGGATGCCGCGCTCATGACCGTCAACGATAAGGACTATGCCGCATACTTTTTGGATAAGAACCTCATTCTGCGCGTCGAGCAACCGCTCCGCCGCCTGAAATCGCTTCAGCGCTTCAAGGTCACCGCGCATGTTAACGGAGGCGGTATCTCGGGTCAGGCCGACGCTGTTCGCCACGGCATCTCGCGCTGTCTCGAGCTGTTCGATGCGAATTTCCGTAAGAAATTGAAGAAGGCAGGTTTCCTCACCCGCGATCCGAGAAAAGTCGAAAGAAAGAAACCCGGTCTCAAAAAAGCGAGGAAGGGTCCAAGATGGGCGAAACGGTAACGCAGAAGAAACCCCGCCAATCGGCGGGGTTTCTGTTCTCGCTTACCACCCAAGCCCTGTCCGCTCCCGGTGCGTAACGTCGCCATCGCTGTTCGCTCGGCTTTGGTACAGCAAGCGAGCATGCCAGGGCCCGGGTGGTGCGCTCGCAAATGGCCACGCGCATCTTAGTTGTCCCCTTGTCCCTGCTGGCACAAAAATGGTAAATTTTAGTATATAGAGGCTCATCCCATCTTGATTCCCCCTAGTAAATAGCGTATAATCCTTCCCCAATTACAAAGTACTATTTATGGATGATCTCAGGGAACGGTTTCTAAGAGTTTACTCCAACATTCCATTAAGTCTCCGAAATGAGATTATTTTGGTGATTGAGTTAGACGGAATACAAAAACCCATTACTTGGGATGTTGCATTTATTGAAGTGAAGGCAAAAACAGAACTTTCTGAAAAAATCCTTAGCGAGCTTGAGCGCTTACAGCTAATCTAGAATATGAAAAAAGTTGTGCAAAAATCAGCCGATCCGGTAGTAAAAGAAACAATCTTAGCTCGACTAGAAATTTTGTCTCGAAATCTTCACTTTTCCAGCGGAGACCAGGCGGCCAATATCTCTCGAGATGAGATGATTCAACATGTTACCAATGAGTCTACTATTGGCTTGGACTATATCGAGACAGAAATGGAATTTCTACGCGCCCTAAGAACTGGCATTGTTGCTAAGATTGCTAACCCTAATCTTGTCACCCAGTGAGCCGCATACTGGTTTTTACAAACCCGGCTCACGATCGGCCCACTGAGTATATAGGTGCCTGGTGTGACCGAGTGGTTGAGCTGGCTAAAAAACAGCCCGAGACAGTAGTTATAGAATTATCGGGCCCTTCGGTCACTCGAGTAAATATTGAGACCGCTATATCAGAGAATGATCCCCAGATTGTTTTTTTTAACGGACACGGGGGCCCAGATCATCTGTGTGGATATAACAGAGAAATACTGATTCGGGTTGGAGAAAATGCCAAAATAATGCAGGGGAAATTTGTTCACGCTCTTGCCTGTGATGCTGGCGAAAAGCTTGGCCCCGAAATTATCAATCTTGGTGGGAAATGTTTTATCGGATACAAAAAGAATTTTCAATTCGTCCATCTCAATAAGCAAACTAAGCAAGAACAGCTGGAGGATAAAGTGGCCGAGTTTTTTCTGGACCCTGCCTTCAAAGTTATAGAATCAATGATTTTAGGAGACTCTGCGGAAATCGCCTTTTTAAAGTCACAGGGCCTATATAGAGAAAAACTGCTATTGCTAACAGCCTCCAATGATCCCGACTTCAATACTACACTAGCTAGTAGGCTGTATCACGATCTCATTAATCAAGTCCTATTGGGTGGTTCCCAGGCAACGCTAGTTTAAACGAGCTGCCCTACTACATTACCGACCCTACTCCACGACTGGCCACGGGGCCGGTTTTTTGTTAGATTTGTCGCCTGACATGATCGCGACCCTTCTCGGAAGTACAGTTTTTCAGACCGTCATATCTGGCGTGGTTATTTTTCTGATAGGCGAAACAATCCAAAGGTTCGTTCTAGTGCCCCTGCAAGAATATAAGGGAGTGATTGGGAAAATCGATAACGAATTGAAATATTACGCGAATGTAATAACAAACCCTATTCCGCCTAGTGAAAATTCTTTTTGGCCGGAGCGCTATCAAAAATGCTCGGACGATCTTCGTAGAAATTCATGCGATTTAGAAGCATCGAGAAAACAACTGGTTTTTCGTACAAAGAACGACGACAGAAATGTTGCGGACGCTGCGCGGCGGCTCATCAGACTCTCGAACGGCCTAGGTCCGGGCAATAATGCCCTTAGAAATGATGATGACCTCAATGAGATACGCAAGCTACTGAAAATTCCGCAACTCGTCTGAATACCACGGGATCAAACGGCTCATTCGGTGAGCCGTTCACCGAGAACTGGCCACAAGGCCGGTTTTTTGGTAGATTTGAAGAATTGTGACTGCACATAAAGTCGCGGAGTATCTCGGAAAAATCGGCGGCAAGTTTGCAACTGGCGAGGCTGGTGAGCATTCTTATCGCGCACCCTTTGAAGAGTTTCTGGGGACTACATGCGAGAACTGCCAGATAATTAATGAGCCAAAGCGTTCTCAGTTTGGAGCGCCCGACTTTATTGTTAAAAAAGGGGCAGTTCCTCTTGCCTACATTGAAACGAAGGACCTCGCTGTAAACTTGGATAAAGTCCAGACATCGGAACAACTCGAGAGGTATCTAGGATATCCGAAGCTTATATTGACGAACTACATTGAATTTCGATTTTTCCGAGACGGCGAACCCTATGGAGAAAAAATCATTATCGCATCTCGTCATGGAGAGGGATTGGTATTTCACGCGGAGGCATATGAGTTACTAGTCCGCGAACTTTCAGCGTTTCTTGAACTCGGAGCTCAAACGATAACCTCTGCAGAAAAATTGTCTCGAATCATGGGTGGTCGAGGGCGTCGTCTTCGAGAAAATATTGTCATCTATAGCAAAGAAGGTGGAGAGAAAAGTCGATCGCTTCTTGAACAATTCGACGTTTTTAAGCGTCTTCTTATACACGACCTAACGATCGAGCAATTTGCGGATATGTATGCCCAAACATTAGTATATGGCCTATTTGTAGCTCGCTTCTACGATAAAACGCCAGGGAATTTTTCAAGACAGGAAGCACAAGGCCTTGTGCCACGCTCTAACCCCTTTTTAAGGCAGTTCTTTAATCATATTTCTGGCCCAGAGTTTGACTCAAGACTTGATTATATCGTTTCCGATTTATCTTTAATATTTACCGCAGCTGATGTCAAGGGAATTATGGAGGATCGCTTCAGGCAAGTAGGTTTGTGGGGTAAGGACCCCGAAGCACTTGATCCCGTTGTTCATTTCTATGAAGACTTTTTGGGAGAATACGATAAAGGGCAGAAGTTAGATCGTGGCGTATTTTATACTCGCCCGCCTATTGTACGTTTCATCGTTCGATCGGTGGACGAGATTCTTCGTCGCGATTTTGGTCTCTCAAAAGGACTGGCAGACACTTCTAAGGTTGAGCATGAGATTTCTATTCAGGAGACTAATAAAACAGGCCAGTTTAAAAAAGTTAAGGAACAGATTCACCGTGTCCAGATTTTGGACCCCGCTGTTGGTACCGGAACATTCTTGAATGAGACTATCCACAAGATATACGAGTCATTTGAGAGTCAAAAAGGTCAATGGCCAAGTTATGTAAATGAACACTTACTTCCACGAATGCACGGATTCGAGCTTCTCGTCGCAAGTTATATTGTCGCACACCTCAAGTTATCCATGGTTCTGACTGAAACAGGTGCCGAACCAAACGACAGAATCGGTGTGTATCTTACAAATTCTTTGGAACCCGCGGGCGCCGTGCAACCACAGCTTGAATTCGGACTGATGCGTTCGCTTACCGAAGAGTCTATTGGTGCTTCACGAGTAAAAGAAGAGTTGCCGGTTATGGTCGTTATTGGCAATCCGCCATATAAAGGTGAGTCTCAAAATAAGCAGTATACGGGGCATGATGTGTATAAAGTAGAGCCTGGCGGGAGAATGAAGCTACAAGAGCGGAATTCAAAATGGCTGAACGATGATTATGTTAAGTTTATCCGTTTAGCAGAGAGTTTTATTGAGAAAACTGGTACGGGCATCGTAGCCATGATCACAGCTCACGGCTACATTGATAACCCAACGTTTCGTGGTATGCGATGGCATCTGACAAAAACTTTCGATTCAATCTATGTACTCGATCTCCATGGCAATCTAAAAAAGGAGGAACTTTCTCCCGATGGCAACAAAGATGAAAACGTCTTTGATATTCAACAGGGAGTAGCAATCTTGATTGCCGTGAAAACAGGAGACAAGAAGGCCAATCAACCGGCCAGAGTATATCATGACGACTTATTCGGCTCTCGTCGTTCGAAATTTACTGCCCTAGATTCTTATAAACCAAACTGGCAAGAGGTGTCACTCGATGACCAGATGTATTTCTTTGTGGATAAGAACATGGAGGGCAGAGAAGAATACAGACGAGGATTCAGTCTCGATGAATTATTCTTAGAGTCCAGTGTTGGAATTGCAACGTTCAGGGATGAGTTGGCCATCGATCAAAGAAAAGAAATGCTCCAACAGCGTGTTCTAGATTTTAAGAGTTTGGATGTTGTCGCATTGCGCCAGAAGTACGGCATTCCGAAAGATACTAGTAGCTGGCAGCTGCCGAACGCAAAGAACGATGTAGAAAGAAATTTCTCCGAATCTCATTTGAGGCAAATATCTTACCGTCCATTCGATGTTAGATGGATATACTATACCCACGAAAATAAGGGTTTCATTGCTCGTCCCCGGTATGCGATTATGAAGCATCTTCTCGAACGAGACAACATCGCACTTCTCGTTCCTCGCCAGCTGGCAGTCAATGAATTTAACCACGCCTTCATTGGAAGGGGTCTAATTGACATGTGCCTCCTAACGAATCGAACTAAGGAGGCTGGCTACGTCTTCCCGCTATATCTTTACTCTGACGATAATACACGAACCTCTAATCTAAGGAAAGAAATAGTGAGCAAAATAGAAAATGTTGTCGGTGCCATATCGTCAGAAGATATCCTTGACTACATCTATGCGACGCTATACTCACTAAATTATCGAAAAAAATACCAAGAATTCCTGAAGACGGACTTCCCGCGTATTCCGTACCCGTCAAATAAGGAGACATTTCTGAAGCTCGTCCAAAAAGGCAGAGACCTGCGCCTCTATCATCTACTAGAACATCCCGAGATCGGTAACTACACATCCAAGTTTCCAGCACTCGGCAGTAACATCGTTGGTCCGAAGTTCCCTATATTCAGGAAGGGTGAAGTATTTATTAATGAAACGCAAAGTTTTCAAAATATATCCGAAGAAGCGTTTGGGTATGTTATGGGTAGCTACTTGCCAGCTCAGAAGTGGTTGAAAGATCGACGTGGTATGAAATTGTCATTTGATGATATCTCACATTATCAAAAAATTATTGTTGCGCTCACCGAAACCGACCGTATCATGGAAGAAATCGACAAAATAAAATGATCAATCTCGATTTTTGGCAAATAGTGAATGCGTTCTTCACGTTCGTGAAGCCGTTTTGGCCGATTATTCTTGGCCTTATCGTGCTCGTGGTGCTGGTAGGCCTATTTCGTAGAAAGACACAAAAGGCACAGCCGTATAAATATCTCTACGGGAGAAAAGCTTCTGTTATGACGCATACAGAGCAGGAGTTCTTTCGCCTTCTTACGCGGATAATCGGCGACCGTTTTTTGGTATTCCCGCAAATCCACTTGCCATCGATTGTTGAGCACAAGATTAAGGGCCAGAGCTGGTTTGGTGCGTTTCGGCATATCGACGAAAAGTCAGTTGATTACGTATTGTGTGAGAAAAATAGTCTCCACACGGTACTAGCGATTGAGCTAGATGACCCTTCACATGAGCGGCCAGATAGAATCCAACGCGATATTGAGGTTCAGCGTATTCTTGAGTCGGCTAACCTTCCATTACTTCGCATTAAAGGACGCGAGATGTTAGATGGCGATCTAGTTCTCAAGCGCGTTAACGAAATTCTAGCTATCAATCAGAAATAGCCGCTGCTTTTTGGAAAATGGTCGGTTTGCGGGGAGGGAATTAGTGTGTTATAGTGTGAACTCGCAGTAACAAAGGAGGTCGTATGAGAAAGGCAGTCTTGATGGTGTTGTCGATTGGTCTGCTGGCGCTGATGGCGGGGTTCGCGGTACAGCCGCCGCCGGTGCAGGCCCAGAGCACGGGGCTGATCAGGTTCATCAACAACACGGCCGACCCGCTCGTGTTCTCGGTGGACGGCGACGAGGAGACCTGCCGTGCCACCCCGCAACGCGAGTGCAACGTCAGATACGAGGTGGGAGAGCACTCGCTCTTCGCCGAGTACGACGACGGTCGGTCGCGCGCCCGGAAGGTCATCGACCTGACATCCGCCGGCTACATCTGGACCATCGACAAGCAGAAGTAGAATTTCGCAACGTTTGGACCGGCAGGCGCCTCCGCCTGCCGGTTTTTCTTTTGCGGAAGCCGTTTGCGGGGAGGAAGGTGGGAGAGTAACATTGGGGTATGAAGCGAATCTCAAAGCAAATAAAGATGGCGGGAGTACTTGTTGTGATTGCGATTGCCGTCGCAATCGCTTTGGGATATTATAGCGGGCTTCCGAGTGCACTGATTCCGAGTGTGGTACCGTCGTCATCTCCGGTTGCGATGCGGAGCGTGAAGCTTTTCTTCTACAATCCCGAGCTCGATAAGGATGCGTCCGGAAATATCATGTGCAGTACCGGCGGTTCGATGCCCGCTACCCGTGAAATTCCGTTCACGAATACCCCTATCCAGGACACGATTCGGCTTCTCCTGATAACCAAACCCACATCAGCCGAAAGCGCCCAGGGCATGGTCTCCGAACTTCCACTTAAGCGCGTCACCCTTACTGCGGCATCGCTGACTGGCGGTGTTCTGACGCTGACATTCAATGACCCCGACAATCGCACGGGTGGCGGTTCATGTTTTGTGAGCATCTTACGGGCGCAGATCGAAAACACGGCGAAGCAATTTTCGGGGGTGCGTGAGGTGCGTCTGATGCCCGAAGAATTATTCCAGCCCTGACCGTCCGAGCCCGCCCCACTGTGGCGGGCTCTTTTTGTTTATCTCAAGAGGGGTTGGGTGTATAATGAGCTTCAGTTATGTTGAGCTACGCGGAGTTCTATCAGAGCATCCTGCTTCCTCCATGGGCCCCGCCCGCATGGCTGTTCGGCGTTGCTTGGGGCATCATCTATCCTCTTTTCATCATAGCAACCGTGTACACCGCGTATGCGGTATGGAAGGGGCGCGCACCTCGCGGATTCCTCTGGGCGTTTGGCATTAATTGGATTGCCAATCTTTTGTTTACGCCTATTCAATTAGGTCTGACACCGCTGTGGCCGGCATCTTTGGATATTCTGCTCGTGCTCGTATCGCTATCGTATATTCAATGGCGAGCATGGCGAGTACTGCGTCCAACCTTCTGGCTTCTTCTGCCGTACTTATTCTGGGGACTCTTTGCCACTGCGCTGCAGCTGACGATTTCATTTACGAACTAAACGGCTCATAGAAATTAAACGGCTCATCGGTGAGCCGTTTGCGGGGAGGGAGGCGGGGGAGTAGAATGGGGACATGAGGCGCAAATCAAGGAAGTTGAAATGGCTACTGGTACTGTTGGGCGCCGCGTATGTATCGGCGGTGATGGGGTACTACGAAAAAGGGGAGGCAAACATTCTCGTTGCGTGGGGCAATGGTGACCCGTCAGCGGCCACCGACCAGTCGCCGACATTTGATTTGCTCAACAAGCTCCGATTCGGCAACCCATTCTGGTTTATTAATTAATCATACGAACATGAGAAATGAAGCTACCGGAGGGGGCGTGTACTTTCTCGGATTTATCGGGGCAGCGGTGTATTTCTACCAGCAATCGATTGGGTTTGAGTCGGTCGCTGTGGGTTTCCTCAAGGCTCTCGTGTGGCCGGCATTCCTAATCTATAAGTTATTCGCCTTTCTCGGCTAGCTGTTCGTGTCGAGCTCCGCGGCCATACCACTGGACAGACACGAAGCCCCGCCTTGCTGGCGGGGCTTCTGCGTTCTCGGGCCAGTCGTCCTCCGAAGCGGTCTGCTGAATGGCATGGCCGCGCCGCTCCTCAAAAGAACGGCTCACATAATGAGCCGTTTGCGGAGAGAGATGCGGGAGAGTAGAGTTGGGGGTGTCGTTACATGAGGAGGCGCTATGGGCGGAGGATTAAGGCAGCTCGAATTCTTTCAGGTACTGATGACAAGTCAGGACGGCGGTGCTCCCGGGAAGCGGGCGTGCCTAGCAGGCTGGCTCGTTGGCAATCTGAATGTGTTCACAAAACTGATGCCGGAGCTGGACCCATACCAGGGGAGGTTGCTCTTGGATGTGATTCGGCTCTGGGGCAGGGTGATTCCCTACACGCTGGGACCGACCGAACTGCCGCATATCGTGATGCCGGAAGAAGCTTCCAAGGTTCGTGCGCTCTTTGAAGACACCGCCACTATCGCTCGCGTGGTGAACATCTTCCGGACCATCTTGCCGCATGAGGCACATAACCGCGAGCGCGATGAGGCAATCGTCTGCGCCTTGCGCGCCTTCTGCGAAGAGAAGTCCGATGAAATTGAGCGCCTGTCCGCTATCGGAATTTTCGAGGCTCAACGGTGGCTATTCGATGGGTTGTGCTGGCATCTCAAGCAACTCCTGAGGGTCATACTGGGCGACCGTCTGATGGAGCGGTTTACCACCGAGTACGACATTCAGATGAGCGAGCTCCGCCTCATGCATGATTTGGCGGCCGCACCCCTGCAGTAACCGTATCGACCTCGACCGAGGAACCCACCCCTCGGTCTTTTTTTCGTTTGCGACGCTCGCGTTTACTTGCTATACCAACGGAGGAGGTGAGAGATGCGGGAATATCCTGAAGCGGAGGTAGATCGCATCATCGCGGAAGAAGTCATGCGCGCGGAAGGCACCCGCAAGTGGTATGGCCCGGTTGCGCGTACGCGCATCAAGACCGTTCTGATGAGCAGGTTGTGCGCCACATGGAACGCTCCTGCGGCCCGCAGGGCCATCGAGGCTGTCGCGGCGGCAGAAACCAAGCTGCTGTACCTGTGCACTACCAAGGAGGTCAAGTTTGTCTTCGTCGATGAGAGCTATCACGAGCTCATTGAGAACTTGCTTATCTGTGACAACGCGTTAGGGCTCACGATAGCGGCGCACGCCTCGTGGCCGATTCCCAGTGTTCTCAACCGGGACATCGATGTGGGCGCCGGATTGGAGGCCATACGCGAGGAGTGGGCGCATTCGCGGCAAGAATTGCAGGCTGCTCGCCGCCAAGGACAACAAGTTGCGGTGCACGGTAGCGTATTCGTTAAGATGCACGGAGCGCTTCAGGCGGGCTACATGGTCTTCGTGACCCCCGATGAGTACGCAGAGCTTCACCCCCAGTTTGAGCGGGCGCTCAAGCGCCTCACCGAGCACCGCGAGCTCTTCTTCGCAGCGCCCAACAACCCGATACCACGCGCCTGACCCCCCAGCCGTTCCCCTAAGGACCGGCTGTTTTTGTGCTGTAAGAGTTTGCTTTGGGCCCCGTCTTACCTCATGTAACCATAACTCTAACTATATCCGTATGAACATAAAAAAGTACGCGTTGGGAGGACTCGTGGGTCTCGTAGCAGTATCACTTGCCGCAACGGCATTGGCCGATAACGGCAAAGATAACAAGGGTAAAAACGATGAGCAGAAGTCAGAGCAGAAGGAAAACAACGGAAAGTCCATAAACGCAAGTAGCGTGTACAGGGCTTGCCGGAAAGATGCCCAGACGGCGCTCAACACCGCAGAGAAAGCGTCTAAGGATGTCCTTAACACTGCAAAGAAGAACGCCAAGCAGGTTCGGAAGAATGCCATCACTGCCGCTAACGGTAACTTGGCGCAGATTGATACGGCAAATGCGAATTATCGCACTGCCATCACTGTCGCCATGAACATCCAGCGTATCGCGTCCGATGCGGCTCAAACCGCCTACGACAGCGCGATTACCAGATGTAAGACAAACCAACTTGCTGCGGTAACCCCTACGCCGACTCCGACAGCCACGCCGGTCGGTTATACGATGGCAACTGTTGCTACGCATAACACATTAGGCAATTGCTGGACCGTTATCAGCGGCAATGTCTACAATGTGACGGGCTATGTCAATTACCCGGGAGGTACAGCGGGTTTGGCACTGCTCTGCGGCGTCAACGGCACCACTGCCTTTAACGCTCAGAGTGGCCACTCGATTAGCCTTCTGAATAACGCCTTCTACATCGGCGTTCTCCAGTAAGTACGAAGTAGTTGTATATGGCACAAACGGCTCATTAAATGAGCCGTTTGTGTTTTAAGGAGGGGAGAGTAGCATGGAGGCATGACATGGTTCATATTTTTACTCGTCGGTTTCGGGGCGGGGTATTGGGCGGGCATGCGTGCGGGGGCGGGGAGCGTCCCACCGCGCAAGCGGGTGATGGCGCTGTTTGACGGCAGAACTGAGGTGTTCAACGACCAGGTGCAGACGGCGTTGGGGGTATCCGATGCCACCGCTACGCGGTATCTGGACGAGCTGGAGAAGGAGGGCAAGATTGTTCAGGTTGGCTCTGCGGGCCGTGGCGTCATCTATAAGAAGAAATAGGACCTTTCTCTCTATTTGCGCTTTGTGTGAATTTCAGGGTATACTTGTAAGGAACGGTAACAACTAATAAACAACCATGGCACAACAAGCCAATTCAGCGTTTATGAAGCCGATGCAGGTCAGCCCGGAGTTAGCTGAAGTAGTTGGTGCGGGTCCTATGCCCCGCTCGGAGGTCGTCAAGAAACTGTGGGTCTACATCAAGAAGAACAATCTTCAGGACCCGGCGAACAAGCGCAACATCAATGCGGACGCCAACTTGAAGGCCGTCTTTGGTGGCAAAGCGGTCGTCAATATGTTTGAGATGACCAAGCTCGTCTCGAAGCACCTCTCCTAGTCATGGGGGTCGCGCGTAGCGGCCATACCATTCGACAGACACGAAGTCCCCGCCTTGCTGGCGGGGCTTCTGCGTTCTCGGCCCGTCGGCCTCCGAAGCCGTCTGCTGAACGGTATGGCCGCTACGCGCTCGGACCTCGTCGGGGTCGAAGCCGGAGTTTGTGATACAATTCAAATTAATGAGTGAACTCGCGAAGAACACATGTGAGGCGTGCAACGGCCAGACGCCGAAGGCTACGCCTGATGAGATTACTGAATACTTGAAGGAGATTTCCGGCTGGAAGGTTGTCGACGGAGACCACATCTTCAAGAAGTGGAAATTCAAGAATTTTGCAGAAGCTCTCAAGCGGGTCAATGCCATCGGCGCGCTAGCCGAGGCTGAAGGTCACCACCCCGATATCCGCTTCGGCTGGGGATTTTTAGAGGTGACGCTTACGACTCACGCAATCAACGGCTTGAGTAAAAACGATTTTATTCTCGCCGCGAAAATCGACGCGCTCGAGAACTAGTGTGATATACTGTAGGCATGACAGACTTCTTATTTCAGTTCTACGGTTGGGGATGGTATGCGCTGACCACGGTACTAGGCGTCATTTTTCTTGTGCATGGGTATGCCAAGGCAAAAAACCCGGACATGATGGCGCCGTTTTGGTGGGGCTCAAGGAAAGTTTCGTTTCTGCACGGAGCTGGTGAGATAGCGGCCGGATTAGCTGTTGCCCTGAATGTCGGACAGCTATACGGCGCGGCATTCATCGTGCTCGTCATGCTGGGCGCGCTGTACCAGCATCTCTTCAAGTGGAAGACACCGTTCTGGTCACATACCGGTACGGGTTGGGAATTTGACTTGCTCATCCTCGCCGGCGCTTTGATGGTTCTTCTGGGATAGCTTATGTGTTTTTCCGCCACCGCAAGTTTTATTGCCAGTGGAGGATTAGCTGTTGTTGGTGTTGCCTCGTTGCGCGCTGCCACGCCGAAGCAGCGAATCGTCGCAGTTATCCCACTAGTATTTGCCGCCCAACAGGCCATGGAGGGCGTACAGTGGCTTTACCTCGGTAATGGCACCACCTGCCCTGCTGCGGGCTACGGCTTCCTGACGATTGCCTATGTTCTTTGGCCGGTCTATGTGCCGTTCGCGGTGTATATACTGGACCGTGCAAGTCGCCATTTCACTCGCTGGTTTTTGGGTCTTGGAATAGCGGCGGCTCTCTGGAACATGTGGCAAATGCTCACGGGTACCCTGTACATCTACACGGCAGGCGGACACATCGTTTATAATCTGGGCATATTCTTGGGCACCGAGACGGCGATACTCTATATTATTGCTGTCTCTGGTGCTCTTCTCGTATCGCGTATACCCGGATTTTTCAGGGCAGGCATCATCGCCCTTACCTCGGCCATCGTAGTTGCCTGGTTGTCACGGCCATCATTTCCTTCCGTCTGGTGCTTTTTTGCCGCCGTCGCAAGCATCTTAGTGTATTTATATGTCTCGCGCCGGAAGAAGTAAGATGATATACTATATTCGGTAGCAACTCATAAACGACTATGGCAAAAGGAAACGATTCCCAGAGAAAAGAAACCAAAAAGCCCAAGCAACCGAAAAAGAAATAGCTTCGTCAACATATGCGTAAAGGGCTGATGCTCCCTGTGGTCGTAGCAATCGTGTCACTGTCCGGATACGGTGTTCTTTCAACGCATCTGCGGTCCCAGGATACCTCGTTCTCCGGCTATCTGTCGGGCCTCATGCTGAATTTCTACGGAGGGGAACAAAATCAGCTCATCCGGGTCAACCTCTATAATCACTCTATAGCCCTGTACGAAAACGGTAATCTGTACAAGTTTACCCGAATAGCGGGTACCGGTAATCCGAACAACAGCACCGCGACGCCGATCGGGAAGTTCCGCATCCTCTCCAAAGAGCGGCGGCATATCTCGGGCTTATCGGGTGCCATTATGCCATTTAGCATGCGGTTCTTTGGGGGCTACTATTTTCACGATATCCCGTTGTACCCATCCGGCGAGGTCATCACTACCAGATATTCAGCCGGATGTATCCGTCTGCCGACTGCATTAGCCATAGAGATGTTCGCATGGACGAACATCGGAGCGTATGTAGAAATCTACAGCGCCCGTCTGGCACGGGCCGATGACTCGCCGACTGTTTATCTTCTCACCGAAGACGGATACCGCCAGCCCATTTCCACGGAGCGAGCGTTTCTTTCTCGTGGTTATCAGTGGAAGGATGTTGCTGTCGTACCCCCCGCTGAACTCGCGTCTATGCCCATCGGCGGGATGATTCAATAAAAAACGGCGCGGGGTCTTGGAGGCCTCCCGCGCCGCGTGCGTTACCACTTGCCTGACGAACCGCCTCCGCCGAAGCTGCCTCCACCGAATCCACCGGAGCCGGAAGATGAACCACTGCTACCGTAGGAGGTAGGCGATGAGGAATCCGACTGTGATTGCCGCCAGCGACGATCCTCTTCTTCCTCTCTGTGTCGCTTGGCGACCGCGCGCTCCGCGGCTTCCTTGCTCGCTTTCAGTATCTCGTTCTCCTTGGTCATCTCGGTGGCTTGGTGCAATGACGCCTCGATTACTTTGAGGGTTGCCAGGAGTGCGATCCAATCCACCAGCCTGGCAGAGAGGAATGCCCGGGCCTTTTCGAAAGTCCTCTGGGCCGCGTCCACTTGCTCGAGCGCCTTACTGGTGTAGGCGGGCTGACTGACCTTCTCTCTGACACGGGTAAGGTGTTCAGGGAGCCGGGCGGCGACCACCTTTGCTTCTTCCCGGGCCTTGAGCACAGCTTCGTTCTTCTCTTGGAGGCGCTTGGGAAACAGCAGGAGCAGTGTGAGCGATTCCTCGATGCGTACGAGCTCGTCGGCGACATTGTCGAGGTCCTTCATTACGCTGTTCTTTCTCGACAGGCGTTTGATTTCTTCGTTGAGCTTGTCGAGTTTGCCGGGGTAGGCCATGAGAGTTTCGGCGAACTCCTGCCAAACGCTCTTCGGGCTTTTTTCCTGCAACCGGCCGAGGTTTGCGGCAATCGGCACATACCCCTGCGACCTCACGCGGCCCATCATACCGATGACACGGGCTAGCTTTTCTTTGTTTTTCTTCTGCTGGTCTTTGCGGGCACTTCTGCGGACAAAGAGGCCGACTACGAAAACAATCCCGCAGAAGCTCAAGACGATGATTCCAAAGAGCTTGCCGGCCTCCGTCCTTGCCGTGATGTTCGCCTGTCTCTGGACCTCGCGCTCGGCGAGCCGAGTGGCATACGGTGCTTCTCCCAAGGCAGCAAGAATGCCCTCGACACCGGCAGAGATTCCTTCGGGAAACTTTCCCTCCTTGAAGTGGGGGATGATTTGCTCCTCGATGATGCGGTGCGAGCGCAGGTCGGTCAGATCGGGTTCGAGGCCATATCCAACCTCGATTCTCGTGGCCCGCTCATTGGGAGCGGTGAGGAACACGATGCCGTTGTCCTTGTTCTTCTTGCCGACGCCCCAGGATTCGGCTAAATCCACCGTGTACATCTCGATGGTTTCACCCTCCAGGGATGTCACGGTCACCACCGCAATCTCGATGGAGGTAGCCATCTCGTAGGCCTCCAGGCGCTGTTCGAGCCGGGCCTCCTCCTGGTCGGGGATGATGTGCGCGAAGTCTTGAACGAAACGGTTGGGGAGGGGTTTTGGTTTGGGGTATCCCGTGCCGTACGCCGTCCCGACAACCATCAGCACAGCAAGGACCATCACTGCTTTGAGCTTCATGAGCTCTCCTTTGTAAGTTAAAGTCCTACTCTCTCACATCGAAGAGTATTATATGACGAACTTACCGAAAAGTCAATTATCGGTGCTTCTGGAGCTCCGCCGGATTGGAGGCGTAGAGTTCGGCGTTCTCGGGAGTGATTTGCTTTGCTTTGACCAGTGCCGCCAGTGAATAGTCGAGCGTCATCATGCCTTCTTTAATGCCCGTCTGTATGACAGAATCAATTGAGAATATTTTGTGCTCGCGAATGAGGTTGCGAATGGCAGGGTTCATCATCATAACTTCCAGCGCAGGTACGCGTCCGCCGCCGATGCGGGGGATGAGGCGCTCAGACACAATCGCTACGAGCGTGGTGGCGACCTGGGAGATGATTTGCTGTTGCTGTGCAGGCGGGAATGAGTCGATGATGCGGTCAACGGTCTGGGCCGCTGAGTTGGTGTGCAGGGTGGAGAACACAAGGTGACCTGTTTCTGCCGCCGTCATTGCGGCAGAAATGGAATCTGCGTCGCGCATCTCACCGACCATGATGACATCGGGATCCTGTCGCAATACCGTTTTGAGGCCATCTGCGAATGACAGCGTATCGCCCCCGACTTCACGCTGGGATACAATGCCGAGATTTTGAGAAAACAGATACTCGATAGGGTCTTCAATGGTGATAATATGGGAAGTCCGTGTACGGCTGATTTCATCCAGAATCGCGGCAGTGGTTGTTGATTTGCCATGTCCGGCCGGTCCGACCATCAGGATAAAACCCTGTGTCAATTTTGCGAAGTCATGCAACACTTCCGGCAATCCCAGCTCTTCGATGGTACGGATTTTGGCAGGCACTAACCGAAGCGCGGCGGACCAGGTGCCCTGTTGGAAATAGGCGTTGACGCGAAAGCGTCCGTCACCTTTCATCGAATATGCGAAATCCAATTGCCGCTCACGCAAGAAGCGCTCCTTCATTGCCGGCGGCAACAGCTCGGAAATTAACCCTTCGGCCGATTCGGGCGTAAGGATTTCCTCTTTCTCCAGAGCGACCAGAGCGCCATATACCCGGAGCGTCGGGTGACGGCCGGCGGCAATGTGCAAATCCGAGGCATCTTGTTTCACTGCCTCCTCTAATAGTTTTTGTAGTTTATCCCCGTAGTTCATAGTCAAAAGACCTACTACTCAATAATTTTCGTTACGAAATCTTTAGCTATTGAGCGAGGCGAGGGAAGAATTCTGAAACATATCGGTGGATATGTTGAAGAATTATTACGAAGCCATAGCCAAGAGATGAAGATTGCAGTAGAAAGGTTATTGGGCAGTAGGTCTTTAGTATACCCGAATGAATAAAACGCCGCCAGAGGGATGGCGGCGGTGTGGGCAGTTGTTGACCCCCTACGGCTTGAAGTGAAGGTCTGCCGCATTCGGCGGTGTGACCAGGTCCCTGACAACCCTTACGACGAGATAGATGCCGATGACGATGAGTGCGCCCGCGATGTATGGGCTGACATGCGTGACAGTGACGCCTCCCAGGATGTAAGCCGCACCGAGAACTGTGAAAGTCAGGTTTTTCGTGAATCGGTCTGACATGGCGCCTCCTTAAACCTTGCGAATAGTTTACCGTAATCAGACTGTATTGTCAAAGTTTGATGATATTCGCACCACCACGGGCATCCGTTTCAATAACACGATAGCCGGAATTTCCCAGATCAACGATGATATGGTCGTCATCTCTGAACCATGCGGCACGAAGGATGGGCACCGAGAAACGAGTGATGGCCTGCCGCTCTCCCTCGGCACGAAACGGCTGATAATCGGTGTTGCGCAACCACAACACCCACAGTTCGTTGTGTGTCCACCACAGAATACGGCTGGTGTTCTCTGCGACGGTCATGCCCAGCACATTTTCCGCAATGAGCGACCCCGATGCGGTGCGCATATCCAGTAACTGCGTACCGCGCAATACGAAGTCATCAACACGCACCTCGAGAGGCAGTATTCTCGGCGGAGCGTTCTTGAGCGTCCGGGATTCCGCCAACGACACCGACGCCTCTGATTTCAGCGTGCCCAAAGACTGTTCGTCGGTCGGCAGCAGCAGTACCGTCGGAAAATCGGTGAGCATACCTTCGCGCACCTCTGCTGTTTTTCTCCATGCCGAATATCCGTCGCGGATCAGTCGCACCTCGTACGTGCCGGGAGCAAGCCGGTCACTGCCTACGCGGTCGCCGAGAAACGATGTGTCACCGGTTTTAATGTCATCAATAAATAGTGATGCGCTCGTATTGACGCTCACCGCAATGGCACCTGTGCGGACAAATGCGTTGGTACGCCAGTCGAACACATACCCCTGCGCGTATTTAACGACGACCCAACTGGCCAGTCCGAATGCCACCACTGCGAGCCAGAAAAGAATGCGGCGAGACCGTTTTTTCATGCCATCAGTATACTCCGGTTATTTGTTGATAAAAAGGGGCATTTACGCTATATTCAGTCGCTATGACCAGGAAGATTGGCATCGATCTTGGCACCACGAATACCGTGGTGTTCATGCCCAAGAAGGGAATCGTCATCAACGAACCGTCCGTGGTTGCCCTTTCGGTGCTCGACAATAAGATTCTGGCGGTCGGTAATTCGGCAAAAGAAATGATCGGCCGCACACCCGACAGCATCATCATCGTCAGGCCGCTGATTGACGGAGCAGTGGCGGATTACCGTGTAACGGGTGCGATGTTGCGCTACTTCATCAAGAAGGCGGGCGGCGTGTTCAGTTTTATCAAACCCGAAGTGCTCGTGTCGGTACCTGCCGGTATCACTTCTGCCGAGAAACGCGCGGTCATCGAGAGCACACTGGCCGCCGGTGCGAAGGCGGTCTATCTTGTGAAGGAACCGGTACTCGCCGCCATTGGCGCACAGATTCCCATCAACAGCCCCATCGGCAACATGATACTCAATATCGGCGGCGGCACGACCGAGCTCGCCGTGATTTCTCTGGGCGGTATCGTATCGGCGCAATCGGTGCGCATCGGCGGCAACAAATTTGACCAGGCCATCGTTGAATATGTCAAAAAGAAACACGGGCTCGCCATCGGTGAGCGCACCGCAGAACTTATCAAAATCAATATTGGCAGTGCGCTCCGCGGCGCGCATGAAGATTCTCTGAACATTAAAGGGCGCGACCTGACAACCGGCCTTCCCAAAACCATTCAGATTACGAGCAATGAAGTGACCGAGGCGTTGGGCGAACATTTGCGGGAAATTCTGCAAATTATCAAAGGCGTGCTGGAGCTGACACCTCCCGAGCTGTGCTCGGACATCATGGACCGCGGCATCATCATTACCGGAGGCGGAGCGCTTCTCCGCAACATCGATGAACTCATCACCAAAGTCACCGGAGTACCCGCACGCGTAGCCGACGACCCGTTGTTCTGCGTCGCGCGTGGTACCGGTAAAGTATTAGACAATCTGGAAACGTATAAGAAAAATGTCATCGCCAAGCGCCGGTAAAATTGCAATCGTACACGACTGGATTGTCGGTGTGGGTGGCGCTGAACGCGTTCTGATTGCCCTGCATAGCCTGTGGCCGCAAGCGCCCATCTACACACTCCTGTACAAACCTTCCACGGTGCACCGGTGGCTACCCAACGCCACGGTCATTGCATCGGGACTTCAACGGGTACCGTTTGCGTGGCGTATCTATCCGTATCTGGCACTCGCCATGCCTTCGGCCGTCGAATCGTTTGACCTTTCCGGATACGACACCGTCATTTCGTCCTCTGTAGTATTCTCTAAGGGCATCGTTGTTCGTCCCGGTACACGCCATATCTGTTACTGCTACAGCCCGGCGCGCATGCTGTGGGACCGAAACGGCGCCTATGAGCGCAGTGGCTTACTGTCACGATTCTACCGGCACGCATTGCGCGCTTGGGATCAGGCCGCCGCCCAACGCCCCGATGAAATGATTGCCATTTCCGACACTGTTGCAAAGCGCATCGCGAAATATTACCGGCGCTCGGCAGTCGTTGTACCTCCTCCCACACGGCCGGTCAGCGAGTCCGTCGCACCCCGTGAATCTATCGACGATTATTATCTCATTGTGTCGCGGATGGTTCCGCACAAATCTCTCGACATGGCGATTGATGCATTCGCGAAACTGCAGTACCGACTGGTAGTGGTTGGCGACGGACCGCTGAAAGAGCGCCTACAGCAACGGGCAGGCACCAATGTTACCTTCACGGGATGGGTTTCGGATGATGCTCTCGACGGCCTCTATGAGCATTGTCGCGCCGTCATTGTTCCCAACGAAGAAGATTGGGGCCTGACCGCCATAGAAGCTATGACACACGGCAAGCCCGTGTTGGCCTTGCGTCACGGGGGCGCAACCGAGACGGTACTCGAAGGCGTCACCGGAGAATTCTTTGATGACCCGATACCCGAAGCTCTTGCGGACGGTATCAAACGATTGCGTACCAATTTGGACCGCTACGACGCCCAGAAAATCCGTTCTCACGCCGCGCAGTGGGGGACGCAACAGTTTGAGCAACGCATGCGCATGCTGGTAGAACACGCGACATGAACCTCACGCTCATTACGGTCAATTTCAACAACGCCCGCGCTACGATGGATTTGCTGCGTTCTCTGGAGCGCCAGACTGCCCGCAATTTCGATGTCATTGTCGTCGATAACGACAGCGCCCCGGATGACCGTGCGCTACTGGGTTCATACATCGCGTCCAGCCCGCTTCGTTTGGATATCATTTACAGCGACCGTAACAGGGGATTCTCCGGCGGCAACAACCTTGCTATTCGCAAAGCGCTCGCGCAGGGGAGCGAGTGGCTCCTCCTCATCAACAACGACACCACTGTTCAGCCCGATTTCATCGCCTTACTTGCGCTACCGAATACTCCGGCCATTGTCGGACTTCCCCTCAACGAAGGCGACCGCACCGCATATGCGGGCATTATAAAATGGCTTCGCCCAACACTGCCGCACGCATACCACCGGGTAGGCGGTGCCGAGAGCTCGTATGCTATCGGCGCAGGCATACTCATACATCGTGATGTGTTTGAGCGCATCGGTCTGCTCGACGAGCATTACTTTCTGTACTTCGAAGATGCTGATTTTTCTCTGCGCGCACGGTATGCGGGAATTCCCATTCAATTCCTAGAGGAACCGGTGATTACGCACCGCACATCGGAGAGCACCAAAAAGCTCGGCCGCCCTCTACTTATACGCTATCATGCGCGCAACGCGCTCCGGTTCAATTGGCGTAACGGTCCGTGGTGGGTCAAGGCGGCGGTGCCGCTTGCCGTGTGCTACGGTATCGCACTGCAATCGGCAAAGCTCTTGTTTCTCCACCGTACCGCCGAGAGCCGCGCGACGCTCACCGGCATTTTTGATTTCATATTCGGCCGCTGGGGCCGCATTCCGACATTGCCCGTCATAGCCGTCGAGTGCGAATCACTTGAGGATGTTTCATGGGGTATGGCGCGACAGGTGAGGGGATTTCTAAATGCATTTGTTGAGTTACCACAGGTGCGCGAACGCTACGAGGTTGTTGCGTACTTCAAATCGCGTATTCCGGATGAGCCATGGTTGCATCACACACATGTCAGCGCGGTCATTGTGCGCCCGTTCGGATGGCTTCCCGCCTCCTTCTCACTCTACTTCTATGTGTTCTTCCCGCTCCGGCTGTGGTTTGACCGCCCGGCGGTCACCTATATCGCGAACTTCATGCTCCCGCTCATTTTCCGAGGGAAGAGCATCGTGATGCTGACGGAAGATATTTGGTACGAAATGCGCGGGAGCGCACTCCCGTTCAAGTATCGGCTTGCCTACCGTATCTTTGCAACATGGGCATCGCGCCGCGCAACACGCATCATGGCTATTTCACATACATCAGCAACGCGTGTCGCAGAGCTGTTCGGCATTTCTCCGGAACGGATTGCCGTCAACGAACTTGCTATTACTCCCGCCCATGTGGTCGTACCGCGGGCCGGTAGTTATGTGCTCTATGTTGCGCAGGGTCTGCCGCGCAGACATCTCCGAGAGACGATACTGGCATTTGCGGTCATCGCACCACAGCATCCCGAGATGACACTGTACGCCATCGGACCGGACAAATATCAACCGCCGGTTATTTCAGATCTCGTAGAGACGACAAATCGAGCACTGGGTCATCCGGCTATCGTATGGACTCAGCGTGTAACAGACGACGAACTGGCATCTGCATACGCAGGCGCGCGACTGCTGGTCTATGTGTCTGACATGGAAGCATTCGGATTACCTCCGGTTGAGGCACTGGCTTATCGTGTGCCGTCTGTTGTCATGGACGCCCCTGTCCATCGCGAGCTGTTAGGTTCCCATGCGTTCTACACGAACAGCGCCCAACCGCGTGAGCTTGCCGCGGTCATCGAACGGGGACTGACCGATGAAGCGCATCGACAGGACATCGAGCATGCGGCGGAATCGATTGTATCGAGGTATACTTGGGAGAAGCATGCCCGCCGTATGCTCGGTATGATAGAAGACATCATATGAAATTCCTGACGCTCAATCGTGTGTATGTGATATATCTGATTGTGTTCGTTGCGGTCGTCTCAGGTATCGTTCCTCGCGGTGGTGCGCTGGTGGCGACCGGACTGCTCGCACTTTGGATGCTTCGCCAACCGCTTGATGACGGCGTTCTTTTTTTCGTGCGTTCGGTTCCTCTGTTCATCGCACTCCCGCTTACCGCATCCTACGATAATCTGAATATGTGGCGCCCGCTTTCGTTGGTGTTGATGTTGCGTTACCTTGCGGAGCCGGCAACGCGCACAACGCTCGTACGCGAGGTTCGCGAGGGGATACGCCGCCCCATCGCATGGTGCAAGGCTCATCCCGTTGCCTGGCAATTAGGTGCACTTGTGTTGTTCGCGGGACTGTCGCTCATCGGCGCACAGTATCCGGCCGTCGGTATCAAGCGCATCATCTATTTCATTAATCTGTCGTTGGTTCCCACGCTTGTGTGGGCGCTGTTGCGTCAGGGGAGGCTCGCTTCGGAAGAGGTTATCCGCAATCTCGCTATCCCGACCATGGTCGTGGTCGTCGCGGGTTTTCTCCAGCTCGTATCCGTCTACCTTATGGACATCTACCAGTTCGTCGATCTGTGGGGGAGAGGAATTCAATTGAGACAATTCGGCACTGAATGGTCTTCAATCGCGGTTAACCTGGGTAATACGTGGCTGGCATACTACGGCGAACAGTTGTCATTGCGAATGTTTTCGCTCTTTCCCGACTCGCACTCGTTCCCGGTCTATGTTCTTCTAGGTATTCCGGCACTTTTGGCCATGGCGACCGGCCCCATCTTGCGCATCGCGGATTCGGTGCCTCTGAAACGGCTGGTGCGTACCTACGCATCACTTTCGATTATCTGGGTTCCCGCAGCGTTTCTTGGAGCTATCTTATCGGGCACCCGTGGTATTTGGGCCGCATCCGTTGGAGTTCTTGCGTTGGTTCCCGTTCTCCTGTGGTCCATGCGCCGCCTGCACATTGATACCGTTCGACGGCGTATGTTTGCGTATGGCGCCTCGTACCTGGCTGTGTTCTTCGTATTGTTCACGCTCGCGTGGCCCATCTTCATGTCACCGCAGTTTCTGGTGAGTAAGTTGGACGGGGGATTGTTCGGCAGACGGTTGCGCTCGGTAATCGATTTGAGCGAAATGTCTAATGCAATTCGACTGAAAATTTGGGGCGCGTCCATCGACTCTATCGGACACCGTCCATTCTTTGGCGTTGGCATCGGTAATTTCCCGGTTGTGCTGGAGGAGGATATTCAGCTTGCGCGCGCCGGTTCTACCGCACACAATTTATATCTTCATATTGCCGCCGAAATGGGTATCCTTGCCGCCGTAGTCTCCCTGGTGTTGCTCGTCGGGGTATGGCGTGCCGCATGGCGCTGGTTTGCATCCGCCCGAGAGCCATCGCTGGTGTATGCCGCGTCGTTATTACTATATCTGCCATGGGTCTACGCATATGTCCTGACCGATCCGATTGTGTTCGACGAGCGGGTATACCTTATGTTCGCCACGACCCTCGCACTGGTCTGGGCCAATGACCATGCATGACGGACCACCGCTGGTGAGCGTGCAGATTGTCGTACACAACGGCCGGCGATTCATCCGGCACTGTCTCGATGCGGTTCGTGCACAGACATACCCGAATATCGAGGTCGTGGTGCTGGATAATGCTTCCGATGACACGACTGCCGATATCGTCACATCCTCATACCCCGAATTTCAACTGATTCGCGGTGACCGCAATCTCGGTATGTGGCCCGGACAGGAAATGCTGCTGGAGCACACCCACGGCCCCTATGTTCTCGCACTCTCGGTTGATGTCATGCTCGATCCGCAGTTCATAGCGAACGCGGTGGCGGCATGCCAGCAAGACGGGACCATCGCAGCCGTGCAGGGGAAGGTATACCAATACGACATCGCACATCTCGAGAGAGAGCCGTCCACCGCATTGCATCGCGATACGATTGATACCTGTGGTTTTGGCATGACGCGCGCCCGGAAAGTTCTCAACATTGGCCACGGCAAACCCGATGGTCAGAAATTTTCCGCCGTGCACGACATCTTTGGTGTTGAAGGTGCTGTACCGTTCTTCCGTAGGCGGGTCCTGGAAGAATGCCGAATGGGCGGTTGGATCTGGGATCCTGATTATTTTTGGTATGGCGATGACCTTGACCTCGCGTGGCGTATGACGCTCCTGGGCCACCGACAGGTATTCATTCCCGATGCGGTCGCATGGCACGATCGCGCGACGACCAAGGGGACCGCCGATTCGCTCGGGGCACACTTCAGGCGTGTGCGAATTCGTGGTGCAATCCCGCTCCGTAAACGCCGTTTGGATTGGTCAAATGTGAGGTTTACAATCATTAAAAATGACTATATAGTTAACCTTTTGAGGGATGCGCCACTGATACTGGCACGTGAATTTGCTACATTCCTGTACGCGCTTGCCGTAGAGCCGGGCATACTGATGGAAGCAGGCCGTTTCTTCTCTCTCCTCCCGCGCATGTTCAGGCGCCGGAGCGCACTCATGCATCGGGCAGTCACATCCGAAGCGAGGATGCATCAATGGTTCACATGACACCCTACGACATCCCACAACCACCTCGGCAAAGGAGAAAAAACTTTCGACGAGCTTTGTTTATTTTCCTTGCAGTTGCTCTTGCGCTGACAGCCATCTTTGCTATCAGCGGGCTTCGCAATGCCACGATATCGGTCGTAAACCTTATCACCGGTAACTCACTCACTGCGGATGTGGGCTCGAAGATGATTCCCATCGACAAAGACCTCGAATATCAAATGCCGGAAAACGATACAAACCGGCTGGATATTCTGGTGATGGGTATCCGCGGTAAAAACGATGTTGCCAATGGCGGATTACTCACCGATACAATGCTTTTGTTTTCGTTGGATACGAAGACCGGCGTATCCGCACTCACCTCAATCCCGCGCGATTTGACGGTACGCATTACGGACGAACGGACGGAAAAGATAAACGCCGCGTATGCGCACTATGGGTTAGGCGGTACCAAACGGCTCTTCAGTAGGATTACCGGCGTGGGTATCGACAACATCGTGGTTGTTGATTTTGAGGCCTTTCGTACCGTTGTTGATACGCTGGGCGGTATCACAATCACCCTGGATAAGCCCTTCCGGGAAACACAACAGTGGGGGTACGAATTCAGTCTTCCTGCCGGCATAAACAATCTGACGGGTGAACAGGCGTTGTACTTTGCACGCAGCCGTTACGGCACGAGTGATTTTGACCGTTCTCGCCGTCAGATGCAGGTCATGATGGCTATTCGCGACAAAGCGGCTGCATTGGATCTCACCGGTGACCCGTTAAAAGCATTTGAAGTCATTTCGGCAATCCGCAAGCACTTGGAAACCGACCTGAATATTTTCGATTTGGGAACCGTTAAGGATTTATTGGCACAGCAGGACAAGCTCGGTCGTATTAAACGCTACTATCTCACCACGGAGAATATTCTGTATGAAGCCACGGTGAACGGAATCTATGAATTACTCCCGCGCGATAATTCGCTCGTTCATATCAAAAAGTTTTTCGCTACGGTGCTCACTGATTCACCAGTTTTGCCGACGCCCGACCCGGCATCCGCATCCCCTCGGGTACCCACCTTGAGTGCAACTCCTGTCGCAACACCCTGATGCTCTCCGTTATTATTGTCAATTTCAAGAATCCGCCCCTCCTGCGTCTGGCGCTGACGACACTGGCTCGCGCGCTGGGACGCACGATGGTATACGAGGTCATCGTCGTTGATTCAGAGAGTACCATAGAAACCCAGAACATCGTGCGCCACGACTGCGACGAACTCTTCGACCGGCTTGTCCTGGTGCCGTTCAACAGTAATATCGGCTACACCCGGGGCGTCAATGAAGGACTGCGTCGCGCGACGGGGGATTATCTGCTCATTCTGAACCCCGACATCGTGGTACTGCCGGACACGCTGGAAGCAATGATGGCCTACCTGCAGGACCATCCGCAGGTGGGTCTTCTGGGACCCGGACTGTTGAATTTTGATGACACACGACAGGACTCCAGTTTTCGTTTCTACACACCGCTCATGATACCGGCCCGCCGTATTCCCATTCCGTTCACTCGTGGTCTTGTGGACCGTTTCCTGATGCGCGATAAAGCTCTCACTGAACCGACTCCGGCGGATTGGCTGATGGGTTCCGCGCTGATGACGACTCGGAGTGCACTCGAGCGGGTTGGTTTTATGGACGAGCAATTTTTTCTGTATCTTAGCGAAGTTGACTGGGCATGGCGTTTTTGGGATTATGGATACACGGTAGCGTACATGCCGACCGTTCGGATGTATCATTACCACCAGCGGCAATCGAAAGGCCGCTTTGGTATACTGGACGTGTTTATGCGTCGTGAGACACGCTGGCATATCTTCGATGCAATTCGTTATTTCCGAAAACACGGCGTCAGCGGTCGCCGGCCTGAACATCCACAACCTCTACAACCCCGACTGTTGAACGCTTAATCAATCTCACCTTCTATGCAACGACAACGACTCATCCTCATCATCGCAGTCATCATGGCACTAGGTGCCGGTTTTGGCGGGGGATACAGCTACTTTAAACAACAGAACGCACAGAATGTTGATACCATCATCAAGCAGGTCATCAACAAAGACGAAGGTAAGTCCGATGCGGTAGATTTCAGTCTTTTCTGGCAGGTCTGGGACAAACTCAACGACCGTTTCGTTGATAAAGAAAAACTGGATACTCAAAAACTGGTATACGGCGCTATTGAAGGCATGGTAGCGGCAGCCGGAGATCCGTACACGGTTTTCTTCGAACCGGTCACCAGTAAGAAATTTCAAGAGGAAGTATCCGGTGCTTTCTCCGGCGTGGGCATGGAGATTGGTAAGCGCAATGAGGTCATCACCGTCATCTCACCCATTAAAGATTCTCCTGCGATGCGCGCCGGCATCAAAGCGGGTGATGTCGTCGTGAAGGTTGATGGCGCATCATCAGACGGCTGGAGCGTTGAAGAAGCGGTTAGTCGCATCCGAGGCAAGAAGGGGACGACGGTGATGCTCTCCCTGGCGCGCCCAGGAGAAACCGATCTTATGGAATTTTCAATTGTGCGCGACACCATCAAAATACCAGCGGTGGATTGGAAAATGCTGGATAACAAAGTTGCGTATCTTCAGATATATACATTTAACGGCAATCTCAACGAGGAATTCGCGCGTGCAGCAAAGGAACTCACAGACGCAGGCGCGCAACGGCTTATCATCGACATGCGCAATAACCCCGGTGGACTGCTCGATTCGGCGGTTAATCTGGCAGGATGGATGCTGAAGTCCGACAGTCTCGTGGTTCAAGAACGCTACAGTAATGGTCTTGTCGATGAGTTGCGCTCCAGCGGTAACTCCCGCCTCGCCGGGATACCCACGGTCGTACTCATCAACGGCGGCTCGGCATCGGCGTCTGAAATTCTTGCCGGAGCGCTTCACGATATCCGTAACATTCCGCTTGTAGGCGAGCAGTCGTTCGGTAAAGGTTCCGTTCAACAACTTGAGAGTTTCTACAACGGTGCCTCGTTGAAGGTCACGATTGCCAAATGGCTCACTCCCAACGGTGTGAGTATCTCCGAGACTGGCATCACTCCAACCGACGAGGTAAAAATAGACCCTAAGGAATACGTAGAAAAGGGCTGGGAAATCGGCACGGTGGGCAAAGACCCACAACTGGACAAGGCCATTGCGGTTGTCCTCAAACTGCAGTAGGATAACGAACCGCTATGAAAGTCGTATTACTGGACAATATTAAAGGCGTCGGACAGGTCGGAGACATCAAGGAGGTCAGCGACGGCTACGGACGCAATTTTTTGTTACCACGGGGGCTCGGAAAACGCGTCACGGACGGTGTCATTAAAGAAGTTGCCGGCCTGAAAATAAAGAAACTTCAGCTACAGGCGTTGGCACACACCCAATCGGTAGAACTCGCCGCTACACTCGCCGGTACGACCGTCACACTCCAAGGTAAGGCAAATGAGAAGGGAACACTGTTCTCCAGTGTTTCAGAGGCCGATATTGCCGAACAGTTGAGTAAACAGGCGGGCGTGCATATCCCGGCATCCGCAATCGCCATCGAGGGTCATATCAAGAGCATCGGTTCTCACGCGGCACAAGTCCGACTCGCTGACGATGTCTCCACAGACATCACGGTCGAGGTACATCCATTAGTATAAGTAACTCAGAATCGTCATCGCGATAGTATCGCTACGATTCTGCCCAGTTTCATTTTGTCTTATGCAAAACGAAAACCGAAAACCCCCGAACGGGGGCTTTTTGATTTGCGTTACTTCGCGACGATAGAAACGATCTTGACGGTGCGGCCTGCGCCGGTAAAACCGACCTTTCTGCGAGTGGTATAGGTGACGAGACCGTCTTTGACGGCGTAGAGCGTATAGTCGGATCCCGTACGGACGCCCGAACCGGCAATGACCGTACTGCCGGTCTGGCGGACGATAATATTACCGATTTTTGCGATTTGTCCGTCGTGGAGTTTGAGCCCACGGTACTGGGGGCGACTGTCGCGACCCAGCTGTGTAGATCCAATTGCTTTTGTATGTGCCATGGTTGGCTAGGTTAGGGGAATCTGTTATATCGTGGAGGCCGGGATGTCGGCACTGCACACGTGGAATCCAGCATAGCAAAGATACTCGCTTTCGTCAAACGCCACCAGGACCGCCTGTGGCGCGGTTTTGTCGTCGCCCTTGTTGCATGGTCCGGCTATAATATGGGTATCATAAATGCCCGTCACGGCGCACGACCGGCGCAAGATGCAGCGCTTTTTCAGCCACGCACAGCCATTGTTTCGCAGACTCCTAAACCTTCCGGGCAGGGGACCACGGCGCCGCCAAAATCATCCCGCACCGATGACCCTCGTGTGGTAGCATCAAAGGCATCAAAAACAAAGAAATATCATCACCCCTGGTGCGCAGGAGCATCGCAAATCAAAGAGGCCAATCGCCTGTGGTTCCCCACGGCCCTGGCCGCACAACAGGCCGGCTACACGCTTGCGGGCAACTGCTCTGAGTGATACCGTATTTGCGGAGGTGAGTGATGGATCAACAGGAATTGCGTGAGCGCATCATCATGCTGGCAGACCGCGCCGGACTGCGCGTCGTTGATGAGGACGAAAACAGACTCATCAAAGCGGACACGTGTTGGGTTGATGGACGCGTACGCTGTCCCTACGGACAGCCGGAGGGCCAGTACATCCTTCGGCCACAGGGGTCCTGCCACAACGAATGGGGTGCGGGTGACGGCTGTAAGGTATTTCACGAACATGTCGCGGACGAAGAGGTGCCCTCAGAACTCAAGTGGCAGGCGATTCGTGATCACTTCGAGCAGGAAAAGGTCACGGTCATCAGTGAGCTTGAAGCACGCGCCGAGGAGCTCGAGGGCGATGTCGCGGAGTGTATGACGTTACGCCTGGCTGCGGACATCATCAAGAGCCGGAAGCTTGACCGCAACATCCTCCTCGAAGACGATCTCCCGAAGTGACGGCGACATGGGTCGCCGTTTTTCTTTACCGCAATTGTTTCAGGTAGTCGTGGTGCTCCCATTCCCAGAGAGACTTCGACGCCAGAAATGCCTGCAGATTATGTTCAGTATTTCCCATCTCCTGAAACTCGAATTGTCCCTGCACGGGACCCCACCGATGGGTGCATCCTTTACCGCCGGCACTGACACGGAATGCCCCTCCTTTTGTGCGCAATGACACGCCGCAGAGCTCGCATGCACGGCATTGGTCCAATCGTAGAACCCAGCTGGTCGTCGGTGTTGGAGTATCGGGATTCTCCCGTAGCGCTTGCATATATGCGGCAGTCTGGAGACCGTAATCGCGGTATATTCGCTTGCTCGTCTTAATGTCGAGAACGCCGACAACGCCGTTGACCCGCGCCAGCATATCGATGGTTCCGGCATAGCCGTGCTGACGGCTGATGATGCGTTCTTCCACTAGCAGGGGCTCGATGTCGTTATTGCGCGCAAATTCGAGGTACGCATCAACGGATGGCCGTGCATTCGGATCAATGTCCGGATGTTCACCTCGGGCAATTGCTTCAACCGCTTCGTGTACCAGGGTACCTTCGCGCGCGCTGGCCTCTTTAACATCGTCAGCCGCCTTGAAGCTCCGCATGCCGCCATAGTAACGAAGCAGAGCAGGCTTCGCTTTGATGGAGAGGATAGAGGTAACGCGCGGGTACCAGATACCGTCTATATCGTATCCTGCGCGCATCTTAAACTCCTCTACGGAATCATATTCCATTCTCTACTTTATATTGATGTACCGATTCCAATAATCAAACAACTCCGAAGTCGCGCGAATATCGTCGAAGCAATATCGTGCGATTTCCTCGTATCGGCCGTTCTTGAAAAATACGGGTACTTCATGGCCGTTGATGCCGCCTGCTTTACTTGAACGAATTCCCAATGCTTGGCACCACATATGCAAACTCATCGTGTGTCGCACGGCACCGAAAAATCCCAGTCGGTCAAATAAATCGATATGCTCATCCCCGTAGCGGTAGGGAACGAGGTTCTTGGACGGCTTTACCTTATTGACGGCACTGCGGACCATCAGAAACGGGCAATCGAATGCGCGACCATTGAAGGTAACGAATTGTTCATAAAAAGCGATGGTGCGCCAGAACTTCTCCAGAATATCGGCCTCGGTGCCTGTTGCGTATACAATGCCGTCTTCGTCGCGCTCAACGGGCTCTGTGCCGGGCGCCTGATAGTACACCGCTCCTTTGCCCGTTTCCGGGTTGAGCATTGCAATGGCTACGACCTGCCCGGTCAGAGGGGAGAAGCTTAACCGCTCAGGAACAAGCTCTTTTTCTTCAGGCGTACGCGCGGACTTCAGCAGATACTCTTGTGCCTGTTCATCGAGCGTTGCGAAGTCAACGCCGACGGTTTCTATATCGAATACGATGCGTGACATATGCAGTCCATAGTACCCTGTGCACGGCCTATCGCAAGGCACAAACCGATATCCACTGTACATTATTGACGAGCATCGGGGGATTTCATACTGTTTCCTTTTCTTCGTAGTTCCAAGGAGGAGCGGTATGCTGGCAGAACTGTTCCTGGTAGTGGTGCTGATACGGATACAGATACAGAGCCCGGAGGACCCGCCGGTCGTCGTTGTGGGTGAGGTCACTGTGCCCACCGCAAACATTCCGGCAAGGCCGTCATTCCCGTCGAAGAAGCAGAAACCGGTAGCAAAGTTGGTGTGTAGCCCCCGTCTTGCAATCAGCTATGGCCTCCGTCCCGCACTGGTGCTCGCAAAACTCTACGTCGATAACCCGGGCGAGCATCTCTGGTGTCCGGGCATTGAGTGGTACATCGATTCTGATTTACAAGGCGGCCACGAGAGCGATTGCCCTCCCTACGAGACCGTACTCGCATCACAAGAAGGGGAGGTGGACCGATGGTCTGAAGACACTCCCAAACGCTTCTCGCTCATGCCAGGTGAGTATGTGATTACCGCCAAGCTGACGAAGTCAGGTAAGACCATGGCGCGAGTAGAGTGCAGAGTCCTTGTGAAGTGAGGTACAGAGCACGCGACACGGCGCGTGCTCTTTTTTTAATGATGCATCGTTCGGCTATGTTGTGCGATGCAGCGCGTTGCACAACATAGCCACATTGGGCGTACATGATGAAAACGGCCAAGGGGAGTGCCCCGGCCGGTTTGATATCATGTCGCCCAATGTAGATTATGCGTCCTTATACCATGCACGACTCCCCTGTTAATGCCCAAAAAACGCCTATAAGACCCGGGGCCAATAATGTGATTATTCTCTCTATTATATACACCCCCACTACCTCCCTTTCTGTCGTGCCATCGGTCACGTAAACATTTCATCCGAATACGCAGATTGTATTTTTGAGAAGTCCCCCGGATGGTCAAAATAGAGCTACGGTTCCTTCGCGTTTTACGCGCGGGATGATATCGGACGGAACATCGGTAAGTCGGACGGAACTCATTGCGGAACGACACGGTCCGTCCGCATCTGTCGCCTGCTTCCGTATGGCGTAATGTGCCACACCGCCCCCCGCTCCCCTATTATTGACCTGTCTCTATCTATATGCTATACTTATATCAAGAGGTGCCTATGATTGCCCATCCGACAATCGTGCTCAACGATGCTGTCCAGGCTGCCAGACCTGACCTCATGAGGGCGGGAACGGCGATGGCGGATGCGCTCGTCGAGCAACTGACGAGCGAGCCGTACTACGCGCAATTCGAATTCGTCGTGACGGGCCGTATCATCGACCCCGCAACCGGCACGGAAATCGGGTTGATCGAGCACAAGTTGCCGTATGCGATCTTCGAGGACCGCAACCCGGATGCTCGGGATCGCACCGAGTAGTCGCACCGCAGAGGGGAGCCCTAGAGCTCCCCTCTTTTTCTTATAGGTAGCAGGTCGGGTTGACCGTGCCGTCAAAATAATTGAAGTACAGCTCACTCCCCTTCAGGTAGGTGAAGAACTCCCGATAGAGGGACAGATGCAAATGACTTCCGGTCACCTTGCCGGTTTTACCCTCGAACCCGATGATGTCTCCCGTTCTAACTTGTGCGCCGACTGAACGGTTAAACGAGCTCATGTGGCCGTAGATTGAAACCATGTTATTTGTATGTTGAATTGCAACCCAATTGCCCCAGCCCGAATTCGTGCCATTGGCCACGATCGTGCCGTCGCCGATAGCCTTAATGGGTGAACCGAAACCGGCGGCGATATCAATGCCGTTGTGCGGTGCCCCGCCATATGCCCCGCGTTTTGCGTACGCCGTCATGCCATAGCCCTGGGTAAGGTAGTAGTTACTTTCCGGCCAGGAGAACAACTTCGTCCCACAGGACGGGACAAAGTCGGCCTTCACATGCACGATGTAAAACCCACCCGAGACAACCTTGAGCTCCAACTCGCGTAGTTCTTTGAAGAACTGCGCCTTCTGCTGTTCAATCGCCGTAAGTTGCTTTTGATACACCGCCTCTTGACCCTTGGTGACAGACAGCACCCGAGCTCTCTCTCCTTTTGTTCCGGACAACTGCTGTTGACGCTGAGCTGCCTGTTCATTGAGGCTTTCTAATTCCTCCTGCTTGCCTTCGAGTTCGGTTTTGTCCTCCTCGAGGGCCGCCTTTACTCCTTTGATGTCCGCAATCATCCCCATGATGCGATTCTGCACATTCGCCACATCGTGCAGTTGGGCGAGAAATTCAGACAATTGCGTATATTTGAACAGGCTGGCGAGCAAATCCTCGTGGTCTCTCTGGTCCAGAAAGAATACCAACCGCCCCATGGTTTCCCGTTTGCGACTTATGTCCTCGCGCTTCTGCCCGATTTCGTCCTGTACACCGCCAATCTCCAGTACCGTCAGATCTATTTTTGTGTTGGTCGAGTTTATCTGCGCCTGTACGACTCCAATCTGGTTCTGTAAAATGGATATCTCTTTTTTTAATGAGTCAGCCTGCGCGCGTGTCGTCGTGATAACAGCCCGCTTTGCGGCCGCCTCCTGTTCAAGCGCATCAATCTGACTCTGCAACTGTCGGATGCGGGCCTCATCAGCTGTTTCTGCGCGTACGGAATAGGGCACCACCAATGCCGCCACTACGAGCGCCGATAAAATAACGCGTTGGAGCCCTCCGTGTATGGTCATGGTTGTAGTTTACTGATGGCTTTTTTGATTCTCCGAGTCGCATCTCCGGCACCGATCACTCCATAGATATCCAACGGTCCGGCACTGTTGCGCAGGCCGGACAATGCCACACGAAGCGGCCAATAGATACTGCCTTTCTTTCCTTCGAACTGCTCTACCGCGATACTGTCCAGAGCATCTTTTGTAAGTTTACCCTCTTCGGCCAATGTGGCACAGGCGCGCAACGCCCGTATCGTAGTGGCGACATCGTTGTCCTTCCAGAACAACACCTCCGCTTCATACTCGGGCTCGTCCCACAGATATACAAATTGCGATACATCGCCTAATCGCTCAAGTCGCTCGGTCATCAACGGCACAGCCGCCTCCGGCAGGTGGGGCTTCCCGATGAGCGTCTTGAATGCTGCGGGTTCCATGCGTTTTATATATTGCGCGTTCATCCAGTTCAGCTTCGCCTGATCAAACACGGCACCACTTTTGTGTACCCGAGCTAAATCGAACTGTCGCGCCATTTCCTGGCGGTCCATCAGCTCCGGCTCATAAGTATACCCCATCTGCGCCATGAAGTTCACCAGCGCATCGGGCAGATAGTCAACCTGATAATCGGCGATATTGGTGGCGCCGTGACGCTTGGACATCTTGCTCCGGTCTATGCCCAAAATGAGCGGTAAGTGCGCAAATTTCGGCGGCGTTGCTTTGAGCGCCTCATAGATCAACAGTTGCTTCGCGGTATTGCTGATATGGTCTTCACCGCGGATCACGTGCGTAATAGCCATATCTAAATCGTCAACGACGACCGCAAAATTGTAGAGTGGGGTATCCAGATCTTTGGCGAGCACCACCTGTCCGATGTGTTTTGCCTGCACCGATACCGTGTCGCGAATGACATCATCAAACGCTACCGCTCGCTCGGGATCACCTTCATCTTTGAGAACGATGACCCTGTCACGCGCAGGCCTGCCTTCACGCTTCATCTCATCTTGTTCCTCGGTGGTATACTCGCGCCAGAATGCTTTACCGTTATCCAGCAGCTGTTGGAGATACCGGCGATAGACATCGAGGCGTTCGCTCTGGCGGTACAGGTTTTCATTATCCCAATCCAGTCCAAGCCATCGGAGTCCCTCTACGATATTGGTTTCATACTCCTTCTTTGACCGTTCGAGGTCGGTATCCTCAATTCGCACGATAAATTGACCCCCGTGGTGGCGCGCAAAAAGCCAGTTAAACAGGGCCGTACGAGCGGTCCCGATGTGGAGATTGCCTGTCGGTGATGGTGCAATGCGTACTTTGACCTCCATAGTCTTATGGTATCCAAAAATCGGGTCATTCGCAACGAATCCCCAATGTGGTTCAATACAGACATGCACATCGTCCGCGTCATCCCTTTGGTCACCTTGCCCGCCAACGCTCCGGCGGTCCTTGATTACTTTTGGACGACTCCCCTGCCGCAGGGCAGCCTTGTGCGGGTCACCATGGGTCATCGACTGGTTTTAGCGTTAGTGGTTGAGTCCCTTGATGTCCGCTCCGCCAAGCTGGCCCTCAAGAAGTCGGCATTCGCCCTCAAGAAAATCGACTCGGTAATTACCGAGTCACCCCAGATGAGCGGTGTCCAGTTTTCTCTTGCCCGTTGGATGGCCGCTCACTACGGAGCATCGCTGGCAACATGCATGAAAACCGTCGCACCGCCGTTTTTGGGGAAACGCGGAAAATTACTTACACTTCCTCTGTCAGGTGATGTTCTTAAAAAAATTGAACCGCCCGCCGGACGACTTGTGCTCACACAACCGGATACAACTCTCAACGAAATAAAACGCATCGCATCGAAAACGGACGGGCAGCTGCTCATCCTTGTTCCTGAAGTTTCTCTGGCGCTTGAATTTGGTGACCTTTTGCACGCGTTGAAACCGCAGGTCATACACAGTGGAGTATCGGCTCGCACATATGAGGCGGCATACCGTGCAGTTGCCGACGGTTCGGCACGGGTCATCATCGGCACACGCCTGGCGCTGTTTGCACCCTGGTCCGACCTGCGCCACATCGTGGTGGAGGATCCCCTCCACGAAGCGTATAAGAGCGATATGACGCCGCGGTATAACGGACCGGATGCGGCCCGCCAACTTGCCGCTCTCACCGGCGCATCGCTTACCTGGCTGACTCCCGCCATCAGTACGGTACATCACCATCTGATTTCCACGGGGACACTCACGCTCGAAGACAGAAAACCGTATTGGCCCCGCGTTACCCAGGTTTCTATGGAGCAGGAGCAGCTCGATGGCAGCCGTTCCTTGTTTTCACGGCACGCAACAGATGCGCTACTGGATTGTCATGAGTCCGGTAAGCCACTCCTGATACTTTCGGCGCGTCGCGGATATGCAACCGTTGCGCGATGCGGATTTTGCAAAAAAACACTTCCCTGCGCAACCTGTGATGTACCGATGCGCTGGCACCGGACAACGGAAGAAATGCTCGTCTGCTACCATTGCGGGGCGTTTACAGGAGTCCCCAAACAATGCCCGGCGTGTCACGGTGGCGCGCTTCGTCCCCGGGGACTGGCCGGTAGTCAAAAACTTGCCGAGGCAGTCAACACGATATTAGACCGGTACGGCCACCGCAAATTGAAAATTCCGATTTTAGATTCCGACTTGATACGCACCGCGGCCGATGAACATGCGATACTGGCAACATTAGACGATATGGAACATCCCATTCTGATCGCCTCCCAGATGATCTTCAGCCATCGCTACAGCCGCACATTCGATACGGTCATCGTGCCGCAGCTTGATGCGCTTGCGTACAATCCCGATTACCGCACGCAGGAACGGCTCATCGTGCAACTAGAGAAAATCGCTGACCTACATCCGCGCCATGTGGTCGTACAAAGCTGGCAGGACGCCGATGCTCTTGGCGATGTTCCGTCGCGGCAGTGGGATACCTATTACCGCTCGGAGCTGACACAACGAAAAGCGCTCGTGTGGCCGCCGTTTGCGCGCATTGTAAAATTAAGTTTTCGTCATCGTGACCGGGCAACTGCATCACGCCAGGCAGCCGTCGCCGCGGATCGTATGCGCCGTGCTGTTGAGCATCTGGGGGCGCGCGGTACACGGCTGCTGGGACCCGGTCCGGCACTGGTCGAGCGCGGAGGAGGGCAATGGACACAGCATATCATCATCAAAAGTACCCTTTCAGGTTCCAAGCTTTCTGAACTTCTCTCATATGTTCCCGACCGTTGGACGATAGATGTTGACCCTCGTTCTATTACATGAGATAATCTGTAGGCGTGTATCGCCATAGCTCATGGAACTCACCCTCATCCCCCACCCCTCACTAAAGCAAACCTGCACACCGTTGAAAGCGGCGCAGTTGAAGGCGGGGGTGTATACGGAGCTCATCGTCGAGATGAAGAAAGATATGATAACTTATATTGGCATCGGGCTTGCCGCAAATCAGGTGGGTAAAGATTTGGCATTGTTTGTTATCGACGAACGGCTTGCGGCAGAACATAAAGTGCCGTCGGCCTACGCAAATCCCGTCATTACCGAATACGGCAAAGAGACTGATGATGTCGAGGAAGGGTGCCTGTCGATACCCGGTATGTGGGCACCGGTACGCCGCGCCAAGAAAATTATGTTCAAAGCGCTCGACGAACACGGAGTACGCGTAAAATTCCGCGCTCGCGGCATGCTCGCCCGTGTTCTCCAACACGAGACCGACCACCTCAACGGCACGACCATCAAAGACCGCGTCGGAAAGCAGAAATAATTAAAAATAGCGCCCTCCGATAGGAAGGCGCTTTCGGTGTCTCAGGGTCGTGCAGGAGCGAAAGCCTTCTGCGCTGCTGCACAAAGGGCTCTCTCGAGCATGACGGTACCGTTCACCAGTAGTGGCACGACCATGAGGACGATACCCAACACCACGCCCACGGCGCCAACAGAGGCGAGAGGGCTCTGCTTGGGATGGTCGATGGTGTGCAGTGCGAGAGCCAAACCGCAGATGGCCAGTATCAGACCGCACCAGACAAGACTCCACGGCACGATACTCGGGTCGCTCATATTTCTCCTCTCAGAACTGGCGTCATAGTACAATATCGTTCCATATCTGTCAATTGTCTCGTTCCTGCATGCCGGCGTATACTTCGTGCATGGCGATTTTCGTAGAAGCACCAAAACCGATTGTTCGGATGACAGCCGCTATCGAGCGGCGACTACGCATCGTGTTTTTTGGCACGCCGTTATTCGCAGTTCCGACGCTCCGACGCCTTCTGACTGACGGGTGGCCCATCGAGGCCGTTGTCACAGCTCCTGACAAACCTGTCGGCCGGCGCATGCTCGTGACACCAAGCCCTGTCCGAACGGCCGCCTCTGACCTCGGCCTGCCAATCCACACGCCCCCGTCACTGAAAGATGATGCCTTTTGGACATTATTTGAGAATCTAAAACCTGACCTGTGCATCGTGGTTGCCTACGGAAAACTTATCCCGAAGCGGTATCTTGAAGTTCCTCGTCTCGGCTTCTTAAATGTTCATCCGTCGTTGTTGCCCGCATATCGAGGACCGTCGCCTATTCAAACAGCAATCCTCGACGGCTGTGCATCTACCGGCGTTAGTATCATGTTGCTGGACGATACCATGGACCACGGGCCGGTGTTGGCACAGGAAAGCTGGGCGATTCCCGCGGGATTTGATGCCTTACTGTGTGAAGATGAGCTGGCGCGGTTGGGTGCAGACCTTTTGGCACGCACCCTGGAGGAGTATACGAAGGATGCGGTCATACCCCTGCAACAGAATCATAACCTTGCCACAACAACGCATAAATTCGAGCGTTCCGATGGTCGAATTGATTGGACGAAGTCCGCATCGGAAATAAACAACCGCGTCCGTGCGCTTTCGGCAAACCCCGGTACCTGGACAACATTGAACGATAAAACGCTTAATATCCTGCACGCACAGCCATTCGATGGTCCGGTACCCTCGGCTCCCGCGGGTACCGTTGTCCTGCAATTCTCGCAGGTCGTCGTTGTCTGCGGCCTCGGTGCTCTAACCTTAGAATCAATCCAACTCGAAGGCTCAACTCGTCAAAGCGCCCGGGATTTCATCAACGGACACCCGCAACTCATCAACTCCGTTCTCGTTTGACTAATCGCGACTGTGACGCATACTACCGCCAGTACTTCATAGAGGTGCAGTTATGATTGAAGCGGTCGAGCTGGCCGACCTCACCCGCCTGGGAGTGATATCCGACGACGGGCCTCGACCGAGGCAGCGTGCGTCAAAGGTATTGATGGAGATCATCGCGCGCCTGCCGCGGCCACGGGCATATATTTCGGAACCGGCCCATATGCCCGAAGCGCAACGAAGTCTCGTCTGGGAAGTCGCGTATGACATGCTTACTGCAGTTCTCGCTGTTGAGGGCGTCAGCGTCATCGAACCCGAAACCATTCGCGACATCGCACTGTTCTCGCCGTTTTTGGAGCCTCTCACTGATAGCTCGGATGCGCTCTGGCAAACGCTCGCGTCTTGCAATTTCATTGATCAGGTATATATCCCTGACGATGGTGAGAACTGCAAACGCCACGCGGCGATTCAGAGGCACGCCGACATACTGGGCATCAAAGTTCTCATCTACAGACCCGCATTCATCGGCAGACATGCCCCTGCCACACCGCCCCGCCTCTAGCCGGGCGGTTTTCTTTTTTTCTTTACATATCCCCATATTCTGCTACAATACATCGGCAATTTTAACCGCTCTTATATGTCTCTCGGAGTCAACGATTTACACCCGAAAACCTATTTCATCTACGAAGACCAGCCGTTCATGGTCTTGGAAACACACCATTTGAAAATGCAGCAACGGCGCCCGGTTGTGCAAACTCGAATGCGCAATCTGCTCAACGGCAAAGTTCTTGAGCGCAATCTCGCACAGTCCGATGTGTTCGAAGAAGCGGATGTTGCCCGCCGTGAAGTGAAATTTCTCTACAACCATCGCGATGAGTTCTGGTTCGCCGACCCGAAAGACCCCTCGAAACGATTTCTCCTCACCGAAGAACTCATCGGGGACCAGGCTAAGTTTCTCAAACCCAACACCGTGCTCGAGGCACTGTCATGGAACGACAAGGTCATCACCATCACTCTGCCCATCAAAATGACCTACGAAGTCGTCGAAGCTCCCCCCGGCATCCGCGGTGACACCGCGACCGGCGGCAGTAAGCAGGTGAAACTTGATTGCGGCGCATCCATTAATGTCCCGCTGTTCGTCAACGAAGGCGATAGCATTGTCGTGAATACTGAGACCGGTCAGTATGTAGAGCGCGCGAAATAGCAGCGAACGCCTGCGTGGGCGCCACCATGGAATGAGTGGCGTTCCCACCCTGCGGGCTTACCCGATTTCTTCGTTGCTCACTGTGGTCCTCCCTCGCCGTATCATAAGTACGGCTCGGTTCGGTCCTCGCTTGCGCCTTGAACTCGGTCAAGCGCAGGCGTTCGCGCAGACGGGATAAACGGCTCATTTGATGAGCCGTTTAATTAATCTTGCTTGCAAGCGACAGACCGCCCCGGTATTCCAGCGAGGGGCTTCGGAGCGCGACGGCGCGAGAACGAGATGCTCCGTCAGAAGACGGAGACAGCGATACCGAGTCGGGATATCGGGGCGGTAGGGAACGGAGCTCAGTCCCGTCGGCTACGGGACCGCATAAACGGCATAATGAGAAGCGAGGCAACCGCCCACGCCCATAGCGTGCGAGAACCTCCGAGCCAAGGGTACATCGGCCCGATAAGCTGCTCGCCTCTCTCCACGGAAATCAGTGACAGACATATGCTCGCCAGGAGTCCTATTTGCACAACCGAAATAACTAAAACTTGCCAGAGCGATATTTCGCCCAGGGTCAGGCGACCTCTGAGCATCGATTGCGACAGGATAATGAATGTGAGGGCGTATAAAACAATAAACAATCCCACGGCGCCCAGCGACCGATACTGTTCCGGTAGCTTCTCCGCTATCCAGGGCAAATACGGGAACAGCACGGCAAGCATGTACGCGACATAAATACTCAAGAGCGACACTAGCGCTCTGGTTCGCCCCACTGACAACCCATACAGCACCAACATAACGACCGCAAGCATCGCGAAGAGCCCTTTAGGGTCCCGTAGGGCCTCGGACAAGACTGCCGTGCCGGGCCATGACGGTATGCGTGCCAGAATCGAATCCATACCCTTAGTATACGCCACCGAGTCATAAAGAAAACGCCGCCCGATTACGAGCGGCGAGACGGCATACGCGGGCAATTCATTCTGACGAAAGAGGCCAACTGGTCGTCAGTGACGACTGTGTCGTGCCGGTGGATGAACAGTCGCTCCACAACAGCTGCGTCGTATTCTTCCTCCGAGTAGAGCCAGGCGAGATCCTCCGGAGACATCCCGGCGGCCCGGTCATGTCGCTCATCTTCGAAGAACTGTTCGTGCATGTTCATTGCGACAACCGCAGTGTGTTCGTCGGGCCATTGGCCGGCTAGTTTATCACGCTCGAACATGCGTAGTGTTGCAGTTTCTCGATTCTGTACGCGGTGGCGGACTTCGTGGACCGCGATACCTTCCAAAAATATGCCTGCGGAAACCCGACCGCTGGTGAAATGCTGCCAATCGGCGACATACTTTGCCTGACCCGGTACATACACGACATAGAATTCGTCGCCGCCGAACCGTGGACCACTGCAGCAGGCTGCGACGTGTGCAATGTGGTTTGTTGTGATGGTTGAGGGGATAGCTGAGAAATGCACCGGCGTCGTACTCTCGACACCGTAGCACGCCTGATGTGTCCGCAGGATGTCCCACCCGAGCAACACGGCGACCGCTGCATCTTCTCTCGTCGCACCTGCTTGGTGCAGTTCATCCATGTATCGCGTCGTCCATTCTTGGTACGACACCATTACTGTCATGGCTCCTCCTTACGATGTCAACGGACTACTTCCCTACTCGGATAGTCACCAGCAAGTCGCCCGCCGGCACTCCACCGAGGCCGGCATTGCCCGCAATCGGAAATGCAATCAGATACTGGTCATTGATGTGCGCAGGGATGTGTAGTTCCAGTTTTCGCTTTGCCTTATTGCGACCGACGCCATGGCAATGCGCGCAGGTGTGCTCGGCAACCTCTCCATCGCCACCGCAGGTGCGGCACGCGACAACTTGGGCGAATGTGCCCAGCGGCGTGCGAACTGCCTGCTGGACACGACCCTGGCCCTTGCAGTCCGTACACACCCGAAGCTTAGCATCTTTTGCTCCGGTACCGGAGCAGTCATCGCAGGCAACAAAAGCTTCGAATTCGTACACCTTCTGTTTCCCTAAGTCTTTTGCGCTGACCTGAATACTCAAATGCAAATCCTCACCTTTTTCGGGCCTTTGACGAGCCGCACCGAATCCGCCCCCCGTAAACATATCAAAAATATTTTCGAATCCCCCGCCCTGCCCGCCGAAATCAAAATTAAAATCCTGATACCCGCCCTGTGCACCGCCAAATCCACCTTGCGAGCCGGCATGTCCGAACTGGTCATACCGCGCCTTTTTTTCTGTATCGCCCAGAATTTGATACGCCTCGTTCACATCCTTGAACCGTGCCTCATCGCCACCCTTTTTATCGGGGTGGTGTTGGTGCGCGAGCTTGCGGTACGCCTTCTTTATCTCGTCGTGCGAGGCGCTTTTGCTTACTCCAAGGGTTGTATAGGGGTCTGCGGGCATTACGAGTACTCTTCTAGAGCGTTATTACTTCCGCCTTCACTTCTTTTTCCTCGATTCTGATAAACTTCACCACTCGCAAGAACTTGAACAACAGGACGCCGAGCCAGATAGCAACCTCCCGAAGGATAAAGGACACCGACCATAGCACCAGGAAGAGCGCGAATGCCAAAAAAGGCGGCACATACCCGCTCCAGCGCCCGAGATTGTTATGGAAGAACTCGTCCACAGACTGCGCGATGTCATTCCTGAACTGGGCCTGCAGAGATACCGGTAGCTCATCGAGCTGGCCACGCACCAGTTTGCTGTCATAGGCGTCGTCGAGACTCCCCTGAACACCGCGGCTCAGCGTGCTGATGTCGGCCGAACGATTTTCCGGCAGGAGATAGAACCCAACCGATACCATCAGAAATGCTCCCAGGAGGATGAGTTTCACCCCACGACCCAGCGCTGCATTAATGCGTACGGTACGTCGGTCGTGCATGTCGTCCTGTATCCGTCGTGACGATTCATACCACAACAGCACGAACAGCGGTAATGCTGATAGATACCAAATATCAGGTTGCCAAAATACGATAAATGCTGCCCAAGAGGCTAAAATAGCCGCCAGACGGTCCCATCTACTCTGAAGCAGACAGAATGACACTCCTGCTACTGCGGCAAGCACCGTGACCGAGAGGGCCGGCCAGAACGGCCGTAGCCAGCCGGAGAACCGTAGCGGACTTTCTAGCCATGGCTTTGCGGTTGCCCATGTCAGCGCAGCGCAAATCACAATAGCGACAATGAGTACGATACGCTTGTACGATGCCGACCCCATCTGTTTATTGTATCATTATTCCTTCTTTTCCTCTGCTTTTTCCTCCGGCTTTGCTTCTTGGGCAGTTTGAGTCTCGGGTTCGCCGGTTTTCTTTTCTTCCTGCGCGTACATCGCGGCGCCGACCTTCTGTGCCGCCTCCCCCAGCGCATCCCCTGTTGTGCGGATTTTTTCCATCTCTCCGTCTTTGAGTGCGTTCTTTAACTCCATGATTTTTCCCTCTATATCCTTTTTATCTTCCTCTTTAATCTTGTCCTTGTTGTCATGCAACATCTTCTCGGTTGTCCACATGAGCGTCTCGGCCGCGTTCTTAGCGTCCACCTCTTCTTTTTTTGTAGCGTCCTCTGCGGAGTGTTCCTGAGCATCTTTGACCATGCGTTCCTTCTCCTCCTTGCTCAAACCTCCGGAGCCCTCGATACGGATAGAGTGCTCTTTACCGGTTCCCTTATCTTTTGCTTTCACATGGAGGATGCCGTTAGCATCGATATCGAAGGTTACTTCAACTTGCGGCACGCCGCGCGGTGCCGGTGGGATACCGTCGAGATTGAACTCGCCGAGATACTTATTGTCGTTGAACATCGGCCGTTCACCTTGGGCTACGCGAATCTGCACGGACGGCTGATTGTCGGCCGCGGTACTGAAGGTCTGGCTCTTGCTGGTCGGCACCGTAGTGTTCTTCTCAATCATCTGCGTCATAACACTACCGAGTGTCTCAATGCCAAGGGTCAATGGCGTTACATCCAGGAGAAGGACATCGCGGACATCACCGGACATCACGGCACCCTGGATGGCCGCGCCAAGCGCCACTACCTCGTCAGGATTGATGTCACGGTGCGGCTCTTTGCCGAACAATGTCTTCACTGCATCCACGATTGCCGGCATGCGGGTCTGACCGCCGACCATCAACACCTCGTGAATATCGCCCATCTTCAGTCCGGCATCGGCAACGGCCTTCTTCGTGAGATCAATTGAACGGTCGATGAGGTCCTGGGTGAGGGCTTCAAGTTTTGAACGGGTCAGGGTGAGACTGAAATGCTTGGGACCCGATGCGTCTGCGGTCAAAAACGGGATATTGATTTCCGTCTGCGCAGTACTGGACAGTTCGTGCTTTGCTTTTTCTGCGGCATCTTTAAGACGCTGGAGGGCCAGCTGGTCATGCGATACATCAACACCCTGGTCCTTTTTGAACTCCTCGACAAAGTGTTGGATGATGCGCTGGTCGATATCGTCGCCTCCCAGGTGCGTGTCTCCGCCGGTCGCCTTGACCTCGATGGTATCGGCGCTGACTTCCAATACCGAAATATCGAAGGTCCCGCCGCCGAAATCGTACACCACAATTTTTTCGTCTTTCTTCTTGTTGAAACCGTATGCCAACGCCGCCGCGGTCGGCTCGTTGATAACGCGCTTCACGGTCAGTCCCGCGATTTCGCCGGCGTCTTTTGTTGCCTGACGCTGTGAGTCGTCAAAATATGCCGGGACCGTAATGATGGCCTCAGTGATTTTCGTACCGAGCTTTGCTTCGGCATCAGATTTGAGTTTGCCCAACACCATCGCCGACATTTCTGCCGGTTTGTACCACTTGTCGCCCATCTTCACCTCTACCGAGTCCCCCGCACCTTTGCGGATTTCATACGGCAACAGTTTCAAATCGCGTTGTACTTCAGCGTCGCCCCAACGACGACCGATAAGCCGTTTCACAGAATACAGCGTGTTCTTCGGATTCGTGACCGCCTGTCGCTTCGCCGTCACCCCGGTGTAGCGCTCGCCATTCTTACCGACTGCCACAATCGACGGCGTTGTGCGAACCCCTTCTGCGTTCTCCAAAATACGCGGCTGACCATCTTCGACAATCGCCATTGCCGAGTTCGTTGTTCCCAAATCAATTCCCAGTATTTTTGTCATGTTATTTTGTTAGTTAATTATTCGTAGATAATGACCCTCGCCGGCCGAATGATTCTCTCGTGCATTATATATCCTGCCCGCACTTCTTCTTTCACCTGATGACTCTCACCACCCGTCACCATCTGTACCGCCTCCATCGTTGAAGGATCAAATGTCCTCCCTGTTGTCTCAATCCTCGAGACCCCGTATCGTTTTAGCTTTTCCAGGAACTGCTTCGCCACCTGTCGTAACCCCTCATACCAGGCACCGTCTGTCGCTGTCGGCGGTGCATGTGCCAGTGCGGTATCCAGGAGATCAGAGAGCTCCAACATATCGGTGACAACCGCCTGCGTCGCCCACTTTGCCATTTCGGCCGCGGCGTGGGCTTGGGTCTTTCGGAGATTGTCCATATCGGCGGCAAGTCGCAGATACTTCTCTTTCTCAATCATCGATACTTCCGGTTCTTGGTTTTTTGGTGCGTGTGTCATATTAGTTTCGGGTGCTATCGGTAATACGGTTTGCTATCTGTGCTGCGTAGGTCATCAGTCCCAGATTCTTGCGATAATCCATGCGCATCGGTCCTACCAGGGTGAGCGTTCCCTCGTGACCTCGGGGGAGGCGGTACCGTGCGACGATGACCGCTTCATCCTGTATCTGTCGCAGTGGATTCTCGGTTCCTATCATTACTTTTACATCCCCTTCCTCCTGCCGCCACATTTGCTGATGCATCCGCTCGAACATAGACTCAAAATGATCAAAAAAATCGGTCAGCCCCATAAGGCGGTCCATCTCACGAAATTCCGCAATCGCCATCAGGTTCGAAAGACCGAATTTGTAGGCGTCCTGACGTTCGGAGGTGTTCGCAATAACCAGGTTGCTGGACAACTCGCCCACCAATCGTGCCAGCGTGCGATTGAGCGCTTCGGCATCGCTCATGTCCGTATCGTTGAGCGCTCCATCGACGCGGTGCCGTAAAGCCTGCCCAATGGTGATTCCCTCGGCGGCTACTAAATCGTTCACATAGAGCCGGTATGCCAAGGCGGTCGGCACGCGGCCCCCGGAGGTGTGCAGTTGTTCCAGAAACCCCATGTCTTCCAAATCAGACATCTCGTTGCGAATCGTTGCCGAGCGTACATCAAACTGGCCGCTGGATTCTATGGCCTTACTGGAGACGGGTTCGCCCGTTTCGATATGCTGGTCTATGACCCGCCAGAGCAGCTGATGCTGTCGCGGGGTTAGCAGTCTGACTACCATTCTGCCAGTCTACAAAATTGGCACTCGCGCGTCAAGAGTGCCAATTATCCACACGGGGGTATGGTATACTGAAAACAACTATGACTCTGAGAGACAAGTTGGCGCAGTACTGGAAAAATCTTGGACCCGGGCTGGTCACGGGCGCGGCTGACAACGACCCGTCGGCTATCGCAACGTATGCCATTGCAGGCGCGCGGTTTGGTTTTGCGTTGTCCTGGTTACTGCTGTGGATTTTGCCGTTCATGATTGCCATCCAGAATATGTGTGCGCGCATCGGCGCGTTGTCGGGATGCGGACTCGCGGGCAACATCCGTAAGCACTACCCCGGGTGGGTGCTGGCGCTTGCGGTCGGCTCGATTGTGATTGCGAACACGCTCAACATCGGCGCAGACATGTACGGCATGGCCGGAGCGGTGAATCTGTTACTACCCTCGGTGCCGATCGAGGCTGCGGCAATCGCCATGTCGGTCATAATCATGGTCATGGTTATTGTGCTCCGCTACCGGCAGATAGAAATGTTCTTCAAGTGGTTCGCGCTGTCATTGTTTGTGTATGGCATCGCCTTGGTGCTGGTCCGGCCCGACTGGTTCACTATCGCATGGCGTACGCTGGTACCGACGGTCATACCATCGCGCGATTTCCTTCTGACAGCATTCGCGGTATTGGGCACCACACTGTCGCCGTATCTCTATTTTTGGCAGGCGTCCCAAGAAGCCGAAGAGCTTAAACTCGACCGTCCCCATATCCGCATCTGTAAGTTCAGGCCGGTTCACCACGGCATGCTGGCCGCTATCGGTTTGGACACTAAATTTGGCATGATTGCGTCAAATCTCATATCGTTCTTCATTATTTCGCTCATGGCCTCAGTTATCTGGAATACCGGAGGCACAACCGAGATCGCTTCATTACGCGATGCCGCAGTCGCCCTAGAGCCATTCGCCGGTAAGTACGCCTTTCTTCTGTTTACCTTGGGTATCATCAGCGCGGGGCTCCTTGCTATTCCGGTTCTTGCAGGTTCAGCCGCATACGCGTTATCTGAAATGATGGGGTGGCAGGCCAGCATCGATAAACCGTTCAACCGTGTGCGCCCGTTCTATCTGGTTATGGTGGGCGCGGTCGTCGTCGGTATGATTGTCCCCTTCCTGGGGATCACACCGGTGCAGGCTTTGTTCTGGTCAGCCATCGCCATGGGCATCAGTTCGCCGCTACTCATCGGTTTGGTCGTTCACATGGCGAAGAATCCGGACATCGTCGGACCGCACCGCTCCTCGCTGCCCGTGCATACGCTTGGCATCGGAGCACTCTTCTTCCTTTTGACCGGGACGCTGTTTGTGTTATTTTCGTAGCCAATGACCATTCGGCTCTACAACTCGCTGACCCGAAAGGTTGAAGAGCTGGTGCCGCGCACGCCGGACCATATTGAGATGTTCGTCTGCGGACCCACTGTCTACGACCGCGTTCACATCGGCAACGCGCGCACATTTACTATTTTCGATGTGGTCGCCAAATGGCTGCGCTATCGAGGATTGGAAGTGAATTATATTCAGAACATCACCGATATCGATGACCGCATTATCGCCCGCGCCAACGAGCGGAGCGAGAATCCACTTGAATATGCCCGACAATTTGATGACGCATTCCGAGCCGACATGTTGGCACTCGGTAACGACGCCGTCTCACAGTACGCTCGCGCGTCCGATTATATCCCCCAGGTTATCGCCCAAGTAAAAACGCTCATAAAAAACGGCAACGCCTACCTCATCGAAGGCGATGGCTGGTATTTTGATCTGACAACCTTTCCCGATTACGGCAAATTGTCCGGCAGGACAGGCCTACTGGCTGATGATGCGGTGTCTCGCATAGATGACAACGAGAAAAAGCGTAACACGGGCGATTTTTGCATCTGGAAGCTGTCAAAGCCAAACGAACCCATCTGGGAAGACTCCGAATTAGGCGCCGGACGCCCTGGCTGGCATATCGAAGACACCGCGATTACCGAGCACACCTTCGGCCCGCAGTACGACCTACACGGCGGCGGCACGGACCTCAAGTTCCCACACCACGAAGCGGAGATTGCCCAGCAGGAGGCGGCCTCGGGTAAGGTTCCGTTCGTGAAATACTGGATGCATGTGGGTTTCTTGGAAAATAAATCCGAAAAGATGTCCAAATCGCTGGGCAACTTTCTAACCTTGCATGAAGCACTACAGCAGTACGAACCGGCCGTGCTTCGGTTCTATTTCCTATCGAATCACTATCGCGCTCCATTGGATTTCTCTCCAACAGCACTCGATACTGCACAGGCCGCCGTGAATCGTATCGGCGAGCTGATGTTGAAGCGCTCTGATATACTCATCGATGAAACGCCGGCTGTTTCCACTGTCGCCGATGCGATGGATGACGACTTCAACACACCCAAAGCATTCGCGGCCGTGTTTGATCTCATTCGAGAAGCAAACGCGAAAGGCGCAGTGCCTCCCCCTTCATTCTTTGAGTTCATCTCCGAGACATTCGGCATCATCCCGCACGAGCCCGAGGCAGTTCCCGACGATGTTCAGAATATTGTCGCGCAACGCACAGAGGCACGCGACCGGAAAGACTGGACCGCATCAGACGCTCTTCGTGACCAAATCACAGAACTCGGCTACTCCGTCGACGACACACCCTACGGGCCATTGCTAAAAAAGAAATAAGGGACCCCGAAGGGCCCCTATGAGGCTACCGCGCGTGAATGGTATGGAAGATGCGCACGCAGAGCTGTGCGGCGAGGGACACCGCTTTGGTGTCGGGGTTCCCACCCTGAGTAATCGATATGAGAGTCACCTGGACCTCGGCAACTTCCTTCCAGTATTTCCGCCACCCACGGACAGTGGCCGGATCCGCAGCCTGGCTGACTTGCCGGGCCATGCCGAGAATCTCGGCAACTTCCAGAAGGAGCTGGGCCTTGGCAGGAGTGACTTTATCGGGAAAGGCCGTCTTGGTCCGAACAAGCACACTGGCCGCATCTGCAAAGAGCTTCTCTTTCATCTTCTCAACCTCCCATGAAACAGCCCGAAGCATACACCCTACATTCTCCACACGCAATCCACCGTCAAGATTGCGTCTGACGGACTATTTTCGGATACTGGGACAGTTGCGCTCTGCCATGACCACCACCCTTCCCGACAAATTGCCGCCACAGAATCTCGAAGCCGAAAAATCCCTGCTGGGCTCTCTGTTGACGGACCGTGAGGCAATCAACCGCGTTATCGACATGGTCAACAGCGACCATTTCTATCAGCGCACGCATCAGCTTATCTGGACCGCAGTGGCAGACCTATGGGAGCGGCGCGAGAACATCGATATCTTGTCGGTCAGCACACGGCTGTCCGATCTGGGACATCTTGATGCTGTCGGCGGCGTCAATTATCTCACCGCGTTGGCCAGTGAGGTGCCCACCGCCGCACATGTGCAAACCTACGCGCGCATTGTTCAACGCAAGAAGAGTCTGCGCGACCTGCTTGATGTCTCCCACCGCCTGCAGACGCTTGCCCATCGCGAAGACGAAGATGTGGATGCCATTCTGGGCGAAGCAGAACAACAACTGTTCTCGGTGACTCAAAAGACATTGAGCAATAAGTTCGACGCATTGTCGGGAGAACTTGATAGGGCCATGGAGCGCATCCAAACACAGGACGATGGCCAACTACGCGGTGTGGCCTCCATGCACACAAAAATGGATCAAACGCTGGGTGGTTTCCAGAAATCAGACCTCATCATTCTCGCGGCCCGCCCGTCGGTCGGCAAAACGGCCTTCGCAATCGACATTGCCCGCCGTGTTGCTGAACAGCAAGTGCCCGTCGGCATCTTCAGTTTGGAAATGAGTATTGACCAGGTGGTTGACCGTCTTATCGCTGCCAAGGCTCGCGCGTCGTTGTGGCGTTTGCGTACCGGAAAACTCTCCCACGAGGGCGAGAACAACGACTTCCTGAAAATCACGAACGCCATTTCCGATCTTCGCGACATGCCGATATTCATCGACGATACCCCCGGCCTGAATGTCATGCAGATGCGCGCCATGGCGCGACGCCTCAAATCTGAACGCGGGCTGGGGCTTCTGATTGTGGACTACTTACAGTTAATGAACTCCAGCAGAAAAAATGGTTACGACTCAATGGTCCAGCAAGTCACGGAGATTTCTCGCGGTCTCAAATCACTTGCCAAAGAGCTTGCTATTCCGGTCATCGCGATTTCGCAGTTGTCTCGTGCCGTGGAAAACCGTGAAGGTAACCGCCCGCGATTATCAGACCTGCGAGATTCCGGCTCCATCGAGCAGGATGCGGATATCGTGATGTTCATTCACCGCGAAGATAAAATCAACTTCCAGCGTGCACAGGAGGAAGGCCGCTCAAACTTGGCACAGCTGATGATTGCCAAACATCGCAATGGCCCCACCGGTGAAATAAATTTCCATATCAACCCGGAGAACCTCGAGTTTAGTGAGGTTGATACTGTACACACCGACTCTGACTTCCTGTAACCATGGACTCCGGCTTTCAAGAAATTGCGAAATTGTTTCAAAAGCTCCCCGGCGTAGGGCCGCGTGCGGCCGTACGCATGGTGCTCTCACTACTGGACCGGCCGCAAGCCGAGTTGGACGAACTGGGAGGCGCCATCGCAAAACTCAAAGACCGCGTCCGGCAGTGCCGCGAATGTTTTAATGTGTCCGACAACGATGTGTGTGTCGTCTGTCACGACCAACGCCGCGACCCGAAGGCCATCATGGTCGTAGAAAAAGTTACTGATTTGCAGTCTGTTGAGCGCGCCGGTCTGTGGCGCGGTCTGTATCATGTGTTGGGTGGTGCCATCGCGCCCGTCGATAATGTCGGACCGGAACAATTGCGCATTCCTGAACTAGCCGAGCGAGTAGACCGCTTTATTCAGCAACTCGGAAGCGTCGAACTGGTGCTTGCGACCAACCCCACCTCAAGCGGCGAGATGACGGCTATGTATCTGCGCGACCTTTTCCGTGGCATGCCCGGCGTGCGCACTACGCGGCTCGCCCGTGGCCTCGCGTCAGGCACACATCTGGAATATGCCGATGAAGTCACTCTCCGCCACGCGCTGGAAAGCAGAAAATAGTTCACCGCAAAAAGACAAGAGCCCCTCACGGGGTTCTTGGTTTATTTCGTTGAGATGGATTCGATTTTCACTTTCGTGAATGGCTGTCGGTGACCCTTCTTTGTTTTCTGACGGGTTTTTGCTTTGAAGCGGAAAACTATCTTCTTTTTGCCCTTGCCTTCGTCCACCACCGTGGCGCTCACTGTGGCACCGGCAACTAACGGCTGACCGACTTGAGCCTTTTTCTCGTCGGCAACCAAAAGAACCTGGTCAAAGGTAATCTTGTCGCCATCGTGCTCGAGTTTTTCGATGGTAACTACATCACCCTTTTGGACGATGTACTGTTTTCCTCCTGTTTTGATGACAGCGAATTGCATGGCGAAAATGTCCGTATATACTAACAAAGGAGCGCCTTACTGTCAATGCTGTAGCCTCGACGGGATTCGAACCCGTGTTCCTAGAATGAGAATCTAGTGTCCTGACCGGGCTAGACGACGAGGCCATCTCGGACAGTCTATTATAACCCAACCTTGCAGTTTTCACAAGGTGAACAAAAAAGCCACCCGCGTACGGATGGCGTCGTGCCGTAGCTAGTGGTGATATTCCACGAAGAAGTTCTTCTCAATAAGATGGAGGCGCTCCAACTGCTCAATGGTCGGCGTCTCGGTCTCGCCCTCCCTGAACAGATGTAGTATCAGAATAGCGTCTTCTGTGGAGAACATGCCCAGACGCGACGGATGCTGTGCGAGCCGCTTTCGGATACGGATTGCTTCATCCAGGCAGTCCATGCGCGCGTCATGTCCGGCGTCGTGCTCACGGTCATCACAACCCATCACTTACCTCCGTGCTATGTATACGCCAACAAACTCTACTTCGCAAGCCAAAGGGCCGACTGCCGCACCAGCAACTCTGGGGCCCGTTCGGGCTCAGCCATCAATTCCTGTACAATGCGCTCCATGCGTATGCCCTGCGAACCCTTCACGAGCACCAGGTCACCTGCCCGTATCAGTTGCTGAACAATTCCTGCGGCAGCGAGGGAATCCGGCGCCCAGTGGATATGCTCCGCAGACATCTGATTGCCCGCCGCATCTGCAATAAACCGCCCCCGCTCTCCTACACATACGAGAATGTCCGCGACGGTCGCGGCCAGGGTTCCCGCCGCCTGATGCGCCTTCACACTGAAAGAACCCAGCTCAAGCATATCGCCCAACACCAGCACATGTCGGGTCGCGGGAATATGCCGCACCGAATCAATTGCCAGATGCATAGATGCGGGTGAGGCGTTGTAGGTGTCGTCGATGAGAACGGTGCTTCGGATGCCCTCCAGGATGCGCAAACGGCCCGCTGGGGGGCGTAAGCCCGCTAATGCTTGGACTGCATCGGCAAGCCCGATGTTCATAATACTACCGACCGCCACCGCGGCCGCTGCAGCTTGTGCCATACCCGAGCCCACCGTGCCACTGATGGCAGCCGGCATTGTGTTGCTGTCTCTATGCACATCAAAACCGATGCCCATGGGACGGGTGCCTTCGAGTCGCGCGTGCACATCGGTCACTTGCACGTCAGCTCCATTGCCCATGCCATAAGTGAGTGTGCGCCCTTGAGTCTTATCGCGCATCTCCAGGACGGTCAGGTCGTCATATCCCAGCACCGCATAATCGGTCGGGGTAAGATGTTTAAGTATCTGCGCCTTTTCGGCAGCGAGTTCTGCGGGCGACGCAAAATATTCAACATGAACCGGGATATCCCCCACCTGGGTTACCACCGCGATATGGGGCGGAAACATCCGTGCAAGCCGTTTGATGTCGCCCGGACGGTCAGCGCCAAATTCCAGAACCAGCACCTGCGGATATTTGCTGTCGTATATTAACACGCCGACAGCGGACACGAGGACACGGAACCAGAACAACAGCGTACCTCCGGTTCGGTAGTAGCGCTCTGAAAAATCCCCGATAATCGTCGTGGGAGTCCCAAGCTCATTGTTGAGATTGCCGCCCGATGCGCGCACGCGGTATTTTGTCGAGAGCACCGCCGCAATGGTCTCTTTTGTGGTCGTTTTCCCGGTGTTGCCGGTAATCGCGACAATCGTCGGCCGATACCGCCACAGGATTAACCAAGACGCAACGCGTAATTTTAATGCCAGTAGTGCATTTTTCATCGGGTCGGAGGAATATTGAAATAATTAAGCATAAACAGAGCCATATCCCTGAAGGCGGGGCTCAAGCTGTCGGCCGCAAATGTGATGCCTCGCGGTTTCTCCATGCGGATGAGAATAACGAACCGGGGGTCACTTGCCGGCGCAAACCCCACAAAACTGTGGTTGTACTGCCCCTCCAGATAACCTCCTTCGGGACTGGCAATCTGGGCGGTGCCCGTCTTTCCGGCGACATCGTAGCGCACAATACGCGCCTTGTCGAAACCGTTATCCACGACCGCTGTCAGCATCGTACGCAGAGTTGCGGCCGTTCTCGCGGTAAACGGCGTGCCGACTATCTCCGGCTTCGTTTCAGTTTCCTCACCGCGTTCATTGCGCACTGAAGAGACGATGTACGGACGCATAAGTTTACCGCCGTTGGCGATGGCGGAATATCCGGTAATAAGCTGGAGTGGAGTGACGGTAATGCCCTGGCCGAACGATGCAGTTAAAAAGTTAATGCGTCGATTCTTGTAGAGGAGCCCGATGTCTCCGCTGGAATCTCCCGGCAAATCAACGCGAGTACGCTGACCGAATCCCATATTTACCATGTAATCGAGAAACTTTGCATTACCGACTCGTTCCTGCACCCACATGACTCCGGTGTTGATACTCTTCTCAAGCACCTGTGACATCGTCACGCGCCCAAAGTGTTGTTCGTTGAAATTCTTAATGTTATATCCGTCGACGATAACGTCGCTCATATCGTTGAAGGTCGTCTCGGGCACAATCTTTCCCGTGTCCAACCCCATGGCCATCGTAAAGGGCTTGAACGATGAGCCCGGTTCAAACGGTATCAATGCCGCGTTGAGGTAGTTCGCAGCCGGATAACTGCCGTAGCTGTTTGGATCAAAGCTGGGACTGTCGGCCATTGCCAAAATTCGTCCGGTTTTTGGTTCCTGTACCAACAGGACGCCCGAGGCGGCGTTATATTTCTTCAGTACACCGTCAAGCACGCTTTGCGCATAGGACTGGATGTTTTTGTCCAGTGTTAGTTCCACATCACGCGGAGAGTTATCGGTGGATGTCGCGGTCGATCCCTTCCGGCTGACGAGTCGCGCCAGTTTTGCGCTGATGTCCAATGGGACCGGCAAAATCGAATCGGTTGTGCCCGTCAGCTCCTGTTCGTATGCCGATTCGATGCCGTATTGCCCCTCTCTGCCATTTGCTCCGTATCCGAGGAAACCAATTGCATCGGCGGCGAGCATGCCCGCAGGATACGACCGGTCTGTTTCATACCCAATGGTCACGCCGGCGGTATTGAGATTTTTGACGGCAGTCACCTGCTCATCGGTCAATTTGCGCAGTAACGATCGGCTTCCCGTCGTCGCCGCACCGGTAGATTTGAGAACCGTCTCGCGCGTAAGCCCGGTAATCTCAATAAGGCGTTGGACAGTCGTCTCCATCGCCCCCTGGTCAAGCTTTGACGGGACAACCATTAGTACGGGAAATTTATGATTCGTCGCGACCAGATGCTCCCCTCCCGATGCGTCGGTGAGGTAAATATTCCCCCGAAGCAAAATATTACTGATACCCTCGGCCTGTGCCTGCGCAGTCTGTGCATACCAGCTATGACGGTTCCAACTCACCTCGAACAGACGCAACGAAATAGCGCCGAGTAATACGAGCATCACCCCTAAGGCCACATATAATCGCCCCCCGCTGATACGGTGTTGCACGCTCATAGAATACCACTCTTTGCTACCGGGCTGCTACGGGTGGCACCTCGACCAGATATACCACGGTACCGGCCGGCACCAAGCCCGCTCGTTGTGCCAGTATCATCAGTTGCTGACGGTCATCCAAAGCCGCCTGTCGTGCTACGAGTCCGTTTCGGTCATCGCGAAGCGCTGTGAGACGCTCCTGCGCGTCGCGGGTATGCCACATCTGTACCGCCATAGCGTTATTCTGCACTACATAATAAAACAGCATGGACAATACGGCACCGGCAAGCACCATATTAAGCCGGTTGACGCGCGAGGGCAGACGGCGTGCTAATGGCAACTGTTCAATCGGCGGTGTGCGGTGGTGATTCATAGTCGTTCGACAATCTTCAGTTTTGCACTTCGGGCTCGCGGATTAATTTTCGCTTCTTTCCATTCGGGTCGTATGGTTGCACGGGTTACCCACTGTATCGTTCCGGTTTTTGCCTGCTCCTTAAACAACTCCCGAACAATTTTGTCTTCTGCTCCCTGGAATGAAATCACCAGTAACCGTCCCCCGGGGCGCAAGATGCGGATTGCCGCAGCCACACCCTTGCGTACATTTTCTAATTCATCGTTGACCACCACTCGCAATGCCTGAAATGTCTTGGTCGCGCAGTGTAATTTTCGGTGGCGGTACCACAGAGGGACCGCAGACTCGATAAGCGTGACTAATTCGGTGGTGGTACGGAGGGGGGCAGCTCGTCGGGACAGAGCGACCGCCGCGGCGATCTGCCCGGCGAACTGCTCCTCCCCGTACTCTGTCAAAATCCGTTCTAGGTCCTCCACAGGCCACTCATTGACGATGCGTCCTGCGGTGAGCGGGTTCGTCTCGGGATTAAAGCGCATATCCAACGGCTCATCCCGCATGAACGAGAACCCTCTCCCCGATGTCTCGTAGTGCAGTGACGACAGTCCCAGATCAAACAGGATGCCATCGGGTGTGAAGCTGTGCTGGGCACAGATACGCTCACAATTGATGTAGCTGTCGTTGACAACGGTCACGGAATCGGACAACTCCGGATGGTTCGCGGTGAACGCTTTCGCGATGACCGGGTCCCATTCGATGCCCAGTACGCGTGCCCCGCGAGCGACAATCGCTGCGGCATGGCCGCCGCCATTGAGCGTGCAGTCCAAAACTCGTGAGCCCGGCTTCGGGTCCAAGTAACGGATAACTTCATCTAAAAGAACCGGTATATGAGGGGTGTCACTCATCAGATAGAGCCCAGATCCCCCAACTTCTGAGCTATTGCATCTCCGTTCTTCTCAAGTTTCGTTTTGTATTGGTTCCATGCACTCTTGTCCCACAGCTCCAGCCGTGTATGGACTCCGGTGACGACCACTTCGCGAACAAGGTTCGCATACTGCTTCAGATAATCGGGTATGAGGATGCGGCCCAGTGAATCGAACTGCACCTCCGATGCTCCCGATAGCAACAGTCGTGCAAACGACCGGCTATCCGACTGCGCCATGGGCAAATCAGAAATTCGCTGTGCCAGCACCGCCCACTGCGCTGATGGAAAGAGCCACAGACAACCGTCCAATCCACGCGTAAGCACAGCGCCGTCGCCAAGCTCCTTGCGGAATTTTGCGGGAATGGATAGGCGTTTCTTGGGGTCCAGATTGTGCGTGTGTTCGCCTATCAGCATTCCACTTTCATACACTCCGTACCACTACATAGGTATTATATACCACCGCTCACGGGGTGCAATGTGGATAATTATTGGACAATAAAACGGCCCAATTGGTTAGATTGGGCCACGGAACGGTCAGTTAGCGGTCAGCTTTGGGAGCGCTCTGCGCAGCTCAACGAACGAACGGATGACCATGTCGGGCTTGGCGCCATAGATGCGCTCTGCGCTGTTGTACCCTGTCGGATGAGCAAATCCGATGGTGTGAAATCCCGCTTCCTTGGCGGCAACGATGCCGTCGACCGTATCGTCGATGTAGGTGCACTCCGATGGCTCGAGTGCCACTTCGCGTGCTATCGAGATGAGCACAGGGGTCTTTGACGGCCAGGCCCCTCCACGCACCAAGACGGGGGGAAAGAAGTCGAAGAGTTCTGCCCGCTCCAGAAAACCCTGCAGAACTTCAGGAATTTCCGCGGAGCACATGCTCACTCGGACGCCGATGCTCTGGCACTCACGGAGAAGGTCCGGGAAATCCCTGCGGTAACGCGCTGTCCCCTGCCGTACTTTGTAGTAGAGCTTTCGGATAACATTGAGCTGATCGCCCGTGATGTCGCGCGGCACTCCATGGCGCCAGTAGAATTCCATGAAATTTGCGCCGATCTCGTTGCGATACTGCTCCTTGGTAGGACAGCGCACACCCAGGACAGCGAAGATGGCTTCGACGCTACCGTATGCCAGGTGCAGGTCGTCCAGCGCAGTGCCGTTATTGTCAAAGACAAACAGCTTCAGACGCGGCCTTTCGCCATATTCGCTCATCATAACCTCGATTCTGAAGGAACACTGGTGGGCGGTATAGGGATCGAACCTATGGCCCCTGCAATGTGAATGCAGTGCTCTACCGCTGAGCTAACCGCCCCGTTCTGGACGTGATTATACGACAAAACCCCCCTCTTTTCAAGCCGCTCACATCTCCAATTTGTTGATGATTTTTCGGTGAGGCCCCTCCAAGAGCACACGTAGAAACCGGTCGAACATTTCGTACCGATATTTGAATTCATCTCTATCCATGACCCCGAAACGGATTTCAGTGCCCATCTCGGCCTCCAATGACTTGAGAAATTTCGTAAGCTTGCCGCGGTCGATGTCATCCCCCGCGATAAACAGGTCTGCGGGGGTCTCGTAGGTCGTATCGTCCGGCTGACTCACAAAGATGCCCGCGACCACCGCGAGCTTTATCCGTCCGAGTGCATTAATACGCTTAACGAGCCGGTCGGTTTCTACCGGAGACGGCCTAAGTATCAAGTCCTGCAGTTCAGTAAAGTAGTCAAACTCTTCGTTGAGACCGTAGCGGTCCTCCCCGGTTTTTTTATCACGCACCTTGTGGGCAAGCTTAATCTCCTGCAACAGGAGCAGCTCGCGACGCACGATGAACGAAGGCTCCTGCACGCGCACGGTGAGCTGGCTCATCGCCAGCGCAAGGGGGTGCTGGCGGTACAAAAGCTTCAATAACTTAACCCGCACTCGAGAACCGAATAGATTATCCAGGATAGATTTTGACATATGCTCGTATGCTTGCGTATAATGAGACTATAACGCAATGAGATTGGGACTTGCTTCTCGTGCGCCACCCTAACGCACCTGGACGGCGTTTGCAAGTGAGTATTCAGTATGGAAAAACTTACCCTCAAGCCTCGCGCAAACGAAATCATCATCAATCACGGTACCACCGAGGGAGTGATTGATATGTTCTCGTACTCCCCCGAAGATGCGGCAACCGCCGGATTCGGTTCATTGTATGTGCTGGGTCATCGCGACACCGACTCCAGTAATGTCGGGTATGTTGTATCGCTCATTTCCGCGCTCGCACGACGGGAATATTACGCAAATCCGAATCTTCCGCCGCGGGAAGCGTTTTCACGCACCCTGCGCAAAGCAAACGAAGTCGTCGATGAGTTTTTCCGTAACGGCGAAGTTAAATTATCAGTGGGTATCGTCGCAATCGCCGGGAGCACTATTATGGTCTCGAAGCTCGGTAAATTCAAAATACTGCTCGCACGCGAGAATCAGGTCATTGATGTCCTGGACAATGTCCTTTTGTTCTCAAAGGAGCATGCCGAGAAGCGGCGTTTCTCCAGTATTATTCACGGTTCGGTACAGCCGGACGACCGCGTGCTGGCGTTCGTCCCTACGCGTGCTCTCTCGTCCCGCGAGCGCAATCTCAAATCCTGGTTCCTCAAGCTACCCCAGGACGAATTCGCGGCCCGTGTCGCACACATCGGCACCGAACACGCTACCTTTGCCGCCGCGATGCTGCATGTCAGTATGGAGCAAACTTCGCAACCCGCGGTCATGCCGTCCCCACAGCCACCCGAACTGATGCAAGCCGAACCAATGCCTGCACCGTCGCTTGCCACATCCCGCCCCGCACCCGACCACGGTACACTCCCGTGGAAGCCCCGCCAAACAAATGACGCATCGGCCACGCTGTCGTCGCAATCAATGGAGTCCGAAGATTCACATCAGACGGTCGTCTTGGACACGGAAGTGCCTCACATTATTTCGTCGGAATTCTCGCTGGGCACTCGACGCACACTCCTGTCCCGCTGGCTCGGACGCATCCGATTCGTACGGCTCGACGGCCGCGGCAAAGCGATGACACTCGCACTGGTCGCAGTACTCACCATCGGCGGAGTTCTGGCTGCAAAATCATTTTTGTTCGTAAACCCTGAAGAACAGAAAAAAGAACAGGCGCTTTCTGCTATCCGCGGCGACCTTGAGCTTGCGCGTTCCAAGGTCGCACAGAATGACCGCAGTGAAGCACGCCAGATTCTCGCACGCGCACTGGCGGCCCTTCTGGATATGCGTCTCACGGATAGCGGCGCCAAAGACCTGCAGGCATCTATTACATCGGCGATGGACTCCGTAGACAATGCCACGCCGTCTGCGCCGACACTTATCGCATCTCCTCAACCTGACGCGCTATCCATCACGCTCGCCGCATGGTCTTCAGCGTCTCACGCAATCTGGGTAGGCGGCACCACAGAGGACGGTGCGGTATGGGCCGCCCCGCATTCGGAGGGCACCATCGGGGCTCACCTTGCTTTAGGCTCGGCAAAAGTTGATGTGATGCTTGGGTGGCAAGCATCAGTGCTTGCGATTGATTTCTCCACCCGCACAATTATGCGTATTGTCGGCGACAGAGCGCAGTCCTACATCATCCCGACGCAAGATATGGTCCTGGACGCTGCCGAATTCGCCGACAGTCTCTATGTGCTCACTGACAAGTCAATTCTAAAAATATCCGACCTCGATACCGAAAAGCCGATCACCAAGCAGTGGCTCGCCACAACCAGTGAACTCGCCGTTGGCGCGGCACGCATCTGGATTGACGGCAGTGTGTGGACGATGGGCCGCGATGGGACGCTTGCCACCTACTACAAAGGGAAGAAGACCGGAGAAGTCACGGCACCGCTCTCGCCCGCAGGCGTGTGGCGGCTGGTCGGTTCCTCTGATGGCCTTCTTGCGGTGGCAAACGGTGATACACGCCGTATCTACCTCATTAATCCCCAGGACGGCTCCCTGGTACGCACGCTTAAAATAGACTCCCAATTGCCGTTCATCTATCTCTCGGCGGGACCCGACGGGTCGGTTCTGCTGATTACGAAAGAAAGCAAAGTCTGGCAAGTGAAATAATTATAGGAATTTTGGCTCAAACAACAAAACTGAACTCAAAGTGGTACTATCGTTTAGTTAAGGTTGTTTACATCATTGTTTATCTCGTATCTTTTGCGCTAGTTTTCTTTTTTGTCATCTTAAAAGAAAGGCCGTTTAATGATTCTTTCTCTTCGGTTCATTGTGATAACGGCCTAGTATTTAGTTTTAAAGAGAAGAATCTCGATGCTAATACCAGCTACACCCCTTGGTCACAGAAGACGCTTAAGTATATTTGCGCAACCGACGAACAGCTTGGCATCGCAACAATAGAAGCCTTTCCAGTCTATGCGAAATGGGGTAATCAGTATGTTGGCGCGCAAATTCGTGCAAAGAACGATTTAGGTATGTTGGATAAAGACATGATTGCATCTAATCTGCCATCAAACTATTCGACCGACTTAAAGCAAGATTCCGTGTTCAATAATTTAGGATACGCTGCTCTCTGGATCCTAGGGATAGTCATCGTAATGGAGGCACTGCGTCGTATCATCTACTACATTTCACTTGGTACTCTATTCCCTTGATAGTACGCGAGAACGCTCGCGTTTGTCCGAATTCCATCGTTACCGCTGTGGTCCTCACTCTGCGCCTCGGACTCGTCCGAACGCGAGGCTAATGTGGGAACGCTCCTAACAGGAGTAACCGGCTCATTGGATGAGCCGTTGAGGGCAATTATCCACAATTGCAAGCCCTCCTCGGGAGTCTATAATACAAGAGGCCCAAACGGGCTTTTTATATGAATAAGGATTACTGGAGAGGATTATTAACGGCAATAGCGGTCCAGCTCTTGATCGCTTTCGGGTTTCTTCTTTGGCACTTTGATGAGTTACCCGGCCGAATGGCTGCTATCAAACTAGTCTTCCGCCCAAACCCACCAGAAGATCTGGCCTCAAACCGCCGTCCTACGCAGTCCATACAACTGACACCAACCCCAAGCTCACCTACCTGTAAATTATTCAAATTCCCCGATGATATTGGGAGTTGGGACACCTCGCTATATCAACCTCTTAAAGATGGTTTCTTTCGACCGCTGAAACAAGAAGAAACGGGGTTTCCTGCTCCGGAAATCTGGCTTGTACCCCGACTTTCAGTCCTATTTCAGGCTGTGGAATTTCGAGCTGCTGTAAAGGCGGAACAACCCAGTGGGCCAGCGACGCTTATCATTACGCTAGGGAAAAAGCTTAAGGTATTTCGATTCCTCATTGGAGATGGTAGCCCACAGGTCGTCGGATTCGAAAGGACGACTCCTGACGGCTTTAAACGTGTATCGCCCGCAAACACACTAAGCCATGCACCAGAAGCAAATTCAACTCTTGTTGTGACAGTCGAGTCAAAACACAGCGGCGGCAGTGAGATTGCCTTCACATTTGATGTTGCCTATCAGACCGCGACCGGCCAGTCCGTTACCGATACCTTCCCTTACACGGTCTGGTTCGCAGACCCCAATCCTGCTGATCTAGGAAGCGAATATGCATTTTCAAAGTTTGGATTTGGTGTATACGAAGGATCGGTTGTCCGGCCAATCAGTTTTGATTTTTGCCCTAACTAAATCAAATTACCGCAACCCCGACGAGGTCCGAGCGACTATCCTGAGCGAGAGGCCAGAGGCCGTGCATGAGGAGGGCCGGGGGAGGTAGGAACGAATAGAAAGAACGGCTCATCTAATGAGCCGTTCTTTCGTGATGAGTGACACAGGAAGGGGGCAAGCGAAGCGCGGCCCCGCTCATGACTTTATCGGTGGACCTTACCGACACGGACGAAGCGGACATTTTCCCGAAACTCTCGGAGATTTTTTGCGTTAGAGTAGGTCATAGCGCTTCGAATCCCGCCCAAAATTTCTTTTAGTATAGTTCGCGCCGACCCTTTGTATGAAACCCATTCACACCTTCCTTCGGAAGCGCGGTACTCCGCCACGCCTCCGCTATATTTCTCCATGGCCTCTTTACTGCTCATGCCATAAAACTTCAGGCGACTCTTCTCATCTCCGGCATATTCCCATTCCCCTTCACATTCTTCTGCTCCGGCAAACATTCCGCCAATCATGACCGTCGTAGCACCAGCGCCAAGTGCTTTAGCCGCATCTCCCGGAGTTCTCACGCCCCCATCGGCGCACACCGCCATGTTATATTTCTCCGCCTCTGTAGCGCATGCCCGGATGGCGCTAAACTGCGGAATCCCTACGCCAGCCACCCGACGCGTTTCACACACGGAGCCGGGGCCGATGCCAACTTTCACCATATTTGCTCCGGCTTTTGCCAATGCTTCCACACCATCGGGCGTAGCGATGTTACCAGCCATAAGCAGGGACTCCGGCACTAATGCTCTGATATGAGATATTTGCGCCAGGGACTTTTGATTATACGCATTCGCCACATCGACACATACCAAGCTAGGGCGGCCGTGACGGGTCATGTAGTCTTTGAGCTTCTCAATATCTCTCTCGTTAGTACCCAGCGAATAAAACGCCGGATACCGTGCTACATGTTCTGCAATGATATCGTTCTCATAAAACTTGTGTAGCGCAACAATTCCCCCCATATCCCAAAGGGCTTGTGACATCGCCATTGTTCCGGTGGTGTCCATGTTCGCTATGCAAATACAGGGCATCACATGTCTTACATCCCCCACCGAGAGATATTGGATGAGATCAACATCTGCTCTACTGGAAATCTCCGAGACTTGGGGAGCAATAAGGACATCATCAAAATCTGACATCAGTTCCGAAGAGATATTCATAGTGGTCGGCAACGCTCCACTTTACTCTTTCTCTCTGTATCTAGCAAAATCAGGAGCGAACAGAAAGAACGGCTCATCAAATGAGCCGTTCTTTCGTTGCTGGCACTACTCCTATTTGAGCTCAACTACAGCACCTGCGGCTTCGAGCTTCTTCTTCATTTCCTGTGCCTCGGCGGCTTTGACGCCTTCCTTGACCACAGAACCTTCCTTGTCGGTCATATCCTTGACCTCCTTGAGGCCCAGGCCGGTGATTTCGCGAAGGACTTTGATGACCTGAATCTTCTGCGCGCCGGCCTTTGCCAGCACCACATTGAAGGCATCCTTCTCTTCGGCAGCATCTGCGCCACCGGCTGCGGGGGCAGCAGCTGCGAATGCGGCAGCCGAGACTCCGAACTTCTCTTCCAATGCTTTGACGAGCTCGTTGAGTTCCGATGCCGTCATCTTCTCAACCTGCTCAATGAATTTAGTTGTATCCATATTCGTGATTACGGGGTTACTATTTCTTCGGCTGCCGGGACCTCGACTGCGGCTTCGGGAACGACCGCTTCGACGACGGGTGCGACTTCTGCTATAGGCTCTACGACGGGCGCCGGAGCAGGTTGCTCTTTCGTCTTGGCCACCTGGCCCAACACCACTGCCAGCGAGGACAGCGGATACTTGAGCATGCCCATCAGGCGGGCGAGCAGTTCATCGCGGGTTGGCAGTGTTGCCATGTCGATAAGTTCCTCATGCGACAGCGCATGACCGTCCATCCATGCGACGAACAGCTTCAGTGCGGGGTTGGCCTTGGCAAAGGTATACAAGACTTTAGCGGTAGCAAATGCGTCGCCGTGCGCGAGTACCAGCCCCATGGAACCGTCCATGCCGAATACATCCACGCCATCGTATTTCAGGTCGTGAAGCGTTTTGTCTATCAGCGTCTTTTTTGCGACCACATATTCACCCTCGGACTGCCGCAGTGAGCGCTTGAGCTGCTGCAACTGGGCAACCGAAAGACCGGGTTCACCGGCGCGGGCGAAGGTCGTAAAAATCGTGATAGTCGAACCGGGCAGTGTGCCTGCCAGAGTATCGATTGACTCTTTCTTCTGTGCTTTTGTTTTCATGGTGTATATATACAGATGTAAATCCCAAGCCTGCTGGCTCGGTACGCTTTTTTACGGGTAAAAAAGCGAAATCTGCGTATTCACCGCAGATCGACCAGAGTATACGCCTCCGTATTCGGAGCGTGACCTCGGCAGGAGGGTTCGGGTATTCCCGGACCGCTTAATCCCTGCTGTCTACGGCTAAGTCGCTACTATATCATACTCTATATAATAAACAAGGCGGGTCCGAGGACCCGCCGCGAGCTACTGCCGATTGTGTTCCATGAGTTCCGCCAGCGTGTACCATCCCGCGAAGCTCAGACACATCTGGATTGCGGTCAGGTGACTGCCGGCCTTCCGCTGTCGCATCGGATCGCGGGCATAGTCCTTTGCTCCCCTGCACAAGAAGTGCGCATGAGCGAGTCGTTCTTTTCGGTTCAACGACTCAAAGGTTCTCGACGGATCCATCCGGGTCATGGGCACATTGGCTTTCCGCAGACGAACTTCATATAACTCGATGACCCTCACGATTACATCCGGTTCCATACATCCTCCTCCTGTCAGAATCCGAGATATTTTAGCCTGTTTCTTAGATGCTCGTCAAGAGTCTCGGAGTAGATGAGCTGCGACCCGTCGCGACTGGAAAGATAATAGAGGTATGGACTTTCTTTTGGATGTGCCGCGGCGGCGAGCGCTTTCAGTCCGGGATTGGAAATGGGGCCTTTTGGCAGGCCGATGCGGGTGTAGGTGTTGTAGGGGCCTTCGACTTTTATTTCGGTGGCGATTGGGGCTAGCGTCACATCACAGTTGCGATTGGAGCTCATCGGCAACCAGCGCGCCAAACACCAACCGTAGGCAACGGTGGCATCTATTTGCAGTGGCATCCCCCGCTTTTGGCGCTCAGCGATAATACCGGCAACAAGGGCCATATCTTCGGCGGTCTTCGCTTCCTTCTCCAGCATCGACGCAATGATAATCTGCGCCCGTGTATACCCTCGAGCTTTTGTCTCAAACGCATCGCGCAGCACCTTCCCAATGACGCGTGCATTGGCATACTCTCCTGCATGACTTGCAATCGCTACATCGAACCGATAGGTGTCCGGAAATAGCATCCCTTCGTTCTCAAAATAGGTGCGGGCAAAACTACCGGACACGATAAGGTGTTGGCTCGCCAGTAAGCCGTCGATTTCCCACATATTCATTCCCTCAGGAATCGTGACGGAAATATCAGTCGACAGTGCCGTGCCTGCTGCCAGAATCCGCACAATCTCACTTGCAGACATGGCAGGTGACAACGCATAGGTACCGGCCTTTAAGCTATCCCCGGTATCGGTATAATTGGCGATAATAATCACCACAGGCGCCCAACGAACCAAACCGGCACGCTGTAACTCTGCTGCAATGCGGCCGCCTCCCCAACCCGGCTGGACGGTGAACTCGCGGGTTCCTGAAACTGCCGCAAGCGGAGAAGCCAAAAACAAAAATCCGCCGCCAAAGGACACGGCAACAGCCGCCATGAGTATGGCGGCTATCTGCCGGCGATTTCTGCTCGGAGGTTCGCCTTGTTGCACCAATGCAGTGTACCTCGACGCTCCGGTCGGGGCAAGCTACTCCAATGGCGCGGAGTCAATCACCTTGTCAGGTGGGATTGCGCGTTGACCGGCTTCCAACTGTGAGAGTTTTTCCTTCAACGCCGCATTGTCGGCATTCGACTTCAGAATCTCTTTCAACTGTGCGATAGCACCATTAAGGTCCCCTTGTTCCTCCAATAACAACGCCAGATACCAGCGCGCGTTTGAGTATTGTGGAGCCAACAGTACCGCGCGACGCATTGCCGCGATGGCATCGGCCTTGCGCGACGCGCGTACATACAACAAACCCAGTTCGAACATCAGAGTAGGTTCGTTGGTGTTGTACGGAGCAATCTTCTCAAGCTGTAGGATGGCTTCTTTGACCTTGCCCTGCCGGTCATAGACAGCGCCAAGATTATAGATGGCCAAGCCATAGCTTTCGGATGTAGCGATTGCCCGCTTGAACGCCTCCTCGGCCTTCGCCAAGGAATCAGTTGCTTGTTGTTGGAGCGCGGCGGTATTGGCATTCGACTGCTGCATCACCGATCTGATGAGATCGGCGCGTGACAGCCATAGCTGACCGATGCGGTTGTCGAACGACGGGTCGCCCGGACGCAGTTCGCCCGCTTTTTTGTATGCATCTTCTGCGAGCCGTTCAACATTATCGACCAGACCGGTCATGGACTGATAAATCTGTCCGAGATTACTCCAGTTGAGCGACTCCAACGGTTGCAGTGCGGTTGCGCGTTGGGCTAACTGGACACTCGATGACATGAGGTTCTGAACCCGTGTCGAATCGGCGTCTTTCTTGTTGATTTCATCGCGAAGCATCGACAACGAGAGTTGGGATGCGTCACGCAGATAGCGGTCGCTGGATGCATCGAGGTCGATGGCGCGCACCAAGCCATCCATCGCAGTTGTTGGCGTTGTTTGCTCCAGCGCGTGTGCGTATCTGACGTCAGCAAGGTAGTGCACGGAAGAGAGGTACAGGCCGGAAAGCACCAGAATCAGTCCGACGATGAAGCCCAGTGACGCTGACAGCGAATACAACGGGCGTTCTTCGATATCAACTGTGCGCGAGCGGTCACCGGAGACGATGAGCGCGGACAAGACCAATAATACGAAGAACACGAACCACAGGGTTAGGTTCATCGGATATAGGAATAATACAACGGTCATCGCAACCATGGCGGCAAGCGTGCCCGACGACTGCGCAGCGATTGCCGCGCCGCTCTCACGGGAGACGGATTCGGAAATGACTCCGCCGAACCGGGCGACTACCTGCACGAGGCACCATAACAGCATGATAAGTGCCAGAATTGCGACGATGCCCCCATGGATGACCATGTTAAGGGCTTCCGATGTGGCGTCATAGAACCGCAAACTCGATAACTGCGAATTAGCCAGTTGGCCGGCACCGAACTTGTCGAATGCCAGCGAGAAATTCTCCGGTCCCCAGCCCAACAGCAGTCGTTGCTTGAGAACGCTCACCGCAACCTGCCCGGAGAGCTTGAAGGAGGGAGCGACCTCAATCGGAAAATTCGATTTGAGGGATGTCGGATTGAAATTCACCAAAAAGAGGAACCCACCCAACACAATAACGACCATCGGCACCACGAATCGAGAGAGTGCGAAACGGTTTTTACGACCGCCATAGTCCTCGGATAGTTGGGTAACATTGAGACTGTCGAATGCGATCATGGCGAGCATGCCCGCAAGAGAAACTACCCATAGCACCCACCAGTTCAGAATAGCAAGCACCACAATGGAACATATTACGCCGACAACGGAGATGATTGCGCTGGCGCGATCGATACCGCGATAGAGTGTCTTTGCAAACAGCGGCAATGCAATAGCCGCCAGGATGCCCAATGCATTGAGTGACCCGATGGTATTGAACGCTCGGGAATGAGAGAATGCGCCCGGCAAAAAGTACCAGGTGAACATCTGACAGATACCGACGAGCAGCGCCAGCACAGCCGACAACATCAACGCAGAACGCAGCATGCGCCCGCGGTCATGGAGTGTATTGACCGCCAGGAAATAGAATATCGTCAACGCCAAAACTGTCAGTAATGACGAGCTCGAGCTGACCGTGATACCGAAGATTGATTTCGCCGGTGTTAATGAGAAGATAGCGGCCGCGACGGTCGCTATCAATAGCGCCAATACGCCTTTGTCGACAGGTGAGGTGCGGACGGTCAGCTTTCCGGTAACAACCGCGCCCAACAACCATACAACGAGGCCAACTGACGCGACAACAACGAGCAACATCTGCTTGTTGTACTCCAGCACACTGCTGGTGAAGGGTAGGTAGAACAACGGGATAAGCACCACCGTTGCGTACAACATGATTTGGATAATCTTGTCGTACAGAGAACCTCCTAGCCCTAACTTATCCGACTTCACTGCTACGAGCTGTGCGGAAATAGCCGCTTCAGCTTGCCCCGCCGTCTCGTACGACGGCTCCGGGGACTCGGCATACGTGCCATTCATTTGATACCTATCGTAGCACGCCCACGATATCCACACCCTGTGGATATCGTGACTCATTGACCCCGGAGAAGCCCTGCGGTACTGTGGAGCCAACCTTATGAAAGTTATATAATACTGAAATGCCGAAAAGATATCTCATGGTACAAGAGGTCGCACGCGTGATGGGGGTCACCCCGCTGACCGTGCGCAATTGGGACGCAAAAGGAAAACTCGTCGCCTATCGAAATCCGGTCAATAACTACCGTATGTATAAGGTAGAAGACATCGAAACGCTCATCCGCCAGATAGAACTCTCGCGTGACAGGCCCCGCGCAAAAAAAATCGACATCACAGGGTAGAAAATGCCCCCGGCTCATGCCGGGGGCTTGTGGTTACTTCTTGGTATCGTCCTTCTTGCTGTCGTCGAACAGGATGGGCGCGGTGATGGTCTTGCCCTTTTTGCGGTCGATGAGGAAGAACGCCTGCTTGGGCAGCTCGTAGTCGGCCTTGATGCTCAACGCGTAGGCATTGTAGCCGATGAGCGAACCGTTGGAGACGAAGTTGCCACCGTCCTTCATTTGGTGGAAGTGGCCGAACACATCCAGGTCGGCCCACTCGATCTTGTTCCACTGGTTGATGGCCTTGTTGACGGGGATGTAGATGCCGCCCACGCCGCCCTGGAACTTGACCATGTGGCCGTGATGGAAGCGAATCGTCGTGCTGTAGACCTTCAGGTATGAGTGGTATCCGTCGGAAATCAGGAACCTGACCCGAGGCTCCTTCTTGAAGTGATCCCGCATGGTGACATACGTGAAGTACTCCAACGAGTGGCCTTGTTCGGTCGAGACTTGCACCTTCTTGGTCGTCCGGCCGTGGTTGCCCGAGTGGCACGGGACGACAATCTCGTCGAAGTTGCCCTTCTCCAAGAGAAACTCGATACCCGACGTGAGAAGCTTTCGAGCAAAAATCGCGGCGTCCATGGGCGAGAGTTGGTTGATCTCCACCAACTCCTCATGGATGTCGTTGGTGATGAAGTCCCCCAGGATGGGAAGTACCAGGTTCTTGATGCTCGTGGCCTGTCGGTTGATTTCGATCAGACGCAGACCATTCTGGAAAAACTGGCCGGCACGCAGCTCTGCGATGGCAAGGTCGTACCGGTTCTTGCCGTTGACGACGGAGGCCCTTACTTCCTCCTCGACATGCCAGTCGCTTGCCACCATGAACGCGGTGGCCTCGCTCTCACCTGAAGGCGTCTTGGCGGTGAGCTTGTAGGTATCGATGGGACTCTGCAGGCCGACAAGCGCCTCCATCTCACGCTCCCGCACATGCAGTTGCCCGAGTGCGGCGTTGTACTTGGCCTTCAGTCGCCGATTGTCTCGGCCGACCTTGTCGAGCTTCAGTTCCAGGCGAACCTCATCAATCGCCTTCAGTCGCCCGGCGCGAAGAGTGTCGCCGTCCTTCTTGTGCTTTTTCTTGGACGCCATTGGCGCCCTCCTTTCTGCTCTGGTTTTCAACGATCCCGACGCAACCATAGCAGGCGGGAATAATAATGCAATACCGACAATGGACAAAAAAGAGGGCGGCTTTCGCCACCCTCGGGGGTCCTCACTTATCGGGGTAGAACCCCGGCGGGACTGACATCGAGGCCTCGTGTGCCGTCTCGTAGGGACGCATCTGTTTGTTGTAGACCGTCCAGGTACGCAGACGCGTCTCCTGATGCGACAGAACCAGCTGTGGCTCGTTCATCAACAGGAGTTGTCGGCACTCGTTGTCGTTGAGAGCACGAATCGTGAACAGCCCGTTGGCCGGGTCCTCGATGAACGCCGCTAGCTCCTTGGCGGTCGCTACCCAGGCGGGAAATATGCCCCACACCGGCCTGTCCTGCACAACGAACCACCGAGCTTCCCCCGCGACGCCAAGCCCCATGCGACCGTCCAGGAACGGCATTGCGACGCATCCGTCACACTTGGGAAGCACCTCTTCGAAGAAGTAACTCATCCCCTTGTGCGTGTCGCGATCCTTCGCGGTGCGCTTCTGCCAGGCCTCGTAGCCGGCCTGGTGCTGTGGCTGGTTCGGGTTCTCGATGACATCATCGGGAAACCGGGCGGCAATCAACTTGAGCACCGCGGCCTCTGCCGGCGTGTTGTACGCATTTACGGCGTGTGCGAAATACAGTCGTTGTGCCATAGGACACCTCCCCTTTAGCCTTCTACGATATCGAGCGTCTCAATCTGGAAGTCCAGATCCTCCAACAGCAGAAGAACCTCGGCATCGCGTTGCATTCCCTTCGTAAAGTGCTCGCTGGTGAATCCTTTCAGTGTGCCCTGCTTCTTCCGATACATACTCGCTACCAGTCGGACCCAATTGCCGAGCGAGAGCAGACGACGCTCGATGAGCTTGTCGCGGTGTATGCTGGTCCGCAGGTCATGCCAACCGTTGTCGTAGACCTTGCCCTCTTCGATCCACTGCGGATTCTTCCAGGGGTCCGGAGGGTAATACGCCTTGAACTTTCTGAAGATCTTCCGGGCGTTCCGACTGAGCTGTCCGCAATCCGTGGCCATCTCATGCCTCCTTTGTCACTAGGCGATTTTTATGGTACACTACAGTCTCATTTTTGCAAGTAAAAATCGAGGGGGATTCGTTCAGTGGCAGGACGGAGGTCTCCAAAACCTCTAACGTGGGTTCGATTCCTACATCCCCCGCTATATGAAAACAGAGTGCCATTTGGCACTCTGTTTTCATACTGGTAGGTGATATGTAGGAATCGAACGGGTAGCAGTGAGGCAAGTTCCGATTCAGTAGAATCAGAACGCCGACGAACGCGCTACCCTGGGCAACGAGCTTGTGAGCGACGGCGAACAAGCGAGGACGAAATTCCTACATCTACAGTGGCGATTCCTATACCTAATAGCTTTTCCCTATCCCGTCAGCTTCGACTCCTTGTGTGGCGTGCTTTTGCGGCACATCTTACAGAACTTCGACAACTCAATTTTGCGTGCCACTTTCTTTTTGTTCTTGGAAGTAAAGTAGTTCGCGCTTTTGCACTTCGTACACTTGAGACGGATGAGATTATCTTGTGACATGTGTGGGGGTTAATTATTTTCTCTGGAGCCGTTGGTCGGAATCGAACCGACGACCTACTCCTTACCATGGAGTTGCTCTACCAGCTGAGCTACAACGGCGTACGGGCTATCAGCGCCTGCTTCTTCTTTCTCGTCCAACCCTTCAGTTGGTATTCCCTTTTCAGAGCATCTCCCTGCGTCTCGTATTCTTCCGTATACACCACCCGCACCGGCTTATGTTGTCGTGTATAACGGGCACCGATGCCCTGCGTATGTTTTTCCAAGCGTTGGGCAACATCCTTGGCAATTCCCGTGTATAAAGATCCGTCTTCGCACTCGAGTATATAGAGGTGATACATAATGGAGCCCTTCGACTGTCGCTCAGGGCACTTCGCCCCGCTCGCCGGTCCCAAATGTCATTTGGGACACTGAGCAAGCGAAGCGAGTCGAAGTGTGGGGGCGGCAGGATTCGAACCTGCGTAGGCACAAGGCCGACAGATTTACAGTCTGTTGTGATTGACCGCTCCACCACACCCCCGCACAAACATTTTCAATCTTCAGGGCTGAGCCGGGGGTCGGGATTGAACCGACGACCTTCTCGGCTGCTCTGCCAAAACTGCCGATGAGCCGGGGGTCGGGATTGAACCGACGACCTTCGCTTTACAAAAGCGTTGCTCTACCACTGAGCTACCCCGGCAGTTTTGGCAGAGCAAAATGAAATAAGGAAAGCGTTGCTCTTCCCGGGCGCTCTTCATCTGACCTCTCCTGACATGAAAAATAAGAGAGCGCCCCCGAAAAGCGATTTGCTTTTCGGCCCCTGAGCTACCCCGGCAGATAGCTGGGCTATTATAACCCGAAACACCGATAATTCCAAGGGGTACCTACTGACCGGCCGCGACTGCAGCGGTAGCGTCCTGCTCGGCTTTTTCTTTACGTCTGCGGGCACGCTCCAGTCGGGTGATGAGGGCCATGTCTTTAGGGGCCAATTTCAAGGCGGCAGAGAGTGCTTCGATGGCGTCGCCGTAGTTTTGCAGGCGCATGTACACGCGAGCGAGTCGGCTGTAGAGCTCAACATCCTTGGGGCTCTGTGCGATTGCCACAATGAGTCGCTGTTCTTCCTGCCGGAGCTGGTCGGGGTCCTCCATATCAATTTCATCGGCCTCTTCTTTCCGACGCTCGGCCTCACCCTTACGCTCCTCTGCCCGACGGTCGGCATCTCCTTTGCGCCGTTCCGTCTCTTCATGCACGCGACGCACTTTTTTTATGACTTTATCAGACACACGGTCCAGTGAAGATATAAGCAACCGGCCGCGGCGCAATGCCTTCTCGAATTCCATTAATACATTCTGGAAAGATTGCCTCCAAGGAATGGATTTTATTTGATCAACCATTTCCGGCGCAAAGTCGTGTAATACCGTGTCGCCCATCTCATGCGCTTCGGGCGTGAGCTTGCGCAGGTATGGCATCTTCCGCCACACAATAACAATAATGACCACAAGAGAGACGAGCGCAAGTCCTAATGGAATGGTCAGGAAGAGCATAGGTTAAGAACCGATAACGAGGACCGAGACACCGGTGAGTTGTATATTCTCGCCGAGCTTGGCTATCGCTTGATTAATAAACTCCTGCACAGTGATGGCCGGATCTTTGATGAACGGCTGTGCCAACATCTCGCTTGCATCTGCCGGGCGCATCGCACTGGCATGCATCGCCAAGTCGCGTGCTAAGGCCTTAAAATCGTCGTTGCGTGCCACAAAATCGGTCTCACATGCCACCTGTACCAGTGCACCGATACGCCCGGTACTGTGCACATAGGAACCGATCGCGCCATCTTTAACCTGGCGTCCGATTTTCTTTGATGCAACTTCGCCCGCTTGAGACTTCAGGAGCTCAATGGCTTTGTCTTTGTCGCCACCGGTCTCATCCAGCGCGTGCTTAATCTTATCGAACGAAAGTCCGGTCTGTTCGCGTAGCTCCTTGATGATGGCAACTTCGCTCATAGCTATTTATCAAGTATACACCGTCTACTTCTGTACCGCCTCCGCAAGCTCCGGTGCCTGTGTGTTCAAGTTCGTGGTAATGGCGTTCACGATGAGGTCAATCGCCTTCTTGGAACGGTCGTTAGCGGGAACTACCTGTTGCAGGCCCGTCGGATTTGCATCGGTGTTGGCGATGGCGATAATCTTCACGCCCATCTTACGGGCCTCATGAATAGCAAGCGCGCCCTCTTTGACCGACGCCACAAACACCATGTCGGGCATGCGGGTCAGCTTCTTAAGGCCCGCGAAATTGCGAGTCATGTCCGCCAGTTCGCGGGTCAGTTCTAACTGTTCCTTTTTGGTGTACTTTTCCCATGCGCCACCCGCTCTGTCCTCTTCAAGCTGAACCAGGCGCTTCACGCGGGCATTGATAATCTTGAAATTGGTCAGCGTACCGCCCAACCAGCGGTCAATCACAAACGGCATATTCGCCTTCTCGGCTAGCGCGAGCACCGACT
>CAYZRE010000001.1:0-119372 GCA_964479835.1 uncultured Candidatus Saccharibacteria bacterium | reverse complement strand
CAATGGGATCCGTGTATCTGACGAGCATCAATGTCCAGATTCACCACGTGTGGCTTGTTCTCGGTGTGATTCTCCCCGCCACACTCTGTATGGGCATTTCATTCCCGGCAGGCATTTCCTTACTCAAGGATCGCCGGGGCGCGGGTACGGTTGTCGGTATTGCATACTTTTCCAATACGGTTGGTTCCATTATCGGCGGATTCCTTGCCGCATTTGTGTTGATACCACTCATCGGGAGTTCCCAAAGCATCGTAGTGCTCTCCCTCTTCAATCTCGCCCTTGCGTTGGCGTTGATGCTGACAGAGCTGCGGGCACATTCCCGGAAGTTAGTTCTGGCGTATGGCTTCCTGCTGCTGACACTGTTGGGATTTGATGGCTGGGTGTTGGCCCAGAAGCGCGGGTTTCTGCTTGAGTCTTCTACGCGACAGCAAATCCGGGCCGCTGAAGCGGGTGGATATTCCCATCGTTTCACGGAAGATGAGGTGGCATCAGTATTCGCATATCATAATCCTGCAACCGGAGAGCAAAACCTTTTTGTCGATGGCGTTCCCATCACCAACATCGGACCGGAAACGAGACTGATGGCGCATCTGCCCATCGCTCTCCACAAGAACCCGAAAACCATGGCAGTTATCGCATTCGGTATGGGTTCGACCTTCCGTTCGGCGATGCTGCACAATGATATCCGCGTGGATGCCGTGGAACTTTCACCTGCCGTCGTGCAGATGTTCCCGTTGTTTTTCCCCAATAGTACTGCCCTGCTGAGCGATGCGCGAGGTACTATTATCATCAATGACGGAAGAAACCATGTGCTCCTGACCGATACCAACTACGATGTCATCACCATCGACCCGCCTCCCCCATTCAATGCTGCAGGAACTACCATCCTCTACTCTAAAGACTTTTATGAGCAGCTTTCGCATGCGCTCAATGCGGGAGGAATCGTGAGTCAGTGGGTCTACTTTGGCTCACGCGAGGATGACACGGCTATGGTCATCAAGAGTTTTGTGGATGTATTCCCCTATGTTCAGGTATTTCGCTCGCCTGGTGGAGTTGCGGGAATCTATCTCATCGGTTCATTCGACCGGCTGGCACTCAATCCGGAAAGGATTCGGCAGGTCTTCGGCTCACCATCGGTCAAGCGCGACCTCAGTGAGGTACGAACGATCATCAATCCTAAAGATATTCCGGACATGATTGTCGGAGACGGTAGCGACATGCGCCGCTTTTCAGCTGGCTTTAAACCTGTCACCGATAATAATCCGAGGACGGAATATTTCCTCCTTCGCCATTACTTTCGCCCTTCGGCTGGCATGACATTGGATCTCTTACAGAGTCACTAGATGCGGAGGAATCTGCGAATTGCGATAAGGGAAGAGATAACACCCAAACCTACGCCAGCCGCCAGTGTCATGAGAACGATTTGAACCGCATTACCCGTAAAATAACCGATGAAAGACACGCCGGGCATGACGAGCGCGACTTTTGAAGAGACGCTCGCGGCGCCGAAGTAGAATGCCACTAACGCCAGTACGCCGGCAAAGATTCCGTAGATTGAGCCCTCTACAAGATACGGCGCACGGATATACCAGTTTGAGCCTCCGACCAGACGCATGATTTCGATTTCCGATTTCTGGTTGTAGATGGTCAGCCGAATGGTGTTGAAGGCGACCAGCACCGCGATAATCGCAAGTATGAGGGTAACGACAAGCCCCCATTGTTGTGCGGATTGCGAGATGTTCTGCACGCGGCCGATGACCGCTTCGTTTTCGTAGAAATTGATTTTGTCGATGGTCGTGCGCTGTTTATGCGTCTCCAGGAAGCTGACAATGGATGCATACTGGCCGGTATCAATCGCCTTCACATTGAGCGACGCCTGCAGTGGATTTGTCTCCAGCTCGGCAAGTGACTCCTGAATCAGCGCGTCCTGCGCGTGTCGCTCCTTGAACAATGCCAACGCTTCCTCACGGCTGACGTACTGTACGCTCTTTACGGTATTGAGCGATTCCAAATCTGTTTTCACCATGCGAACGGCGTCGTCACTGGCTTCGGCTTTGAAATAAACGCTCACATCTACTTTTGACTCCAGCGCCGTCACCAGCACACCGCTAAGGAAATTCACGGCCACCAGGCCCAGAAACAAGATGAGCACGAGTGCCATCACTCCGGTTGTTCCGAAGCTCACATAACTGTTGCGACGAAAATTTGTCCATCCCGAGGAGACGACCCGGCGTAGTTTTTCTTTCATCATATGATATATTTTCCGTTCTCTACCTGATCTCGAACAATCTTCCCCTTCTCCATCGTCACAACCCTGCGGCTCAAGGAATCCACAATCTCATGGTTGTGGGTGACCAGCACGACCGTCGTACCCAGCTCGTTGATCTTCTGCAGTAATTGTATCACGTCGTGGCCGTTGACCAGGTCAAGGTTGCCGGTGGGTTCGTCCGCCAGAATGATGCGTGGGCGGTGAATGAGGGCACGGGCGATAGCCAAACGCTGCTTCTCACCGCCGGAAAGCTGATGCGGGAAGTTCGCAGCCTTGTCTGCTAATCCGACGATTTCCAGGGCCTTGGGAACATCCTCTTTGATGCGACTCGTAGGAGCTCCGACGACTTCCAACGCGAATGAGACATTCTCAAACGCATTCTTGGCAGTCAGTAATTTAAAATCCTGAAAGATGGTGCCGATTTTCCGACGCAGAAGCGGAATATCGTCATTGGAAAGCGCGGCAAGATTGACTCCGTCAATAAGCACCTCACCCGATGTTGGTTTTTGTTCGCGGGTCAGTATACGCAGGAGCGTACTCTTGCCGGCACCGGCCGGTCCGACGATTGACATGAATTCGCCTTTACCGATATGCAAATCGATTTCGTGCAGAGCAACGAAACTGTCGTCGTATATACTGGAAATGTTTTTGAGTTCTATCATTCGGGAATGAATTTCGAGAGGTCGCCTTCTAATACTTTCTCGGGCTGGGATGACTTCACGCCCGTGCGATGGTCTTTTACCATCTGGTACGGATGGAGCACATAGCTCCGAATCTGACTTCCCCAATCCACTGATCCTGACTTAAGCTCCGGTTTGAGCTGACTCAATTCTGAAACCTTCGATTGCTCCATGAGCGCCGCCAGACGTGAAGCAAGCAGAGTAAGCGCTTTCTCTTTATTCTGCGCCTGCGACCGCTGGGTCTGCCCGACCACGGTAAGCCCGGTAGGCTTGTGCCGCACACGGACTGCCGTCTCTACTTTGTTTACATTTTGACCGCCCTTCCCGCCGGAGCGGAAGGTTTCGAATTCTAAATCCTGGGAGTTGAGTGCAAAGTCCTTCGCAACAACGATGGGCATAATCTGCACCAACGCGAACGATGTATGCCGGAGTCCCTTTGCGGAGAACGGACTCATCCGCACCAGTCGGTGCACGCCGCTCTCCCCCTTCAGTGTATCATAGACTCCCGATCCGGCCACCTCAAATGACGCACTCTTGATGCCTTTTTGTTCCCCGAGCGACTCATCGAGCAAAGTCCACTTCCAGCCGCGAGCAGTAGCGTACCGCTGATACATACGCACCAACATTGATGCCCAGTCCTGGGCATCTACTCCACCGGCCCCCGCGAAAACAGAGACAACGGCCTTATTGGGCTCATAACTAAACATGTCTCCGAATCGTACAGAAAATGAGCGCCTCTGTACAGACGCCAATACTATCCTAGTTCTTGGCCTAATCTTCTTGTGATAAAGTAAACGGGCAAAGCTAAAATCAACATTAATAGAACCACGGTGATAAGAGCAAGCTGATTTGTCTGATTAATTGTATTAATAATCCCCGATTGGGCTTTCGCTGACGATATCATACCTACCGTCTGACCATCATCAATAATCGGCATATATGCTGCTAAATAATATTTTGATGATACTTGGAAGCTGGTTGTTATGGGTATCTTCCGAATCATTACTGCATCAATGATATCCTTGTTGGTTTCAGTAATACCGGCGCTTCTTATCTGCTGGTCGGGATTAAAAATGGTCGTAGCTACCCTTGTCATACCGTTGTAGACGGATGTGTCTAAACCGGTTAGGTTCTTGATAGAATCAACAAATGCATCATCGAGCCGAAAACCGCCGACGAGCACTCCTATAATCTTACCTCCTGAAAAAATAGGAGAGGCAGCCCGAACAGAAAATCCTTCACCCGAACTTGATTCTATAGAAACAAGAGATTCTCCGCCCAAAGCACTCCTGACTGCTCTCTCGGCAGATAAATCGTCACCCCTCTTGATAAAAGCATGGGCTCTTAGGATAACAATCCCCCTATTGTCCAAGACCATCAAAAATTCAAGATCTGATCTCTCTATATCCCCCGACATCACTGCGTCCAGGCTTGTAATATTATTCTCTCTAAGGCCAGTTTTTATGGCCTCTTCTTGAGCGATCAAGGCTACCTTAGCGCCGGCCTCCTCTTTTAATCGTGATAGTGTATCATCAAGGACTTTTGTATTAGCGATGAGGTTCTCTCCGGTAGTTGCCTGTATCTGACCGACCACTATTGCCGAAAAGCTCGAGCTGACAACAATAGCCATAAAAAGAGTTACCGCAGTTAGAATAATCAACATTTTCTCTCTGACTCTCGATTGTAGATAGCTCCAAACCCACCAACCAAGGAATAAGAACCCGGCTAGTTCAAATAAATGGCCAATACTCCACAAAAACCAGATAGAATCACTATGATAAAACAAGGAAGTACCTGCCCTGATAGCTAGGAATAAAAATCCTAAGGAATACGGGATAAGTGACTTTTTGCTTTCTTTTTTATATTGCCGGAATGACAACAGTGCTATTACCAAAAGACCAGCAAATGCGATACCGTTCAGCATGAAATACAAAGAGGCAACAGATGGAAATATAAACATCGCCTCAAATTTTGGTCTAGGAAGGAACGATTCCTTCCAAAGTCCTATAATAATGAGCGATAAACCCGCGTAATAAATGAGATATCCGGCATACATAAAAATATCTGAAGACGGGTTAAAGGCATGCAGCAGTTGCCAAAAAGCGAGCAGTAAAAATCCCACAGACCTCGAAAAGGACAGGGCGTCTTTTCTAAGTAGATACGCATCAAATGCCAGCCAGGCAATGACAAAGAAAACTAAAGCTCCGAAAACTTCTAATGAGAAGTACAGGATATTTAGAAAAAATAATGTTGACATGATGCCTATTTATTTTTTAACCCAACACTTCTTTGACTCTATCCGTAAGTATTTTTAAATCAGTTTCTGATTTGACCAGATAATCAAGGGCTCCCATTTCTTTAGCTTTTTTCATATCGTCCTGGCTATCTCCGAGGTTGGAAAGTATGATAACCGGAATGTCTTTGGTATCGGCATCATTTTTTAATATCTTCAGCGTCTCGACACCGTTCATTTTTGGCATCATCAGATCGAGCAGGATAATATCCGGCTTGTCTTTCTTGGCACTCATAACCGCCCCTTCGCCGTCAAAAGCCGTGATGACTTCGTATCCATTGCGGGTAAAATTAAGCTGATACATCCTTATGATCAAAGGATCGTCATCTACCAGAAGTACTTTTTTAGAAGCTAGTGTTTGTTCCATAATATATATATTACCACTATTTATACGATGTACCAGGTCACGCCGTTTTCACACCAAGAATTTCTCTTACTTTTCTGACTACATCCTTATACTCCCAGTCACTCTTCACCATAAAATCGAGAGTCCCCAGCTTTTTTGCCCGACCCTGCGTTGTGGCATCATGAGAGTTACTCCACATGATAACTCGCGCGTTTTTACCCCACTCGTCTTTGCGAAGATTCTCGAGCAGATAAAAACCATCGGTATTAGGCATAAGATTATCGAGAAGAATCAAGTCGGGATGATCTTTGAGTGCTTTATCCAACCCATCTTGGCCATCCTTCGCCTTAAGCACCGAGAAACCTTCGTACGTAAACTTGTCCGAGATGCCATTCAAGATGGGCAACTCATCTTCAACAATCAATATTTTTTTTAGTGGTGTATCCATTGTGTTCTGTATTTTACTGTAAGCTTTTATCACTCTCCCTCTTCTTCATTCCCTCAAGAGGAATCGAAACATAGAACGTCGTCCCTTTATTTTCTGTTGATTTGAACCAAATTTTCCCACCAATTTGCTCTATCGTTGCCTTTATGATGTATAATCCCAGCCCTGTACCATCGGGATCCTTTGCGCGCGCGTTGTCGGCCCGAAACATTTTTGTAAAAATCTTCGACTGCGCACTTTCAGGAATTCCATAGCCAGTGTCAGTGGCCGAGATAAGAATCGAGGAATTATCCTTTTTTATATCGAGAGAAATATTGCCTCCTGGAGGAGTATATTTCACTGCGTTAGACAGCAAGTTCTGAAAAATCATTCGGGTTATTTTTGAATCAGCGCTAAGTAGCGGAAGGCCCTTTTCAAAACTTTCCTCTATCCGCAAATTTTTATCTTTGATCTTACCCTCCAGCTCCTTGAGTACACCTCGAGCAATCTCCTCCACATTTACCGGCTCGGGCTCGACAGAGAACACTCCCAAATCAACTCGTGAGACATTAAGAAGCGCGGTTATAAGATCAATCATACGATCGTTGGCATGCCTCATTTCCCCGAGATACTCGCGCTGTTTATCGTTGATAGGTCCGGGGTCTCCATCCAGAAGCATGCCGACATATCCTTTTATAGCCGTAAGAGGCGTCCGAAGCTGATGTGAAGCGATAGAAACAAATTCGTCTTTTGCTAAATCCAGCGAATGCAACTCCTTGTTTGCTGATTCAATTTCCTTGGCCGTTGCGGCGAGTTGCTTAGCGGCCACAGCCAGATTGCGCCTGACCTCTTCCTTTTCCTTGGCCGTTGTAGCGAGTTGCTCAGCGGCCACAGCCAGATTGCGCCTGACCTCTTCTTTTTCCTTGGCCGTTGTAGCGAGTTGCTCAGCGGCCACAGCCAGTTGTTCGGCCTTGAGGCGGAGTTCTTCTGCTGTCACCGCCAGTTGACGCCTGACATCTTCTTTTTCCTTGGCGGTCACGGCGAGTTGTTCGGCCGTCACCACCAACTTGCTTCTGACACTTTCCCTTTCCTTGGCAGTCGTGGCAAGTTGTTTTGCCTTGAGACGAAGTGTCTCTGCCGTCACCACCAACTTGCGCCTGACATTTTCCTTTTCCTTGGCGGTCGCAGCAAGCTTGCTCCTGATATTTTCCTTTTCCTTGGCGGTCACCGCGAGTTTTTTGGCCGTCACCACCAGCTTGCGTCTGACATTTTCCTTTTCCTTGGCGGTCGTGGCAAGTTGTCTAGCCGTCACCACCAGTCTACCTCTAATACCTTCTTTTTCCTTGGCGGTTACCGCCAGCTTGCCTCTGACGCTTTCCTTTTTCTTAGCGGTCACGGCAAGTTTTCCCCTAATATCTTCCTTTTTCTTAGCCGTTACCGCGAGTTTTTTTGCCGTCACCACTAATCTGTTCCTGACGCTTTCCTTTTTCTTGGCAGTCACCGCAAGTCCCTTGGCCGTCACCGCAAGCTTGCCTCTGACACTTTCCTTTTCCTTGGCAGTCACCGCAAGTCTCTTGGCCGTCACCGCAAGCTTGCCTCTGACACTTTCCTTTTCCTTGGCAGTCACGGCGAGTCTTCCTCTAATACTTTCTTTTTTCTTGGCCAAAACCCTGAGTTTGAGAATTCGGTGATCGGTTGCGGAAGTAACAGTTTTTTTGTTCATAGATGCATCAAGTTATTCCCCCATTGAAAGATACTCTCTTCCTAGCGACGAAGTAGTATACTATCGCCCCCACTACCGGGAATACCAAGCAAACCAGTGCCCACATCAACTTCCATCCGGTGGCCTTGTCGGCTCTTGCAATATCCATCACAGCCAAGACGAACAGGATCAACCAGAGAGCCGCTGCCGCCACTGTGGCCGCTAATCTAAACAACGACATACCAGAAGAGGGTGTAACCGTGGCAGCTCCCTGAGGAAGATCGGGAAGATCAGGACTATTAGCGATAGTAGGGATATTAGGAACGGCTACAACAACAGTAACGATTGCTACATCTTTCGCGGTGAGACCATTGGCTTCACCGCTCGCGGTAGCGGTGTTCGTCGTGGTTTTAGTGAGATTCATCCGACAGGTGTATGTCCATGTCTCGGTGGTACCAAGCTTTGAATCGCTGTCCAGGTCACCGGAAACATATTTCACGGCGGCACACTTATCATCAGTGAGACGAACATTGCTCAAAGCAACAGTTCCCGGGTTGGTGATTTTTTCGGTGTAGGTAACCATTCCTCCCCCAGCGAGCAATGTCAGCGGGTTCGGAACTTTTACCACATGAATCAAGGGCGGCACGACTGGTACGCCGACAACAACCGTAGCAGTTGCAATATCAATTGCACTTATGCCGTTAGCCCATCCGGTCGCGGTGACAATGTTGGTATGCGTTGCCGACAGCGTCGTGGTGCAACGATGTACCCATGTTTCATGCACATCGAGCCTGTTGTCGCCACTCGTGTCGCCGGAAACGAGAACAATAGGACTGCAGGTATCGCCGACCATCGTTACATCGGTCACGGGGACTGTCCCGATATTACGAAGTGTATAGGTGTATGTCACGCGACCGGGACCGTTCGGCAGAGATAGAGGGCTGGGCACTTTCAGCACATCGATGAGGGGCGGCACGGGCGGGACTACTACAGGCCCGCCGCCCCCGCCCGGCGGAGGTGTTGGTGTTGGGGTACTGCCCGGCGTAGGGGTTGGTGTTGGGGTACTGCCCGGCGTAGGGGTTGGTGTTGGGGTACCGCCCGGTGTCGGGGTAGGTGTTGGTGCTGGGGTACCGCCCGGTGTCGGGGTAGGTGTTGGTGCTGGGGTACCGCTCGGTGTAGGCGTGGGAGTGGGAGTTGGTGTTGGAGAGGGTGTTGATCCTAGTCCATACACCCAGACAAAGTTACCTTTCATAACAGTCGCGCACTCCTCGTAGGTGTTCACGGAACACCAGCCTTCGCCTTCTAGGATGTCGAACGTGGTATCTCCGGGGGCTAGTGCGTCAATTTCTCTACCGAGATTCGTATCGGTACATACATTGTGATAGAAAGTTCTGAAATGATCTGTCGATTTATAGACATTCACCGTATCATAGGAGTTTTGACACCCATCATAGATAACATCAACGCCGGAACCTATGGTGTAGGGATTGGGGGCAGCGCTTGGTGTGGAGGCGGCGACCGGCTGGGCGATGCTCGTCAGGATGAGTCCGACTGCGACAAGGAAGAACGCGATAAGTTTGAATGCCTTTTCTAAAGTAGACCTGTGTATATTCATCTCTTCGATCAAAGATTACCTCCTTGTGCATTATTGTACCACAAATTCATCAGTAAACACCACCAACCGCGCGGGATACTGGTTGGCGCGTTTGTCCCACACTCCCTCGCAGGTGATGAGGTTAAGGTGTGCTTTCCCGTCGTTCGAGCCAAATACATCGGAAGCATCCGCTTCCGGGTCATACCTCCGAGCATCCGTCACCACAAAGGAAATAGTCACTCCTTTGTCGTCTTCAACATATATTTTATCGCCTTTGCGTAGTTTATGCAGATTATCGAACACCGACCCCTTCCCGTCTTTCCGTCCAAAGTGTCCTGCAATAACAGCGGTCCCGATTTCTCCGGGACGGGCCCCGAGCTGAAACCACGCGGCACCGTCCCGACTTTTCGGTACATCCATCGCGCCGTCGGCAGTCAGACCCACATATTCAAAGGCGGCATCAACACGAATCACGGGAATTTTGAGACGAATCGGAAGCCCTGGGCCTACTTGTGCTGAAGGAAGAAGGCTCTGGAAATATTGAACGGAGAAACTGTCAAGAAGTTCCTGCAGAGTCTGACTGCCGGTAACCGCAGTCAGTTTCGTATCAGACACAGCCCGGCCAGGCGGTGTATAGCTTAGAAGAAGCATAATGACTGCAGAGGATGTAATTCCCGCAATACCGGCCACTACGCCACTCGTGAATGATGATAATTTTATACGGGACTTCATTGTATTGATTTCCTGGTCATTTCCTAGTGGAAAGACCCCGCACAACGGGGTTTTTCCTAGATGCGGATGAGAGGTATTCCTAATTCACCGGAACGCCCACACTATACCGTGCGCTTCCGTAGAGTAACAACGGAAGCCGAGACCAACACAAGGATTCCCGCGATGGCGATGTTCCACGGAATACCCTTCCCTTCGGAAGGACGTCCGGCAGCGGGAAGGCCGGGACCACCCGCAACGCCTGCTACCACGACGGTGGCGCGCGAGTAATCGAGGGCAGTCAAACCGTTAGCATGGCCCTCGGCCGTGCCGGTATTTGTTGTTGTTTGCGAAATATTTGTTTGGCAGGTAAACGACCACGACTCGTTGCTTTCGAGTAGATTGTTATTATTCAGATCTCCCGGGTGTCCTACGACGCGGCCCGGCAAACCGGTGCATTTATCGTCAGCGATGAACACATTATCCAATGGCTCCGTACCAGGGTTGGTTACGGTATAACTGTAGGTTACCGGTCCACCGCCAACGGGAAGAACGAACACATTAGGTCTTTTTACCAAGTGGATGAGCGGCGGCACTACGGGAACGCCGACAGCAACAGTCGCGATTGCGGTGTCGTATACGGTTCCCCCATTCGCGGAACCGCGAGCGGTGACCGTGTTAGTCTCGGTCTGACTGATTGTTTTTGTACAGCGATACACCCATGCTTCAGTTACATCAAGCATCGAATCATTATCGCTGTCGCCGGAAATGAATTGTACCGGACCGCACTTATCATCCGTGACTTGTACATTATTCATCGCGACTACGCCTACATTGGTTACTTCGTACGTGTAGGTAACGGATCCGGACCCCGAAGGCAGCGCCAAGGGATTCGGTATTTTTGTAACATTGATGAGCGGAAACGGTAGCACCGGTGGCTGTGAAGGATTTCCTGGCGGCGTGCCCGCGCATGCCGTTGGCACGGTAATGTTGCTCGTATCGCCGGTAGTAACCACTCCGCCAAATGCCAACGCCTTTCCTGACCAGTTGGTATTAGCCCCTACGGTAATACCCGGATCACCAATGACGATTCCCTTGAATGTAGTGGTCGTACCAAGAGATGTGGCCCCTGTTGGAGTCCAAAACACATCGCAGGCCGACGCACCAGTTAATGTAACAATTGAGCCATTCACCGAAGTAAGCGCGCCGGCGATTCTGAATATATAGGTTCCGGCTCCACTAAGAGTAATTCCCCCTGCTCCAATGGATGCAGCACCTGCACCTTGTGTGCACCACACACCAGGACCAAATACGCCAGCAGAAGTAGGCGGTGTTCCTGTACCACCAGTCCCATCATTGGTAGATAGATCAATTGCTCCTGCCGCGAATGTGAATGTGCATCCTTGGGAAGAGAGACCGGGAGCTAAGGCACTGCCCTGATCTGTGCCTGCTGTAGAATACGGGTAACCTGATCCATAGCGCTGTTGCACGCCTAAGGGACGAACTGCCGGACCTGTGGTAAACCCGATATCTCCATTGACTGTGGTTCCTGCGAATGTGTTGATGAAGGAACTGGCAAGAATAGCGTAGGATGCCGCCGCGCCAAGAGATGGCGTCGTTGCCGCATACGCGGGAGTCGGCCCGGCCAGACCGAGTGCGACAACCACAAAGGAAACAATCAGCGTAGCTACTCCTGAATTTTTGATAAACTTTTTCATTGAATAATCACGCGCACTCTCTGACTAAATCACCTGTTTCTTTCGAGCTAGGTAGGACGAGAATAGGGCAACGAAGATCCCGGCCGGAATGATGATATTCCATGGGGTGCTGCTGTTGTCGTCAGGACCGAAGCCGGCAGACGGCAGTACTGGGGCGGGAGTGGGGGTCGGGGTTGGCGTGAAGGTCGGGGTTTGTGTGGGTGTGGGCGTCGGTGTAGCGGTCGGTGTGGGAGTTGTGCTAGGCGTAGGAGTCGGAGTGGGTGTCGGTGTGGCTGCCGCGCATGTCGGTCCCGAAATGGTATTGGTAAGCATTGTCACATCGCCTCCGATTGCCAAGGCTCGACCATTCAAGGTTACATTAGCTCCAAAATGGACGCCTGTCCCCGCGAGAATTGTTCCTACGAACGAACTTCCATTGATAGTCGCCAGGGTTTCGACACGCCAGAACACATCGCAGGCCCGAGCTCCATTGGTTAAGAGGATTGAACCGGAAGATATAAAATCACTGGATGCCCTGAAAATATAGATGCCTGCCCCGTTAAGAGTAAGTACGCCACCGTTTAATCGTCCGGCTCCCATGTCATAGACGCCAGGAGTGACGACCAGTCCATCGAGAGCTGGGCCGATACTGCCATTGGAGCCCTGGCCTGGTATATTTGATGTGAACGCGGTGCTGGCATTAGCCTGGACACTCGCCGACAAGAGCCCCTCGCTTGGCGCGACCAAATCTGATGCATATATCGTGCCAGCTACATTTGCACTTGTTAAGGCGGTGATACCGGCGCCAGTACTATTCATTCCGACATTTCCCGATATGGTAGATGTCCCCGTGATTGCCGTTTGAGCCAGGACGGAGAAGCTTGCCGCCGCACCAAGTCCAGGATCCGTTGCCGCGAGCGCGGCGGTCGGCCCGGCTAGTGCAAACGCGGCGGTTAATACAACTACAGATGCTCTTTTAAATATATCCATGAGTAATCAAATTAATACGATAGTGCTTATAGTATACCCCCATCTGACGACTCCATAGTGTCAACAAGTGGATAAGTCGTGCCTTAGTGAGCCACCTCCCAGATTTGCACTGGGGACCTCCGCTTTACGAAAGCGTTGCTCTACTAGCTGAGCTAAGGTGGCATATCTTCTGGAGCGGGATAGGAGAATCGGACTCCTGTCTTAACCTTGGGAAGGTCACGTATTACCACTATACGAATCCCGCCTAGCGCCCGTGTACCCAATCCCACCACTTCTTCCAGTTCGGAACCGTGTCCGGTGCTGCTTGCGGCTGAACTATTGTACCAGCTTTTTCAGATTTGTACACGAATACGACTGTTTCATCGGGCTGTTTGTAATTGAGGCGCTGGCGAGCCAGAAGCGCCAGCCATTGCGGCTGTTGCATACGCTGAAATTCCGAAGCCAGCCGGGCGTTTTCCCTCTGCGCGTCTTCAATGCGAACCTCCAAAGCGCTCAACTCGGAGGTCGCGCCGTATCGACGGATACCGGCCGATACCACTAGAACTCCGAGCCACAGGGTGAGCACGCCCAGAGCTACGGTCGTCAGTTTTGAGCGAAAAAGTGGATGCATATGGTTGTCAGGATGCGTCTGCCGCGTTACAGTGGAGTCTTATGGCACAAGAGAGAATGATCATGCGCTTATTGACCGTCGCAGTCGCAATCATCACCATCCTCGGCATGATTGCGTTCTTGCTCATCCCGCTTTTCGTCTAGCATACTACTTCTTCAGCATTTTGAGGAACACATCGTGCGGAATCTGCACGCGCCCCTCGGCTTTCATGCGTTTCTTGCCTTTTGCCTGTTTTTTGAGGAGCTTCATCTTGCGAGTGACATCTCCCCCGTACAGATAGCCCGTCACATCTTTGCGCATAGCACTAATGGTCTCTCGTGCGATGATTTTTCCGCCCAGCGCGGCCTGCAGAGTGACTTCGAACATCTGCTTGGGGAGCACTTCTTTGAGTTTGCCGACCATCTGTCGGCCCACATATGCCGCCTGTTCGCGAGGAACGATGCGTGAGAACGGTTCAACTAAGTCGCCCGCAACGAGAATGTCCAAACGCACCAAATCGTATGGTTGTACGCCTGCGGGCTCATAGCTCATGGAGGCGTATCCCTGCGAGACCGATTTGAGCCGGTCGTAGAAATCCGTAACGATTTCTGATAACGGGACCATATATTTAAGTACGGATGTTTCGGTACCGATATATTCGGTGGCGACATACACATTTCGGATGGTAGCCATGAGCTCCATGACTGCGCCCAAATACTCGACCGGAGAGATGACTTCAAGCGCAACAACCGGTTCTGCGATTGTGGCCCACCGCGATGGGTCGGGAAGCAGTGCGGCTGACCGCACCGGTTCGGTTTTCCCGTTGTTCATCTGCACATCGTATTGCACCGATGGCGTCGTGACGATAAGTGTGAGGCCGAATTCGCGCGTGAGACGCTCGCTGACGATTTCCACATGGAGCATACCCAAGAAACCGAGACGGTACCCGCGGCCCAGACCTGCGGACGACTCGGGTTCGTACTGCAATGCGGCGTCGGTCAGTTTTAACTTACCCAGTGCATCTTTGAGCTCGTCATATTGTTCGCCCTTCTCGGGAAAGAAACTGGCGAACACCATCGGTCGTACCTCACGGTAGCCCGGCAACGGCTCGAAGTGCGCCGGATCGGTTCCTGCCATGGTGATGGTGTCCCCTACTCTGATTTCTCCCGGATCTTTCAGCCCGGTCGCCACATATCCGATTTGTCCTTCATCCAGTCGCTTGGCTTCGGTCAATTTCGGAGCAAAATAGCCGACCTCCAGCGCATCGGCACGCGTCTGGGTTGCCCACGCCATAATCTTGTCGTTGTGACGGATAGAACCCGACACGACACGCACGAATGCGAGCACTCCTTTATAGGCATCAAATGAGGAGTCGAAAATGACCGCGCGCGTATTTTTGTCGTGCGTTGTGTTTTGAGGTGCAGGCACAATCCGAATCACACTGTCCAACAGTTTTTGCACATTGTGTCCGGTTTTTCCCGATATCTCGAGAATGTCGGCCTGTTCAACCCCTAACAGATACGATAATTCTTGCTTCACCTGCGCGGTGCGCGCAGTCGACATGTCTATTTTGTTGACCGCCGGTACAATGGTGAGCCCTTGGCGTTGCGCCAGATGAAGATTTGCTAGCGTCTGCGCCTGCACGCCTTTTGTGGCATCCACAAGCAATATGGCTCCCTCGACTGCGGCCAACGAACGGCTCACTTCATACGAAAAATCGACATGGCCCGGTGTGTCGATGAGGTTGAGTTCGTATTCGGTACCGTCGAGCGTATAGTGCATCCGTACCGGCTGCAGTTTGATGGTAATACCGCGCTCACGCTCCAAGTCCATCGTGTCCAGATACTGCTCCTTCATATTGCGCTTCTGTACGGTTCCGGTCAGTTCCAAAAAACGGTCCGCCAAAGTGGATTTGCCGTGATCGATGTGCGCGATAATACAAAAGTTACGGATGTGATTGGGCATCGAAAGTTCATCACTATACCACAGTTTTTCCGACAGAAAAAGGGTCCGTGAACGGCCTTTTTATTGGAGATGGGCGGTCACATCCAGGTCACGGGCGAGGTCACTATGCAAGCGCCAGCTTTCGGGCCACTCGGTAAGTCGCGGCTGTGACGAGGTCACGGTTACTGATGCACTTTTCTGAAGAGTAAACTCGAAATCCGTGACATCAAGCCCCGGCTGGCGCTGAACATACAGCCGGTAATCACTGGCGGCATACTTCGCGGGCACCACATACTCGAGTTGTATGACATCGGTTGTTCCCGGTTCAACGGACATCCAAAATCCGAACCCCGTTTTCCCGGATTCTGCATAGGTGGTCACTCCGCGCGCATCTTTTTTATAGGTGGTTTCCAGCGCTACCAAATCCGCATCGTGGACTGCTTTCTCTTTGGTGTAATCCATCAGCGGACGGTATGCCGGAGTCTCATTGCCGCTGATGCCACGCAGTACCGACCCTTCGGGCACCAATACGCGCACCCATGAGTGATTGGGTTTATTGTAGAACCCGTAGTCGCTGGTTCCTCCGTTATGCCTCCGTGTCAGCGTTAATCGGTGCACCATCGCGCCATCCTGGAGCCAACTTTCTAACTTCATCGCGGTATCGGTTACCGCGTCACTTTTTGCTCCCTTAATGTTGGAGATGTCTACCATCAGATAATCACTGGTGGTCTGTTTCACGCCACCGTCAAAACCTTCGGATACGGTAAACGCCTGCATCTGGCTATCTTCGAAGTACATCATGATGTCGCGGGCATCGAGGCCGTCTTTAAACAATCCGAGCAGTACGGCCCATTGCGACGCGGGAGCGGCGCCTAGGCGCTGTAATATCAACGGTGCCGCATCAACGATGATTTGTTTCGGCTGCTGACTATTTGTGTTTTCTACCTCCGCCTGGAGGGTCTCGAGGACATTGTCTGCAGTCAATAATATATCGTATTTCGGAAGTGATACCGGACCGGTTATTTTCAGAATACCCGCCAAAATATCCGGCTTGATGGTGATGACCCCATCCACCGCGGCACCTCCGCCGCGCTGCCAGTACGCCATCACTTTTCGCGAAGAGGTCGGAAAATCAATCCACCATGCCGCATCTCTCATCCCCCACCCGGGAGTGATGTGTTGTAGCTGGAGAGGCGGAACGATAAGTTCCTGGATTTGTCCGTCGGGATTATAGATGTCATCCGCACGGAAATCTTTGACGCGACCTCCCTCAAATGTCAGGAGACCATAACTGCCGGGAAAGCCGCCGGTCGGCCGTAACTCACTGGAATTTGCAAACAGTACCAGATACCGCCGCGGCCGGTCAGTGCCGGTCAGACGCGACAGAAATTCGGTCATCGAAACGGCATGGCTCACCAGCTCTTTGACAGCCGGTAGGCGATTGCGAAGAGCAATAAACTGTTCGCTGTATTGGTCGGGCAGTTCTTGCGGATTAATGCCTTCGATAAGCCCTGATGCTTTATCGACATCAGCCTGGGCGCGCTCCAGCGCATCCTGAAACGGTACCAACGCGTCACCTAACGTGGTCTGTGTGGTAGTCCGAGTATCGAGGATGCCACCCGACATGGTGAGTGCTTGTAACGCGTCGCTCAATGCAATCCCCGCGTCCGACAGTGCCCGCCCTGCATCGAGGAGGTCACGGCCAACACGCAATGACGACAGGCCGGGAATGTGCGAAATCAGATTAACGAATGATGGACCCAAAATATCCAACTCCCGACTTGCTCCGTCAAAAAGTCCACGCGCCTGATTTAAATCCGTTTTCGCATGCTCGACATCAAGCTGTTCAAAGCTGTTGTTTGCACTCACCAAATACCCGATGGCGGCATTGCCTTGCTTGACGACCCGGCTTTTTACTTTGATTCCCTGCTGGCTCACATACAAAAGTCCGGCAACGACAAGGCCTGCGCCCAAAAACCACGGAGCAAGCGTAGCGAGTCCCTGCCAGGGGCGCCTGTCAGCCGGCGCACCGTCATGCTGCTGCATCCGTTGTCGGCTGGAATGCACCCACGCGTCGATGGGATGCACTTGCACCGGAGCAAGCTGCGCGATTGTCTGATGTTCCAGAGCATCCTGACGTGCACCGTGAATCGACTCCCGAAGTTCGCGTACAATATCTTCAGATACCTCAAATGCGCTCGCACGCTCGTGAGCATCGACAACATCGCCGGAGATTCGGCGTCGGGATTGCATACCCGCTTAGTATACCACGGAGCGTATCTGTTGGAGCGTCTGACGGGCTGTGTCGGACCACGAAAATCGCGCGACGCGTTCGTATCCTTTGGCGACCAGCCGTGAACGCAACCCCGCATCACCCACCGCCGATTCCAGCGCGGTAGTAAGACCGTCAACACGATACGGATCTACGAGAAGACCCGCGTCACCTATCACCTCCGCAACTGAAGAGGTTGCGCTGGCTACAACCGGTGTACCACACGCCATTGCTTCCAGTGGTGGAAATCCGAACCCTTCCAGAAGCGATGGATACGCCAGCACAGATGCCGCCGACAGGATGAGCGGCCGCTCATCCCGACTAATCCCGTCAAGTAATCTCACCATGCCGGGAGCGCGCGTCGCACGGATTGCCTTTGTTAATTCATCCTCCATCCACCCGGACTGGCCGGCGATGACCAACTGTAAATCATGCATCCCCTCCCTGCGCCGGAGTGCATCCCATGCCACCACAAGTGCCGGAAGGTTCTTGCGCGGCTCCCGGGTTCCCAGTGCCAACACAAACGGTCCGTCGATGTCGCGTGATAGGCACCATTTTCGGATTATCTGCTCCGAAGGACGACGCAGAAGTGCATCGACACCAGAATAGACCACGGCAACACGCTCCGGCGGTATACCGTACCATTGGATGAGATCATCGGCGGTCGATTGCGAGACTGCGATAATCCGGTCGGATGCCCGCGCTTGAGCTCGAGGACGCATCTGCAGGTCGTGCCATCTTCGACGGTGCCACGATAACAAGTGCGGCATGCGCTCATACGAGAGGTCATGCCACGTCATGACGCGCCGGCATGCCGGCGAAAGCGCCCCGAGTAAAAAATGAGGAAAGAAAAATACATCGGCTCCGCCGACAATGGCATCAAAAAACGGACGCCCCGTCAGTCGTGTGCGCAGCCACAACGCGCGGTTTGGCATGCCCGTATCATGTATCGATACATTTGGCGCATCCATCCAAGCCCGCCGCGTCAGCGGCTGTCGACCTCCGTAGAGTACTTTGAACTGTACATCCGGCGAGTCTAACGGAACCATGTGCGCCAATAACTGTTCGGTATACTCCTCAATACCACTCGTGCGGCCGGTGCTCAATACACGGACATCGATTCCGATGGTTATCATAGATGCAACCGGAGTGCATCCGTCATCTTGCGACGGAACACCGGAATATCAAATCGTTCGGCCTGACCCCGGCATACGGTCGGCAACCACTTCATGCGACTGGCGCGGTCCACGGCCGCCATCAGGTCTTCCTCGGTCTGCTCATCGAAAAATACGCCAGTGATACGATCGATAATTGTCTCTAACGCACCGCCGCCGCGATATGCGATAACCGGACGGCCGGAAGCCATCGCTTCCAGTGGGACGATGCCGAAGTCCTCCTCCTGCGGGAAGAGCACCGCACGGGCATCACTGTATAAGAGTGCGAGTTGAGCATCCGTGACCGCACCGACGAATTCGATGTTCGGTTTTGCCAGAGCCCGCAGGCGGCGTTGCTCCACTCCGGTCCCGACAATTTTGAGCGGCCAACCTAATCGATTGAACGCACGAATAGCCAAATCAAAATTCTTATATGCCACGAGACGCCCGACCATGAGCCAATAACTACCCGGTTCATGGCTGACCGTAAATTTAGAAACATTGACCGGCGGATATACCACGATAGAATCTTTTCCGTAGTATTTGCCGATGCGCCGCCTGACGCAATCAGAAATGGCAATCCATTCATCCACGCGCTCGGCGGCCTGCCGGTCCCACACGCGCAGATACGATAACCCTAACGGCGCAAGCTTGCCGATGGGAATCGGATATCCGAAGCGCTGTATAAACCGCTGACTGTCATCCCATAAAAACCGCGGCGGAGTCAGGCAATAACAAATATGCCGTGTCTGTGGCGCGGTAATGACCCCCTTGGCGAACGACGCCGACACCGACAATACCGTATCGAATGCCCCCATATCGAATTGTTCGATGGCCAGCGGCATCAGTGGTGAATACAGATGATGCCATCGCAGAGCAAACGGCAAGCGTTGCAGAAATGATGTTCTGATTGTCTTGTCGTTGAACACACCGCCGGTCATCGCACGGTCATAGAGCGTTGTATAGATGGGCGCATGCGGCAACATCATACCGAGCACTTGCAGGACGCGTTCGGCGCCGCCATACTGATTCAGGTATTCGTGGACGATGGCAGCTTTCATGTGATTACACAGCGGAACGGTCCCACAGCATCCGTGCGGCGGTACGCACCATGATGCGCACGTCCAGCCATAACGACCAGTTCTCGATATAAAACGCATCCAGAGTGACCTCGTCTTCGAACGGAAGGTCACTGGCGCCACTGACTTGCGCAAGACCCGTAGCACCAGCTTTGATGGCCAGCACTTTACGATGATGTTTTTCGTATTTCGCAATCTCGTCGGGCTGATGCGGACGCGGACCGACCACGCTGATATCTCCGATAAAGACATTCATAAATTGCGGCATTTCATCGAGTCGTGTACGCCGAATAAACCTGCCGACTTTTGTTATGCGCGGATCGTCGCGCATTTTGAATAGCGGACCGTCTGCGCGTTCGTTGCGGAGTGCCAGTAACGGTTTGAGCTCTTCAGCGTTCTCAATCATGCTACGAAACTTGAACAGACCGAATGCGTGTCCTTGTGACACGCGGTGCAGACGAACCAGCACAGGTCCGGCAGTCTCCCATTTGATGGCAAACGCGACAACCGCGAACACCGGCGACAAGAGTACAAGCGCGCCGGCACTACCGACGATATCAAAAACACGCTTGTATACTCTGCCCCACCCGTCCAGGGCAGTGCGTCGCAACTCGACGACCGGGATACGCCCGATTGCATCCACGTCGTAATGCGTCGTGAGCGTCTGATAGATATTCGGAACGAACTTAAAAACGATGTGTCGTTCGTGACAAAAGTCCACGAGTCCCACGATGCGGTCCGCCGGATAATCAGGATTGGCCAAAAGAACCTCATCCACTCCCGGGTTACCTACGGATGATGCAACCTCGGAGAGATCGGGGTCATCGAGGCGCTTGACGACATGCCAGCCAAGGCCGCGGTCAGCCGCCATCGTCTGTTCCAGTTGGCGGGTCACCCGGTCATTGCCGATGAGAAGGACTCGATGGACTCCTATATCATACCGAGCCATCAGACGCCTCTGAACGGTGCGTAAGAGGAGTCGTCCGGTAGCAATCATCACCGTTGCTACAACCCAATAGCCGATAACCAAAAAACGGGAATTGAACGCCTCGGCGCGAATAAAAATAACCAAGATAACTATCATCATAGCCGCGCTGGACGCGACCATGATACGCGCAGTCTCCTGCGGTACGGTCATCCGTAATTTCATGGCGTACAGTCCGCTTAAGGCGTAGACGAGCACAAACAGAATGGAAACCCCCAACACCAACCATAGAAACCGGTCCAGAGATAACTCCGGCCCGAAGAGTACCGGACGCCATGCGTCAAAAACCCGTGTGCGGAGTACATAAATTGCCACCCCGGCGGCCACAAGTACCAGAAAATCCAGAGGTACGCGGAGCACATTAAATACAAAATCACCCTTTTTCATCTGGCTGGGTATACCACAAATAACGAACACCCTCAACGCAAAGCCCGCCTTGCGGCGGGCTGCGGTCGGTGTGTGCGATAAGCCGAGTTCTGTGCCCCGAAACCTTACGGTTCACGAGGCGACGGTCATTTATCTGCGATGTGCGTTGCCGCACACCTGTAGCGTACGAACTTTTCGAAATCGTCTTGCGACGACAACGCTGTACTTGCACTCCAGTAAGGATTTAGCCGTTTCACTCCCGATCTTGTCCCCTCGACCAGGATTAAGCGTAGCCTCCGATATGATCGATGGCTCTGGGTTAGCTCTCCTGCCCCTTTCGGAACCGGACGTCTCTGCTCGCACCTCTTGGCTTTCGCCAGACGGGTATTACCCGCTACCGTTCTCTTCGCCAACTGGCGAAGTAGTGCTCGGACTTTCCTCACCCTGCCTTGCGGCCTGGCGCGACAGTCTGCACGCACCGACCAGAGTAGTATAGCACGAATTCCACAATAAGAAAAGGCCCGGGTCGTGGGGATACACCCACAAACCCGGGCCTTGAACTAGCCGACCAACTGCTGAAGACGGAGCTCGGCCAGCGCCCAGATTGCCGACTGGGCCGCACGCTGCCACTTGGCGTAGTCGTGACCGTGCTGCTTTGTGGCATCCCCCAGAAGACGAAGCTCCACCATGTCCAGTGTGGGCCCGACCTCCTTCGCGCCGGCCATGCGAGCCGACATCAGGTGGGTGCGCGCTTTGGCCTTCAAGGCGGCTGCGGTGAGGCGGATGGCGGTCAGGTCGAATGGATTGACGCACCCATCGGCTTCCAGAGCTGTCATCTTGATGTCGCGAATCGTTTCGATGATCTTGGTTTTCACCTCGGCCGGCATCGCGCGCCGACCGTCTGCCTGGAGCTGTTCGATGAGCATCTCCGCGCAGTCCAACAGCTGTGCCTCCACGAGACAAGCCGCGTAGATGGGCACCAGCCGCTTCTCGTACTCCGGCGGCACCTTCACCGCCTTCTCTTTGATGCTCTCCATCGCCTCATCGAACTGCGCGCGCACCTGCACGCTCACATCGCCACCCGATGCGCTTCGCTGGGCGGCCGTCTTCACCGATGTCGCAACCATCTCCAGCAATCCCATGACGCCTCCTTTGAACGATTATGATAATATCACGCAATATAAAAACTGTCAATGCATCTCCCCCGTTTGCTATTCGGTCAAACCCGTCTCTTCGGGCGTGAGTTTTTCGGATGTCTCCGCTACCGACAGCTCATCATCAACGAGAAGTTGGTCTTCTTCGTCATCCGCGGCGACAATATCCTTGTCCAAATCCTGCAAATCCGTGGCATCAGCTTTCAAGACTTCGGTCGCCATCGCGGCAACATCCTCATCAGCGACGGTCATCTTCGCATCGATGTCGGACCCCTCCAATGCGGCAATGTTCGCATCGATACGGGCCTGGAGTCCGTCGAGAGTCGCCCCGTAAAGCTCCTTGTCTGCCGCCAGCTCATCCGCCAGTTTTACCAGTTTAGCATCGTCTGCCTGCGTTGAGTGTGATGTGGTCATGGTTTATGCGTTAGCGCCCTTACGGACATGACGGAGAAAGAATTGCCGATCCTTCGTGAAACCGCGGGAACTGCCGATAGATTTCAGATATTCCTCGGTCAGCTGAAGTATGCGCTCCAACTTCACCGGTCCGGATTCTTTCGCTTGAACGCGCTGGTCATTCACGAACTTCTCAAATGCCACCGGGTCAGTGATACGGACGAGCCCGTTTTCATTCCATTCCTTGGAGAACTCCTCGGGTTTCCATTCTTCCGCTGACCGGTCTCCCGCTTCCCCAGATTCCCGGGCGACGGGTTCGGAAACAGATTCGGGAGTGTGTGAAGCGGACGGCCGACGACCCGGAAGCGAAGGCTTCGTGCGATGATGCGTCTGCAGACCTTCCATCTCGGGGAATTTCATGACTTCGGAGACACTGCGCTGACGCGCTTCATACTTCCCAATCTTATCGTTCGCAGCCGCGAGCGGTTGAGAAACCTTATCAAGCAAACCTCGCTGCCGGTTCATGCGCTCTTCAATTTCTTTAGCATCACGACGAATCCTGTCTGCGGCTTCCTTGCCCCGACGCCCGAACAGCCCACCCCGTTTTGCCTCTGCTACACCAAGGATCTTAAGGGCTTCCCGATGTTTTTCAGTCAGCGTTGTAAGGGTTTTAATGACCGCCTTCTGCTCGCGTTCAAGGGATTCTTTGATGCTCCGATACGGTGCAAGCTCCCGTTCGTACCGGTCAGATACCTGTCGCTGGAGTTCATTATGCCGCTCGATGCGATTCGTGCGATAAGCATCATACTTATCCACCAATGCTTCGCGCGCGGCAACCGCCTTCTCCCACACGCGCGCTCGCCAAGCATAGTATTTCTTGAACGGCCAAATAGAGTCGGCCATCTTCGCTTTGAAGTCGTCGCGCTTATCAGCCGCCCGTTCCAATGATCCCTGCGCTTTCTCCTGCTGCCAGGCGCGGCGCTCCGCAAACTGTCGGTGATAGACTGATTTCAAACGCGGAATAAGTGTATCCAGCCAGGCACCGATACCGGTTTTGCGAGACGCCCATTCCACCGCACTAAGAACATATTCGTTTTCATATGTTGTGCGCGGGGCACGAGCCGCCTTTCCCTCTTGTTCTTGTACCTCATTTTTCTTAATCGCTTCTGTTTGCGCTCGGGTTACGGCGCCTTTAAATGCAATATCTTCTTTGCGGGCGCGTTCTTCCTGCAGCTGACGCTCGCCGGGACTTTCGGGCGTCGGCGCTTTTTCTGATGGCTTTGCCGCCCGCAGTGCTGCCTGTTGCTCCGGAGTCAATTGCATGCCAAATCCAAATTCACCGAGTCTTCCCGACGGAGTTTGGATCGGTTCGCCGGAAACCGGTTCGGGTTGCGGCTCCTCAATCACTTCCAGTCGCGTGGGCCTGCCTTTGGCATCAACCTCCAGAACGCGCGCACGCGTCTTTCCTTCAGTGATGATATCGCCCGCGTGCGCACCGTCCCCGCTGCCTGCCGGCGTCGGTGCGGATTCGGGCTTTGCGGAAAGCGCGGCCTCGGCAGCCGCCTTGCGTTCAATCACATCGCTGTATTGTTTTGCTTCTTTTGTGAGACGCTCTACTTCTTGTGGATTTTTAGCAGTTTCTGCGCGCCGCAAAGCAGCTTCAGTGCTTTCGTATTCATCTTCAATTGAATTAAGAGCTTTCCCCTCGCCTCGAAACTCTGCCGACGCTTGCTCCGGGGTACGACCCTCTCTTAGCGACACCTGTGCGTGATATTCGGCACGAACATCTTCTATCTTACCCTTCGCATCATTTTTCGCTTTAACGTCCGGCGACGGGACAGCGACAATACGCTGTTCGGCTTTTTGTTTAGCATCATCAACAGATGAGTCAATCGCTTCGGGCGATGCGGGTTTCTCTTCGGGCTTTGGTTCGGGGAGCGCAGCTGCGAATTCTCTCTGTAACGCTTCCGGGCTCATGGTATCTGCTCGGTGTGCGGGAAGTGCATCGGCAACTGCAAGCGACGCGACAGGACGCGCCATGCGATAGGGCGGCCGCGGGATTTCGAGTTCTTCAAGGATAGTATTGGTCATGCCATTATGCACCGATGCTCGCTTTGATGCGTGCTATCTCTCCCTGCGCGCTGGCCGCCTGTGCTTCTTGTCCTGCGGTCTGTTGTACTTCTACCTGCGCAAGAAAGCGGGCGACGATGGCATCCATCTTGTCGACGGCCTGCTGTGCAAGCCGCTTGCGCTCCTCCAGTGTCACACCGGCCGGGACGCTTTCGGCCGGTGTCGGCTGTTGTGTCAGTTCGTCAAGTTTCGCCAAAATATCAGCACCTAATGCCTGCGCGTGTGCGGCCACATCCTGACCTGCCGGTTCGTCTGGCATATGGATACAGTATACCCCGCTCTGACAGCGGGGTCGCACATCATCTGTGGATAGATAATCTTCCTAAACTACTTCAATCGGAATGCCGCGGCAAACATTGCCAGCGGACTTTTCTTGGCGGTTACCGGCATCTGTTTTGGGATATTGGCGACCGCGGCATGTGCAACGGCAGGAGCATGCTCTGTGGCGTGAGATACCGCTGCAAAGACGGCCGCGCTCACTCCTGCCAGTCGCTCATCTTCAGCACGCCGAACCAACGATGATAACGAGGCGATTTGTTTGCGCATCTCGCGACGCTGGTCCACGGTGAGCGTGTGCTGAACCGAAGTGTACGCTGCTCGAACTCTGCGGTGGAGGTCGCGAACGGCCGAGAGCTCCCCGATTTGCCGCAAAGTTGCCGGATAGTCGGTTCGCAGTTTATCCATGAGTCCCATCAGAGCTCGCCGCTCCTTGGAACGCGCGGCATCTTCGGTCTGACCATCGAGTTCCTGGAGTTTATCTTGCGCAGCGTCCAAACCATCGTGGAGCATCTGGAGTTTTTTCTTCGTCAGCCCTTTTTTGAGCACAAATCCGAATACTTCCTGAAGGGAAACAACTTCCGTAAGAATATCGCGGACCCGCTCATCATAGAGCTCAAGTGAGAGCTTCGGAGTTTCACCCGGCCGCTGTTTAAATTCTTCCAGGTGGCGCTTTTTGTCCTCGAGCGCCTCCCCCATGACACGCAGGCGCTCGGGCGAAAGCAGGCTTCTGCCAGACCGCTCCTCGGTTTGCAGGGCTTCCAGTGTGCGCTCTTGTTCCTTAATATCTAATTCAATCGTTTCCGGACTGCTCATAGTAGTTCTATTATACTACAGCTCGAGTTTCGGAGAGTCCTGACGGTCCAGCGCTTCGTTGACCATGCGGTCGGCATCTTTGTTGTGTTCACGGCGGACATGCGTGAAAGTGACCTTGGCGAAATCCTGCCGGGCGTTGTACAGATCAACAAATAGTTTTTTGAGTTCCGCATCTTTGACCTTATACTCCCCGTTTACTTGTCGAACCAGCAACTCGCTATCAGACATGATACGAACATGGGCCGAGCGGGCGCGTTCCATTCCGATAAGTGTTTTCAATTTGTTCAGTGCCAAAATAGCCGCCGAATACTCGGCGACATTGTTCGTTTCCACTCCCAAATAATGGCCCTGTTCCGTACGCCGCATGCCGGGCCCTTCGATGACATACCCTGATGCGGCAGGCCCGGGATTACCGCGTGAGCCGCCGTCGGTGTAAATTGTGTACACGGAAACATTCATTGTTCGTCAGATGAGTGTACTGCCACAAACGGCAGGTCGTCGAGTGTGGGTACCGTAAAACCCGCAGCATGTTCATGTCCACCTCCGCCATAGCGAAGCGCAATCTCGGCAACATTGATACCCCCCGGCGTCGAACGAAGCGAGACACAAACGCCGTCGCGCCGTACGCGCCAGGTAACGCCAAACGGGTGGCCTTTGGCAAGCTCGTTGCCAATTTCGGAATGAAATTGTTCCGCAGTAACCGCTAATACCCGGTATCCGGAAAAATCGACTTCGTATGAAGTATTCTTCACCATTCGTTCCACAAGTTTCTCACGATATGCCCGAATAGCGACTCCTTGGAGAAGCGCGCGTCGGACACCTGATGCGGAATCCAATGTCCGGGCTATTTTTGAGTAGAGCTTGAACTCAAAATCAAATTGATCTAGCCAATCGCTTAATGTCACGGAATCCGGGATAGCGAACCGATGAAGGTCAGTGTCCTCAATAATGCGAATGAGATACGGAGGAGGAACGCCGGGATGAAAGTACTCCCACGCAAGCATCGCACCCGAATGGTCCAGGGCATACCGAAAGTCGTGGGTCAGTTCAGTTGTCTCGCGTGCCGTAACGTGATGGTCCAGTGCGGTAACTTGCTTATTGTCACGGATGAGTTTTTCCATCACAGGACGCGAATAGGTGAAATCGAGCGTATAGATTGTCTTCCCTACGAGCCCATCAGGTGGTGGTACTTGATACACAACGGGATGATAATCAGCCGTGGTGCCGAGCGTTTCGTAGGCTGCCCATGCTGCGCCAAAACCGTCGGTGCATTCCGCATGATAAAGAACCACGATATCTTTTGAGGCGGCGCGGCGGGCTGAACGGTGCTCGATAAATTTAGTCATGGTAATACCCGAGCACCCTGAGGCCGGGCAGTTGTGTGCCCGCAAGGAATGCGAGCATCGCTCCCCCGCCGGTTGAGACGAATTTGAATTTATCCAACAAGCCGAGTGAATCAACCGCGGAGATAGTGTCCCCGCCTCCGACAATCGATAGTGCCCCGCTTGATGTAATAGCGCGAGCGATCGCTTCGGTCCCGGCCATGAACCGCGCATCCTCATAACGCCCCATGGGGCCGTTCCACACAATCAGAGATGCGGATGCCGCCAGTGCCGTGAATGCGGTCGTCGTCTGCGGACCGATATCGACCATCTGACCGTTGTCGATAATCGCATCGGTCGGTATCACCAGGCGCGGATCATGCAGGTCCAGCCCCGCTAAAAGCTCATGTGCGTTCTCATCCACTTGTGAACTGCCGACATCACGGCCCAGTGCTTTGAGTATATCGTTGGCCAATACCCCGCCCACGACCACCTGCTGTACCTTCCCGATAATATGCCGGACGACCGGAGCTTTTGTACTTCCCTTGGCGCCGGCGATAAATACCACCTTACCGTGCGCGGGCGCGTCAATAAACTGCGAAAGCGTCTCCGTCTCTTCTTTCACCAGCAGACCGGCGTAGGCGGGAATCATCATCGGCGCCGTCACAACGGATGCATGCTCACGATGGCAGACCGCGAACGCGTTGTTCACGTAGATATCACACCCGGCCACTAACTTTTGTGCGAACGCTTCATTATTGTTTTCTTCGCCGGGGTCAGCTCGCAAATTCTCCCGCAGAACCACGGGGCCGTCACCGTTCTCGAATTGGATGTCGACACCAAGAATCTTCTCCAGCTGGGGCACGAGCGGTTCGAAGCTGGGCACAGCGCTGATGTGCGCCGCTATGGTCACGCGCGCTCCATGATCGAGAAGATAGCGTAAATTCTCCCTCTGGCGCTGGATCCGGAACGGCTCACCGATTGAGCCGTTTATGACCGGCACATCGAAATCCGCACGCAACAGCACTTTTTTGCCTTCCAGGTTTTCGAGTTGGTCTATAATCTTCATGCGTGACGGCTGGTAATGGAAAGAATAGTACAAAAGTCCTCGGGGCGGACGCTGGCGCCACCGACGAGCACTCCCCCGATTTCCGAACGCTCCAGAAAATCCTGTGCGTTCGTGGGCGTCACCGAACCACCGTAGAGGAACGCGTGCTGCGCTACATCAAAATGATCGGCCAACGCCTCGCGGATAAGCTCCATAGACAGCACGGCGCCGGCAGGCGTGTCGGGCCTGGCATCGGGACTGGTGCTAATGGCCCAGACGGGCTCGTAGGCGATAAGGCACTGGCTGACCTGCCCTGGCGTCAGTCCTCGGAGCGTTGCGGCCACTTGCGCCTTCAGCGCATCTTGCCATGCGCCGTCGCGCGAGCGTTCGCCCACACAGACGATGGGCACCAGTCCGTTGCGTAGCGCAGCCTGCAGCTTCGCGTTCACCATCTCGTCACTTTCTCCTAGTTTATACCGTCGGTCACTGTGGCCGACAATCACATACCGCACGCCGAGCTTTGCCAGCTGTGGGCCACTTACCTCGCCCGTCTGCGCGGCATCATCGCGCGCCGCTATGTCTTGCGCGCCAAGCATTGCGACACCCGACAGCATTCCTTCACCCAATATCGAAGAGACATCTTCTAAAAAAACAAAGGGCGGGCATACCACGACATCCAGTTGTTGCGCCCCCGAGCCAAGCCCACGGACATGTTCATCAATTTTCGCGACAATATCCTGCGCCTCGGCAAGAGTCCGCGGATTCATCTTCCAGTTCGCGACGACGAGCTTCTTCATACTTTCGTTTCCCGCAAGTGCTTCGCACAGTCATCGGGATCAAACGCGTTGATATAGATTGCGGTAGACAGCTCAAATCCGGCGGCTATCGGGATACGCGGCACAATCCCGATATGCCAGTGATAAAAATCATAGTCAATAAGCGAATCACGCAGAACCGGTGCGGTATGGATATAAAAGTTGTAGTCCACATCGTCCAGTGCAACGTACAGCTTGCGAAGCACGACATTCAGAGCGTTGGCGCACTGCAGAAGTGTGGCGTCATCGGACAACTCGAACTGCGGTGTCTGACGCTTGGGAAAGATGCGCATCTCATATCCTGCCTTGGAGACAAACGGACAAAACGCGATGAATTGCTCATTCTCGTACACGATGCGTTTATTTTCTCGTAGCTCCCATTCAATCATTGCCTGATGCACCGGTACGCCATGCTGCTTCATGTATTCGTTGGATCCTTTGAGTGAACGGACAACCTCTGGCGGTACGATGGGGGTAGAAATAATTTGCGAATGATTGTGGGAAACACTGGCACCCGCCGCACGCCCATGATTGTGGAAAATACTGATATAGTCGCCGCAGTCATCTTTTGAGATTTCCGCGTATCGGTCACGATACACCTGCAGAACCTCCTGCGTTTGCGCATCAGTGAACTGTGCGAAGTGCGCGTCGTGGTCACGCGTAATCACCAATTCATGAAAACCATTCGCCTCCTGCGTCAAATACGGCCCGACCTGCGTGGGTACTCCGCAGACACCGGGTTGTAACGCGGGAAATTTGTTTCCAATGACCGCGGTGGTCCACGACCCGTCCCAGTCGCCGTGCCAACTTATCGGCTTTCCGTTGTCGTATACATACAATGGCGGGGACTGGTCACTCATGCGCGCAGGCTCAAAGACGCATCCCTCTTTCGTTTGCATGAGGCGTTCGCGCTGTCCGTCATGCGGTCGCTTGGCGCGCAAGCTGGAGATGAGCACCCATTCGCCCGAGACGAGATCTTTTCTGAATTCGTTGACTGCCATCGGTTTATTTTTTATTTCTTATATCCGCCACGGATGCGTTTGAACCCGACCAGTACCGTCTCCATGAGTACTTTCGGATACGTCCAGAAGTCCACGCGGGTCTCGGGAGGATTGTTCCAGGTGATAGGAATTTCACGGATACGGAAGCCGCGGGCACGGGCGCATGCGAGCACATCGACATCAAATCCCCAACCGAAAATCGTGAGCCGTGAAAATATTTCCTGTGCCGCGCGCGCGGCAAACGCCTTGAACCCGCGTTGGGTATCCCAGATGCCCGGCACCGCCCACATCTGAATCCAGAGATTGCCTGCCTTGCCCAACAACTGACGCCAGAGCGGTTCGGATCCCCCGCGAACGACGGTAGAACCGCGCACTGCCAGTGAGCCGATGACTACCGCTATCCCCTGTTCTAAGAGCGGCCGCATGGCATCGAAATGTTCGATAGTGGTACTGTTGTCGGCATCCATGAACAACCGCACCTCGCCCGTGCCAAACAACATGCCCGTTGTCACTGCGTATCCCTTGCCCGGACGCTTCTCATCAATAAGCCGGATAGAACGATACCGGTTCATCATTTCTCTGACGGCATCGGTTGTTGTATCTGTAGAATGATTATTGACTACAATAACCTCCGAAGCAAAATCCTGCTTTGCCAGCCACGAACACACTGCCTCCAATGTCGAGCCGATGCGCTTCGCTTCATTATAGGCGGGAATGACAACAGAAAGATACATGACCTCTCCATAGTATACGAAGCTTTCGGTAATGGAAACTGCCCCCGGCGTTGACAAATACACTTCCCTTCCATATTATATGCAACCTGCATGGAAAACTCCGGAATCATCACCCTTCGCTTAAGCGACACTCGCTATCCTGAATTACTGAAGCGCATCTCTGATCCGCCCGCTCAACTGTACTGTCGCGGCAATATCGCACTCATGGATTCCTTTTGCGTGGGTGTTGTGGGCACCCGCAAGGCCAGCGACTATGGCCGGCAAGCTTGTGGCGATATTGCCGGCCAGTTGGCACAAAACGGCGTGACGATTGTGAGCGGCCTGGCGACCGGCATTGATTCAGCTGCACACCGCGCCGCACTGGATGCCAAAGGAAACACCATTGCAGTCTTCGGAACAGGCCTTGATGACGCCAGTATCTTTCCTGTCGATAATGTGCGGCTTGCGCATGACATCCTCGCCGCCAACGGCCTTTTGATTTCAGAATACGAAGAAGGAGTATACGGCCAGCAGTGGACATTCCCGATGCGCAACCGCATTATTTCCGGACTGTCTCGCGGTGTCGTCGTCATTGAAGCTGATATGAAATCCGGTTCGCTTATCACTGCAAAATCCGCACTTGATCAGAACCGAGATGTGTTCGCCGTACCGGGCAGCATCTATTGGCCGCGTTCGGTGGGTTCCAATTGGCTTATCCAGCAAGGAGCGCGGCCCGTGCTGTGCGCGGCGGATATTCTGGAGTCGTACAAAATGCGTCAGATCCCCCTGCCTGAACAGGCTCTGTCCACATCGGACCCGGTACAAGAGTGTATACTGACACTACTGCGACAAAATGGTCCGACGCATCTGGACACGCTCGCCTCGCAGACCGGATACGATACGCCGCGCACGATGGCGGCAGTGGCGATGCTCGAGTTGTACAACGCAGTCCGTCATCAGGGCGCAGGCATCTACGCAATCACTCCTCAATAATTATGAAACTCGTTATCGTCGAATCCCCCACGAAAGCAAAGACTATCTCCCAGTATCTGGGAGATGATTTTGTCGTGCTTTCAAGTTACGGACATGTGCGCGATTTGCCAAAATCAGAACTAGGCATCGACACTGAACACGAGTTCGCACCAACCTATATCGTGCCGACCAAGGCAAAGAAGAATCTCACCCTGCTAAAAAAAGAAGTGGCCAAAGCGGACACCATCGTGCTGGCAACAGACGAAGACCGCGAAGGAGAAGCGATTGCATGGCATCTCTATGAAGCGCTCGGTCTGGCAAAGCTCAAGAAAAAAAACAAAGACCTCAAAATCCAGCGCATCGTCTTTCATGAAATCACCAAACAGGCCATTGAGCACGCCATCGCGAATCCGCGGGATATCGACCGTCATCTGGTAGATGCCCAGCAGGCACGCCGCGTGCTGGACCGTCTGGTCGGCTATAAGCTCTCGCCGGTGCTCTGGAAGCGTTACTACCGCGGCCTTTCGGCGGGGCGCGTACAATCTGTCGCCACACGGTTGATTGTCGACCGCGAACGCGAAATCGAAGCGTTCAAGCCGGCGGAATACTGGACCATCACTGCGACACTGCTATCCGACGAACACAAAGACCTGCCCATCATCGCTCAACTGACGGCACGCGACGGCAAACCCCTGGACAAGTTCGACATCCCCGACGAAATCACATCGAAAAAGATACTTGCGGCGTTGGATGGCTCTCCCTTTACGGTCGCCGCGGTTGAGCGCACCGAAACATCGCGTATGCCGCACGCGCCGTTTACGACCTCCACGCTCCAACAGGAATCAAACAAACGCCTCCACTACTCCAGCAAGCAGACGATGATGTTCGCGCAAGGTCTGTACGAAGCAGGCTACATTACCTACATGCGCACCGATTCTGTCAGTGTGTCCGAACAGTCGCTCGGGCAGTCCAAAGCGTTCATCGAATCTCAATACGGAGCGAATTATTACAAACGCCGTAAGTTCAAGACGAAATCCAAGAGCGCGCAGGAAGCGCACGAAGCGGTGCGTCCCACCGATCCCGAGCGTACGCCGGAAGTCATGGCCGCCTCACTGTCTCCGCAGCAACTGAAAGTTTACGACCTTATCTGGCGGCGGTTCTTGGCATCCCAGATGGCCGATGCGGTGTTTGATGCGACCGCCATCGACATCGGAGCTACCAGCTACAAGCTACCAACTGTCAGCTACGGCTTCCGCGCGAACGGTTCGGTGCTCAAGTTCGACGGATGGCTCAAGGTCCTGCCGTCCAAGTTCGAAGACAACGATCTACCGCTGGTGCGCTCCGGTGAAACGCTTGCCCTGCAGGAGCTCAAACCCGAACAACACTTCACCAAGCCACCCCCCCGATATAACGAAGCATCGCTCATCAAGACACTGGAAAAAGAAGGTATCGGCCGTCCCAGCACCTACGCGGCCATCATATCGACCATCATTTTGCGTAAGTATGTGGAAAAAGACCGCTCCCGCTATTTTCACCCCACGCAAATCGGCTTGGATGTGAACGACTACCTGGTGGAACAATTCCCGCGCATCGTAGACCCGAAGTTCACCTCCGGTATGGAAGACCAGCTCGACGACATCGCCGCCGGCACACGCCAGTGGGTACCTACCATCCGCGCGTTCTATGCGCCGCTGGCGTTGGGCATCAAGGAAAAGATGGAGCAAGCGCAGGTCTCCAAAGATTCCGAGGTAGAAACCACCGATAAAACCTGTGACAAGTGCGGCAGTCCGATGGTGGTCAAGCGCGGTCGTTTCGGAAAATTTATCGCCTGCTCGAACTTCCCCACCTGCAAAAACATACTCAAAGAACCAAAATCAACCGCGCCGGTTGAAAAAGTCGGCCGTGTCTGCCCCAAAGACGGAGGTGAGCTCATCTACCGCGCCGGTCGCTTCGGCAAGTTTATCGCCTGCGTGAATTTCCCGAAATGCAAACACACCGAAAAGATTGCCAAAGATGCGGCGGCACCCGAGGAGTCGAAGGTTGATACCGCCACAAAAGAGTTATAGACTTGCGTCAAATGGAACCTGCATTGTCCGACATCATCGGCCGCTTTGGCCTTTCCGACCAAACGCTCATCGAGCAGGCGTTTGAGTTTGCCCAACACGGCCACGAGGGTCAGCTGCGGGCTTCCGGCGAACCCTATTTCACTCATCCCCTTCAGGTGGCCGCATTCCTTGCGGACTTGGGATTTGATGCGTCAACAGTAGCTGCAGCTTTACTCCACGATATCCTGGAAGATACGCCGGTCACGAAAGAAGAGCTTGAACGCCGATTCGGCACAGAAGTCGCATTTTTAGTGGACGGCGTCACGAAATTGTCCGCCATCACACTACGCGGGACCCGCAAAGACAAGAAGTCCGCCGACCTGCAGACCGAATCGCTGAAGAAGATGTTTTTCGCCATGGCCGAAGATCTGCGCGTCATCATTATCAAGCTGGCCGACCGCCTGCACAACATGCGTACACTGCGCTACTTGCCTGCTGCCGACCGCGAACGCATCGCCCGCGAGACCATGGAAATATACGCGCCTATCGCAGGACGACTCGGTATGGGTCGTCTCAATGGCGAGCTTGATGACTTGGCTTTCCCATTCGCCTACCCCACCGAATATGCGTGGCTGAAAAAGACCATCAAAGGTAAGTACGAAAGCCGACTGCACTACATCGAACGAACCGCCCCGGTCGTAAAGCGTCTCCTGATTGACGCTGGCATCCCTGTCATCGATATCCACGCACGCGCAAAACGGATGTGGTCACTGTATGAAAAACTGCACCGCTACAACATGGAGCCCGATAAAGTGCTCGACCTCGTCGCGATGCGCATCATCGTGCCCGAAATAAAAGATTGCTACGCAGCGATGGGCGTCATCCACGCACACTACAAGCCAATGCCCGGACGCGTGAAGGATTTTATCGCCCTGCCCAAGCCCAACGGCTACCGTTCACTGCACACCACCGTGTTTTGCGAACGGGGCCGCATCGCCGAAATCCAAATCCGCACTCCGGAGATGCACGACCATGCCGAGAACGGTATCGCATCACACTGGGCATATACTGAAGCGGGAAAACCGCGTGCGGTATCAGCAAAACAACAGGAGCTTGCGTGGGTTAACCAACTCAAGAATGTATTGCGCGATATCAAAACTTCGCAGGGTATGGCCGACCTGAAAATAGAATTCTTCAAGAATCGCATCTTCGTGCTCACTCCTCATGGCGACATCAGAGACCTCCCTGAAGGCGCCACGCCGCTGGACTTTGCCTATGCTATTCACTCGGAGCTCGGTCACCACACGACCGGCGCACTGGCGAACGGTCGTATCGTACCACTGAACTCCGCACTACAGTCCGGGGATGTCGTGGAAATCATCAAGGGGAAAGAAGCCAAGCCCAGCAAAGACTGGCTGCGATTCGTCAAAACCAACCAGGCGGCAAAACATATTCGCAGCTGGTACACACGGCGTCAAGATTCGGAACCAATCGACGAGGTGTCCTCCTCGCAAAAACGCAAACTGAAAAAGCCACGGCCAACAAAAGGAAACGCACAACTGAAGACCGTCTTGGCGCCAATTCTCATCGACGGCCAACGAGGGCTGGCGTATCGCCTGGGCAAGTGTTGCGAGCCCACCACCAGTTCCGCTGTCATCGGCTACCTCACGCTCACGCGTGGCGTCACGGTACATGTCGCCGATTGCGCCAACATAAAAACCGCTGATTCACAGCGGCTTCTCTCGGCCGACTGGCAGAGTTAGACAGGCTTGTCGATAATTTTTTTTACGACGGTATTGAGGTGCTCCTCGTCGGCAAAGCGGATAACGATTTGGCCGGCTCGTGCTGAAGAGTTCTGCGCACGGATGATGACGGGGGCTCCCAAGTGCTCGGCAAGATTGCGCATCAGGTCATCGAACTTCTCATTGTGTCGCAACCTGCGCCGACCGACGGCAACTTTTGCCGATGATGCAGCATATTCGAGGTCTTTGGTAGAGAATCCGCCGGTAGTGATTTGTTCATATGCGTGTTTCTGCGCGGCTGCTTCCTGGAACGACAGGAGTGAGCGAGCTGCGGTACCGGTGATGCGTCCCTCACGGGTTGCGTCCTTGATGTACTTGGGTAAGTTCACCAGGCGCATGACATTGGCGACCGCCTCGCGTGACTTGCCAACTTTGTCGGCAATTTCCTGTTGCCTGAGACCGAATTCACCGGCGAGCCGCACATACGCTTCGGCCTGCTCAATGGGGTTAAGGTCTTCACGCTGGAGATTCTCGATGAGCGCGACTTCGAGCCGATTTGATTTCGTGCCGGAGCTGGCAGGCGTGAGGTCATCGCGGATAATCACCGGCACGGTCGGCAACCCCGCAAGTTGTGCCGCACGCCACCGGCGCTCGCCGGCGATGAGTTGGTAGGTGACCACTCTCCCCCGCGGAAGGTCTTCCTCTACTTTTGAAACCAACAACGGCTGGAGCACGCCGAACTTCCGGATGCTCCGCGACAATTCGGCAAGTGCTGTCTGGTCGAAATCAGTGCGGGGCTGATCGGGGTTCGGTTGTATTTTTGCAACTTCAACGAAAAAGATACTCTCACGGCGGTTGTTGACCGCATCCGCGACAGAATCGGGAATCAACGAACCAAGTCCTTTTCCCAGTCCAAAGAGTTTTTTCGGCATGGCCCTAGTGTAAACGAATTATCTCTTCTGCCAAGTGCCGGTACGCCATGGCGGCATTTCCGGACGGGTCATGCTCCAGAATTGTTTTTCCGAAACTGGGCGCTTCGGCCACCGAGATACCCCGGGGTACCACGGATTGGAACACGCGGCCCGGAAAATTGTGTGTCACTTCACTGACTACCTGCTGAGAAAGTTGGTTGCGTTTGTCATGCATCGTGAGTACGACGCCTAACACGCTCAAGTCGGGATTGATTCCACCACGCACCAAGTCGATGGTACGCATCAGTTGGCCCAACCCTTCGAGTGCATAATATTCGCACTGCACCGGAATCAGTACATGGTCGGCAGCCGCGAGCGCGTTGATGGTCAGAAGTCCCAGTGACGGCGGACAATCGATAAGCACATAATCGTAGTTGTTGCGCAGATGATTGAGTGCTTTGCGAAGGCGATACTCGCGCTCTTCCATACTTACGAGCTCCACGGTCGCACCCGCCAACGATTGCGCGGCCGGTAGAATATCGTAGCCGAAGATGGATGTTTTGCGCACCATGGACAACGGATTGGCGTCACTGACGAGTGAATGGTACACATTCTGCGCAGTCGGCTGGACCTGAACGCCCAGCCCCAAGGTAGCGTTGGCCTGCGAATCTAAATCGACGAGCAAAACATATTTGCCCTGCGCGGCAAGATACGCACCAAGATTGACCGATGTAGTGGTCTTCCCCACTCCGCCTTTCTGATTACAGACAGCAATAATGCGCGCCATGACCTTTTCATTGTACGGGCCACCGACAGAAAAGCAATCGGATAAGTGCCCGCCGCGCCTTGAAAAGATGCTGTTTTTGCGGTATGATACGGTCCGATTGCCCGGGTGGTGGAATTGGCATACACGCACGACTCAAAATCGTGTGCCGCAAGGCTTGTGGGTTCAACTCCCACCCCGGGCACAAAAGAGAAGCTTGCTTATTACAGTTATCCGTGATATAATTAAAGATAGCGTAGTTCACCAGTCGGAGAAGTGCCAGGAGCATCCATAAAGGAGACGCAATGACCTTAGCCGTCAGTAGTGATTCCAGCCTCAGACGCATCGAGACCACCCACCCGGTATTCGTCCAGCTGACCGAAGCGCAGATTCAGCTGAACTGTCAGCCGTCACACGACCGTCTGGTATGCGCCGAGTGTGGCCACCAGGTGAGTCCCGAACGGGCCGTCCAAACGCTCGGAGGGTACTTCTGCAGCGGATGCGTCGATTCATCGGAGGAAAACTAGTGGCGTTGAAAGCCCTGACGAAGACGCGGCGGCGTGAACTGCACCTCGCCATCGGCGAAGTGCACCCGAGCGTGGTTGCTCGGCAGACACGCGAGCTCAAGCGCGGTCATCGCCGTCTCACACGGCGCCTGACCAAGCGAAAGTTACGCCCGCCCGTCGTCGAAGTCGAATCCTAGGTACCCGCAGTTGCAGTGGCGCCGACATCCCGTCGGCGCCTATTTGTTTTGTATTTATGCACACCTGCCCCCATTGCAAGGAAAATCAACATGCTATCATGCGCGTATCGCGCTGCGTGCGCGGAGGGATGAAACAATTACACAAACAAAAGCAGGAGCGTCAGCGGTCGGAACCGTTGCCCGAATCCTATCTGCTCTGTCGTGAATGCGACGGTTCGTGGGTCGACAGCCGCAACGGCACCTGTACGCACTGTTCAGTGCACACGACAAGCCAGGATTTTCATCTCTGCCTCTCGTGCGCACTGACCGAAAAGCGTTGCCAACACTGCGGTCAGGAGATGCATGTGCACATCGCCAAGTGTTAGAGCATATTTCAGAACCCCGTATTCTGCTGCAATCCCAGAATGCTGGCTGCAAGACTTCAGAACTTTCCTCGGCGTAGCTCCGGCTATGCCTCGGAAATTTCTTCGTCTTTCGCTCACCATTCTGTGATCTCGCTACGAAAGAGGGTTCTGAAATATGCTCTAGGCCTACAAGAGCGCCAATATCTTGTCAGCACGCACTGCGCCTTGGCGTAGAATTCGCGGCATGCGACCGGAAAGGTCCACAACAGTCGATGGGAGTGAATCGGGCAACGGCCCGGCATCAATAATCACATCCGGTTGAGGAGCCGTAGCCGCAAATGCGGCGGCAATGTGCACGGCGTCGCTGGTCGGTTCCGAACCTGACACATTTGCTGAAGTCCCCGTGAGCGGATAGCCCAAGTGGCGCAACAGCGTCTGGAGGAACGGGTAGTCGGGCGCGCGGATACCGACGGTCTGCCCTCCCCCGCACATGACGGCCGGGACCAGTGAGCGACGTGGGAGTACAAAAGTTACTTTACCCGGCCAGAAGCGCTCGATGACTTTCTCCTGTTCGGGAGTGATGTAGGCAAGCTCCCGAGCCCATGATAGATCACGAACCAGCATCGGCAGTGCTTTCACATAACTGCGGTGTTTAATATCAAATACTCTGCCGACCGCAGTCCCGTCCAACGCGTTACATCCTAACCCGTAGAGTGTGTCCGTCGGGAAGACCGCCGTACCACCACGGCGCAACACAGCGACAAGCCGGTCTGTGGCGGGCATATAATCCGCGGTGAGGTCTATGGTGAGCATCTGCATTGTCTCTCAAAGCAAGAGGGAGCCCCTTGGCTCCCTCTTGTGATTTTCGTATTACTTCTTTTCTTCCTTTTTCTTCTTCGGTTTCCAGCTCTCCATCTTCGGCCGGTCCCATATCTTGTAATTGACCATGAGGTTGTTGACGGTTGGGCTAATCTGCGCGCCCTTGGCCATCCAGGCCTCAACGCGTTCGCGGTCCGCCTTGAACACCTTACCACGGGGATCGTAGGTTCCGAGCATTTCCTGGTACTTGCCCTGGGGTTTCTTGGTGTGCTCGAGCACAACCACCTTAAAATGGGCTTGTTTCTTTTTCCCGATGCGTTGCAGACGAATCATCAACATAGTTCATTATCTTACACCACATGCGCAGAAAAGGCAAGTATTTGCCATTATCGCATTCATGTGGTATGATTAAATCGTCGCTCATTGAAAGGAAGTGCACAGTGACCACTCTCGAAAGGTTCGCCCGCAAGGCACGCCTCATCATCCGCGTCGAATTCCATCACATTTCCAAGGAGTGGGTTGCGAATCTGCGAATCGACTGCGTGAACGGTTCCTCGACCCTCTGGCTCAGGGAAACCATGCAGCCCCCGTTGGCCATGGCCGAATCGGCCGCATGTGCCCTCGAGGACCTGGTAGTGATGTGTCGCGGAAAAACGCTCGTCATCGCGGGAGCGAGACAACGCGAGATTCGCATCCCTGCCAATTTGACGGTCAAGGAGAGATAATGCTGGTCCTCATCAAGTTCACCAAGCCGCTCCAGCTCGTGGACGACCGTGGCTGGAGGCCCGGCAACATCGGTGGGATCTTCCCCTTCGATGTCATCGACCATATCGACAACATCGGCGGAGAGACCACCCTGGCACTCAAGCCGCCGACGCGGCTAAAGTTCGGGGACGAGGTGGTCACTCTACTGTGGGAGTCGCCGGAAAAGACCATCATCGTCTCCATCCACACCAGCCTCATCGCCGACCTGACCATGCAATGGCGCTAACGCCACCGCCGCCCCCGAAAGAGGGCGGCGTTTTCTTTAGTAACTCCTCGTTCTGCTTTCATAATAGTTATCCCACTGGGCAACAAGGAGATGCTCGATGTCGTACTGATACCAATAGAATGCAATAAATAGCACCAGGAGGGCATAGCCGAGGAGGCGACTTTCTCTTACTTTTACAATAAGTCGAATGGAGAGAATAATCCCGAGCAGCGTAACAGGAGTCATGAGGAAGCTGGTGGCTAGCGTGAGTAGCCCTCGTCCACTGGTCACCAACAAAGCTGATAGTACTATCAGGAATAATTGAGCAATAAGAAGCACAATTGCAAACATGCGCGAGCGAGAATAGCCCGACCTTGCTTCTATGGGTTGCGGGTCATTGTTGGAAATCGGAGTTGGTATTGTATCCATTTATATATAAGTTATCCCCTCCAACCCTTGTTGCGCAGAGCGTCTTCAGCCGCCGCCTGTTGCGCATCTTGTTTACTCTCGCCCTGTCCCTCGCCCACATGTTCCTTGCCCAGATACACACCGATTTTGAACTGCCGGGCATGGTCTGGCCCCCACTCTTCGGTCACTCGGTAGGTTGGTGTCACGCCGATGCGGTCTTGCGCCTGTTCCTGCAGGAGCGATTTCGAATCGCGGTATGACTTTTTTGAGATAATATCGGCAAGACGGACGAGCACAAATTTAGTGACAAATGCTTTGCAGGGCTCGTACCCGCCGTCGAGGTACATCGCGCCGATGAGCGCCTCGATGGCATTCGCCAGAATATACTGCCGTGCCCGTCCCATGTCGCGAGCTTCTCCGCGTGAAAGCAACATAAAGTCGTTGAGTCCGAAATCCGCGGTAATTTCCGAGAGAATATTGGCGTTCACCAGCGCGGCGCGCCAGTTGGTCATTTCCCCTTCCGGGTTCGTCGGATAGTTCTCGTACAGATAATCAGTGACGATAAGTTCCAACACCGCATCTCCCAAAAATTCCAGTCGTTCGTTGTGGCCGATGGGCCAGTCGGGATGCTCGTTGAGATACGAGCGGTGCGTCAATGCTTGCTCCAACAGTTTGGAGTTTTTAAACGAATATCCGATGCGCTCCTGAAGAGGCGCCAGCTTCTGACTCGACATCTCGTGACGCCCAGCCACACATCACGCACGGCGGCATCGCCTCCATGCTTGGTCTATGGCCAAGTGATTATGATTCTTCTGAAAGTTCTAGGGGCTTTTCTTCTTCCTTTTTGCGCGGTGGAGCATCGTCTTTGCCCGGTTCACCCATTTCTTTGTACACGGTTCCAAGCACTCCATTGATGAACCTGCCGCTGGACTCGCCACCGAATGATTTTGCCAGCTCGATGGCCTCATTGATGGCAACCTTGGGCGGAACCGCGTCGCGATCGCCCCACATCAGCTCAAAGAGTCCGAGACGCAGTACATTGCGGTCAACCATAGCAATCTGGTCAATGGGCCACTGCGGGGCGGCACGCTCGATGATACGGTCAATCTCATCAACATGGTCCAGCGTCCCCTTCACCAGTTGGACGACGAATTCTGGCTCATCGAGCCCTTCGCCGAACTCCTTAATCGTATGCCCAAGGATTTCAGGTAGCAGGTCGTTATTGCGACTTTTGAAGTCCCACTCATAGAGGGACTGCATCGCAACCGACCGTGCCAGATGTCTTGATGCCATAAGTTAAATAAGGAACCGACCCTCCTCACAAACCGATCTCGAACCTATTTCGCCTGATGCTTCTTCTTCTCTGCCTTCTTCATCTGCTTCGCCAGCACATTGACCACCTCGCGACCCTTGTAGTATCCGCAGTACTTGCACACCGTGTGCGGTCTGCCCATCTTTTTGCACTGCTTGCAGGCGATAAGTACCTGCTTTTTCAACGCCAAGTGGCTGCGACGGCGCAGCTGCTTTCCCTTGGCCATATGGTGTCGTGGAACTCCCATGTCGTTTTCAGTATATATTAGTACGCCCCCGTGGGCAAAACTGCCGGATGAGAATACCACAAAAAAAGACGCGATGCAATAGCCTCAATTGTAGTCCTCGACAGGACGTCGCGGCGACGAAAAACTATCCACATTGAGACCTGCCCCACATAGGACTACAATGCCTCCATGGTCCGCCGCCCCTGCAAATTTGTTATTCCCTGCCCGCAGGGATTTTGTTTCACCTGATCGACATGCCCACCTCACCATTCGTTCATCTGCACACGCATTCGCACTACTCGCTTTTGGATGGGCTCTCAAAAATCGATGCACTGGTAAAGCGCGCGAAAGAGCACGGCATGACCGCCATGGCGCTGACCGATCACGGCGTGCTCTATGGTGCCATCGAATTTTATAAAAAAGCGACGAAGGCCGGCATCAAGCCCATCATCGGGTGCGAGATGTACATCACCGACACGACGCGACATGACAAACGCCCCGGTATTGATACCGACAAACGCTGGCATCTCATCCTGTTAGCCAAAGATGAAACCGGGTACCGTAATCTCGTGAAACTCGTCACCGCGGCGCATCTGGAAGGGTTCTACTACAAGCCGCGCATCGACAAACAACTTCTGCGCGAACACCACGAGGGTCTCATCGCGTTATCAAGTTGTCTTGGCGGAGAGATATCGCGCGCGCTGGCGGCAGGTGCTGACGAGAAAGCTCGTCGCATAGCGTCCGAGTACCGCGATATCATGGGGCCCGACAACTTCTACATTGAACTGCAGCAGCACACCAACATGCCGGAGCAAAACGAGATGACGCCCAAGCTCGTCGCACTCGCCCGCGAGCTGGGCATCGGACTTGTCGCGAGTCAAGATTCACACTACTGCCTCCCCGAAGATGCCAAAGCGCACGACATTCTGCTTGCGGTGCAGACGGGCAACACGATTCACGATGAAAAGCGGTTCTCCATGAATCAGGATGATTTTTCCTTCTGCTCCGAAGAGACCATGCGAGAAAAGTTCGCTTCTCTGCCGGCGGATGTGACTACCGAGGCATTCGCGAATACGACCGCCATCGCCGATCGCTGTAATCTGGTTATTGAGTTGGGGAAAACAAAACTGCCGCCGTATGCGCTGCCCAAGGGCTACAGGGACGCGTATGATTATCTCAAAGTCCTGGCATACGAGGGCGCACAACGAAGATACGGAAAGAAACTTGCGCCAAGTATCACTGAACGGTTGGACTACGAACTGGGAGTTATCAAAGAGACGGGCTTTTCGTCTTACTTCCTTATCGTCCAAGATTTCGTGAACTGGGCAAAGCAACAGGGTATCTTAGTCGGTCCGGGCAGAGGTTCTGCCGCCGGAAGTCTCGTGACCTACGCCCTGAACATCACGAATGTTGACCCCATCAAATACAATCTTATTTTTGAACGCTTTCTGAACCCCGAGCGCATCAGTATGCCGGATATTGACCTTGATTTCGCCGATGCGCGGCGCGGCGAAGTGCTCCAGTATGTTGTAGACAAGTACGGCAAAGATCATGTCGCCCAAGTCATTACCTTCGGCACCATGGCCGCCCGGGGCAGTATCCGTGATGCCGGCCGCGCTCTGGGATACACCTATGATTTCTGTGATTCCATCGCCAAGATTATCCCGGCCGGTCCTATTCCCGACTATCCGGGTAAGCGCACCGGCAAACCGTTTCTCCAGTACTGCGTGGAGAATGTTGAAGAGGTCACTCGGCTCTACCACACCGACACCCAGGCAAAAGCACTCATCGACGCGGCATGCAAACTCGAAGGCGTGGCGAGACACGCGTCCACGCACGCCTGCGCGGTGGTCATCACGCCACAACCACTTACCGAATATGTGCCGCTTCAGATGGGCACGAACGAGAACGACATCATCACCCAGTACGAAATGCACGCGGTCGAAGACTTGGGATTGTTGAAGATGGATTTCTTGGGTCTCTCCAACCTCACCATCATTGAGGATACCGTGAACATGGTCCGGTCCAACCTCGGCGTCTCGATTGATATAGATACTATCCCGATGGATGACCCCAAGGCATTCGAGCTCCTGCAGAAAGCACAGACCACGGGCGTGTTCCAATTGGAATCGTCCGGCATGAAGCGGTACCTCAAAGAACTCAAACCCACGGAGTTTGAAGACATCCTCTCTATGGTCGCGCTGTACCGACCGGGTCCGATGGACGCCATTCCTGATTTCATTGACGCCAAGCACGGCCGTAAGCGCGTCACCTACCTGCACCCTTCTCTGGAGCCCGTTCTAAAAGATTCCTACGGAGTTATCGTTACTCAGGACCAGGTGCTCCAGGTTGCCCGCACATTCGCCGGATTCACCTATGCAGAAGCAGACATCCTGCGTAAAGCAGTGGGCAAAAAGATACGGTCACTTTTGGACGAACAAAAAGAAAAATTCTGTCAGGGCGCGGTCACTATCGGACACTCGCGCGCACTCGCAGAACAGGTGTGGAATTTCATAGAACCGTTCGCCAGTTATGGATTCAACCGAGCACATGCGGCTTGCTATGGCATGATTGCGTACCAGACTGCGTATCTGAAAGCAAACTATCCGAACGAATTCATGGCGTCATTCATGAATTCGGAAACCGGCGACATTGAACGCGTTGCGTTTCTCATAGATGAAGCGCGGCAGATGGATATTCAGGTGTTACCCCCCGACATCAACGAAAGTGCCGAGCGGTTCACCGTCATCGGCACAGCGGAAAAGCCATCACTACGGTTCGGGCTCACTGCCGTCAAGAATATCGGCGCGTCCGTGGTCGGTGCCATCATCCAAGAGCGTCGCACCAACGGACCATTCGCGGACATCGAAGATTTAATTGTCCGCGTCCAGCATAAAGACATGTCCCGCAAAGCGCTGGAGACGCTCGCAAAATGCGGCGCACTCGACAGTATGGGTGAACGCAATACACTGCTGGCGAATATCGAGACCCTCCTCATTCACGCAAAAGAAAAGCAAAGACACTCCACAATGGGACAGGTCAGTCTATTCGGGGAGGCCATGCAAGCAGAACTGCCGCCCGTGAAACTGACGCCCGCTGAGCCCGCAGCGAAAGCCGACCGTCTCCGGTGGGAAAAAGAACTCATTGGTCTGTACATCAGCGAACATCCATTAAGCGAATATCAAGCACGCCTTGCTCTTGAGCGGCCGACGGCCATCAAAGATCTCAAGCCAATCCCCGGCTCGCAGGCAAAAATCGCCGGTCTTATCACCAGTACAAAGAAAATCCTCACCAAAACCGGCAAACCGATGCTGTTCTCAATCATCGAAGACATCACGGCGAAAATTGAAGTGGTCGTCTTCCCTTCCGTACTGGAGAAGTCCCCGAACGCTTGGGCCCCCAACACGGTGGTCGTGTTGTCCGGCAAACTCGATAACCGCGACGGTAACCTCAAACTGCTCTGTGACACCGCGAAGCCAATCGCCATCGTTGCATAAGAAAACGGGGAGCGCTGACCTCAGCGCTCCCCGTCGTTGTTAGCCCGGTGGACTGTTCGGAAGCAATGGCGCCATTCCTAGTGTCCTCCTCTGTCAGATATCATTAATGGCCCTGCCTCTCATGGCACGTGAGTGGCGGCCTTGAGTCTCAATAATATCACGGGTTAAATGCTTTTGTCAAGGAGTCTTTGCGAGGGCCGTAATATCTGATATTCTGCGCCTATGGCACAGAACATCGAACACATCCGTCACTCGTTGGCCCACCTGCTCGCCGCGGCTGTTACGGAGTTGCACCCGGACGCAAAGCCCACTATCGGACCCGCCATCGACACCGGTTTTTACTACGATTTCGAATTCTCCAAACCCATCAGCGACGAGGATTTGACCCGCATCGAAGCGACCATGAAGAAACTACTGCCCTCCTGGAAATCCTTTTTACACAAAGAGGTGTCGGCCGACCAGGCACGCTCGCTTTTCAACGGCAACCCCTACAAGCTCGAACTGATTGAAGAGATTGCCGCCAAAGGCGAAAAAATAACGCTGTACACCTCGGGAGACTTCACCGACCTATGCCGCGGAGGTCATGTCGACGACCCATCCTCTATCGACCCAGCATCGTTCAAGCTCGATAAGGTTGCCGGCGCGTATTGGCGGGGCGACGAGAAGAACACCATGCTCACCCGCATCTACGGCTATGCGTTTGAGACCGCCGAAGCGCTGAACGCGCATGTCACCATGATAGAGGAGGCAAAAAAGCGCGACCACAAAGTGCTGGGTCTCCAACTCGACCTGTTTACCTTCTCCGAATTGGTCGGCTCCGGTCTGCCGCTGTGGACTCCCCGTGGCACCCTGGTACGCAACTTACTGGACGATTTCGTCTGGTCATTGCGCCGCGCCCGCGGATACGAGCGCGTCGAAATCCCGCACATCACGAAAAAAGAGCTATACGAGAAAAGTGGCCACTGGGAAAAATACAAAGATGACCTGTTCCGCATCACCACGCGCGAGGGGCATGAGTTTGCCATGAAGCCCATGAACTGCCCGCACCACGCACAAATCTACGCACGCCGTCCTCACAGCTACCGCGAGCTTCCCCAGCGATACGCAAACACAACCATGGTGTACCGCGACGAACAGTCCGGCGAACTCGCCGGCATTACACGCGTACGCTCAATCACACAGGACGATGCCCATGTGTTTTGCCGTATGAGTCAGGTGAAAGAGGAAGCCCTCAAGATATGGGATATCATTCACGAATTCTACGGTGCGTTTAGTATCCCCCTGCGCGTGCGGTTGTCTCTGCGCGACCCTGCACAGCCGGAGAAATATCTGGGTAACGCCGCTAATTGGGAAGCTGCTGAAGAGATACTTCACTCCATTGTTTCCGACAAAAATATTGATGCTATCGACGGCCTTGGTGAGGCTGCGTTCTACGGTCCGAAACTTGATTTCATGGGGCGCGACGCCATCGGGCGCGAGCATCAGGTTGCCACGATTCAGCTCGACATGAACATGCCGGAGCGCTTTGACCTCACCTGCACCAACGAAAAAGCAGAGAAGGAGCGCATCGTAATGATTCATGCGGCCATTATGGGCTCCCTCGAGCGGTTTATGGCAGTGCTCATCGAGCACACCGCAGGCGCACTTCCGTTATGGCTGTCCCCTGTTCAGGTGGCAGTACTTCCCATCTCCGATAAACATAGCGACGCCGCGCATGCACTGCTCCCCGAGCTGCTGCTTGCGGGTATCCGCGTTCAGGTGGATGACGCAAAAGAGACCATCGGAAAGAAGATCCGCGCTACCGAGACGATGAAAGTTCCCTACGCCGTGATACTGGGCGACAAAGACATCGCCGCAGGGGTTGTGTCGGTACGCAAACGCGGCGGCGAGGACTTGGGACAGATGTCGCTTGACCAGTTCATCTCGAATCTCAAAAAAGAAATCGCGGCGAAATCGGATGGCGTCCGATAAGGTGAAGATAGTAGTGATTTCAGGCCCCACCGCTTCAGGAAAATCTGATATAGCGATTGCGCTGGCCCGAAGATTCAATGGAGAAATCATCTCCGCCGATTCACGGCAGGTGTACCGTGGCATGGATATCGGCACGGGCAAAGTCACAAAACGCGAGCAGGAACTGGTGCGTCATTGGCTGTTAGATGTCGCCTCCCCTACCCGTCAGTATTCTGTGGCCCGCTTTAAGCGCAAGGCGCAGAAGGCCGTCCGAGATATCGTGCGTCGTGGCAAACTCCCCATCATCTGTGGCGGTACGGGATTTTGGATAGATGCGCTCGTGTATGACCTCTCCCTGCCCGCAGTGAGACCAAATGCGAAACTACGCGCTAAGCTGCGGCAACTGTCCTCGGCACAGCTCTTTGCGCGCCTTGAGAAGCTCGACCCCGCCCGCGCTGCGACCATCGACCGTCACAACCCTGTCCGCCTCATCCGTGCACTGGAAATCGTCCTTACTACCGGCCGTCCGGTGCCCAAAAGGATAAACGGCTCACCGTATGAGCCGTTATATCTGGGCATTTCGCTCCCTGTGGCACAACTCAAACTCCGTATCCGGAAGCGGTTGGATGCCCGGCTTAAACATGGCATGCTTGCTGAGGTTCATCGTCTACACAAAAGCGGTGTCTCATGGAAGCGCCTTGAAGTGTTGGGCCTCGAGTATCGCTGGGTCGCGCAGTATCTGCAGTCTGCCGAGGTTCAACCTCGGCAGCAGAGGAGGTTGAACCTCGTAGCGATGCGCGACGGGCTCCTGCGCGACATTATCGCCTACGCAAAACGCCAACTCACCTGGTGGCGTAAGAATCCCGACATTGTCAGGATAAAAAACACTGCTCATGCCCGAAGGCTGGTAAACAAATTCTTGAAGTCTGCCGGAAAAACAAAATGAGCCACCGATGGTGGTTCATTTTGTAGGCCCCAAGAGCGATATAGTTTTGTTACACACTCCCTAGCTTCCCCTTGCGGTTGGCTTTCTTTCTCTTGAGACCCACCTACAACTTATTCCGGGTCGCTTGTCGCGTCAATATGTGTTATCCACAAACCCTACGAGCTCAGCTTATCCCGTAACATCTGCTCGGCCACCTGCGGGTCCGCCTTGCCTTTGGAGAGCACCATCACCTTGCCGACAAGCGCCTTGAGGGCCGGCTCCTTGCCGCTCTTGAAGTCGGCAACGATTTTTTCGCTCTGGGCGATAGCGTCCTCAACAAAGCTATTCATCGATACGGAATCCGACACCTGCGCGAGATCTTTTGATTTAATAATGTCTTCGGGGTCTTCCCCCGTCTCCCACATCGCCTGCAATACAACTTGTGCGGCGGTACTGCCAATCTGTCCTGACGCCACACGGACGATAAAGTCAGCGAACAGCGCAGGAGTAATTTTTGTGTCCTGGGGGACTGCCGAGACGGCATTGAGCTTCGGCTGTAGTTGCGTGATAAGCCAGTTGGCAGCTACTTTTGAAAGTTTGTCTCGCTTCGCGAGATCTCGCGTAGCGAGACCATTCAATGCCTCGCCCGTAATGGGATCGTCTTCTGCCTTCAACTCCGAGACAACCTCTTCAAAATAATCACCCAACTCTTTGAACACCGTCAAAATTTCCACATCGCCTTCGGGCAGGCCATACTCGCGACCAAACCGCGCCCGACGGGCCGCCGGAAGCTCCGGAAGCGATGCGCGGATGGCTTCTATCTCCTCATCGGTAAATACGATGGGCGGGAGGTCGGGTTCGGGGAAGTACCGGTAGTCGGCGCTCCCCTCTTTGATTCGTTGGCTCACGGTCTTGTCATGCACATCATCCCATCCTCGCGTCTCCTGCACGAGCGTCCCGCCCGATTCAAGCACCTCCCTCTGTCTCTTTATTTCATAATCGGCCGACTTTGCGGCGGAAGAAATTGAATTGATATTTTTGACCTCTACTTTAGTGCCATATTCTTTTTGTCCTTTGGGCCGTAGGGATAAATTAACCTCAACCCGCATCTGACCTTTCTCCATGTCAGCATCGGACACATGCAAGTAACGCAGAATGAGTTGAAGCTCTTGGGCAAACCGGCGCACCTCTTCGGCTTGCGTAAGGTCGGGATGGGTGACCAACTCCATGAGCGGAACACCGGCGCGGTTGTAATCGGCAAGCGTTACATCACCTGCCGACTCATGTATCAGCTTTCCGGCATCCTCTTCCAGATGGATACGCTCGATGCGAATTTTTTTTCCGTTGACGGTCAACGAGCCCTCCCGACAAAATGGGACCTGAAACTGGGATATCTGATAGCCCTTGGGGAGGTCGGGATAGAAATAATTCTTGCGCTCGAAGAATGAGTGTTTTTCGATACTGCACCCCAGCGCCAAACCGGCCGCAATGAGTCGCATGACGGCGCCGCGATTGATAACCGGGAGCGTTCCGGGATGGCCCATACAGATGGGACAGATGTTCAGGTTGGGAGATTTCTCCAATGGGTCGTTGGCGCAGTCGCAGAACATCTTTGTTTTCGTGTTCAGCTCCGCATGTACTTCGAGCCCGATTGTCGTGAGATATTCCGTCATGTGTAGTGCTACTGTACCATGGAAATATTCAGGAATACATAGCTTTTATCTATGGTAACTCAGAATCGCCTAAACGCTTCGCGTTGCGATTCTGCCCGTCCTGACATTGTTTATATAATGTCAGGACGAAGAAAAAGGGGCGTTCTCACGCCCCCGACTACCCGATGACCCCCTCTTCGGCGCGCATGATGTCCAGCATCCGATTGAACACGCCGTCGGGTGGCAGCCCGTCCGTCTCGATGGTGTGGATGTTCCATGCCGGGAGGACCTTAGAGAAGGCCCAGTAGCCATCGATAACCCGCTCGTGGAACTCCCGCGTCTCTGATTCCATCCGATCCAGCTTCTTCTTCTGTAGCTCCTGACGAGCGCGCCCCGTCTCGTAGTTGGCCATCAGCAGGAATGTCAGATCCGGCAACAGTCCGCCGAGGGCAAATTCGATTGCGTTGAGACACTGCGCCATCGGCAATCCCCGCCCCGCGATCTGGTACGCGATTGTCGAGAGAGCGTAGCGGTCCAAGATGACCGTCCGGCCGGCCTCGGTGGCAGGCCGCAGGACATGGTTGATGAACTGAACTCGCGAGGCCTGAAACAGGAAGAACTCGGCCAGTGGGTCAACCTGCCCCGCATACATGGGGTCCAGTAGAATTCCGCGAATGGCCTCGCTGATTGGATTGCCTCCCGGTTCACGGGTATACAGCACGTCGACACCCGCAAGCCGGAGATGCTCTTCCAGTCGCTTGGCGTTGGTGGTCTTACCGGCTCCTTCTGCGCCCTCCAGCAGAATAATCATGAATTCCTCCTAAAGAACTGGATTGCCAGCATACCAAAGTAAGACCCCTCCGCAAGGAGGGGTCTTACCGAGACGAGAACGGAATTATTTCACCTCAATACCCATACTGCGGGCAGTGCCGGCGATGACTTCCATCGCGGCATCGATATCATTGGCGTTAAGGTCGTCCATTTTCTGTGTGGCGATTTCTTTGAGTTGTGCTTTTGTCACGGAGCCAACTTTATTCTTGTTGGGCTCTCCGCTTCCCTTCTCCAGACCGGCTGCAACACGCAACAGATATGCTGCAGGCGGGGTTTTGAGTTTGAATTCGAACGAACGATCTTCGAAGATAGTGATTTCTACCGGTGTTACCTGGCCGGCCTTATCTTTGGTCGCCTCGTTGAACTGCATCACAAACTGTTGCAGATTAATGCCATGCGGTCCGAGTGCAGTACCGACCGGTGGCGCCGGCGTGGCGCGGGCACCTTCGACCTGCAGTTTGACGATTGTTTTTATTTTCTTTGCCATGTGGGGAAATGATAAGTGATAAATTACAGTTTCTTCATCTGAAGGAAATCCAATTCGACGGGTGTCTCGCGACCGAAAATGGTAACCAGCACCTTGACCCGACCCTTCTCCACATCAACTTCGCTGACCTTACCGTCAAAGTCCTTGAAGGGGCCGTCGGAAATCTTGACCCGTTCACCTACCACGACATCCACCTTATACTTGGGCTCCTCAACGCCCATGCGAGCCAACAGGGTGTCCACCTCTGACCGGGCCAGCGGCGTTGGCGTGGTTCCTGCCCCGATAAAACCGGTGACACTGGGTGTATTACGAACGACATACCAACTGTCATCGGAAACAATCATTTCTACGAGTACATAGCCGGGATAAATCTTTTCCTCCACGACCTCGCGCTTGCCGCCTTTAACCCGGATTTTTTTCTCTTTGGGAACCAAAATATTGAAAATCTTTCCCTCGAAGCCAAGTGATTCGACGCGCTGGTTGAGACTACGGGCAACGCTATCCTCGTATCCTGAATAGGTATGAATCGCATACCATTCGCGCTGACCGGTGATTACTTGCTTCGGCATGGAGTGAAGATAATGGTTTACCCGACCAGGCGGTTGAGGACCCACCCAAAAACTGTATCAAGACCCCCCAGAAAGAGGGCGAAAAATAAGCACAACCCAAGCACAACCCCGGTATAGGCGAGCAGTTGCTGCCGGGAAGGCCAGGTGACCTTGCCCAGCTCGACGCGCACTTCGCGCAAGAATGTGATAAATTTGTCCATCGGCTTGAGTATACAATGTAACTCAGATTTGATTAGGCCTATCGGCATCAAATCTGCCTGATTCCAATTTGTATAGACAAATTGGAATCAAAAGCGCCCGGAGGCGATGGGGGCATAGTACCAGAACTGCCCCAAAGCGTCAAATATCGAGGTTTTGGACACTACGAGCGTGCGTCTGTATGAATTTCTTGCGGGGAGCCACCTCGGCACCCATGAGGACATCAAAGACACGATCTGCTTCTTGCGCGTCCTTGATGGTGACCTGCAACAATACGCGATTGGCAGGATTCATCGTGGTATCCCACAGCTGTTCAGGGTTCATTTCTCCCAAACCTTTGTAGCGCTGAATGGTAAGCCCGGCGATTTTCACGACACCCTCCTGGACATCACTCTCCCCTGCTCCGAGCGTCGCCGGCTCGGAACTTGTCGGGGCATCCCCCTCACCTGCGAGAGGTTCGGCGGAAAAGTCGGCGAAGCCTTTCGCGTTGCGCGCAGGCTTTGTCGGTTTCTCTGAAGTCTTGGTGTCAGCGGCCTTGGCGTACTGCGCGACAATCTTTTCTTTTTCTTCATCGCTATAGACATACTGTACCGTGCCTCCTTTGGCGATGCGGTACAAGGGCGGCTGAGCTATGTAGATGTGACCTCCTTCAAATAACTGCGGGAAATGACGATAGAACAGCGTTAGTAGCAGGGTACGGATATGCGCACCATCAACATCGGCATCGGTCATGATGATGATTTTGTGGTATCGGAGTTTTGCCAGTTCAAATTCTTCAGCGATTGCAGTACCCATCGCGATAATGAGAGCGCGAACCTCCAACGATGCCAGCATCTTATCGATGCGGGCGCGTTCTACATTTAAAATCTTTCCGCGCAACGGAAGAATTGCCTGGAAGTTGCGGTCGCGACCTTGCTTCGCTGAACCGCCGGCCGAATCGCCCTCTACGATGAACAACTCGGACTCTTCCGCAGAACGGCTGGAACAATCAGCAAGCTTGCCCGGCAGTGAAAAACCGTCCAGCGCCCCTTTGCGCAGTACCGTGTCGCGCGCAGCTTTGGCGGCGGCCCGCGCCTTAGCGGACAAGATGACCTTGTCCATGATAGCCCGTGCGTCGGTCGGGTTGCGGTCTAACCAATCGGCCAGTTCCACATTCATGACGGTCTCGACTGCGGCCCGTGCCTCCGGAGTGCCAAGTTTTGCTTTGGTCTGTCCTTCAAACTGCGGCTCACGCAATTTGACTGACAAAATAGCCACAATCCCCTCGCGAACATCATCACCGGTAAGGTTCTCCTCTTTTTCCTTGAGGTAGCTATTCTTGCGGGCGTAATCGTTCAGTGTGCGTGTAATGGCGGCTTTGAAACCGGTCATGTGCGTTCCGCCTTCAATCGTGTGAATGTTGTTGGCAAAACTTATTTCTTTGGACGACAGGTCATCGACATATTGGAATGCAATTTCTACATCGATGTCCTGCTGCTCTTTGTGCGCATAAAAGATACTGCGGTGCTTGGGTTCAATGCCGTGATTCAAAAAGCTCACATACGATACCAAGCCACCCTCGAAATGGAATGTATGGCTTGGGTATTGCGGCTGTGGTGCACTGGGAGGCTTCACGCCCTCGCGCGCGTCGACGACGTTGATGGTAATACCGCGTGTCAGGTATGCCTGCTGGCGCAGGTGGGCCAAAATGGTATCGAGCTTCCAGCCGCGCTCTTTGAAAATTTCAGCGTCGGGCTGAAATGTAATAATTGTGCCCCGAAATTTCGAGTCCCCGATTTTCTTCACGGACTTCTTCGGCTCGCCCCGCTCATATTCTTGCATATAGACTTCCCCATCGCGGTGAACCTCTGCTTTTAGGTAGCTGGACAACGCATTCACGACGCTCACACCGACGCCATGCAAACCGCCGGATACTTTGTATGCCTCGCCGCCGAATTTGCCTCCCGCGTGTAGGGTAGTCATGACCGTCTCCAGTGTGCTCACGCCCGTCTGTTTGTGCTTCTCCACGGGAATACCGCGGCCGTTGTCTTTGACCGACACCATCTCGTCGGGCAACAAGGTGACGGTAATGTGGTCGGCGTGACCACCCATTGCCTCGTCCAGCGAGTTGTCGAACACCTCCCAAATCAGGTGGTGAAGACCATCAATGCCGGTGCCGCCGATGTACATCCCCGGTCGTTTTCGGACGGGCTCTAACCCCTCCAACACATAGATGTCGGAGGCGGTATATGAGGACTTTTTTTGCTCTTTATTGGTGGCCATATAGCTTACTTATTCTACTCTTTTGGTATAGGAAATCAACACCCCCAGGCCATCAGAAAAGGCCCATAAATGGCCATTTAAACGGCTTGTTATCCCGGAGGTAGTCCTCGACAGGACGCCGCGGCGGCGAGCCGTTTACTATCGGACCTGCGCGCCAAACTGGGAGATAGTCTCTTGGGTGATTTTCGCCTGAATCGGATCGATTTCAGCCGTGGCAAGCGTGCGCTCGTTGGAGCGGTAGACGATGCGGTAGGTATAGCTGGTATTGTCCGACCCGAACTTATCGTCATTGTCGTAATGATCTAAGAGAGTGACTTCCTCGACCAGCTGGCCGCCAAGATCACGGATGAGGTCAAAGTAATTATTCGGCGTAAAATCTTTCGGCACGATAAAAGAAATATCTCGTGTAATCGGCGGGAATTTACTCACTTCTTTGAATTTGCTTCCGAGCTTCAACTGCTTCAACACGCGCGGGTCATGGGACCACAGCAACCGGATATCAGGTAGCTCCATGCTGATAATTGCCAAACGCTCAAGGCCGAATCCGAACGCCCAACCTGTGTAGCGAGACGAATCAATGCCCAGTTTTTCCAGTACACTCCCCTTCACCATGCCGCTTCCCAGCACTTCAACCCACTTTCCGCCTTTATCGATCTCCATCTCTAAACTCGGATCAGTATACGGAAAATTATCCGCATTGAAGCGATACTTCACATCCGGTCCGAATACCGCCTGCGCTATTTTTGTGAGGACATCCTTCAGGTCATCAACGCTCACGATGCCTTTGTCTTTCGGCATCAGGTAATAGCCGTCCATCTGATGGAAGATATTCATGTGATTCCGATCGATCTCGTCTTTGCGGTATACCTTTCCGTAGGTGAAGACGCCGAGCGGCTCATGATTCTTAATCTTTTCTTTTGCCCGGTCCGATGTCAGGTAGTAATACCACGAGATCGTCGTGTGCGTACGCAGGATAGTATTGCCGTCGACATAATAGGTATCAGACGGACTGCGGGCCGGATGGTCGGCAGCAAAATCAAAGAGGTCGAAGCTTTTGTCCGCAGGCACGATTTCCGGGACATCAACGATATCAAAGTCTTTAAAGTCCGGGATAGAAGTAATCCGTTCGGCTAGCTCATTGATGGGGCTTCCCGGGGTGCGTGACAGGTCTGGCAGTGCTAAAAAGCGCTTCAGCCGCTCGCTGACTGCGTCGTGTCTCGCTTCCAGATGTTTGCGAATCGCTAATGCTTCCGGCGTCTCTATGGTGATGTTCATTGATTTTCTGAAGTGTGCCCTGTATGCGCTTTTTCCCGGCGAAGCTTCCACCGGATAACGGAGGATAGCACCACTGTAGTCAAAATAATACCCTCAAGCAATCGTTGTCCCAGCACTCCGCGATGGAGTGCTGCCAGCAGGCCAACGGCCGCTACCGCCGGTGGTAGCGCAGTCCACAGAGCCTGTGCAATCGTTTGCCGCATCAATAAAAGGAGTGTGCACATAAAACCCCACATCGTCAGAAACAATGCGGCCCACAACAGCATTATCAGTTCCTGCTGATCCTGTGACGGCTCGGTCGCCAATACCACGACGCCCACGGCCGCGAGCGCCACGATTGTGGCTGCACCTGTTACCAATGAAGGCTTGATGCGCATATGGTTATAGTATACCAAAAGCGCCCCCTATGTGAGCGCTTTTGGTATCTGCGCGGGCGGCCGGATTCGAACCGGTGACCTTCCCCGTGACAGGGGGACGCTCTAACCAGCTGAGCTACGCCCGCATCGGGCCAACGGTAACTCGGGAGTATACCCGCTGTCACCGGGCTAAATGCAAGTTCCATCATAACCCATTTTTAAGAGAAATGCAACTATTCCAACTCCGGGTGCCACCAGATGCGAGAAATCTTGCGAGCACCGTCGTAGGTGTAGTGATGTTCTTCGGGCATTAGTGTTGTATTGGAGCCATTTGATACTGCTCGCTCATTGCCGATATAGATTCCCGCGTGGAGTTGCGTCGGCTCCCACGAACGCTCCTTGACCGGCGGGCGGGCCTCCCACACCAGCAGCGCTCCTTCGCGTAATTCTGTGACTTGCTGCCATCCGCTGGCTTCCAGATCTTTTTCCAGACCAAGCATATTAGTATGCATGTCTTTAATAAGCTTGTTCACATAAAGCACGCCAGAGAGGAAGAACGAACACGAGAGCGCTCCCCCATCAAGGATATCGTGCTCTACCCCATCAACCAGGGCGTACTTGTTCTGAAACATATAATTTCCCCCCTTGGCAGCATTGCGCACCATGGCCAGATAGCTTTTCTTTTTAAGTAGTGTGACTTTTGGCATGTCGAAATGGTAACCCAGAATCGAAGAAGCGGCAAAGGCAGAATATAAAGGGCCGCGAGGGTAGCTCGCGGCCCGGGGTCACTGACGAAGGACACAGACCAGCATCTCGCGCCGCTCACCTCTTGATGAAGCCGACATCTGTGGTGCTGCCGCCAGGTTGTCAGGCGGACGGGTACCGGGTGGACGCAGGAACAGATAGCCGAATGCTTCTTTTTCCTGCTGACTGAAATCCTGTAGAACGAGCGGCGAGTTCATGATGCCACCGCAACAGGGATGCCCCTGGATACCGATGACATGGCCAAGCTCGTGGCCCATCGCTTTGCCGATGTGCTCGGGCAAGGCACTGTTTGGGTAGTCCAAGAAAAACTTCCAAACAATGCGCGCTCCGACGACAACGGGACCGCTGGTCGTAATGGCGGTGAACGCCCACACATTTTCGTAACCCGCTGTCCGAAAGACGGGGTCAGATGGGTCGCGGTATATCTTTACCGCACCGGTCTGACCCGCTCCGACAACATTGAAGGAAACCTGGCGTTGGGCATTGTTGAGCGTGTCCGAGCCCCACGCAAGCGCGTCGGACACTCGGGAGTCTGCTCTGCCTTCGTTGGACAGCTCTACATCCAGACGCCCGGGCATCGGACGCCACAACCATTGGCCGTCGTCGCTACGGTAGAACGCCTCTTTGAGCCAGGAGTACGGCATCTCGGCATCGTCGGGCAACAGATAATGCGTCATCCCCTGCCCGTTAGGCCGGAAGATGATAGTGCTGGGGCCAGTGTAGCCGTGTGCCGTAACGCGCAGTCTCCTGCCCACATCAGTCAGGCTCAACGAAACGATTCCCTCGCCATCGGTGTTGTACTCGCGGGAATCATCCGTCGCAACAATTGCGCCGACAATCGGATCCTGTGGCAAGCGCGCGGCACGAATGGTCAGAGTGAATGAAACCGGGCCATCACTGGGGACAGTCGGTGAACCGCCTTTTCCACCACAGGCGCTCAAGGAGAGCGCCACGAGCATTGCCACGAGCATTGTGCGCATAGCGCCTCCTCATTGGAAATGAAACTGATTCCACTAATACAAGAATTTTTCTTCTCGTCAATGCGCCGCTAGAGAGGCGTCGATGAGAGCAGAAAGTTCGGTGATGGCAACTCGTTTTTGTTCCTTCGTGTCACGGTCGCGCACGGTGACCGTTTCATTCTCAAGTGTGTCGAAGTCGATGGTAATGCAGGCAGGTGTGCCGATTTCATCCTGCGCATAGTAGCGTTTGCCGATGTTACCACGGTCATCCCAGTCAACAGTAAAATCTTTGCGGAGCACAGCGTAGATTTCTTTCGCTTTCGCCACCAACTCCGGCTTATTTTTCAACAACGGAAAAACTGCCGCCTTGAACGGTGCGAGTTTGGGCGGCAATTTCAGGACAACCCGGTCTTCTTCCTCTCTGTATGCTTCCAGAAGCGCTACCAACACTGACCGATCGACGCCCCAGGTGGGTTCAACGACATGCGGATATGATGCTTCGCTTGTTTGTGGGTCTTTGTACGGCGGTTCCTTGAAGTGATTCCTCAAATCAAAATCAGTGCGATACGCCAAACCATAGAGCTCCTTCTGACCGAACGGGTAGTCATATTCAAAATCGATCGTGCGCTTTGAGTAGTGGGCACGCTCGCCGTCGGGAATATCGACTTCGTGGATATGTGACGAATCGATGCCGATTTCTGTGACCCATTCGCGCATCTGTTTCTGCCAGTATTCAAAATGCTGTTCCCATTCATTCTCGCGGACGAAGTACTCAATTTCCATCTGTTCGAACTCGCGCGTGCGGAAAATAAAGTTGCCCGGGGTTATTTCGTTGCGGAATGCTTTTCCGATTTGAGCGATACCAAACGGCAATGTTTTTCGGGATGTATCGAGGACATTCTTGAAATCTACGAACATCGCCTGCGCCGTCTCAGGACGGAAATAGACAACATTTGCTTCTTCTTCGGCAGGTCCAAGGAATGTCTTGAGCATCATGTTGAACTGCTTTGCTTCCGTGAACTCTTTCGCGCCACAATTCGTGCACTCCCCTTTAATCTGGTCAGCGCGAAATCTCGTATGGCATTTCTTGCATTCTACGAGCGGGTCGCTGAAGTGTGAGATATGCCCCGATGCTTCCCATACTTTGGGATTCATAATGAGCGCAGCATCGATACCCACCATGTCATCGCGTGACTGCACGAACTTCTTCCACCACAATTGCTTGATGTTATTTTTCAGCTCCGTGCCCAACGGGCCGTAGTCCCAGCTATTGGCAAGCCCTCCGTAAATCTCCGAGCCCGGGTACACAAACCCGCGCCGCTTGCAGAGCGAGACGACTGCATCCATTAAATCCTGTTCTTTCGGCATAAGGGCTCAGATTATCGTGTCAGCGCGGTTCCTGCAACTACTGCACCGTGCCTTCGTTGAGATGGCCTTCGACATCATTGGTCGTCACATCACGCGGCTTTGATTGCACGGTCTGGCCGGTGAATCCGTCGGTACCGGACAGCGTGGAGCCGCTGATAAGTTTAACGCTCGTATTTTGTTGGGAAGAAGACGGTTTGATAGAAATCTTAAATGTCGCCTCGTACCGGGGAGTGCCGTTGCCTGTACCGAACGCCAGAGTACCGACCGTCCAGGTCACCGTGTTGCGCGTCTGGTCGTATACCGGCGGTGTTCCGTTGGTGGCAGTCGACGCATCTTTAAATGAGACGCCGGGAGGAAGCGTAGCGGTTACTTTTGCAGTACGGACATCATTGCCGGGATTCGTGAGCTGCCAGCGCATCGTGAAGATTGTCTCGGATCCGACGACCGGCGGCATTGGTCCGGAACCCGCTCCGTTGTCGTACAGCACGGCCTGCGCGAGCGTCGGTTGAGAGCCGATTTTAGTGATGACACTGTCAAGTGCGAATACTTCGTTCCCGTCAATACCGCTGGGCACATTACTTGTGCTCAATTTTGCGGTTGCTTTGACGAAGAAACTCGATGCGCCACCCCTCGATGAGCCCGACAGTCCGGCTTTGAGAGGAACTGAAAAAGTAAGTCTGCCGGTGCGTCCGGGAACTAATGCTCCGAGGTCCGGCACGCCGGCCGAATCATAGACGAGCGTGCGGGTAGCATCATCGAAGAATCCCTGCTGCGTCTGCAGACGTGCCAGATCATACATATCCCCTTCTAGCTTCACCCCCAACAAGAGACCCAGAAGTGTGAATCGGGAATTATTGGTATAGGTGATGGTGTAACGAAGCGTATCTCCCGGGAAGGTTACGAAATCGCGACCGCCTTCGGGTGATATCGTCACCGACAACAACGGACTGGAAATCATGGTGAACGCTTCGGTGCGAACATAATCCACATACTGACCGTTCAAATTGCGTTGCAGTACGGCGGTGGCCGTCTTTGTCTCCCGTTCGCTGCCTTGAAGGACGCCGTCGACCGTAATACGTTTGCCGCCGCTGGTGCCAAGGGTATCGATATTCCAGATCGTGTTACCGCTCGACGGGTTCGGATTCATTTTTTGCACGACGAATCCGTCCGGATAGCTGAGAACAAGCTTTAAATCGGTCAGATCCTGTCCGGAATCGTTACGGATATCCAAAAGGTACTGGATGGGCTGGCCGGTAACTGTCGTGGGAGGAGCTACCAGTGTCAACGTCACGGGCAGTGTCGTAATAGTAGTGGCAGCAGTAGCCTCTTTTTGAAATGACGATTTCAGCGTCCCCGCATTGAATATCAGATTCAGCCGTGCGCTACGAATCGTGCCCTTATCCCCCACCATGAACACTTTGAGCTCTTTTGTTCCGCTTTGTCCCGGATCCAATTTGTCCACCACAAATCCTTCGCTCTCCGGTGTCGTTGGCTGTCCGTCTTTGAGTACGAGTGACCCCTCCGGATAGAATAAACGGAAACTCATCGCCGACAACGACAAACGCGTATTGTTGCGGTACGAAATTTTGTAGGTAATTTCATCTCCGGAGGTTGCGTGATCAGGTGCCTCGAGTGTCAGTATGACATCCTTATCGGAGAAAGAACTGCCACCCCACCATAATGCTCCGACCGTGACAACAATGAGGCCGGCGGCAACCAGAATGAGCCACTTGAGCATTTGGCTGGATTTTTTTGTCATGATTAAAGAAGTCATCGGCAATCGTACCGGCGGTAAAGCCGGCGGGGTCGGTGACACCGGAGTCGGCTCCAGCGGTGGTGGAGTGATAAGTGGCGAAATCTCGAAATCGGCGGGCATCGTTGCTTATTCTACCACGAATATTGGCGTGCGGCCACATCGTAGAACAAATCCAAGGCAGTAAGTCTGCGCTGTGCGATTACTTCAAATTGTTCGTCCATCGCGCCGCGGTGTATGCGCACCGATGCCACTGCCGTCTCGTTCCGTGCGCCGTACCCCAGCACCTCTAACAAGGACCCCTGGCATCGACGAAATACCGAAAGCGCATCACCGTCTGCGGCCTCGTCCAGTCGGGTGAGAGTATCGGTCAGACATGACCATAAAAGGACATCGGGCTGTTCGTCGTATACAAGAGCATCGATAGTCTGCAAGAAAAACTGCGCCGCCGCCCATCGGAGCACTGAACTTTTTGCACTGCTGTATGAACGAACCGCTTGTGCTCCGGTCATAATCGGACCTGCTTTACCGTCAACCAATTCACAATGGATCAGGTTGCCTTCATCAAGCGCAAGCGCCTGTTTACTATGGATGCGCAACGAACCGCGGGCGGCGGCGGTCATCTTACCTACTTCCCTGCTGTAAAGCACGACCAGTTGGTCGTGCTCACGGATAGGCATCTTCCTAATGACGGTAGCTTCGATGTTCATATCGGTTAGCGCGTACTGTGTCCAAAATCTTCATCGGCGGTGTCAGCGTCAGCATCCTCCTTCGTCGCGTGCACGCGCCCGTCGATATGATTGGGTGGCGCATAGACAGTGTAAATCTTCAATGGCTCCGAACCGTCATTGATAAAGTTATGCTCGGTGCCGGGCGTGACGACAACCGCGTCGCCCGCGACGACAGAAGACTCCACGCCGTTGAGTATCGCCTTACCCGAGCCGGACAGGAAAAAAAGCGTCTGCTCAACATGCTCGTGTGTCTCTTTTCCAATCTCACCGCCGGGCGGGATATCCATCACTACCAACTGGCTTCGGGGACCGGTAAAAAGGACTTTGCGGAAGTTGCTGTTGTCCTTCGTGTCGCGGGTAATGCTTGATTGGTACGACATATCAATGCTCACTTAAAAAAGATAAGTATCTCGCGAGAATCGTCATACTCGGGCAAACCGGATGGGTTGTCTTTCTGGAGAGTCAGTGCGCCACGGCTACTGACCACCGCGCCGGGATTCGTGAAGGTGAGCGTCGCCTCAAATTCAACCCAATCGGTCGTCATCCAATCGCTTTGCGCTTGCGCAGGAACCTGGGCAATAATCTTGCCGTCCCAGTCCGTCAGAACAACAGGGAAACTCGCCTCAAAATACCAGTTACCGCGCGCCTTACCGGTCACTTTCAGCGGAGACGAAATTACTGCCCCGGGCTTTGGTTCGTCAACAACAATCATTGGGTCCGGTGTCGCTGACGGTGATGGTGTGGCTGACGAAGTTGCCGTCGGTTGCTTCACCAGAGAGCGCCCGAACACCGCCGCACCTGACAGTGCAACCACGAGCCCGAGGATGAGAAATGCGGTTTTCATTCTATTCGACCTCTCCACCGGCGTTTTCCCAGTCTTCCAAACCACCGATATTAGTTACATCGTTCCAGTCGTTCTGTGTAAGTATCTCTTTGGCTGCCTGTGCCTGTCCACCTACAGCACAATGCACATACACACGAGCATCTTTCGGAATATCGGGCAACTCTCCGGCCTCAAGTCGAGCCAATTCCCAATGAGTGGCGCCTTTCGCGTGACCAGCAACCCATTCATCATCACCCCTGACATCCAGAAGCACCGCTGCATCAGCGCCCACATCTTCTACTGCCTGTCCCGCCTTTTCATGCTCCGGACCCTTCGAAGAAACACGCATCTCGTCCATAGGAGATAATAAAGTTAAATGAATTACTTGCCGTGGAACACTCTCCCCGGCTGCCACGGCGTACCTAGCAGAGGGAGAAGCCACCGGTCAATGCCGATGTAGCCGGCAACCTTCCATGCCATCACCAAGCCAAGCGCCATGATACCCAATATAGGGTTCACGCTTACCGTGCCGGCCATCAGGAAGTTCAGATTCATGAACGCACCGAAGAATGCAGCAACCCCGGTTAGTACGCCGAGCACTAACCCAATACCGACGGCCAATTCTCCCCATGCGACGACATGGCCCCAAGCCGGAGCATTCGGAAGGATTGCATGTGTAAGAAACCACGCGTACCAACTCTGCACATCAGGGTGTGGCCCGCTTGCTTTCGCAAGTGCGCCCTGTACAAAACCGGAAAGCGCACTACCCGCTTTATCTCCTACCCATGCAGCGTTGTGGATTTTTCCCCACCCCGACTCCATCCACGCCCATCCGACATACAACCGAACCACCAACCAGAACAATGCGGTCTTCGTACTGCCAAACATGGACTGGGCTACTGGCGGATCCTGAAATATGATGTGTCGATTTGTCATAGTCTTTTTATGATATCACGAGTACCCGTTGAGAGTATACTCTTATCCCTCTATGCATTCTAGCGGCGTTTGCGCTGCACAAGTCCCCCGTGCTCACCGGCTAGGCGTGCGCGTACCGACGCCTCGGCAATCTTTTTTGTCATACTAGATCCGACTACCTCATTACGGTCGAGGTTGATAATCTTCCACGGCCTGGCGCCCGTCCGTTTTGCTATTTTATATGGCATAGACTGAACTCATCGGGTGATGGTGACGCAGGGCCGCGCGACGGACACGCCAGTCGGGCATCAGAGCTTCCACAAGCGCCCAGAAGCTGCGCGAGTGGTTATGTTCAATGGTATGGCACAATTCGTGCACGACAACATAATCGGCAAGCTCTACCGGAAGATGCACGAGTCGCCAGTTAAAATTTAGGTTGCCGAGACTTGAACAACTGCCCCAGATACGGCTGTGATTTTTGATGCTCACCCGCTCAACCGCGAATAATTGCACACTCTGCCAGTACGCAATACGCGCCGCAATGAACTCGCGAGCACCTTCCCGATGGCGCAGGTACTGGACACGCGCCACGGATGGCCGCTGTCGGTAAACAGAACGAAAAATCCAGCCTAGTGTCATAGTTATTTTCGGATACCAATCCAAAGAGCTTTACCGAGAGCAAGCTCGAAGTTTTTCTCAATGGTAAGCGTCTTATCGTCGGCCTGATGCACGAATGCCGACAGGCCCGTCTCGCGGGCAATCATGTCGCCGTGCTGAAGAAGCGCAGCGCTGACTTCTGCATCCTCACTAAACCATTGGCAGTACACGCGGTCGGTCACCTGACAGCCTAATTCCTTGCGCATATCCTGCACGGTACGCATCACTTCACGCGCGAATCCTTCCGCGCGCAATTGCGTACCAATGTGCACATCGAGCATAATTGCGGCACCGGGTTCATATTTCACTTCTTTCACATTGAGTTCATCACGGATAAGATCTTCCAAGTCATTGTGCAATTTTTTGCCCGGGACGGTCACTGATTGCAGAGGTTGGCGGACTTTAATCTGATTTTCTTTGCGTGCCGCAAGTCCGGCACTGATGTACTCGCGTACCTGCATCATCTGTTGGTGTAGTTGCACATCAATCGCCGTCTTGTCGCCGGTGGCGGGCCAATCGGCAAGGTGTACCGAGAGAGGGTCCCCTTCCGACTTGAGCTTCTGCCACAGCTCCTCGGCTGTGTACGGAATAAACGGGGCGAGAAGTAGTGATAACGAGCGCAGGATATGCCTCAGCAACGGCAGAGCATCGCTGCGCTTGCGACTGCGACGAAGCCACCACTGACTAAAATCGTCTACGACGAATCGCTCCAGCTCGCGGGCAGCCACGGTAATATCGTAGGTGTCCAGTCGCGCAGTCGCCAGCACGGTAACCTCGCGCAGTCGCGACACAATCCACTTGTCCAGCAAGTTCGAAGAAGACTCCGAGGAAAATTCCGGATGAATCGTATCGTGCTGTGCTCGGTACAGTTCATAGAAACGCAGACAGTTGTTGAGTGTCATCATAAAACCGGTCAAACGCTCGCGCACCTCCTTCATGGAGAAATTCTTTGTATCGCCCGGCGCATTTACCGTATAAAAATACCAACGCGTTGCGTCAATGCCGACCGCGCTGAATACATCGTCAGGCATGACGATATTGCCTTTCGATTTTGACATCTTCTGACCCTTCTCATCTAAGATGTGCCCCAGAGACAGTACATTTTTGTACGGTGCACCGTCACCTAATAATGTAGAGACCGCCAACAGCGTGTAGAACCATCCGCGGGTTTGATCGATGGCCTCGGAGATGAAATCGGCCGGGAACTGCTGTTGGAAAACTTTTTCATTCTCAAATGGCCAGTGCCACTGCGCATAGGGCATAGCACCGGAATCGAACCACACATCGGCAATTTCCGGCACGCGATATAGCTTGGCAGAACTATCGGGATACTTCAGAACAATATCGTCGATGAACGGTCGGTGTAGGTCCAGCATACCTGCGGGGTCGCGCGGTAGATTGCGCACAACCAGCTGCTCGACGGACGCAAACCCGATAAAATCATTCCCGCGTTTCTGTTTCTCGGTAATGGACTGCTCCCTGTTCCACGCGTTTGCTGCATCCGTCATCATCCAGATGGGATATTCGTGGCTGACCAGCAAAACATCTTTGCCGGAGTACTTCGTGTTCAGCTCCGTAAGCATCTGCCACATGCGGGTCCTCAAATCGGCGAGTGACTCACCCCCGGGCGGCTGCTGGGTGAACTTGGACTCGTAGGTCGGGTAGAGCTCGTGGTACTTACCGTCATGACATCCGGCCAGTGTCGGACCGAGTTTAATTTCGCGCAATCGTTCATCGGTAACGATGGTCTTTATGCCCAACTCCTGCGCTGCAATCTCGGCCGTCTCCAGTGTTCGCTGAATCGGTGATGAGATGACGGCGGTCAATTTCGTGCGCGCGGAAGATAATTGTTTTTTGAGCGCCCGCGCCGCGCTGATTACCTGCTCTCTGCCGACATCAGTCAGCGGCGACTCAAGTTCGCCCTGGTCGATGATATGGTCCACATTTTTGCGCGCTTCACCGTGGCGCATCACCCAGAAGTGAGCCGGCTTATCGCCGCGATAGGTGTCGAGGTCTTCCATTGAGTGAGCGACCAGACACTGCCCGGTCCCCTTGCCTTTCTTGTCGCGGGCCTGCCAAATGGGAAGCGGTGTACCCCAGTAGCGCTCACGAGAAAACGCCCAATCCTTTCCTTCGCGAAGCCACTGGCCGAAACGCCCGTCTTTGAGATGTTCCGGAACCCAGTTAATCGTATCGTTATTTGCAAGCAGTTGAGCATTGATTGCGCTCATGCGGATGAACCAGCTGTCCTTCGCGTAATACAACAGCGGAGTATCACAACGCCAGCAAAACGGATACTCATGCTCGAAGGGAGCAGTCGTGAGTAATGCGTTATCAGCTTTCAGTTTATCCAGAATAATGGCTTCTGTACTCACGGCTTTGACATATGCTCCGTCCAACTCTTTCGATACACCGAAGAATTTCCCCTGTTCATCAACGGTGTGCTGTTTCACTAGTCCGAGCTTCGTGCCCAGCTGATAATCGTCCTCACCGTACATAACCGCTGTGTGTACGACACCCGTGCCATCAGTAGTTGAAACAAAATCGGCCTCATACACTTTGTATGACTTCGGTTTTTTGAGAGCTTTGACGGCAAATAACGGCTGGTAGGAAGTGCCGATGAGTTCACGGCCCGTGAACTGGCGTTCGATAGCAAGCGGCGCACCCAGTACTTTATTGGCCAGGTCAGCAGCAATAATATAATGCTCGTCTCCTCCGCTTGATGTGGCGAGGACATAGTTGATGTCGCGACCAACCGCGAGTGCGACGTTGCCCGGTAATGTCCACGGCGTTGTGGTCCATGCCAGAATGAACGAATTCTTGGGAAGCTTGAGCTTGGAACTCTTCACTTTGAACTTCAGATACACCGAATTGTCCGTGACCGTTTTATAGCCCTGTGCGACTTCATGACTGGACAACGGCGTACCGCAGCGAGTGCAGAATGGAACGACACGGTGCGCCTGATAGAGTAGCTTCTTGTCCCAGATGCGGCCGATGATGTTCCAGAGCGATTCGATGTACGGATTCTCATAGGTCACATACGGATTCTGGAGGTCTACCCAGTATCCAATGCGGCGCGTGAAGCGCTCCCACTCTTCCTTGAATTTCCATACAGACTGACGACACTTGGCATTATAGGCGGCGATGCCGTACGCTTCGATATCTTTCTTGCTCTTGAATCCCAATTCTTTCTCGACTTGTATTTCAACGGGTAGTCCATGGGTATCCCATCCGCCTTTGCGCAATACAAAGTGTCCGCGCATTGTTTTGTAGCGACTGATGAGGTCTTTGAAGACGCGCGCGATGACATGATGGATGCCGGGATTTCCGTTGGCTGTCGGCGGCCCCTCGAAGAACACGAATGGCTTCCGTCCTTCGTGTTGATGCATGCTTTTTCGGAAGACATCGTTGTCTTCCCAGAATGCGAGCATGCGCTCTTCAAGCTCCTTGAAATCGGACATAGTTCTTGGTGGTTACGGCGCAGGGGTCGGGATCGGGGTCGGAGAAGACAACACTGCCACCCCTTTGAGATACTTGGCAGGCCAGCGACGATACCAGCTCAAGAACTCCTGCGGCACCGTACGGCCGTCAGCATATTTAATAATGTAGGTCGCTTTCGTGGAGCCGCCCGGGTGCGGAACCTCTACCTGCTTAATCACTCCGGGTGCCAAGTCGAGTGTTTCGATGTATTCCGGCTCGCCTGCGGGTATTGTGGTCAGCAGCGTGGGACCGATAATCTGACTGGTCCGCCCGTCGCCCGTGCCATAGAGCTCGAACGAGACCTTATCGCCGATGACATAGCCAATGATGAGCACGGGTGTGCTCATATCGTTGCGGAACTTGAAATCGGGATTCGGTTCATAGATAGTGGCGTCCAGGCCGGGACCGATAAACACCCCATTGCCGTCTTTTTCGTAGTACGAGACGCGAAAGCTGTGGTTCCGCCGTGCCGTAATAGGGAGACCGGTATCCATGACGGCGCGGAAGAGCGTCGTTGATACCTGACACAATCCCCCACCGAATTCAGGGATTGTACGGTCCCCTTTGATGACCAACTCGGGAAGGTAACCTGTCGTGTTATCGATGGTCCCCAGGGTCGCCAGGGCCGAGAATTCATCCCCCGGCTGTATGACCGCACCGGAAAGGAATTTGACCCCGTTCTTGATGTTGGAGATACGGTTCCTCGGGCTTCCGGCAAATGTCGTGGTCGCCTTGCCGATAATCTCGGTAATACCCGAAGCTGTGTCCAAGCCGATAAGTGCCAATCTGGTTGACTTCAGCGGGACGACGAGCGTGTCACCGACTTTATCGGTTCCGATACGGGCGGTAACCGCATCGACAATCATATCCGTCAGCTTGTCTTCCTCCACTGAACGGCCGACCTTCGAAGGCATGAATCCCGTGACGCGGCCGTCCTGCGTGGTGATCTGCGGAGGTTCCGAGGCAATATTAAGCGCATCGGCAACAGTCGTCACATAAATACTGATTGTTCCCCGATTCAGGCCCGGTCTGAGTTGGTCACCGTCATATTCGGATATCACCCATGAGCCAAGCCGTTCGCGACTGATGAAAAACTGAATATCTTCGTACCGAAGTAATAGTGAGCGAGAAATCATTTTTTGAGCGGTCATCACCGCTGACTGCGCTTTTACCGCGTCGGCACGGGGTATATCATCATGTAATTGCAGAACAATCGGCTCATGGTCCAGTCTCCGCAGAGAGTTTTGGATAAGATTGAAAGTTTCATTCTGATCGATGGCGCGACCGGGCTTCGTGTCGGTCAACAACGCAACCTTAGCAGCGATAACCTGCAATCTGATATCACTTCGTTCAAAATCAGTGGCATTGGCAACTTCGGAAATCTGAACACGCAAAGCCCCTTCGTCGATACGCACGGGCGCATCGAAATGTTGCGGTGACCATAACGCGGACACCCGCTGCCATGTCTGTTTCAGTGCTCCTCCTTCATGCCCTCGCAGAAACGCGCCATCGATTGCTTCGCTTAAATTCAGATCGAGTGCGATACTATCAGGTACAATGACCTCTGGTGAGCCTTCGACGGAAAGTAGGATGCCCTCAGTATCGAGCGTGTCGACCGCTTCCTGAATGCTTGCCGCAGCCCGGTCGCGCGTCATGCCGCCTACCGCAACACTGCCAACCCACGTCCGCGACACAATGCGATTTGAGAAATACCAAGCGTCTGCCCCCGATGCGATGAATATCGCAATCACAACAACAGCTGTCCCGATAAGGGCTCTGTGCATCGGCGATTGTGCGCGGAATATTCGGAACATCGTCAAATAAGTTTTAGTTCAGAGAGCGCGGCCTCGAAGTATCCGATAGCCTGACGTGCTTCGGTATACCGCAAAAAATAGTCGACCTCGTGCGCAAGTCGATTGCGTACCTTGTGCGCCCACCAAATACCATCCAGCGATAGTAATGTACCCGGCTGGATATTGCTCAAACGGTCGCCGAAAGTATCCCCCGGGAATCCCGATTTTACCAGCGCATCATCAACCAGTTTGTCCGCTTCGATGACTGCCATCTTCCATTGGGCTTCGTGCGTAGACTCCAAATGTTTACAAAGCTCGTTCCATCGGTTGCGCAGGATGCCGGCCGGCACTTCTGTGGTGCCTCGTGCGGACGATGTGGTTGTCGTCGGTTCCTGTTGCGCCTTGAGCACACGCTTTTGCATCATGACAAAGACAATAAACAGCGTAAACACCGCAGACAGCACCAGTGAGACCTGCGACAGAAGCACCTTGATACTGGCAACCTGGTTGTTTGTCTGTACAAAATCAAACAGTCGCGCGGGAGACAGTATATCCCAGGGCCTATACACGCCCTGGTAGAGCGCCTGCACTGTTGAGTTGACAATTGTGGGAATATTTTCGTAGAACATCATCTATCGTTGAAGTCCTTGCTCGACATGCCACGCCGCGCGCAATATCGTCGCTTCTTGAAACATATCACCGATGAGTTGCAGGCCGACCGGCAGGCCAGACTGTGCACCGACTCCGCAGGGCACAGAAATTGCGGGCACGCCTGCAAGGTTCACCGGCACCGTGTAGATGTCGGAGAGGTACATGGCTAGTGGGTCGTCTGATTTCTCCCCTATCGTGAAGGCAACGGTAGGCGTCGTGGGGCCGGCAATAATATCCACCTTCTCGAATGCACGGTCGAAGTCCTGCCGGATGAGTGCACGGACTTTCTGTGCTTTGAGATAGTACGCATCAAAGTAACCTGCCGATAACGCGTAGGTGCCCAGCATAATGCGCCGTAGGGATTCGGCGCCCAGTCCCTGTGCGCGACTTTTCGTGTATACCTCCAACAGATTTTCCGCAGTACGCGCGTAATATCCGTAGCGGATGCCGTCATACCGCGACAAATTCGCCGAAACTTCACAGGGCTGAACGATATAGTAGACCGCCAATGCATACGCGCTGTGCGGAAGCGAAATAGGCGTGATAACTGCTCCGCGTTTTTTCAATATCGCGATTGCCTCTTCCACACGCTCTTTGACCTCCGGTGCCAAACCCTCTCCGAAATGCTCGGCAAGCACGCCGACGCGTAATCCGGTAATGTCCTGTTCAAGTGTCTCAATATAGTCCGGAACATCGCGCGGCACAGTCGTGGAATCAAACACATCATGTCCTGCGATAGCGCTCAACACCAGTGCGCTGTCGCGGACTGTTTTTGTCAGGGGGCCGATCTGGTCCAGCGAAGAAGCCATGGCCATCAGGCCGTGGCGCGAAACGCGCCCATAGGTGGGCTTGAGACCGACAACGCCGCACATCGCGGCGGGCTGCCTGATAGAACCGCCAGTGTCAGAGCCAAGCGCAAAAACACACAGGTCACCGGCCACCGCGGCCGCGGAACCGGCCGAACTGCCGCCAGGCACCCGAGTCGTGTCGCACGGATTGCGGACAACGCCATAGGCGCTGTTCTCCCCCGAACTTCCCATCGCAAATTCATCCATGTTTGTTTTTCCCAACAATTGCGCACCTGCAGTATCGAGTTTGGTAAAGACAGTGGAATCGTACGCCGAGACATAATGCTCCAAAATTCGAGAACCGCCGGTTGCGACGGTGCCCGCAACGAGCATGTTGTCTTTCAGAGCATACGGAATCCCCGTGAGAACCGAGGTGTCGAGCTCGCGTTGCACAAACGAAAAATCAGTATTACGAAACGCATTAAGCTCCTCGTTGCGCTCGCCGACGCGCCCCCGATAGTGTTCGAAGAGGCGCTCGGGCGTCAGATTCCCCGAAGCGAATGCCTCGCGCGCTGATGCTATGGTGTAGCCTGTGTCTGTCATTTTGCTTTCACCGATTTTACTTTTACGAACCGCTCCTGCGAATGCGGAGCTTGCCCGATCAGATATTCCATCAATTTCGCATCCATAACAAAATCGCCCCGTCGCTCGTCAGGACGGGTCTGATTCTGCAAACCGGTCACCTGGTACAACGGCTCGACTCCCGCAGTGTCAGCCTTCTCCAGCAGCGCAATATAATCGAGGACCTTGGACAGGTCATGTTTCATGTGTGCGTGCATCTCACCCGACAGCCCAATGCGCGCCAATTTCGCGATGTGTTCTATCTCTGTATCCGTCAGCATATGCACAAAAATACCACGGTTTTCGGCAAAAAAATAGTCCCCTGAACGAATTCGTTCAGGGAGACTCACCAGAAGAAAGAACGGGTTGGAGGCAGCGGGTGGGAATTTCAACCCACCGATACAGGGTTTGCAGGCCCTGTGCGTTATCCTTCGCCACACCGCCTACACAATCCTAGCAATTTCTTTGACATAATAAAAACAGAGCCCCGCACGCGAGGCTCTTCAGGATTACTGGCCCGATAGGTACCGCTGGTCGAGGGCATCCATGAGCATGAGGAGATGTGGCGGATACAGTATCTTGTACGCATCGGAGACAGAAACCCAACGGGCTTCGGCAATCTCGGTTGTGTCGCGAGGTCCAAGCTCACCGCCCCACGAACGCACGAGATAGACGAAGTTCAGGTCCCGATGCGCCTCGACGCAGTGGACGCTCATGAGCACAAGGCAACCCGGCTCTGTCGTGAGCCCTGTCTCGCCCTTAAGCTCCTGACACGCCGACCGCTCAAGGGATACCCCGTACTCTTTGGCGCCGCCGGGCAACTGCCAACCGATAGCCGCGCCCAGGCGCTTACGGATGAGAAGCACGCGCCCCGCGTCGTCGAGGCAGACGGGAAAGACCCCGGCGAGGTATTTGGGCCTGAAAAGCCACATGCCCCAGCGAAGTACCCACTCAAGCCACCCCGGAATGTGCATAACACCTCCTGACTCGTTCTTTCTATTATAGCACGATTCTAGCTCTATTTCAAGAGCTTGCGAAGGCCCGGTTCATCGAGTATCGGGACGCCCAATTCTTGCGCTCTCTGCTGTTTTGAACCCGGCTGCGCACCGGCAACGACATACGAAGTTTTCTTAGAAACCGATTCGCTGATATCCCCGCCCAGCGCGCGAATGCGTTGCTTTGCTTCGTCACGACTCATCGTGTCCAGTGTCCCGGTAATCACAAAGGTTTTTCCCGACAGCACGCCTCGGCTTATGGTCTTCTCCGGTTCAATTTTCATGCCTGCGCGAACAAATTTCTCCAGCAGTTTCCGGTTATATGCGCGAGAAAACCATGTACTGATACTGCGGGCAACAACGGGACCGACATCCGGCACCGATTCGAGCTGTTCAACTGTTGCCGTGCTTATGTTCCCCAGCGTACCAAAATGTGCCGCCAACGCGCGGGCGGTCTGCTCTCCTACATGCTCGATGCCCAACGCATACACAAAGCGGTTCAGAGGTACTTTTCTGCGTGCATGCATCGCGTCAACCACATTGCGGCCGGATACCTCGCCGAAACGATCCAGGTTCATGATGTCGTCTACCGACAGGGCGTACAAGTCTGGGGCGTCCTGTACAAAACCGGCATCCATGAGCGCGTCAATGATTTTCGGGCCGACTCCATCTATATTCATGGCGTTGCGGCTGACAAAGTGGTAGATGGCTTCGCGCTTCTTTGCGGGACAATCTGTATTGCCGCACTTATACGCAACCTGTTCGGGGTCCTTTTGTACCGACTCCCCACAGACGGGACAACGCTTCGGCATGTGGAATACTTTCTCTTTGCCGGTCCGTAGTTCAGGAAGCGCTTTAATGATATCGGGGATCACATCCCCCGCCCTGCCGACGATGACCGTGTCCCCGATTTTTACCCCCAGCCGCGCAATTTCATCCATATTATGCAGTGTCGCGCGCGCGACTGTGGTGCCGCCAATGTTCACCGGGCGTAACACGGCAACCGGTGTCAGTACGCCGGTACGACCCACCTGCACAATGATATTTTCAATAACAGTCTGCGCTTGCCGCGGCGCAAACTTGAATGCAATCGCACCTCGCGGTGCCTTGCCGACAACACCAGCCAGCCGATAAGTGTCGTTGTCGTTAACAGAGATAACCGTGCCATCAAACTCGTAGTCCAGTGCGTCGCGCTTGGTCTCCCATTCATGGTAGAACGAAAAAATTTCTGCTGTACCGGCCACTACCCGGCCGTGCGGATTCACCGCTAAGCCCCACTGGCGTAGTGCGTCGTATTCAGCTTTGTGTGAATCGAAGTTGTCACCGTACGAGCCGTCGGAACCTACAATACTGTACGCATAAAAGGAAAGCTTCCGTCCTGCGGTGACGGCAGAATCAAGTTGCCGAATGGTACCGGCGGCAAGATTACGGGGATTTGCGAATATTTTTTCACCATCGTGTTCAAGCTTTCTGTTGATGCGCTTGAATTCACTTTTCTTTAGGAATACCTCCCCGCGCACGAGCAGGAGCGAAGGAACCTTATGTTCATCGGAACGCAGTCGGAGCGGAACCGCATCTACGGTACGAATATTCTGCGTGACCTCTTCCCCTATCATACCGTCACCGCGAGTTGACGCCTGCACCAGCAGACCGTCTTCGTAGCGCAACTCAATCGCAAGTCCATCCATCTTCAGATCACAGTAATACTCGTCCGTGTACGGGTGGCCCAGAACATTCTCCAGACGCTCCAACCAATCACGCAAATCTGCTTCTGAAAACGCATCGTTGAGCGAAATCATACGCCCTGGATGTTGGACTTTCGTGAACCCCTCCAGCGGCGTGCCCGCAACGCGTTGGGTCGGCGAATCAGGCGTCACGAGCTCCGGATTCTGTTGTTCCAAATCGAACAATTCTTTCTTCAGAGAGTCCAGCGCATCTTCGGAAATCGAAAGCTTGTCGAGCACATGGTACTCGTACCGATAGGTATCGATAAGCACACGCAGTTTCCCGACGCGTTCTTGTGCTTGCGTCTTATTCATAACTATCCCTACTCTATATCGCTTACTGGTTTATTTCCAGTGAGCGGCGAACGCCCCGATAAGTACCCGTCGCCCGAAATTGGAACGAGTCGCCCACCAGCACCGAGCAGTCATCGGTAATGTCGACGTCGGTTTTACTATCGACAATCGTGTATGTCGCGCCATTGGAAAAAATGATAGGCGGTTGCTGACTTTTTTGGCGCGCCTCATACAAACACATCTCTGCCGCACTGTCGGCAGCATACAGCGCCACAACCGAGTCTCGCGCTGCTGCAGCGCCTTTGAGTTTACCCAGAAACAGCGAATTGAGCGTCAGCCCGATGGCCAACATCACGGACATGGTAAGCATAGTATAGATAAGGATGGAGCCACGCTGATTTTTCATAGTCATTGTACTATATCAGTCGATACATCACGGGAAACAATTGTGGTCTGCAACGATACAGCGTTGATGGTTTTGCCCCCTACAGTCTGCAGCGTCATAGGAATCGTGACGCGTGTCTGCAGACCATCAGCCCCCGACCCACTCACACAGAATGCGAATGCGGTAACATCGACATCCGCCGATGTAATCTGTTCACCATTGCGTTTAATCATGCCGATTGTCCCGCCACTAGTGACAAGCTGGCTATACTCATAGATGACGGGACCGTTCACTGGATGGTCTATTGTGAGCGTTGTTGTGAGCGAGACGGGTGACAAACAATCGGCATCGCCGCTGGTGACAACGCTGACGCGAACTTCGCGAGTTATGGATTCAAGGACATACAACGCATTTTCCTGAATTTTCTGGATGCCTGCTGCACGACGCTGAATATCCAGTGCCTGCAGAAACAAACCACTCACCGCCGTCACGACGAATGTGAAGATGGTCGCTGCAACCAGCAGTTCAACAAGCGAGAAGCCGGATTGTTTGTGGTCATGGCCTGTCATTGGACCCAATCATAGAGGTGATACTCAACAACGATAGTCTTCGGAATTGAACGCTCAACCCAAGTTACTTCACTTTGCACAACAAGTTCGACAACAGACCCGGAACTTGGCGCAATAGTTATTTTCCGGCTGAATGGCGAAACAACGCCGGTCACGTACTGGTACAATCCGGACTGCTTATCCCACATCAGCGGCGGCGTTGTATCACCCACGGGCAACGGCCACGGTGGTGACCCGTTCCACACGACCAGACAGCCTGCACCGCATGTATCCAGTCCCGTAGTAAACGGCACACCAGCGAACCAGTTCGTGTCACGAATCGCACGAACTATCTCAACTCCTTCTTGCGCAAGATTTGCCGCGATGAGCGAATTGCGTATACCGGTCGACAATTTCAGAGCGTCGGTGGCAAGAATAAAGGCCGGCACCAGAGCCGTCGTGAGCAATACTAATGACACCAGCGCTTCCACGAGCGTGAAGCCGGCATTTCTCGTGCTACTGTATTTGTCCTGATGTCGTGACATTGATTTGTCGGCAATCCGCAGAAGGGCATGTGGTGGTTCCTTTAACACGGATAGTGATAATCGCCGTTTTACCCCAACCGGAGCCGATAAAGTAAGTTTTCGGATCAGGCGGTTCAAAGAAAATATCCGGTGCGGGTATGACAATCTCAAGTACGGAATTTGAAAGGAGACCAAGTCGAACAACTTCGCTGTTAATGGCATAGCCATAGTTTTGAACCACACAAACGTTCTGACCGGATATCGGTCCCGCATAGATGGCGTACCCATTCGCGGTAAAATGAATCCCGTATCCGCATCGGGAAACGTTGGGCGTTCCGAATAGTGCGCCCGAGAGTGCCGTGGATTGTGCTTCGCGAATGGCGGCCTTCACGGTCAGCGTGGTCTGATTCAGGTCCACACGCGTCCGCGAAAAGTTCACAACCAAGAGGCCGGTAAGGATGCCGGTGATACTTATCACCACGAGCACCTCAATAAGCGTAAATCCTTTCATTAGAACATTGGCGTGAACAGCCCGCTTATAAAGTATATCGGACCGGGCATCATCATAGCAATGATAGCAGACGCGACCCAGAATGAGCCGAATGGCAATGCCGTCTTCATATTCGCGCGTTTAGCAAGTATCAATGCTACGCCGACGAGCGCGCCGGACCAAATGGCAATCAGCGTAACGCCCACTGCGCCGGGATAGCCGAACAAGATGCCGATAACAAATGCGAGCTTCACATCACCCAGTCCAAGCCAGCGCCCGCGGGACACCAGATATAATAGTCCCAGTAACCCGGCCATAAGTGCGCCGGTAGCGCATGCGTTGACGAGCATATCGGGTCGTTGCGAAAGCAGTCGTGCCCCGACGACAATCAGCAGTGGCAGAAGAATGGCATCGGGAAGTACACGATGCTTTAAATCGAAGAAAAACAGCGACACTAGGGCGAACAGCACGAGATAATCTGTTACATACCACGACGACGGAACGCCGAATAGGAACGCATAGAGACCCAATACGCCGGCCATGGTGAGCTCCAGAGCCGGATATAGTTTTGATATCGGCGCATGGCAATAGCGGCACTTACCGCCAAGGACCAGCCAACTGATCAACGGTATCAAATCGAACCATTTCAGTGTTTGGTGGCACTGTGGGCATTGGGACCGCCCGGTAGCGGCACCCCGCCAGTGCGGCCAACGGTCCAACAACACGCTTAAGAAGCTGCCCAAGAGAAGTCCCACCAAAACTGCGACGAGGATTATCATGTTCCCCTAGTATAACAGAAGACCCGCATATGCGGGTCTTCTGTACTCCATGAGTAGTTACTTTTGCCCCTGATCGTAAACACAGTCATCGGCTCCAGCAGTGCATACCTCATTTGGTGACCCCGCTGCATCTCCCACCCCATTCTTACATGTTGCCGGTCCTATATCGGCTACCGTCAGGTCGGAGTCACTTTTCAGTGCCGCCGCCTTTTGTTCAAGCTCGGCCGCAATCTGATATTTCACTCCACTCATGCAGTAGTTGTACCCGACCAACGTAGTGGGATCCAAGGGTACCTTGCCGTTGGAGAAGTACTTTGACAGAAGTAGGTCGGTAACCCCAGCCGGGTATGCATTATTGTCTTCATAGTATTGCTCGACGGCACTGCGAATCTGGTTGACTGCCGTGATGCGTTGGGTGTCTCGCGCCTTTGCCCGAGCAGCACCTAGTTGCAACAATACCAGTGTTGCGAGAATACCGATGATGGCGATGACCACCAATAATTCAATCAACGTAAAACCTCGGGTTCCCTTCCGTCGCAGATTAATTATGGTGTCCTTCAAATTTTTCATCGTGGTTCGTTAGCAGTACTCCTATACTTTATACCTCTCTCTCCCCGACACAATGCCCTGTTATCAACAGGACGAGATTTACGAGATGCCGACCAGTGAGTACAGCGGCAGAAGGATACTGGAGACCAGCACGGCAACTCCCAGCCCCAGCACGACGACCAGCACCGGTTCAATAAGCGATGAAATGCTCTCAATGCGGTTTTCGGACTCTGCACGGTAGAACTTGCTGACGTGTCCGAGCATGAAGTCCATTTTTCCTGTGCGTTCGCCGATGGCAATCATCGAGGTCATCAGCGCCGGAATCTGGGTTTTATATTGGCGGAACACATCAGAGATACTCCCTCCCCCGCGTACTTCCTCTTCGGCATGCAGAAGGATGTCACGGTACACGACATTGTCCACGATATCGCCAGTGACCCGCAGAGCATCAAGGATAGCGATGTCCGATTTAATGAGCGTCGCCATATTCTCGGCGATACGCGACAGGTAGAGCGATTTAAGGATGATGCCGAACGCCGGAATCCTGACTTTGAACTTGTCCCACCATATCCTACCGTCCGGGGTACGCACCCACTGGAGGGAACCGACCACAACGATAATAATGAACACCAAAATCAGCAGAATGTAGTGGTTTGCAAAATCGGTGACGGCGATAAGCGCCCGCGTCGTGATGGGTAATTGTATATCGCCGGCCTCTTTAAAAATAACTAATAGCTGAGGTAAGACATATACCACCATAATAATCGCCACCACCACCATGGCAAAGATGACGAATATGGGGTACGCCAATGCGTTGCGTACTTTGCTGGTAATGGCCTGATTGCGTTCTAAGTAATCGGCAAGATAGATGAGAGACTGTTGGAGACGGCCTGATATTTCACCGGCCCGGATGAGTTTGACATAGAACTGCGTAAACAGCTTCGGATGCTCCGCAAACGCCGCCGACAATGAAGAGCCGCCCTCAATCTTGTCACTGATATCGGCGATCATCTTGGAAAATATAGGATTGTCGCTCTGATTCGCCAGCGTCCTGATACCTTCGGCCAGCGGGATATCGGCTTCAATGAGCGTAGACAGCTGGCGTGTAAATATCACCACATCCCGCGTCTTCGGCCGATTGAAGTAACGCATGATGTCACCGCTAAATACCCCTTCTTCGATTACCCCGAGAGACAGCAAAACGAATCCTCGGACGTGTAGCTCGGCGACGGCCGCATTCTCATCAGGTGCCTCAATGAGCCCGTTGGATACTACGCCATTTTGTGCTTTGACTTGGTATGAAAATTGCATGTCGGTACTATTGGCTCATAGCTAATGGCTTCTCCTCCTCTTCCCTAGCACTCTGCGCCACTTCGAGGAGCTCCTCAAGGGAAGAGATGCCGTCAAGCACTTTGGTAATACCGTCCTGGAACATCGTCGCCATTCCTTGTCGCTGCGCCTCTTCACGCAAAGAGGACTCGGAGAGGTTACCCAGAATAATCTTCTCCAGTTCGTCGGTCATCTTAATCATCTCAAAGATAGCGATGCGTCCCTTGAACGCCTTCCCGCCGCATTCCTTACAGGGGTTCTTGGTATTTGGACGGTAGATTTCATGTTGTGGCTTGAGGTAGGGAGCTGCAATTTTTGCGGGCATCATCGTCAGTGCGTCGTTGATAATCTGCGCCTCGGCCGTGTTGGCCGTATCTTTTATTTTACAGGTCGCACACAGCCGCCGCAACAACCGTTGCGCCACCGCGAGATTAAGCACCGGTGGCAGAAGATATTTTTCCACGCCCATGTCCACGAGGCGTGGGATGACGCCCAGAGCATCGTTGGTGTGCAGAGTCGAGAGTACGATATGGCCGGTCAACGCCGCCTGCACCGCAAGACCTGCGGTCTCACGGTCACGGATTTCACCAACCATGACGACATCGGGGTCTTGGCGCAAAATAGAACGCAATCCATTGGCGAATGTGTAGCCAATTTCCTCGTGCGTCTGGGATTGGTTGACCCCATCAATAAAATATTCAATCGGGTCTTCGAGAGTGACGATATTTACCTCTTCCGTATTCATTTGTTTTAGAATGCCGGCAATGGTGGTTGATTTTCCCGACCCGGTCGGTCCCGTAATAAGAATCATGCCGAACGGACGAATGATGGCTTCCTGCAGGAGTTCGTTGCTGCGGCCGGTGACACCCAGCGTCGCCAGATCGATACGGCTGGAAAGTGGGTCAAGGATACGCATCACCACCTTTTCCCCCGCTTTGGTGGGAAAGGTGCTGACGCGGAAATCGAATTTCATCTTTGTCTGGAAGATACTGAATCGTCCATCCTGCGGCACGCGCGTCTCATCAATTTTCAGGGTGGATAAAATCTTGATGCGCGTCACCACCGCCATGTGTAGATTCTTGGGAAGATTCAATACGGTCTGCAGGACACCGTCGATACGGAAACGCACCCGTGTGTGGTCATCGAACGGTTCAATGTGGATGTCCGATGCTCTGCTCTCAATACCGTAGCTGAGCATCGCCGAGACCACCTTGGTAACGGGACTCTCGGCGGTGATTTGGTCAAGCGACAGCTCCTCTTCCACAACACTTCCCTCTTTACCGGCCTCCTCGGCGATGGACTGTAACGCCTTTCCGACTTCTCCGGTGAGTGATTTGAACTTCTTGAGCGTTGTGCCGAAGTCTTTATAGGTAATAACGAACTTCTCAAGCTTCAACTTCTTGTCGGATGAGATGAATTTGAGCGCTTCCAGCGCATTGATATCTTCGGGGTCGATGATGCCTACCTTTAAGACACCGTCGCCCACCGCAAATGGAACCACACGATAAAATCCGGCAACATCCTCGCTGATTTCTTGGAACGCGTTCGGGTCAGGCTCCGTCTTCTCCAAATCCACCTGCGGGATGCGGTACAGGTCGCTCTTGAATTTCGCAAGCTCACCGTCGGACATCACGCCCGATTCAATAAGCGCCGCGCCTACATCCTTGTCTTCCTTAAGAGCATTTGCGACCAATCCATCAGCGTCCGCCTTCGACAGGCGGTTGATGCGCACCAATTCATTGATGAGTGTCAGAGGGGCTTTACCCGACATCGGATACGGTGATTATTGGAACGGATTATCTTTTCCGCCGCCACCCGCTTGGACCGGCAACGAGCCGAAAATCCGCAACGCTTGGTACTGCTCACTGGAAAACACGGACTCATCGATGCGCGCGCCTTCCAAGTTCTTCAACGATGTCAGCTGAAAACGGTTATCCAGAACGGGTACGGCGGCCACCGGATCGGCCTGCATATTGTAGACATAGCCCATAATAAAACCAAACGCCATGATGACATAGAGAAGCACTGATCCTTGTTTCGTTGGTGGCATAGTTATTTGATAAAATAGGCGTCCGCCTTGACCGTATACTCGAGCTGTCCGGTTGTTTTATCAGCCGAGACCTGGATGCTCCCCACATTGAGGATGCGCACATACTGTTCAAGACTACTAAGAAAACTGCGGAGTGAGGGATATGAACCGCTCATCCCAAGTGACAGCGAAAGTGTTTTGTACTGTTCGTTTTCTTTTCCCTTGGTCTCCGTTATCTGCACCTGCGAGAGTTGCACACCGGAACTCCGGGCGATATCCTCCATCGCAGATATCAGTTCTGCAGTGTTTTTCTTGACGGGTACCAGCTGGATAAAATTCCGGCCTGCATCGCCACTGATTGCGGTTTGATATTTCGTGTACTCCCGGTCCGCATTCGTTAAAATGGCAGTACGAGCATCCAATAACTGCTGCCGTTCGCTCACACCCGACCGGAGTGCGAGCATCTCTTGCCATGATCCGTATACGGCCGGCCAGAAAAAGAACAGTGCGATGGCGAGCGTGAATGCACCAAATATGTTCTTTGGATTCATGCTATTTTTTTGGTTGTTGTTTCGTCAGCATTGATTTGGTATCGATAAACAGCTCCCCGTCGAACTCGACCGTCCCCTCCGATGTGGTCTTGATATTATTAACGGAGATATCATTCACGCCGGTCGCGGCTATGAATGTCGCCAGTTGGCGTGCGACCGATGCATAACTGTCAGTCGTCGCCCGAAATGAGATGGTTCCTTTGGTAACCGTTGCATTCATCTCCGTGAGTGTCACCGCCGCTTGCATCATCTGTTGCATGCGCTCTAGTGCCTGCGACCAGTACAGTTTATTGGTCAGCAAATCTTTAATAATGCGGGACTGCTTGGACGCATCTATGAGTTCCTGCTCCTTTTGTTTGTCGCGCGAACTCTCGCCGACACTCATTTTACCATCGAGCACACTAATCTGGTCTTCCAGATTTGCTTTGTAACCTGCCAAGATAGCGCCTATCACAAGGATAACCACGCCCACGACTACGGCCGCATAGAAATAAGCGTTACCGCTCGTATAGGATGACAGCGTTGGTCGACGCTCGGTCTCGGGCAACAGTTGTACCCCTCCTTTATATGGCATCGGAAATCTACTTAATTATATCATGAATCATGTTTCACGCATTGCACAACCCACGGCAATTGAAAGCGTATTACTAAGCGTCTGCAGTAATGGCGTTAATTCGGGAGGGTATATCAGACGAGCAAACACATTGCCGATAAGCACATCCCGCGGAATGCGCTGTTTCACATATTGCGAAAGCCCCGGCATGTTGGCCAATCCCCCGACGAGCACAAGACGGCTGATGTTCGCACCCCATGATTGCTCAAATGACTCAATCGTTTTCTTCGTTTCAAACACCATCATGTCCACCGGCGGCATCATTGCCGCACGGGCCCGGTTCTCCGGACTGTCGATTAATCCGTATTTGCGCTTGAGACCTTCCGCCTGGTCAGGACCGATACCCAGTGCAGCAGCGATAGCTTTAGTCATCTCATATCCTCCGATTTCATAGTTATGACTCACTCGCTCGTAGCCCTTGCTGACTACCAAAATTGATGAGCTGCGCCCACCGACATTCAAGATGGCAGTAGAAGAGAGATCGTTGCCCAATAGCGCGCGCACAAGACTTGAGTTTTCTAACTCCAGAGCGAGCAGATTAACGCCCGCGGCTTTCATGATGCGCTGGTAACGGGCTGTTTCGTCTTTGGGTACCGCCGCCAGAAATACTTCAACCGTGACGCTCGTGCCCGGTGCGGTGGGAACCGCCGGTAACGGAACAGATTCTCCTTTTGCACCGACAACGCCGATGATGGACCAGTCCAGCACCACCTGATCCAGCGGAACCGGAATATATTTTCGCGCTTCAAACGGAATCGTCTTTGCTAAATCCTCCTCGCTGATGTACGGCATCTCGATAACTGTGGCGAATGTGGAAAATGATGAGATAGCCGCAACTCCGTCGCGGCTCTTCATGCCGGACGACTGCAGAATATTCTTGATTGCTTGGGCAATCTCTGCATCAGATAAGTCCATCACCGTCTTTGCGGTGTCAGCCATCCCTTCTATACCGTGAAGTTCGTAGGTGCCGTAGTTCTCCAGTTTCCAGCGACCACCTTCGAGCGACAACTCAACAACCTTAATCGATGAGGTTCCGATATCGATACCAAGCTTGCTCTTTGACTTGAAGAGGTTGAATACCATGCGTAATTAGATTATACCACGCGTACCGATTCACCGACCCACTTGTGGATTACTCACACCAAATACTGCATTGGTTCGCTGAACTTCTCTGGCCTGCTCGTTGCATCGGATGCGACATACTTGGCGTCGACTTGTGCGCCGGGTGTCTCGGGAAACTCAAACCGCTGTCGGCGCAGCGTTGTCTGGTGTGTCGGCGTCCTAATACTCTCGGTATTCCCTGCTCAAGCTGTCGGGGTCATACCTATCTTGACCGATTTATTGCGGCCACCACGATGGGAGACATCGCTGAAACCGCTGTCTACGCACTTAAGTACCGCGCCATGCAACAACTCGCCATCCCGTTGGGCGATTGGACGGCCACAGTCGTCGGTCTGCGGCCAAGTACCCGAATCATGTTCGGCGCCAATCCCCTTATTATGCCGGTGCCCTTGCACCCGACCCGTTTACGCGAGCGCGATTACAATCAGGCCGCACTGTTGGCCCGTCGGCTGGCAATTGCGGCAGCGATGCCACTGGAGGAATCAGCGTTGATTCGCATCCGCCACACCGGCAGTCAGGTACGAACGCACTCGCGCATTGAGCGGTTAGATAACATGCGTGGCGCGTTCGCCGTCCAGCGCCCTGAAATGGTCGCCGACCGCGACATCGTACTCGTCGACGATGTGTGCACCACCGGCGCAACGCTGGAAGACTGCGCCCGCGCCCTCAAAGAATCCGGCGCGGCTTCGGTGTCGGCGGTTGTTGTGGCACGCGGGTAAAGAAAAAGGGAGCGCTCATGCGCTCCCGAGGTGCCCTCTCTACTGTCCGTAGCGGCCCGTTCCTGTCAGCCACTCTAGGTCGTCGCGGGCCGCCGATTCCTGCGTCTGCCCCTCCAAGCCCTCCTTGAACTCGCGCTGCTTCTGTTCGGATACGGGGGTAGGGAACTCTTTGTCGTATGCCTGCTGAAGCGTGTCGGCCATCGCATCGTCGAGGTCGTTGACGATGACATATGAAGTGTGATCGCCACCAGCCTGACGGTACTGATTGTAGTGCGCCTGCAAGAAGTTCACTGGCCACCTCCGCTGTTGAATATAGTACTGAAAAATGGTAGAATGGCAAGGCTTTTTTGGAGACGTGTCAGAGTGGTCTAATGAGCCTCTTTGCTAAAGAGGTGTTCGGGTCAAACCGAACCGAAGGTTCGAATCCTTCCGTCTCCGCATATACACAGACAGGTGCCATGTGGCACCTGTCTGTGTATCATGTAGAATACGCGGAAGGATTCGAAGCCCGGAGTGATGTATCGGCAGTAGCCGATACCACGAGGGCCGGAGCCCGGAGGTAAACGGCTCAGACTGTGAGCCGTTTACCCGGAGGATGAATCCTTCCGTTACAATTCCCTGGAGAGGTGGCTGAGCGGTCTAAAGCAGCGGTTTACTAAACCGCCGGGCTCGCAAGAGCCCCGTGAGTTCGAATCTCACCCTCTCCGCCGTATTGAAGGTAGATATGTTATTATGTGTCCATGAATAAATTCGAAGGAATGGGCGGGGTATCCCCTGAATCCCCCGAACGAGGCGAAGATGGTCTCACCGCGGAAGAGCGCTTGATGGCTGAAGAGAACCTTTCACGGTATGAGCAGGTTGAAACAGAGCGCAGAGACTGCGAAAAAGAAGTTGCAGAATTCCAAGTCATGCTGGAGGACTTTGAGGCACGGCATTCCCTAGACGAGCTCAATGCCATCATTGACCTTCGTCCGGAAGACATGGCAAACGAGCCGTTACGGGAATCCGCAAAGAAAGCACTCATCCCTATCGTCACCCTCATGAATGCTCTGGAGGAGGAAACCAACATCTCTCCCGAACGCTTCGACGAGCTCAAAGCCCGATACAAACGACTGAGCAAAGCGGTCGGAATCATACATAAGAACCAGGTTCGACATTAGTGCTAGCCCACCCTCTCCGCAGATATCAACCCCATGGGCCTTGTGGTATCCCCTGGGATTGCGTGGTACAATGACGGTAACGTATTAATCTCATCATACCTATGAAGGAATTAGACAAGTTTCTCTCGGGCCTGTTCGGAAAGCTTCCGAATCTGCCAGCCAGTGTTCAGGCAAGTATCGTAAAGATAGCTCCGTATCTTGCGGTGATCGGCGTTGTATTGTCGCTTCCGGCAATCCTGGCCCTTCTGGGTCTGGGTGCACTTGCGGGGCCGATTTTGAGAGCGGGCGGCGGATGGGGCGCATACGGCGGCACATTGGCTCTTGTGTTCTCTATCTTGAATGTCGTTCTGCTCGGGTTATCGATTCGCGGTCTCTTCGCGCGGCTTACGGTCGGATGGCGCTTCGTGTACTACAACGCGCTTGTCGGAGCAGTCTACTCCATCCTGCGCATGGACCTGTTTGGACTTGTTATCGGAACCGGCATTTATTTGTATCTGCTGTTCCAGATCAGGTCACACTACCATTAACTTCCGAGGCTAGTATACGCAACGGGCCCTTCGGGGCCCGTTTGTTTTTTGCCAAAATGCCCATAATATGTTAGATTATAGCGTCATATGACGTCCATTGCCCCCGACAACAAGCCCTCTGCAGTACGCCCGCCCGTTGTGGTGGTATTGGGGCATGTCGACCACGGAAAAACGAAGCTTTTGGATGTTATTCGGAAGACGAATATTGTTGCGGGTGAGTCGGGCGGCATCACCCAGCACATCGGCGCATACCAGGCAGAAGCTCACGGCAAGCTCATCACCTTTCTGGATACCCCCGGGCACGAAGCTTTCACCGCTATCCGCAGTCGTGGCGCCAAAGTTGCCGACATCGCTATTCTGGTCGTGGCCGCCGATGAATCAGTAAAGCCCCAAACGAAAGAAGCAATCGGTATCATCAAAGAAGCGGGTCTGCCCTGCGTTATTGCCATCAACAAGACCGACAAGGAAGGATCAAGTCCCGCGAAAGTGAAGCAGGACCTGGCCCAGGAGAATATATTAGTGGAAGAATGGGGCGGACAGACTCCGGCCGTGGAAATATCGGCAAAGACCGGCGCCGGTATCCCCGAGCTGTTGGAGATGGTACTGCTGGTCGCCGAACTGCAGGAACTGAAAGAAATAACCGCCGGGCCGGCGTCGGGTATCATTATCGAATCAAACCTCGACAAGCAACGCGGCTATGTTGCGACTGCCCTGGTGCAAGTTGGTATTCTGCATGTCGGCGACTGGATTGTGGTCGGTCATGTGGTTGGCAAGGTCAAGAGCATGGAAGATTTCCTCGGGCACGCACTCGAAGAGGCCCGCCCGTCACAACCGGTACTACTGACCGGATGGCAGGAGTCGCCGCGCGTCGGCGAACAGTTTCGCACTGCGAAAGCAAAGAAGGCGGCAGAAGAATTGGCGGCCGACTCCATCACTCCCCCGCCGGTGGCGTTTGACACCTATCGCGGCGAACAGCCATCCGGAAGCGAGCGCATCACGCTAAATATTATCTTCAAGGCCGATGTCGCAAGCTCGCTGGAGGCCATCGAGTTGTCTATCGGCGCCATTAAGAACGAGCAGGTCGGTATCCGCGTCCTCGATTCCGGCATCGGAAATATCTCGGAAGCAGATGTAAAGACCGCCGCCGCAAAAGGTGCCGTCATTATAGGATTTCGTGTGCAAACGGACCCGGCCGCCGCAAAGCTCGCAGAACGCGACGGCATCGTCGTCACATCATTCGATATCATCTACGAACTTATCGAAGCCATCCGCAATAATCTCGCTGCACTTTTGCCGACACAGACCCAGCGCTCGGTCATCGGAAAACTGCGCGTACTGGCCTTGTTCAAGAAAGATGCGCGCTCCATTATCCTAGGCGGCCGAGTTGTGTCGGGCGTTGTCAGAAAGGGCGCCGTCGTGGACCTCGTGCGCGGCGAGGCCGTCACGCGCGTCGGGAAAATCTCCAGTCTTCAGCAGGAAAAAGTGGACACCACAGAGGTAGGCCAGGGCGTGGAGTGCGGGATGCGCATTGACACATCAAGCTTCGGCGGCGATATTCAGGAAGGTGATACACTGGAGTTCATCACCGAAGAGCAGGTCAAACAGCTGTTATAATGAGGGCGCAATAGCCAAGTGGTAAGGCGAGGGTCTGCAAAACCCTTATTCGGGGGTTCGATTCCCCCTTGCGCCTCACAATTTATGCTCGGGTGGTGGAATTGGTATACACGCAACACTTAAAATGTTGTGGCCGTAAGGCCTTGTCGGTTCGACTCCGACCCCGAGCACATAACCATGACCAACGAAAAACAATCAGATAAACCGACGCCTCGCCAAGTGGAGAGTCAGCGCTTCAATCTGGAATCAATCCACGATCAATTCGATGCCGCGCTGGACGCCGCAATGGAACGAGTTGATAAAGGGCTGGCGAAAGTTGAATACCAGTTTCGCGATGGCATTAAAGATAGCAGGCACCTGAAACACATCCGGGTAACGGATGTGGATGGGACCATCCTATACGACCAGGATTTCGAGTTAGAGGATGCTATCATCAAGCAGGTCGATTCGCAGGACAATTAAGCACGAGCTCTTGTCGTTCAATGGATAGGATATCTCCCTCCGAAGGAGGTGATGCTGGTTCGACTCCAGCCAAGAGCACACGCAACCAAAAACCGGCTCACGCCGGTTTTTGTGTAAGATTCGGTTATTGTTTTAGTGTTACCACCAATCCGATGACCACTTTGTCTCCGTCTTTGGAGATGGTCACCACCAAATCGCGAGTGTCTTTTGTGCCGGAGAGCATGAGGCCCCCATCGACCTCAAGATTCGTCGTTGCCTTCCATCCTTCTGCCGAAACTTCTTTCTTGTACCAATTTACCACCTTGTCGATGCTATCGGTTGACTCCAGTCCGGCGTAAATGCCGCCGCCCTGCTCTTGTGTAGCCGCCACCGATGCCTGTACCTTTGAGCCGGGATAGACCGGAACATCGGACGGAAAATCAGACGGCAATTTATCACTGCTCGACCAGGTTCCCTGGTCGGTTTTCACCGTCACATCCCCGTTGCTGTTTACATTTGCATTGCCGCCGGTCGCCGATTCGATGACACGCTCCGCCGCAGACTTACTGAACATACGGTTTGCAGCACCGGCCAGCACGAGGAGCACCAGGACGCCTCCGATTATCATCATCGTTTTCTTACTTAACTTACCGGCAGATACTTTCTGATGTTCATCGCTCATAGAGGTTTCGAATAGTGAATACGAGTTGATAATGACGCATCAGACGCCCATTTGCAACCCTCGGACCGCGCGAGCGAATGAGTCAAAGAGCCGACGCGTTACGATATCATCCTGTGCTTCCGGATGTCCCTGCACTCCGATACAAAAATAGGATGGGTCAGTATGTTCGAGAAACTCCGCGATGCCCCCAGGCGAACATCCGCACACGCGCAACTGTTTACCGAGTGAGGCAACCGCCTGATGATGCCCGGTGTTCATCGCGACCTCACTGGTGCCCACAATACGAGCGACCGCAGAGTCACTATCGATGCGCACGGGATGCTTTATACGCTCCAGGAGTGCGTCATACCCATTCCCCTCTCCAATGCCGTGTTCTTCGTCAACGATGTCCGGAATATGCTGATGGAGGGTGCCGCCCGATGCGACGGCCATCGCCTGCATGCCACGACAAATACCCAAAAGCGGCTTCCGGTCAGCCATCGCCATACGAATCAACGCAATCTCGATAATGTCACGGAGAGGTTCTGCCCGATCGTTACGGGGATGGTTGGCATGGCCGTACAATCGCGCATCCACATCTCCTCCTCCCATAAAGAGCAGTCCTTCGCACTCATCGTACGCTCCCACAATCATCTCGGGAGTCATGAGCATCGAGATAAACCGTGGTTCCAGACCACGCTCAACGAGTTGGCGCACATACGGAACGCGTGCGTAATTCAAAGCGCCCATTTCTTCGCCGCGCCCACCGCGTGTCGCCATGGGGACCAAGACCTTGAACATATGCCTAGTATTGTGCATGCTCTGGAGGACTTGGCAAGGAGAAAACCTTGAAAACTATGTTTCTGCTCTTGTTGGCACAGGTCGTTGCAGAGGATGTGTCGCCTATCCTCCCGCAGGCATTCGCGCTGAATGGTCAGGTAGCAGTTCTCCAGCTCACCGCAGATGCCTGCAAAAATCCATTGGGCTTTGGAGGTACCACCTGGTACTGTGAGCCCGACTACTCGGTTAAAATCCGTGTACCGGCGAAGATGCCTATGGGAGCTACCGTGGTTACTGATTCGGAAAGCCGCATGGTAGCAGTCATCGAAGTGGGCATGATCGCCGTACCCGAAGAGTCAAAATCGGCACCTGCGAGGAGGGCTCGTGAACATAAAAAGAGATCTCATCGGTAAGGTCATCCGTCAGCGGCGAGTGGTGACCGAGTTCATCTGCAGCAAATGCAACTCTAAGTACCACACTCTCTTTCGCGCACAGAAGTGCTCGGCGATGCCCGTGGAACCCCGGCGGTTCGCAAAGGGCGACCATGTTACCTGGCTGGAGCCGGCCACCTGTGACCAGGGACAGCGCCCGTTCCGTATCAAGGCCACCGTATTTCGGGTGACCAAGCCAGCACCGATGGACGAGGAATACACAAACAAGTGGCTGGGCGGTGAACTCGCCGGAATGCATGTGCGTCAGTACGAGGTTGCGTTCCGCTGTCTCTGCGGAAACGTGCGCACCATGCTCCTGTACGCCGCCGAGATGCACTTGAGATGATGCCTACGACCAGCGCCTAACCCGAACGGCTCATTGAATGAGCCGTTCTTTCCTTATTTCTTCGTCCCTTTCAGAAACTTCTGATGCACCTCGCGTAGTCCTTTGTCGGTGACATGGGTATAGATTTGGGTGGTCGTTACGCTGGAGTGGCCCAACATCGCCTGCACGGAGCGGATGTCTGCGCCATTGTGCAACAAGTTAGTGGCGAAGCTATGGCGAAGCGTGTGCGGACTCACCTGCTTACCCACGATGCCCGCGGCGGTTGCGTGATGATGCACGATGCGCTGGATAGAGCGGGGCGTGAGACGCAAATTGTCATATTTCCCGAATGCGAGATTGCGCGGAATGCGAATGAACAGCGCCGGGTCCATATCGGTACGGGAAGTCATCCACGCCTTCAGATGTCCCCCGGCGTCCTCACTGATGAACACGGGACGTACTTTACCTCCCTTTCCGCGCACGGAAAGCTCACCACGGCCGACCGAAATCATGTCGCGGTTGAGCGAGCACAATTCACTGACGCGCATACCCGTGGAAAACAGTGTGGCCAGCATGGCGCGGTCGCGAAGTGCCGGCAAATCACCGCCTCGCGGCGCATCCAGCAGACGCTCCAGCTCGCTGGACTCCAGAAAACTGACCTGTCGGTCTTCCTGCTTGCCCAACTCTACGCGTTCGGGCGCGACCGACTTGATTTGTCGTTTTGCCAGATATTTCAGGAAATTGCGCACGGCGATGATATGGTAATTCTGGGTGATGCGTTTCAGGGGCGCCTGCGTATCGGGGTCTTTGAACCGATTGAGCCACAGCCGGTACTGCCGGATAACATCTTCGGAGATATCTTTGATGTCCCCTCCTACGGTGGCGGTGGTGAATTGTATGAAGCGGTCGAGGTAACGGCCGTAGTTCTCCACGGTTTTCATCGCGCGGTTGCGCTCGATTTCCAAGTATTCCAGATATTCGTTCTTTACTTGCTTGATTGAGGGCATGCAGAAATCATACCAATATGTCGCGCAATATGTGAGTTGACTAACTGTGGATAATTTGGTATATATACACCGAAACGCCGTTCATCGACAAGGAGAAAGACATGCGAAATCAGAAGGGATTGACCGTCATCGAGATGCTCATCTGGATAGCGATTTTCGGAATCATCGCTTCTATCGCCATCCCGGCATTCCAGAGCATTCAGGAGCGCAACCAGGGACTGGCCGACTTCCAGGTGTATTTCGGGGTCGCCCTGCCTGCCGGCGACTTGGATGACAAGCAGAAAGAGGCTCTGAAGTCGTATGTGAAAAATCGGTTGGATGAGTACGCCGACCGTTCCAAGGGGTCCAACGACGCATTGGAGGCTCTTCTCACACAACCACCAGCCAAAGACGCCGCGGAGGCTCAGACGCGACTGGATGCCGTCACCAAGGCCGACACTGACAGCAAGTCCTCTCTAGCCGACTACCAACGCGCAAAATACGCCGCCAAGTTGCGCGGACTGGAGTAGCAAACCGCCGGAGCCCCATGTATCGGGGCTCTTCTCTTTTGTGCCGAATCGTGCTATAATTGACTGATAGTACTAATGACGGACAGTTGGTTCCCCTTGGGTACTGCCTGTCTCGTGACAATTTCATGCTCACACCGAAGCAAAAAGCAAAGCTGATAACCGAGCACCAGGTCCATGAAAAGGACACGGGCTCGCCGGAGAGTCAGGTCGCGCTGTTTTCAGCGGAGATTGTGGCGCTCACGAAGCATTTAAAGAAGCACGCCAAAGACAACAGCTCCCGTGTCGGGCTGTTGAAGATGGTCGCCAAGCGCCGCCGCCTGTTGGAGTACCTCAAGAGGACCGACGAGAAGCGCTATGGGAAACTGGCCACCAAATTGGGCCTGAAAGCCAAGTAGAAGTCTAAGTTCATCTATGCCGGACAGAGTAACTATTAAACCGAATTCTCACCACCGAGTTGGCGTTTTCGTGGACATGCAAAACCTGTACCACTCCGCCAAGCACTTGCACGGCGCCCGTATCAATTTCGCCGAACTGGTCAAGCTGGCCAGCGCAGAACGCCAGGTCGTGCGCGCCCTGGTGTATGTCGTTAAGAGCGATACCGAGGAAGAAAAAGCATTCTTTGGCGCTCTGGAGAAGAGCGGTCTTGAGTTGAAAATGAAAGACCTGCAGGTCTTCGCCGGAGGCGCTAAGAAAGCCGACTGGGATGTCGGCATGGCCGTAGACGCAATCTCGATGGCAAAACAGCTCGATGTAGTGGTATTGGTCACCGGCGATGGCGATTTTGTGCCCCTGGTTGAGTACCTCCAACACAACGGCATCATCGTTGAGGCCGTCTCGTTCGGCCGCTCAACCTCATTGCGCCTGAAAGAATCGGTCAACAACTTCACCGACCTCGATGAACACCGAAAAGTGCTGATGCGCATCCCGGGTGGTAGCGCAGTGCGCGCACCACGCCAGAGACCCTCCGCAAAGTAATCACATCATGGATACATCACCAACCACTAATACTCCCCGTCCGCGTACGGCGCTGGTCGCCATCGTCGGCATTCTTGGTGCAATTATTGCTGTCAGTGCGTATCTCGTTGCCGCAAACTACGGAAATTTCTGGCCGTATGGAGACGAGGAAACCATTGCATGCACGATGGAGGCAAAAATATGCCCTGATGGCACGGGAGTCGGCCGCACCGGCCCCAATTGCGAATTCGCCGCCTGTCCCGAGGGAATCACCTATTCAAACGCCCAATACGGCTTCGCTGTTTCTCTGCCGGCCAATTGGCAGGGGTATACCATTGTCACCGGCACACTCGAAATCCGCGACATGTCTACCAACGCCGCGGCCGGTACCGCACCGATAGTCAACATCCGTCATCCACGGTGGACGGCCCAGGTCCCGCGCCAAGATATCCCTATTAATATTTATACTCTGTCACAGTGGGACAAGATCATGAATGAGGAGTACTCGGTCGGAGCGGCACCCATCCTGCCGGGCGAGTTAGCCCGTAACAGCCGGTATGTGTTTGCGCTCGCCGCCCGCTACAACTACGCATTCCCCGAAGGATTCGAAGAGGTTGAGCAAATCCTTGCCGGAAATCCGGTGACTGCATTTGAACCGACTGCGGGGGCCATTTCCGGAACAGGAATCTCCGGGACGGTGGTTGTTGGTCCGACATGTCCCGTTGTTCGCGAGAACGACCCCGCCTGCGACGACAAGCCCTATAAGGGTGATTTCATTATTAAAGATGTTGCGGGCACCAGAGAACTGGGACGATTTTCAACCGACTCAAACGGACTGTTCTCAGTGTATCTTGCTCCCGGTGAGTACAGCGTTGAACCGGTCAAGCGTATCGGTATGAGCACACAAGCTCAGCTCGTAGAAGTCAAAGCGGGTATTATGACAAGTATCACACTCACCTTCGATACCGGAATCCGATAGAGCAGAAACCCATCTACTAATCTACCTCCCTCCCCGCCGGTATGCCCCTGCCAGACGGTTCGCGTAGAGAACGGCATCCTGGCCAGGCATACGGTGTCCGAATCTCCGCAGTCGCTTCGCCTCTGCGGCTCGCTTGGTGCTCCGGTCATGCGGACATACCTTGGGCCTGGCCGACGGATGCCATACATCATACGCTCACGCCATTCGGCGCGCTGGCCGGGACACACCGGCGGGGCTGGTCGGCGAGCGAGCCCGTCCCGCCTGGGCATGCGCAGGGTCGCTTGCTGTACCAAAGCCGAGCGAACAGCGATGGCGACGTTACGCACCGGGACCAGGCGTATGCCCAGGCGGTCGGGGAGCGGAGGACTCGGGCTGGCGGAATTTGGACAATTGTGTCATACTGCTCCCGTACGGTTCATTCTAGTGGCGCGGCAACATACGGGTATAGAGTTCAATCTAGACCGCAGCGTTCCATCAGGAACATTGAGGCTTAGAGTGAACTCCGTCCCTCCGGGACACCGCCAGAGCAGCGCCGCTGTTTCAGATGGCAGAAAAAATATATTCCGCGACATTCGCGGGTAAACCACTCATCGTAAAGGTGGGTAAATTGGCGCAACAGGCCAATGGCTCGGTGTTAGTGCAGTATGGAGAGACTACCGTTCTGGCAACGGTCGTATTGGGTAAAGTCACGCCAAAGGACTACTTCCCGTTGTCGGTGGACTTCGAAGAGCGCTACTACGCCGCCGGAAAGATTAAAGACTCCAAATGGCTCAAGCGCGAAGGCCGCCCGACAGACGATGCAATCCTGACGGGACGCGTGATTGACCGTTCAATCCGTCCGCGCTTTGACCACCGGACCCGCAACGAATTGCAGTGCGTGGCCACGGTACTCACCTTCGACAAAGTTAACGACGCCGACATGCCGGCCGTCTTTGCGGTCTCTACGGCACTCATGGTATCTGACATCCCCTACTCGGGACCGGTATCCAGCGTCCGCGTCGGCCGAATCAACGGCGCATTCGTCATCAATCCAACCTATGCCGAGCGGTTGGAGAGCGACCTGGACATCATTGTGTCCGGCACTTCAACACGCATTAATATGCTCGAAGCGGGAGCAAAGATAGTCCCCGAACAAATCATGGGCGATGCCATCGAGCATGGTTTCAAAGCGCTCAAAGAGCTTAATGATTTACAGGTAAGTATCGCCAAAGAAATCGGCAAAGCGAAAACGGAATTGGCCATGTCAGTACTCGATGAAGCCTTAGCAAAGGAAGTCCGTGAGTTCGCCGAACCGAAACTCGAAACCGCGATTTTCACGGCGACGAGTGCTGAACACTATGTAAATCATGACAAAGTAAAAGAAGAGCTCATGGCCCATCTGGAAGAGAAATACGCCGGTAGCCCGGAACTGGCCGCGAAGATTGTCTCGGCTGGAGGCCTTTTTGAGGACTGCGTTAACAATGTCGTCCACCGTAATGTGCTCGAAAAGGAACGCCGTGTGGACGGCAGAGGCCTCGACCAAGTCCGCACAATCATCTCCGAAGTTGGCGTCATCCCGCGCACGCATGGCAACGGGCTCTTTATGCGCGGCGACACACAGGCGTTGAGCGTTCTGACCCTCGGCTCGCCGGGACAGGAACAGTGGATGGAGAGTATGGAAATTGACCTGACCAAGAAGGGATTCATGCACCACTACAACTTCCCGCCGTATTCGGTCGGTGAGACGGGCCGCATCGGCGCACCCGGCCGCCGCGAAATCGGACACGGAGCATTAGCCGAACGCGCGCTGTTGCCCATCATCCCCTCTCGCGAAAAGTTCCCCTACACTATCCGCATCGTCTCCGAAATCCTCGGTTCTAACGGTTCCTCATCGCAGGCATCGGTCTGCGGTTCGTCGCTGGCGCTTATGGATGGCGGCGTACCGATTCTGGCACCTGCGGCCGGTATCGCGATGGGCTTGATGCTTGATGAAAAGGGCGAGAAGTACAAGATTCTCACCGACATTCAGGGCCCCGAAGACCATCATGGGGACATGGACCTGAAAGTTGCCGGCACCCGCGAAGGCGTCACTGCGATGCAGATGGATGTGAAAATCGACGGCATTACTCCGCAAATCGTGCGCGAGACGCTTGAGCAGGCACGCAAAGCGCGCCTGGAAATTCTGGACATCATGGCCAAGGCGATTTCCGGCCCTCGCGCAGAGCTTTCCCCGCACGCACCCCGCGTCCACCTGATGAAAGTTGACCCTAGCAAGATTGGTTTGATTATCGGCTCGGGCGGCAAGACCATCAACGGCATTATTGATGAGACCGGTGCCACCATCGACATTGAAGACGATGGTTCAGTGTTCATCACTGCGGGTTCACCCGATGCCATGAAGCTCGCCATCGACCGCATCAACCAGCTCACCTACGAACCCAAGCCGGGCGAGGAGTTCGATGGCACTGTCGTGTCCATTAAGGACTTCGGCGCATTTGTTGAAATCCTCCCGGGCAAGGACGGTATGGTACATGTCAGCGAGATGAGCAAAGACCGCATCGCTCACCCTTCAGATGCCGTCAAAGAAGGCCAGAAAGTTCATGTCTGGGTCGTCTCAGTCAGCCCTGAGGGCAAAATCTCGCTCTCCATGCTCGGACCCGAGGGCAAGCCACGCCCCACAGGTGGTGACCGCCCTCCCCGCTCCGGCTTCGGCGGTCCCCGCCGCTAGCATCGTCCCACGCAAAACCCCCGCCAAGCGGGGGTTTTGATAACAGCTCACGGTATGAGCCGTTTAATATAGTTATTTTGTGAATTTGAAGGTGGAGAGGATTTGGTTCGCGATGGAGATCGCGTCATAGGGAGGGTCAGCTTGTAGGCCTCGCCCATCCTCGACGTACAGGGTTGAGCGGTCGAATATAACCAACATGGTCCGGCCTGCGCTCGTTCCTTCGTAGGAGCCGATATCAATCCCATCCAAGCGCTTGAATTCGGAGCCATCGACGGTGATGGTCGAGGCCCGAACGTCACGATTCACTGCGCGGTACTCCGCTTCCGCCTGGCTTTGGGGCGCATTCACGTACCGCTGTAAGTGCATGAATGCGTTGTCTGAACCGATCGCGTATACCTCCAGGGGCCCCCGGGAGACGAGAATGGAATTCTCCCCGTCGGTGACCACGGACCCCGGCGGAACTTTGAACGAGAGGGTGAAGTATCGCGAGCTGAAGTTTTTCCAATCAGCGGGCACGGAGGAGGTCGCATCCGTGAACTTGAAAGTGGAGAGGATCTGTCGAACTAGCGGTAAATCCCCGGCCATCCGAAATTCATAAAGAGTTCCGTCATGAAATGCCCAAAAGTCGTCGTTGGTGAATTGGACAAGCCGTTCGCCATCGAGAGTGAGCTCTGCTACTATGGAATTTGTTGAATGTGCCGGAGCCAATGTGGAGTTTTTCTGCAAAGCATCTTCTAGATTTTTTATGTTGGGATAGAACGCGGCCATATACTCCGGGCTCTTTACTTCGACTGCAAGAAAATTGGTGTTGAAATCACTAATACTCTTTGCGAATAGGAATAGACGAGTATCGCCATCGGTGCAATCAGCGGGGCCGGCCTCTCCTAGTCCCGGTTTGAATACCTGCCATTCTTGTGGGTACTTGAATTCATATCCGTAGCGAGTGTTTTTACATGTTTTCCAATCGGCAGTCGGATTGGCACTAGCCGTGGGAGATGGCGTAGGCGTCTGATACGCAACAGGAGATGCGGGACTCAACATCATCCAACCATACGCAGCACCAGCCAGAACAATGATGCCGACAAGCACCATCCACACCACGCGCATAGAGGAGGCAGGTTTTGGCGAGGGCGTGGCGGGCGGCAAAACATCCTCTCTCGGAAGCATCGGATTTGATGCGGGTTGATACGACCCAGGAGTAGTTGGTGTTTCCATATGTCACAATATACACCCTCCCCCTCTTCCATCACAACGATATCGGCGGTATGATGCGGATACTTACTTCTCTCGATGCCAGATCAACCGCAACCGACGCCACCATCAAACAACAGCCGCATCACCTCGATGCTGCAGGATTTAGCTGCGCAGCGCGCATCGGGCGGAGTTCCACCCTCGAGTGCTGTGCAACCGCTCGTACCCCGGCAAACGGCACCAATCGCACCCATGCGCCCCGCCCCTCCCACGCCGGCGAGCACGCCTCCCGTGAATCTTCCGACCATGCCGACTTCTCGTCCTCCGGTAGCGCCTATGCCGTCTATGCGTCCGGTTTCTCCTCTCCCCCTGACCGCACAAATCCCCGGTATTTCTGCGATTCCACAGCCGACAAGCCCACCGCCTGCACCAAGAGAAATCCCGGTTGCGCCGATGCCGGTGATTCCCCGTCCGCCTGCGCCGCCACCCGTGTCGACTCCACTAAAGCCAGTAATTACTGTTCCCGCCCCAAGGCAGACGCCCGTTTTGCCCCCAAAAGCTCCTCCACGAACAGATGCGCAGGAAGGGTATTCTGCTGAATTGCGCACAATGTCCGCTGACATCAAGAACATGAAGGTCGGCCAAGCCCCTGTCGGTATCAAGCAATCCACGCCATCAGCACCCGTATCAGCGCCGGTATCCGCAGCTCCTTTGGGAACGGTGACGCCCCCTAAGATTCCCGCCATTCCCGCTGCTCCTGCTATCGTAGTTCCGAAAGCAGGCTCTTCCGGCGGCGGCTTTTTCCGGAAGATGATATACGGAATCATCGGTGCCCTCGTATTTATCGGCATCGCGTACGCCTTAGTCTCGATGCTGGGCGGCGACTCAACTCCGCAGGAAACACCTTTGCCGTCCCCATCAGCAAGCAGTTCCCCTGCCCCTACGCTGGGAGGCAAAAGTTTGCGCTCCTATTTCCCGCAAGCAGGCCCCAGCGTGTCTCTTCGTGACGACGATACAGCCCGTCCGGACCTGCTCAACGCAATAGCAACCTCAAATCCCGGATCAAAACAGGCATTACGATTGGGTCTTACCGTCGCCTGGCCGGACGCAAGCGCATTCGGGCTCATCGACGCGATGACCGGAGCGGGTAATTTCGCGGCCTTAGGCCAGGCAATGGGCACGGATTGGGTTGTGCTTTCGTATGGGCAACAGGAGCAATTCGATTCCAACGGCTCACCGATTGCAAATGCAACGACATCTCCTCGTTTAATCATCATTACGGAAATTAAAGACGCCACCGCCGCCAACCAAGTCATGACTTCGTGGGAATCTGAATCCCTAGCCAGTGCCGCTGATATTCTCTTCAGCTATGACTTCACTAAGGCGATTGTAGGAGACTTCTCGTCCGGCACCTATCGCCAGATTCCCATCCGCTATTGGAACTTCCCCTATGCCGACCGGAGCATCGACTACGCGATTTTCACCGCCTCAAACAACAAAAACTACCTCGTTCTCGCCGGTTCACGCGAAGCAGTCTTCTTCGCAATCGACCAGTTGATGCAGTGAGGTGACAAGCGTGTCACCAACTTGTCACCAAGTCGGTGACAACAGTTTGGCACCAAGTCGTCCACATGGTGTCACCAACTTGTCACCATGTTGTCACCTCAGTTATCACCGGATTCATCAACAGTGTCACCTCGTGTCACCAAGTTCCAAGTTGCACTTCATTATTTGGCGTATTTGTTACCTAATAGTTTGTTCCATGTGGCATCAGGTGACAAGCGTGTCACCGACTTGGTGACACGCTTGTCACCAAGTTATCCACTTGGTGCCATTGCAGGTGACAGACAGGTGACATAAAATGATATCAGTTCGTTCGTTAGTGACACCTCGGTTGCGCCTCTACTGGTGCACTGAAGTGATACTATGCGGGGCGGTTACAACTTAAGTCCTCTCGGCGCGGCAACATATGCCCACCGGGGGCAAGGCGGTTACAGGGCGCTCCCCCCATAAAAAACCATTACGGTTCCACGGGGCTCGGAGCGCCCTTTCTAATTGTCCATATTGCAACGCCCGGTTCATCGTGATATACATAGAGAACTAATCGTTTTGACTCATGAAAAACATGGAAAAGAATCCCGCAAGAAAAGAGACTTTTTCAGCTGCGGATATTGCAAATATCGAGAACCTACCCGAAAAGACTGTGGGTGAGATCCGTGCGAAGAAGCAGGCATTTAATGACCTTATTTTGAGCTTGGACGGCAAAATAACCATGGTACACGCCGAATCCGGAAGTAACTCCTCCGACGACAATTCCCAAGAAGAGTCCCAGAACGAGCAAGACTACGACCTCATCAAAAACTCTATGGACAGGGCCCGTTCGGAGATGGTTCGTCTCGGAGACAAGGAAGAGCTTCAACTCAAGAAAGCAGCGTAACTCCCCTCCTTGCGCTTGAGGGGGCGCTGTTATCGTGGCTCACCAGGTATCATCGGCTGCGTTGGGAGGTATTGATGCCGTACCTATTTGCGTCCAGATAGACTCCAGTCCCGGCCTTCATGCATTTACCATCGTGGGGCTTGGTGACAAGGCGGTACAAGAATCAATCGACCGTATCGAAGCCGCTATCAAGCATAGCGGCTTCGTGGCACCTCGATCGAAGAACAAACGATTCGTGGTAAATTTGGCACCTGCTGATTTGAAGAAGGAAGGGCCGGGGTATGACCTGCCGATTGCTATTGCATATCTCATTGAAACCCGCCAGTTGGCCGCTACCGCCGCTGATACGATGATTGTCGGTGAATTGGGCCTAGATGGCCGTTTATCGCACACCAACGGCATCCTGGCAGCCGCCATATTAGCCCGAGATTTAGGGTTGAGTCAGATTATCGTTCCCTCTTGCAATGCGCAGGAAGCAGCCATGGTGACAGGAGTCGGTGTCATAGCAGGTGACACGCTTTCAGAGGTGGTGTCACACCTTACTGGCGAGGTGACAATCTTGGTGACACCTGGTGACACTAACTTGGCACCAACTTTGGCACCTGATGACTCGTTCGCATTCATTAAGGGTCAGCAGGCAGCAAAACGCGCACTCACCGTCGCCGCTGCCGGGGGCCATAATGCCCTGATGAGCGGAACCCCCGGTTCCGGAAAAACGCTGTTAGCCCGCTCTCTAGCCGGATTGTTGCCGGTTATGACAACAAAAGAGGCGATAGAGGTGGCAAAGATATACAGCGCCGCCGGCTTACTCCGTGGTTCCGTGCGACAGTTGTCACGCCCATTTTGTGCACCCCATCACACTGCATCTCCTGCTGCTGTGGTTGGCGGAGGTACTACCGTGCGTCCGGGGCAGGTCAGTTTGGCGCATCGTGGCGTGCTATTCCTCGATGAATTGCCTGAATTCGCCCGCAATGTGTTGGAAGCGCTCCGCCAGCCGCTGGAAGACGGCACTATCTCTATCTCCCGCGCATCGGGGTCGATTATGTTGCCGGCAAAGTTCATGCTTGTCGGCGCCATGAACCCGTGCCCGTGCGGAAATTTGGGTGACCCAAGCGCAATCTGCACCTGTACCTCAACTGCCATTACAAAATACGCGAAACGAATTTCCGGCCCATTACTTGACCGAATGGATATTCAGGTCTTCGTTTCGCGTGAGCAGGTTTCGAACGAGACTCCAAAAAGTAACGGCCCCGACATCGCAATAATTCGTGAAAGCATCGCTCGTGCGCGTGCGCGACAACTGGAACGATTGTCCTCGGCCGGACTCGTTACGAACAGTGAAATCGGCCACAAGAACGTGGACACCTTCTGTATTTTGGAACCGTCAGCTGAACGCCTTCTACAAAGCGTCGTGAATCAAAAACATCTTTCTTTACGGGCATATCACAAGATAAAAAAGATAGCCCGCACCATTGCGGACCTCGAAGACAGCGATTGTATCGGCGAACGCCATGTCGCCGAGGCGATGGCATTGCGTATCAACGACCGCATCTCACCGCAAGTATTGTAGAGCGGTTTCGCCCTCTTTATTTCCTGACCAGTGGGTTCTTCGCCCCGTGAACTTCGAAGTGCAGGTGATTGCCGGTTGATCGCCCCGTAGAACCCATAAGCGCAATCTTCATGCCCTTGCTGACTGATTGGCCCGCGCTCACCAGTAATTTTGAAGCATGGCCGTAGAGTGTTTCTGTGCCGTTGGGATGGATAATCTTGATATATTGGCCATACCCACCGTTATATCCGACGGGGTCCGCGATGCTGACGACACCATCAGCCGCCGCATAGATGGCAGTCCCGTAGCTATTAGCGATATCGATACCATTACGACCATGGATTGCGCCACCGCGGGAAAGAGTACCGGTGGTCGGATTCATGAAATAACCCCCGAGATCGGGCAAGTGGGTGAATTGCTTCGCTGCCTGTACGGAAGACGCGGGAATATTAGCAATACTTTTTTGCTGAGCGATTCTGCCATCGGGAATGATGATTTCATCTCCGACCTGAAGACTGCCGTCCTTGGGGAGCCGATTGTATGAAATAATGCGTTCGCCATCCGCGGAATATTTCTTTGCTAAGGATAGTGCCGTATCTCCGCTAACAGCTTTGTGCACAACACCGGTAATGGGGGGAATCCGTAGAACCTGCCCCAGGGAAAGACTGTCTGCATCCTTGAGTCCGTTCGCCCAAATGATTGACTGTTGAGTTACCCCGTAGTCCGAGGCGATAAACGAAAGGAGGTCACCCTCTTGGACGGTATACTCAATGACTCCCGCGCGCATTCCCTTCCCCGAAAAACGCTCGATATAGTCGCTATCCGGTGGAGTCAGAGCAAGTAAAGCACTCGCACCGATAGTGGTCACATCGGTGCTGGGAACAGGGGAGACATCGGCACCACCGACACCCGCAAAGAGACTGTTAACGTCAGTCATCTGCGATGAAGATACCCGATGCGGAACATCAAAGGCGAGCGCCTTCTCCTCTACATAGCCTTCCACCCAGGTGTCGAAGAAGGATGCTTTCCCTTCATTGCCGGAGCCGTAAAAAACAAGCACAGCCAACGCGATAAATACCACACAATACAGCTCCGTGTGGTGGCTGGCCATTATTCGTCCTATGATCGCCCCGGGCCGACTTTCGGCTATGCGCCTGCGGATCCGGGAGCTGATTTGGTGTGCGTTGGTACTAATAGGCCTACACGGCGGAAACCCTCAAAAAGCAAAAATCCTCTTGCGAGAATTACTGACAAAGACTACCATTTTGGGATTCTACGGTCAACGAGCTCTTCGGTCGTTGTCCACAGGCCCCGTTAAGAGTGATTTTCTGAGTATATGTCAAGAATATGCTGACCGATCGAACAAAACTAGGACTGGAGGCGGAAGAAGCCGCCTGTCGGTGGCTAGCGGACAGGGGATACCGCATTCTGGACCGCAACTGGAGAAAACCGTGGGGCGAACTTGATATTGTCGCCGACCAGAACGGCGTGGTGAGCTTCGTGGAGGTGAAAGCATCATCCCGTCGACAGGCAGGGTTCGACCCGTTTCTCCGTGCCGATGCCCGCAAAATGCATAAAGTAAAGCGCACCGCCCAGACCTGGCTTTCTTCCCATCGATACGGACCAGATACGGAGTGGCAAATGGATATCATCTCGGTTATCATGGACCCACAGGGTCCACAGTTTGAACATTTTGAGAACATCTGATGCCAAAACAAACCACGCATATAGGAGCGCATGTCAGTACCGCCGGCGGGGTATTCAACGCGCCACTCCGAGCACAGGAAGAGAAGTGTGAGACATTCCAGTGTTTTACCCGCTCACCACAAGGCGGTCCGGCACCGAAACTGACTGATGAGCTTGTAGCTTCGTTCAAACGGAACATGAAGGCCTCCAACATCGACCGTTTTTACATTCACGGGCCCTACTACATCAACCTCGCTTCTCTGGTCGGCCGTATTCGCCACTCCAGTATCGCCGTTATCCGCGAGGAACTCGAACGGGGGAGTGTCTTGGGAGCGCGGTATGTGATGTTCCATCCCGGCTCCTATAAAGACCAGACACTCAAAGAAGCCATCGCCAAAGTCCAGGACGCCCTGGGGCAGATACTGGATGGCTACAAAGGCTCCTGTAAACTGCTGATCGAGATATCGGCCGGCAGTGGAAGTGTACTAGGGGATACCTTTGCGGAGGTCGCCGACATGATGGCAACGGCCACGAAGTCGGCGGGGTTCGGTGGAGTGTGCTTTGATACCTGCCACGCGTTCGCCTCGGGTTACGACTTCCGTACAGCAGACACAGCGGCTGGTGTGTTGCGTGAGTTCGACAAAACTATCGGCCTGAAATGGCTGAAGCTGACCCATGTCAACGACAGCAAGGCTGATCTGGGAGGCAAAAAAGACCGCCACGAGCATATCGGCATCGGCCACATCGGAACGGCCGGATTATCAGAGCTACTGAAGACCGCCCCGTTTTCTGGCATCGACTGGATACTGGAAACAGAACCAGAAGGAAGGGGTGCCGATATCAAAGCACTGAAGGGCATCCGCGGCGCAGCGAAATAGCGTCGTTTTCCCCATATGGCACGCCATTCCCCACGCTTCGGGGTATATTGACATTATTGGTGTTTTCTGATATACTTATCTCGTTAGGCCAGTGAGTTAGCAGGCCTTTTACAAGGCCTCCCCAAAGAGGTGAGGCCGAGGAGAAATCATGAAGAAGCTCATGTTGTGCGCGCTGGCAATCCTGCTGGCGTTGTCGACCGCAATCCCGGCGTCCGCGCAGTCGCGCCGCCGGAACGACGGATACCGGGGAACGCCCCTGGAAGCGGTGACCAGGCAGAACATGGGCATGGTCAACGGTCTCCTGGGCGAGCTCGGCTACGGCTATCCCGGTCGCTACGACAGCTACGACTACCGATACAATCGTCGCTACGGTCGCGGGTTGTCCCGCAACGAAGTCCTCGGTGGTGTGGCCGTCATCGGCGGCATCTGGGCCATCGACAAGGTGGTCAACCGCAATCGAGACGACAACCATACCGGCACCGAGACGCCGGCCCAGTGCTTCGAGCGAGTCATGAAGGCCCTCCGCAAGCAGGGTGGCGAATCGAACACGGAGCATGCCATGGCCTTCTGCAGCGGGCAACCGACGCAGGAGCCCGCCAGAGCCGAGCGCAGCTACGATGAGGGGAGGGTCGTCGACCAGGAGCCGGAACCCGAGATTCAACCCGAACAGACCCGAGTATTCCGCAACTGTACGAGCGGACAGGTCTATGTCGGGGACCCCGAAGCGGGGGACGGTTTCAACCTGAAACCCGGAGAGATTCGCCAAGCCCCGGCATCTTGGCCCGCGTATGGAAAGTTCAACGGAGAATTCCGCCAAGCCAGAATCGTCTGGCACAACGGACTGGCGCTGATAACGGCGCCGGAAGGAGCGTAAGCGATGAAAACTCTCGCAAGCATCATCGGACTCGTCCTCGCTGTCCTGGCCGTCATCTGGCTCGCCGGATGGATGGCGAGGTCCGGCTACAGTATCTGGACCAACGCCTGGGGCACCTCGGCACCGGTGTGCGAGCAGGTGAACGGGGCCTGCACTGCCCGTGAACAGCTGCTCGTCCTCCAGACGGAGGTCAAGAGCGGCGAGAAGATCGGCATCAGCAAGCTGATGTTGGAAGCCCAGTCGGCTGCCTCCGTCATCATCGCCGTGGAGAAGGCACGGTTGGCGGAAGAGAACTTCAACCGCAGAGCGAGAGAGCTCCAGGCTCGAGTCGAACAGCTGGAAGCCTCCAAGTCTTCGAATCCTGCTCCGACGCATGACCCCTGCGCGGGCTTGCGCGGGAGAACCAAGGAGGTCTGCGCGGGCTTGTAGCCCGCGACCCGAACCCCGGTGCGATACACGCACCGGGGCTTTTTTATTGAAAAAAAGCGTGTAAAACGCTACGATACGGGTATGCATTTCGTTTCTCAAAGTGCCGAAGACACGCAGGCGATAGCGGCGAAGCTCGCGCAGAAAGTGCGCGCCGCCATGCCGTCGGCAACCGCAACCATCATTGCGTTGCGCGGCGATTTGGGCGCAGGAAAAACAACCTTCACACAGGGCTTCGCCCGTGCATTGGGCATACCCCAACAACCCAAGAGCCCGACATTCCTGCTGGCAAAGCAGTATGGGATACCGGAAACATCCTACTCACTATGGCATCTGGACTGCTACCGACTGCAAAGTCACAAAGATTTGGTGACCATTGATCTGCACACGATTTTTACGAACGCCAATAACATCATCCTCATCGAGTGGCCGGAAAAAGTAGGAGACGGACTGCCGCGTGACCGGATTGAAGTGCACCTCACCCACGCGGGCGAAAATAAACGAAACATCACCATTAGTGATACATGAAAAAGCTTGTCCTCATTGATTCCAACGCACTCGTCCACCGGGCATTCCATGCATTGCCGCCGTTGTCGTCGCCCACGGGACAACCAACCAACGCGGTTTATGGCTTTACCTCGCTCCTCCTGAAAATGATAGGAGATCTGAAACCCGATTACATCGTGGCTACCTTTGATTTGGCCGGCCCCACATTCCGCCATGAGGAATACGACCAGTATAAGGCGCAGCGGATCAAAGCTCCCGACGAACTGTATGCACAAATTCCTGCGGTTAAACAAGTTCTCACCGCGATGGGAATTCCTATTCTTACAAAAGAGGGGTTTGAGGCTGATGATGTCATCGGCACCCTGAGCACGCAAACACAAGATATCCCCGATCTGCAAACTGTTATTGTGACCGGTGATTTGGATACCCTACAACTGGTACATGGGCGCACTGTGGTCGTGTTCACGCTTCGTAAGGGGATGTCAGATACCGTCACCTACGACGAAGCCGGCGTGCGGGAACGCTACGGCATTGCACCGTCACAGGTCGCCGATTTGAAAGGCCTCAAAGGCGACGCCAGCGACAATATTCCCGGCGTCAAAGGCATCGGCGAGAAAACGGCCATCACGCTTGTGCAGAAATTCGGAGATATTGAAACGCTGTATGAACAACTTGAAAAACCTGAATTTGTCGCCGTGAAAAAGGAGGGTGTGTCCGAGAATCTCCGGGCAAAACTACTGGACCAGAAAGATATGGCGATCTTCAGTAAGAAGCTCTCTACCATCGTGCGGGATGTACCCGTGACTTTTGATATCGAAGCTGCCGACTGGCATCGCCATGTGGATGTGCCCGCATTGGAGCACCTGTGCAAAGAGCTTGGTTTTACATCATTGATTAAGCGCATCAACACTGTTCTGGGAACAGCCGTGAAGACAGCGGCAGTGCAGACGCTTGATATTGACGGCCCACGGCAGTCGCCTCCGTCGAAAGCACTCCCCGTCAGTAATCCCGATAAACTGCCGGAAGCATCCGAGGCCGCGGTGCACGGCGTTTTCACCGACAGCGTTCTGCAAACACTCTATATCACTACCGACGGAACTGTTGTGTATGCGTTGTCCGCTCCGACACCGAAGATTTTGGCACAGACACTCACTCGTTATCCGACTATTATCGGACACGACCTGAAGCCCCTCATCAAACTTATGCCGGAACCGTCGGCACTCGTCGGACACACCCTGATAGATACCCGGATTGCCGCGTGGCTCGCAAATCCTGAACAGCGCGATTACACACTCCAGCGCGTCACCTACGAAAGTACTGCGCTTACCTTAGACGAGGACCCATCCGCGTGGCCCACAGCTATTTGGCAGTTACGCCCCCTCCTGTGGGACCAGCTGAAATCGATGGGCATGCTGAGCGTGCTTACTGATATCGAAATGCCGCTGATGCCAATTCTGGCCGCCATGGAGCAGTCCGGCATCAAAGTAGACACCGCCCACATCAGTGGCCTGCTTGAAATGGCCAGTACCGAGGTCGCGAAACTGGAAGCACACATCTATAAACTCGCCGGCGGTGAGTTCAACATAAACTCGCCGGCGCAGATAGGCGAAATATTGTTCACCAAGCTCGGGCTCAAGGGGAGGGTACGCCGTACCGGCAAAGGAGCGCTGTCGACGGCCGCGGCTGAATTGGAAAAACTGCGCGATGAGCATCCGATTGTGGAACTGATTCTGCAGTACCGCGAGCTCAACAAACTGAAAACCACCTACATTGAGCCGTTTCCCTCTCTCGTGGCGGCAGACGGACGAATCCATACCACCTACAACCAGACAGGTGCCGCCACCGGACGACTTTCGTCATCGGACCCCAATTTACAGAACATCCCCACGCGCACTGAACTGGGACAACGATTCCGGACAGCATTTGTGGCCTCTGATGGATACCGGCTACTCTCGCTGGACTACTCACAGCTTGAACTTCGCATCGTGGCACATATCGCGCATGACGAGACCATGATGGAGGCGTTTCGTTCGGGCGAGGACATCCATACCCGCACCGCATCAGAGGTGTTCGGGGTCGCGCCCGCACAAGTTGACCGTGATATGCGTCGTACGGCAAAGGTGCTCAACTTCGGTATTATCTACGGTATGGGGACGCTCGGATTCGCCCGCGCAGCCGGCATCGGGAGGGACGCGGCAAAAAAGTTTATCGATGAGTACTTCGCACGGTTTTCGGGCGTTGCAAAGTATATGGAACGCACAAAAGAGGAAGCATTCGAGCACGGATATGTCACGACCCTTCTGGGCCGTCGTCGGCCGCTTCCGGATATAAAAAATAGAATCCCACAGCTTGCCGCTCAAGCAGAGCGCATGGCAATTAATCATCCCATTCAGGGCACCGAAGCAGACCTCGTGAAACTCGCCATGATTGCTATCGACCGCCACCTCCGTACACAAGGGGAGGACGGGCCCGCGCGGATGCTGTTACAAGTACATGATGAACTGGTTTTTGAGGTGAGGGAGGGCTCGGTGGAAGAAACCGCGCATTCCCTTGCTCATATTATGGAGACAATCTATAAGCTGGATGTCCCGCTTATTGCCGACGCAAAAGCAGGGGTTAACTGGGCCGAAATGAAACCGATTGAGCACACTCAATGAGGATGAAGCTGCGCATTCCAACGCTGGATACCACGGTTTGGATTGCCATTGCGGTGGCCGTTTTGTTCGTGGGAATATTCCTGTATTGGATTTTCCACGGAACGAGCATCGCCGTCTTCAATAGTCCGCCATCCGAATCTCCAAAACTGCTGAGTTCGTTGACCGGTTTGCCGTGCGCCGATGCACGCCTCCGGCCTATTGCCATTATGCTCGCGTCTGACCCGGAAGCGCGCCCGTTGTCAGGCATCGGTCAGGCCGATATGGTATTTGAGATGCCGGTGACTCCTAATGGCATCACTCGGTTTATGGCCGTCTATCAATGCTCTCGTCCTAAAGAAATCGGCTCCATCCGTTCCGCCCGTCAGGATTTCATCCCGCTCGCACAAGGAGTTGATGCCATTCTCGCGCACTGGGGAGGGGAGTACGACGCGCTCAATCAGCTCAACGCACATGTCATCGATAATGTTGATGCGTTGAAGTACGAGGGGAGCACCTTTTACCGTAAGAAAGGGATACCGATGCCCCACAACGGATTCACCACACTCCAGCTGGTGTCCGAACGCGCCGAAAAACTCGGATACCGTGCATCTTCAAGTATGCCCGCCTATGCACACATCACCGGTTCGGTCGGGCGCAACCTTGGCACCCTAGCGGACTCGGCGACAGTAGCATGGCCGCAAGGAATGAATGTACGATTTACCTATGACCAAACGCGTAACTCCTACCTGCGCTGGCGCGGGGGTACGCCGGAAATCGATGTCGCCAGCGGCGCACAGGCGCGGGCCAGCGTCGTGGTCATCATGAAAACCACTTCATCGTTCCTACGGGATCAGTACATCAGCGTGCGCACCATCGGCACCGGAGCGGCGACAATCTTTCAAGGCGGACGGAGTATCAGTGCTCTCTGGAAAAAACCGACAGCAACAGCTATGCTCACATTCACCGACAGTCAGGGTAAAGTCATACCCTTTGAGCCCGGACCGATATGGGTGCTTATCGACGCTCCGCTCCCGGCCGTCACTCAATAATCCTATGCTGATTCTGTATTCCGGTTCTGATGCATACCGTCTCCGTTACGCCACCGATGCGCTTGTGGCGACATACCGAGAAAAATACGGTTCAACAGTGAATCTGTTTTCTATCGACGGAAGCGATGAAGATGCTACTGAACAAATTGAACGGCCTCTAAAATATCCGTCATTCTTCGAGGAGAAAAAGCTCATCGTCCTTCGCAACGCCGCCGGTTCGGCTATGGCCGACATTCTCAAGCACTACAAACTGTCAGATCTCGACGACATCGTACTGATTGCCGTACAGCACACAAAACACGAATCCTGCGACAAGAAAGTGCTTGCGGGACTCGCCAAAGCCGCCGACCGGACCGAAATATTTGAGCCGCTGACCGGCACGCCGCTGACCGCCTGGGTCCACGCCACTTGCGCCGAACGAAACACCACCATCGAAACCGCTGCACTCACAGCACTGTTTCAGCGCACGAACGGGGATTCGCAATCACTGTCGAACGAACTGGAAAAGCTGTGTGCTTATGCACGCTCCGCCAATGCCGGCGGAGGCGTTGTTACTCTGCAGGATGTGCAATTACTGACACCTGCCCGCTACGAGCAGGACGAGTGGGAATTATCCAATGCGCTGGCTGCACACGACAAGCGCGCCGTCATCGCCGTCCTGTGGCGACGTTTGCAGGACGGCGTCTCCGAACAAATGCTCCTGGCATCTGTCGCGTCGGGTATCCGCAATCTTTCACTGGTCAAAGATATGCAAACGCGTCGACAGCCGGCCGCCGCACTCGCTACAACCACCGGCCTGCATCCGTTTGTTATCTCAAAGACAATGCGCGGTGCGGCTGCCGCCGACAGCGCAAAACTCCGCCATGCACATATCGGTCTGGCGCAACTGGACCGCTCCGCCAAAGACGGTCGGGCCGACACGGTGGACGGCCTCTTCGCAGTTCTGTTGACCCTCTAGGAAAAGAAAAGTCCCGCCCCCCTGTATCGGGGCGGGACACTGTTTACTGCCGTTCTTCATCTTCCTTTTCGTAGGTGTCCTGTTCTTCGTCGATGATGTCGTCCGCGTCGTCGATCGGATCGAAATGGTCTCGGTCAGGATCGGGGCCGGGACGACGCTGGCGTTCCCGTTCCGGTTCGGGCCGGCGTTCCCGTTCAGGCATCGGTTTTCCTCAATTCTATTTTCGCGAAAATACCGGTGATTGGAAACCGTCTCAGATGCTCGACAAAGTCGCTTGGAGTCGGAGATGCCCGCAGAGCAGTCTCCATCTGCTCCTGGTCGCATCCCGCGGGATCGTTCAATAGCACTTGCACCCTGAATGTGCCTTCGTAAAACAGCAAGTTGTTCCAGTGGGCGGCTATCACCCACATGGAATAGGCACTGATGAGCATCGCCCGCACGGTGGCCCTCCCCGGCGGTGGGCGCAAAATAGCTCTGACAACCTCGGAGCTCTTCACCGCCGTCTTGATGATGCCCGCTTTCGCCAGACGGGCAAAGAGGCTGGTCGCGGGGTCTAGCGCCGTGTAATTGATGTCACCAAGCGTCCTGACACGACGTAGGAGATCCTCGTCGGTGAGAACATCTGTCCAGTTCTTGTTCTTGCGACGCAGGTACTCCTCCGCCACAATGCGCTTGGTCGGCCAGTCGAGCCACCCGTACAACGAGCGCCATTGGTTATTTTTCAATAACTCGGCCGCCCATTGCGCTTTTTGTGTTGCCTGTCGGTACGCATCCGCCTCTGCGGGGGATGACCAGGACCGCTGTCGCGCATACGCAGCGAGGGCATCCGTGTAATACGACAGTATCTCGGCGGCACTCATGTATTTCTTGTCGCCCAGCCTGTTACGCCCAACAGCAATGCGGATTGGGTACCGTCCAACCATATCGGGGTCGCGGGAAATGAACCTCATGACCCTGGCGTAATCCGCGTCCACGATAATCGGTAATGCAGGAAGCTTGTCGAGATTGCCATCCTGCCACAGCAACAGCAGAAGTCCGGTCAATGCCATCTTCAGGTATGTCGACCACTGACACAGGTTCGCGTCGCCGCAGATGAGATGGAGCCGCCGCCAGTCATCCTCATCCGCAAGGGCTTCGTCCCGGGTGTTGATGAGTGGCCGATTGACCATGGTGTGCGGGTTGCGAAATTGAATGATGAAATCGGCCCGCTGGGACAGCTGGAATGCGGATCTGATGCCTCCATTGTCGGTGCCTATCTTTCCGGCACCCGTAAGCAGTTGTCGCACCACCAACCAGGTCGCCAGCGTTTTTTGCTCGACATTCCTGACATCATCTTTGGTAATCCGAAAGAACAACTCCGGCGTGATACAGAAGTTGTCGTGGCACCCCCATGTGTGACCATGGCCGTCTACCAGCTTCTTGTAGATTGACACCTTGAACCCGAGATCCTTGCTCGCGCGCTCTGCAGCCGTCTGCACAATGCGCTCGCCGGCAGCGTCCCAGATGACCACATCCCGTGGATTTTGGCACTCCGATGTCGACATCTCCGGATGCAGGCTGTCCAGGTAAAACCGGGCTCCGTTGGCGATATGCTGTACGCCCGGATGCAATCCATTGCGGGTAATGATGACCTGTTCGCCCATGGCCTCGATACTACTGCGGACACAGTCGAGCATCGTCTTGCCGGCAGACCCGACAGCCAACTCGTAATTCATGCCCGACGGCTGGCGCACATAGATGCTGTATTCGGTCTCGATTCCCATCACCATCGCAGGCCGATTCATCTGGTACCTCCCTTGTAAATGTTCGTGGCGCAACTATAGGCCAAACAATGCGGCGGGGCAACAGCGTTGACACTCCGCCGCTCGCTGGTATGCTTGCGGGCACGCACCTTCACAAAGGAGGAATAACATGGAGTACGCGAGGGATGAACTCTTTCTCGCACGGCTACTCGCCCCAATTCGTGAAGTATGTGAGCGGGCACCCGAAACACTGGGAGTCCACGGGGAGAAGGCCTTGCACGGCACCACCATCGGCGCATTCATCGTCGCAAAAGGAAAGTTTGCGGTCGCGTTTTCCGACGGAAAGGTCAGTATGGGCAGCACGCCCGTCAGTATGACCTACCGCAAGATGTTCACGGTTGACCGTTATTCGCGCCTGCTCATCTCCGGCTCTCCGGTGTTGGGCATGAAGTATGCCAGTGCGATACGATCGTACCTTGGCTACCTGCAGGATGTCAGCGACCAGAACATCACCGCGCGAGCCAAGGTCAAGGCGTTGAGCGCGACACTCTTCCACGGCATAGGCCTGATGGGCGCGGGCATCCTGTGTGCCCCCATCCTTGTGACCTACGACATCAAAGGCAAGGTCCGCGCACGAATCTTCAGTATGGGCGCTGACGGGTCGGAGGTGGAGCAAGACAGGCTTGCCGTATCCGGTTCCGGCAGCGGCATTGAGGGGCGTTTGCGCGAACGCTACGAGGGGCTTGGCGGCATCGACATGGATGTTGACGCCGGCATCGAGCTCGCCAAGATTGCCATACACATCATGGCGCCCAATGCTGACAGCTTCTCGGGAGGCAAGGTGTCCATTGACCTCATTGGCCCCGATGGCGCCGGAACTATCGCGTAAGGAGGGCAGACATGGCAAGTATTGATCTTCAGTATGTGCGCAACAGACAGCGCATCATCCGCCGAACCATCGAACGCTCCTCCCCGGTATTGGTGTACAACGGTCCGGTGGGTATCGTTCTCATCGCCGCAAACAAAAGCGAGTCCCGCAATCGCATCGGGCAGGTGATGGACCGTATGGCCTGCGTGAGCCGCGGTGATTTCACGGCCTGCCAGATCGTACACCGGCAGGCGGCACAGAACGCATACGCCGTTGCCGACGCCTTGAGCAGGGGAGAGGAGACCCTCATCTGCGACGCGGCAGTCCAGTCGGTCAGTACGCTTCTGGCCAATCGGTACTACACGCCCATCGGAGAGCCGTTGTCTGCCGAGGCCACTATCGTTCAGCTTCGTGAAACCCCCGGACAGGACTTCATGGCCACCGTAAGTCCTGATGGCAGTACACAGACATTCGACCGCATCCGCTACATGGGCACGACTGACACCGGCGGGAATCAGGAGGAGTCGGAAAAGGTTCTCGAACAGCTCAACGGGACACTCCGCGACCAATGGGCGGATTACCATACGGTCGCCGAGCTCATCATGGGTCTGGAGCGCGCGTCTGAACTGGAGGGCATATCGGGACTGAAGTCGCTGTTCTCCGTCGGACGACGACGCGACATCGTGCTCCTGGACCGCGCCGCCCTGGCCGCCCACGACTACCAAAACATCTTCAAACGGCTCGCCCTCTAAACGGCTCATTCAGTGAGCCGTTTCTTTTTGCCTTGCAGGATGTCCGCAGGGTGCTATGCTGGGCCGCAATCGCTCGTTTCCAAAGGAGGCAGTATGCCAAACGAAGACAATATGACCCGAGAAGAGCGGGCCCAATTCGTGAAGCTCATGCTGGCGCGACTCGCTACGCAAGTCGCCGATCGCGAGGCCTTGCTCGGGAAATTGAGAGCGCACATCGCCAAACAGGATACCTTCATCGTCAGCATCTCCAGCGAGCGTGACGCCATTAAGGCGTCCCTGGGTGAAGCAACGACAACCCTCGAAGAGCTGAATGCCAAGACTGAAGCGCTCCAAGAAGAACTCCTAGCGCTGATGACACCCTCACACGACTACGCCGTCGTAGCTCGGCTCAATCCTGAAGACGGGACAGCCGATGTGTTACTCGACGGCCACCAGTACCGCGTTGGTATTCATCCGTCAGCGAGAGTCGAAGCGCTTGCCTGCGGTACATCGGTGATGCTCAACGGGAAAACGCGAGCCATCCAGCTGATTGTCGACGAAGTCGACCACATCGGCACGCAGGTGAAAATCGCGGAAATGATGAGCGGCGGACACTCCGCGCTGGTGGAAGACTCCCGTGGCGAAAAACGAGTGGTCCTGGTCGGACAGAATGTGCCCGTGGACTCTCTGGAGCCCGACGCGTCAGTCCTGCTGAAAGAATCAGTCATCGTTCACAGTTTTGCGCAGGGTGGAGCCGGAACCTCATCACTGGGTGTGGGCTCCCGCTTCCTGCTTGCCGAGATGCCCGACACCACATTCGATGACATCGGTGGCATGGACGAGGAGCTTGCCCGACTGGTGTCGAGTCTGGAGAACCCGTACCGCGCGGCCGAGGGGTATGAGACTCTCAAGCACAAGAAGACATTCAGCGTTATCCTGATGGGCCTGCCGGGCAACGGCAAGACGATGATTGCGAAAGCAATCGCGCGACGACAGTTCGACATGCACCGTGAAGCAATCCTCAAGCATGCCAAGGGGAATTTCTTCGCCGTTGGCGGCACCGAGCTGTACTCCAAGTGGCTCGGCGACACCGAGCGCTTCCTTCGCGAGATATTCGCGGCAGCGCAGAAGTTGTATCAGCTGACCGGTGCCACTTCAACCGTTTTCTTCGATGACTGCGAGTCATTCTTTCTCACCCGCAGTGCCGGGCTGTCCACAAACATCAATGGCGCGGTGAGCACGCAGTTCTCAACGCTCGTTGACGGTGTTCGGCAGATGCAGGGCGTCAACCTGATTGCGGCAACAAACCGGCTTGATCTGATGGATCTTGCCGTTGGCCGTCGGTTCGACCGCCAGGTGCGCATCCAACCGCCCGATACTCCCGAAAAAGCGTCTGCCGTACTGCACAAGCAACTGCGGGGCATCCCGATTGCCGGTAGCACCACCGAGGAAGTCGTGCGTCTCCTTGTCGCCAGCATCTTCGCAAAGTCCCGTGACAACGAACTGCTGGAGGTCAACTTCAGAAAGGACGGGGGAGAAGAGGACAGCGAAATCATCACGCTGAGCCAGATGATTTCCGGTAAGTTCCTGAGTGATGTCGTGGAGAACTCCAAGGACCTCGCCATCGCGCGCGGACTGTCGATGCCCGAGGAACTTCGTCTGTGGGCACTCACCTCGGACGACCTCCTGCAGTCGCTTCACTCCGAACTTCGCAACAAAGAATCCCTGCCCAGCAGCGAGACCACCGTCGCCGACTGGCTCATGCAGAAAGGCGACAAACGCGTTGTCGATGATGTTATCGTTTTGCGCAACCGTCGCAAGAGCGATGCCAAAATGAATCGCAGAATCGACGACAAGGTAGTCTGACCGCTTCAATCACACGGCTCGCCGAGCACCACGCTTGGCGAGCCGTTTTTCCTTGATTTTATCGTATTTTGTGGTACTCTGAGCCCTGAATGTCCTACGAGTATCTCGCAAACGGGCGTGCCACTGATATCACCAACCGACGCGATCGGCTCGTCTACCGCCTCCTCGAAATCCAGCCCGGCGTATTCGCCTGGCTAACCCTCATCGCCGTTGTCGCCGCATCCTACTGGCTGCCCGTGTACGCGGCAATTTTCATCATCGGTTTCGACATCTACTGGCTCATCAAGACTGTTTATTTGTCGTTGCACATGAGCCACACATTTGGTGCAATGCGCGCCAACCAGCGTATCAGTTGGATGCCGTTGCTCGTAGGCGCGACACCCTTCTCCAAAGATTTATCAGGTGTTGTGTGGGAAGACATCCGCCACCTTGTCATTCTTCCGATGGCGACCGAACCGTATGAGGTGGTTCGCGAAAGCTTCGAAGGACTCCTGAAAACAACCTGGCCGTTAGATAAAATGATTATCGCGTTGGCCATCGAAGGTCGGATAGGGGCATCTGCACGAGAAATTGCCGACCGCATCCGAGAAGAGTTCAGCTCGAAGTTTCTCCGCTTTCTGGTCACCGAACATCCCGACAACATCATCGGGGAAATACGCGGGAAAGGCTCCAACGAAACCTGGGCTGGCAAGCAGGCCGTAAAAGTTATCGACGAGCTAAAAATTCCATACCGTAATGTCATCGTATCAGTCTTTGATGTGGATACGGTCGCACCCCATGATTTCTTTGCCTGTCTTACCTGGCACTATCTGACCGCCGCACGGCCGTTGCGCTCCTCATATCAGCCCGTCCCGATATTCAGTAACAATATCTGGCACGCTCCCGCCTTCGCGCGGGTCTTCGCGTTTTCTACGACTTTCTGGCAGATGATACAACAGGCGCGGCCCGAACAGCTGGTTACATTTTCAAGTCAATCAATCGGCCTGCGGGCGCTTGTCGATGTGGGATTCTGGCAAGTGAATGTCGTCAGTGAAGATTCCCAGATTTTCTGGAAGTGTCTCCTGCGATTCGACGGTGATTGGCGCACGGTTCCTCTGCACTATCCGGTGTATATGGATGCCAATGTCGCATCTACCTTCTGGGGAACGCTGGTCAGCCAGTATCGTCAAATTCGTCGCTGGCACTATGGCGTCGAGAATAATCCGTACTTCCTGTTCGGATTTCTGAAAAACAAGCGCATTTCGTTGGGCACTAAAGTGCGTCACGCCTTTAATATGATAGAAAAGACGCACTCCAGTGCCACGAATGCGCTCATCATCTTCCTGCTAGGCTGGCTTCCCGTCACCATCGGCACCGGCCGCTTCGACTCAACGATGCTGTCCTACAACCTCCCGCCTATCACGAAGACCATCATGCTGTTATCGATGGTCGGGCTTATTTCCTCGGCAATCCTTTCGATGATTATGCTTCCTCCGCGACCTCCCAACTTCGGAAAATTCCGCTATGTGTGGATGGTCCTACAGTGGCTGCTCTTCCCCGTCAATTTCATCTTCTTCGGCTCTATTCCCGCCCTGGACGCGCAGACTCGCCTTATGTTTGGCCGCTATATGGGTTTCTGGATTACTCCGAAAAGCCGCAAATAGGCGCAGGTCTATTCCAGATGCGAGAACTGGCGCATAGATTCGAGTTGCGCGGCCAGCAGGGGATTGCGTTTGAGGTCGGGGTCGATTTTCATGATAGCTCGCGCCGCAGTGCGGGCTTTTTTGATGAGGTCGACATTGGCAAGTGCGGCCATCGTCAGGTCGGGCAGACCGGATTGTTTGATACCGAAGAATTCGCCGGGCCCGCGGATACGCATGTCCTGCTCGGCGAGCACAAACCCGTCATCGGTTTTCGTCATCGCCTGAAGTCGGCGATTGCCGGTGGTATCATCGCTGGAGAACAGAAAGCAGTACGACTGGTGTTCAGCGCGGCCCACGCGCCCGCGGAACTGATGCAATTGTGCCAGCCCGAACCGGTCGGCGCCTTCAACGACCATGATGGATGCATTGGGAATATCCACGCCGACTTCAATCACCGATGTGGACACCAAAATATCGTGCCATCCTTCGGTGAACTCACGCATGACGGCCTGTTTCTGGGCGGGCTTCATGCGGCCGTGGAGCATCGCCACCTTCAGATCAGGGAACACCTCTTTCGATAGTCGCTTATATTCTTCCTCTACCGCCTTCACCTGCGCCCACAGGGCCGATAATCGCCCCTGGCGGCCTCCGGCAGGGGCGGTGCCGGGCGGAATCGGTGCAGTCGGGTCGATAGCAGGGCAAATAACAAATACCTGCCGACCGCCCTGCACCTGCTTTCGGATAAAGTCGCACACCTGTGACCGCTCCTGTGACGATACGACCGATGTCCGGATAGGCTGTCGGCCCTTTGGTTTTTCGCGAATGAGTGAAATGTCCAAGTCACCAAAAATGGTGAGCGCCAGTGTGCGGGGGATAGGGGTTGCGGTCATAGAGAGCAGGTGCGGAACAAAGCCGGATGCGTGGCGGTCGGATTTCATCAGCGCGGCGCGTTGCTCGATGCCGAACCGATGCTGTTCGTCGATAACCACCAGCGCCAGTGCCTTGAATCGGACATCATCGCGGATAACCGCGTGCGTGCCGATAACGATGTGCGCCTGTCCCGTGCTGACAGCCCGTTTTGCGGCAACTTTGGTTGAGACTTTGTCGTCCACGCACGCGGTTGAACCGGTGAGAAGCGCGGTGTGGATACCCGAAGAACCGACAAGCGTACGAAGCGTCTGGTAGTGTTGCTGGGCGAGAATCTCGGTCGGGGCTAGCAGTACCGTCTGATGCCCAACCCGCGCTCCGTGCAACGCCGCGAGCAGCGCTACAACCGTCTTGCCTGACCCCACATCGCCCTCCATGAGCCGGTTCATCGGATACACCCGCTCCATATCGCGCAGAATTTCCAGTGTTGCAACCCGTTGGTCTTTCGTCAGCGTAAACGGCAGAGTCGCAACCAAAGTGCGCATGTATGCCGTATCCATCGGAATACGCACTGACCGTAATTTATTTATCTGTCGCCGTTCGCGGAGCGCTTTCAGTTGGAGCAGAAGTAAATCATCAAATGCGAGCCGGTCGCGCGCCGCAGGAACCGCCTCTTCCGTGTCGGGATAATGAATCGTCCGAATTGCATCCGTCAGGTCAGTGAGGTCATACTGGCGTCGAATAGCCGCCGGGAGGGGATCGGGAATCTTCAGGCTCTCCAGGAGCGGTTGGATGAGAAACCGCAAATATTTCGAAGTGACCCCTTCGGTTTCGGGATAAATCGGTATCAGGCGGCCCGTGTGACGCAATTGGCCCCCGTCGTGCGTTTGTTCCGGTGTAATTTTTTCGTATATCGGATTGGAAATATAAAGGCCGCGTTTATCCAGTACCATTTTGCCGGCAACCGAAACGAGCGTGCCTTCCGTCAGTGTTTCTTCCAGATACGGTTGATTGAACCAGACTGCACGGATAGCCCCGCTGTCATCGCGGAGAGTTGCGGTCGTGATAGTAAGACGCTTGGGCCAAATGTGCCGGCTGACAATGGAAATCACCTCACCCTGAATACTTTGTTTCTGCCCCGGCACAACATCGGCAATCGGAACCGCCAAACTGTAATCCTCATAACGGGCGGGGAGGTGCCACAACAACTGTCGCACCGATTTGATACCCAGTTTTGCCAAACGCGCGGCACTGCGTGTGCCGACCGAACGCACGCGCGTAATCGGCGTTGCAAGATCAAATGCGTCGCTCTGTGCTTGAGATGCTGGGAGTGGCATGCCTTCTATCAATACCACGGAGAGAGTGTGAATGAAAGTGGGATTTTTGACCCTCCGCCGTCCCATCCCGCTCGGGCCTGGGTCGATTGGAGTGTTCGCCTCACAGACCGTAGAACGCGTT